>JBQGBY010000164.1:0-47322 GCA_052038195.1 Micromonosporaceae bacterium | reverse complement strand
GGGGGGGTGATATTCCCGCCCCTCCCCGCAACCCCCACCGGTCGGCGCGGGCGCCGGCGCCGGCGCCGGCGTTGGCGTCGGCGCCGGCGTCAGCGGCCGGCGGTCGGCGTCGAGGGGGCGGGCGTACGGGCCTGGCCAGTCGCGCGTTGAATGATCGGGTGCCCGGTGACAGCCCCTTTCACCCGCCCGATCCCGCGGCGATGCGCCGCGAGTACGACCCGCGGGTGGCCGGCGCACCGTCGCGGCGAGCCGGCGAACCGAGCATCGAGGCACTGACCGAGGATCAGCTCGCCGGGGCGTGGCTGGAGCAGTTCCAGCGGTGGTTCGCCGACGCGGTGGTCGCGCCCGAGATCATCGAGCCCAACGCGATGGTCGTCGCCACCGCCGGGCCGACGGGTGCGCCCAGCGCTCGTACGGTCCTCCTCAAGGGCGTGGACGAGCGCGGATTCGTCTTCTTCACCAACTACGGTTCCCGCAAGGCCACCGAGATCGCGGCGAACCCGTCCGTCAGCCTGGTCTTCGGCTGGCATCCGATCGGCCGGCAGGTGATCGTCGGCGGAACGGCGGAGCCGGTCGACCGGGCTGAGACCGAGGTCTATTTCGCGACCCGCCCCCGGGAGGCGCAGCTCGGCGCGTGGGCGAGCCCGCAGTCCCGCGTGGTGACCCGAGCCCAGTTGGACGAGGCTGTGGCGGAGGTCGCGGCCAGGTTCCCCGAGGGCACGGCGGTGCCCGCGCCGCCCCAGTGGGGTGGGCTGCTCGTGCGGCCGTCGACCGTCGAGTTCTGGCAGGGCCGGCCGGGTCGGCTGCATGACCGGCTGCGCTACCGCCGCGACCGGGACGCGTGGGTGGTCGAACGGCTGGCACCGTAGTGGCGCTGATGGGGTTCTTCCGGCGGCATGCCATCGACACCCGGCCGCTGCGGCACCTCCCGTTCCGCCGCCTGTTCGTCGGTATGGCCGTCGCCAACCTCGGTCTGGCGTTCACGGCCGTCGCTGTCCCGGTGCAGATGTTCACGCTTACCGGCTCGTCGTTCTGGGTCGGACTCCTGGGCGTCGCGAGCCTCGTCCCCCTCGTGTCATTCGCGCTCTGGGGAGGCGCGGTCGCCGACCGGATGGACCGGCGGGTCCTGCTGCTCGGCTCATCCCTGCTCATGTGGGCGGCGACGCTGGTGCTGCTGCTGTTCACGGCTATCGATGTCGTGGACCCGTGGCTGCTCCTGGTGCTCACCGCGGTGCAGTCGACCGGCATGGGGATCAGCTTGACGACCCGCGGTGCGATCGTCCCCCGGCTCGTCCCGGCCATGGAGCTCCCGGCCGCGAACGCGCTGAACATGACGGCCATGACTCTGTCGATGACCGTGGGACCGCTGCTCGCCGGCCTGCTCGTCATGGACCGGCATTTCGGATGGGCGTACGCCGTCGATGTCGTCGCCTTCACGGTCGTGCTCTGGGCGACCGTGCGCCTGCCATCGATCCAGCCCGGTCGCGCCGACGGGCCCGGGCCACCGGAGCCCGCCGCGGTGGCCGACGCCCGTCCCACGTGGCACGAGATCCGCGAGGGCCTGGCGTTCATCGCCAGCGCGCCGGTGCTCTGGCTCTCGCTGGTCATCGACATCGCGGCCATGGTGTTGGCGCTGCCCCGGGCGCTCTTCCCCGAGGCGGCCGAGGAGCGGTTCGGTTCCGGGTCGATCGGTGCGCTCTACGCGGCGATCGCCATCGGCTCAGCGCTCGCCGGGCTGACGTCGGGCTGGACCTCCCGCGTCCGCCGCCAGGGCCTGGCGCTCGTGGTGGCCGTGGTGGTGTGGGGCATCGCCGTCGCGGCGGCCGGGCTCGCGTCGTCGCTGTGGGTCGCTCTGGCGCTGCTCGCCGTCGGTGGCGCGGCCGACCTGGTCAGTGCCGTGTACCGGCAGACCATCCTGCAGGAGTACGCCCCGGACGAGTTGCGGGGCCGGATGCAGGGCGTCTTCTTCGCGGTGGTCGCCGGTGGCCCCCGGGTGGGTGACCTGCGCGCCGGCGTGACGGCCGCGTTCGTCGGCCCGACCGTGTCGTGGGTGGGCGGGGGCATCGCGGCCGCGCTCGTCTCGACCGCGCTCGCGATCGCGTTCCCCGCCCTGGCCCGCTACCAGCCCAGCAGCCAGCAGCGGCCCAGTAGCCAGCAGCGGTAGCTCGCACGCACCCCAACCGGTAGGGTCGCGGCATGCGGGGTGCCTCCGGAGAGCAGTGGTCGGTCGCGGCGGCGGGACACGAGGCGGTCGTGGTCGAGGTCGGCGGAGGGTTACGGACATACACGGTGGCTGGAGTGCCCATCGTCGATGGGTACGGCCCGGACGAGATCCGCCCGGGCAGCGCCGGCTCGGTCCTCATCCCGTGGCCCAACCGGATCCGCGACGGCCGGTACAGCTTCGAGGGCACGACCTACCGGCTCCCGCTCACCGAGCCGGAGCGACACAACGCGATCCACGGCCTGGTGGAGTGGACCCGGTGGCACGCCACGAAGGCCGCGCCCGACGAGGTCACCCTCGAGTACGAGCTGCCGCCGCAGCAGGGCTACCCGTGGGCGCTTTCCCTGTCGACGACGTACCAGGTGAGCGCGGAGGGCCTGCGCGCCTACCATTCCGTGACCAATGTGGACACTTCACCAAGCCCGTTCGGTTTCGCTGTCCACCCGTACCTGTTCGCCGGTGCCCCGGTGCCCGAGGTGCTGCTGCGCGTGCCGGCCCGCTCCCGGCTGCTGCTCGACGGCCGGCTACTGCCGATCGGCGCGGCCAAGGTGGCCGGCACCGAGTACGACTTCACCCAGCCCCGGGCCCTCGGCGCGCTGGAGCTCGATGTCGCGTTCGGCGATGTCGTACGGGAGGAAGACGGATCCAGCGAGGTCACGCTGTCCACCTCGGACGGTCGGGGCGTGGCCGTGTGGGCTGACCCCGGCTTCGGCTGGTGGCAGGTCTTCACCGGGGACACGCTGCCCGGCGACCGCCGCCGCCGCTCGGTCGCCGTGGAGCCCATGACCTGTCCGCCCGACGCGTTCCGCTCCGGCCGCGACCTCATCACCCTGGAACCGGCCCAGACCTGGCACGGGACCTGGGGCATCCGCCCGCTGACCTGAGGTCCACCCTGGTCGCGGGTGATGGGAGTTCGCCGCCCGAAGCGGACATTCTGCCGTACGGGCTGAAGCGGAGCACCCGGCCAGCGCGGCCGGCCGTGGTGTTGGCAGGCTGGCGGCATGGAGTTTCGCGAGGTGGTCCGGCGGCGGCGCATGGTTCGCAACTACGACCCGGACCGACCGGTGCCGCCCGAGGTGCGGGAGCGGATCCTGGAGCATGCGCTGCACGCGCCGTCGGCCGGGTTCTCCCAGGGGTGGGGGTTCCTGGTGCTGGAGGAGCCGGCCGACCGGGACCGGTTCTGGGCGGCGGCCACGCCGGAGACCGACGTGTGGCAGGAGTGGCTGACGAACATGCGCACGGCCCCGCTCATCATCGTTCCGCACTCGAACCGCAGCGTTTACATCAATCGATACGCGGAGCCCGACAAGGGGTGGACGGACAAGGACGAGGCGCACTGGCCGGTCCCGTTCTGGCACATCGACACCGGCTTCGCGAGCCTGCTGATGCTCCTGACCGCCGTCGACGAAGGGCTGGGCGCCTGCTTCTTCGGCATCCCGCCGGAGCGCGACGCGGTCTACCGGGTCGCCTTCGACGTGCCGGACGACTACACGCCGATCGGGGCGATCAGCGTCGGCTACCGCGCCACCGACCACCGCTCGGGCTCGCTCAAGCGAGGCCGCAAGCCGGTCGAGGAGGTTGTGCACCGGGGCCGGTGGCGTTCGGCGCCAATCCCGCCCACGCCTTAGCCCCACCGGCCAAGCTAACCTCCCAGCATGGTCACCGATCCGCTGGAGCTGCTCGCGCTCGACTCGCTGCTGACCGAGGAGGAGCGCGCCGTGCGCGAGGTCGTGCGGAAGGTGGTGGACGAGACCGTACGGCCGCACGTGGCGCGGTGGTTCGAGGCGGGCACCGCGCCGACCCGTGACCTCGCCACCCGCTTCGGCGAGCTGGGCCTGCTCGGCATGCACCTCACCGGGTACGGGTGTGCCGGTACGTCCGTGGTGAGCTACGGCCTGGCCTGCCTCGAGCTCGAGGCCGGGGACTCGGGGGTGCGCAGCATCGTCAGCGTGCAGGGATCGCTGGCTATGTACGCGATCTGGAAGTACGGCTCGGAGGAGCAGAAGCAGGAGTGGCTGCCCGCGATGGCCACAGGGGAGCGGATCGGGTGCTTCGGCCTGACCGAGCCCGACCACGGCTCCGACCCGGCGTCGATGGCGACCCGCGCGACGAGGGACGGCGACGACTGGGTGATCAGCGGCACCAAGATGTGGATCACCAACGCGCCCGTCGCCGACGTGGCCGTGGTGTGGGCCCGGACCGACGACGGAGATGATCTACCGGCCGCCCGGATCCGGGGCTTCCTCGTGCCGATCCCTACGCCCGGGGTGACCGTGAACGAGGTGAAGCACAAGCTGTCGCTGCGGGCGTCGGTCACCGGCGAGCTCGTGCTGGACGGGGTGCGGGTGCCGGAGTCGGCCCGCCTGCCGCAGGCGCTGGGACTCAAAGCGCCGCTATCCTGCCTCACCCAGGCCCGGCTCGGTATCGTCTTCGGCTCGCTGGGCTCCGCCCGCGACTGCCTGCAGACCGCGATCGCCTACGCCACGACGCGGGAGCAGTTCGGCCGGCCCATCGCGGGGTTCCAGCTCACCCAGGCCAAGCTCGCGGACATGGCGCTGGAGCTGCAGAAGGGGTACCTGCTGGCGTTGCACCTCGGGCGGCTCGCCGACGCCGGCCAGTTGCGGCCGGCGCAGGTGAGCGTGGGCAAGCTCAACAACGTACGCGAGGCGCTGGAGATCGCCCGAACGTGCCGCACCATCCTCGGCGCGAACGGGATCAGCCTGGAGTACCCGGTGCTGCGGCACGCCAACAACCTGGAGAGCGTGCTGACCTACGAGGGCACGTCGGAGATCCACCAGCTGGTCATCGGCGAGGCACTCACCGGCGTGGCCGCGTTCACCTGAGGCGCCCGATCAGGAGCCGCTGACCGGCTGGGTCAGGTGGCTAGTAGGTCGGCGACGGATATCGACGTCTCTGCGTTCATTAGCGTACCGAGGGTGATCGCGCCGCTGCGGGGGTCCCACGCCAGCAGCGCTGATCTCCCGTCGACGTACGCGGCGACGAGGATCCTCTGTGGATCGTCAAAGCCGAGTACCTCGACCCGCACGCTGCCGGTGGCGGCGAGTGTGCCGAGGTAGTCTCCGGTCTCCGCGATAGCGACGATCGCGGCAACGGCGGGGTCGATACCGCGGGGGAGCAGCAGCGTATCCGGATCGCACGCCCGGGCGACGACCTCGGGCGACACCCACCCCGGGCCGGCCCAGTCGCCGAGCCAGCGCGGGCCGGCGACGATCCGCCGGATACCCACCTGCCCCGCGCCGGCCGCGGGTTCCCGGCGCTCGAGGGCGTCGGTCTCCCGCCACCGCAGCAGCACCGCCCGGATGGCGTCATCGGCAACGAGGTCGCTCGGGGTGGTCGCGACCAACTGGCTCAGGCGGGGCTGCTCGAAGCCCCGCGCGGTGAGTACGTCGGCGACGAGGACGTCGACGGCGGTGACGTCACCGGTCAGTGCATCGACGACGATACCTTCATCCGGGCCGGGCAGGAGGATTGTCGATGTGCTCAGCCATAGGAGTATTGGCACCTCCGGCTGGAGCGCGCCGACCGTGACCGTGCGGACCTGCCCGCTGCGTACGTCGACCAGGACCAGGTCGGCCCCCCGGGACAATGCCACCGTCGTGCCGTCCGGCGACAGGGAGGTGGCGAGCAGGCCGGCGCCGGCGAGCGCGGGGTGCTCGACGCGACGGCGGTCGTTGGGTCGATCCGGAATCACCCGTTGCTCATCGTCTCCGGCCGATGGATCGACCGCGTACCCCGCCAGGACCAGGCGCCCGGCGTTCCCGTTGGCAGCCACCACCGCGCGGGCGAGCGGTGCGGACTCCAGCGACGGCATGGCATCCACGGAGGCCGGATCGAGCAGCAGGTAGGCCGGCAGCGCGAGCAGGTCCGGCGACGCCTCGGTCAGTTCGGCGAACGGCGCCAGTATGGTCACGCCATCCGGGATCCGGTCGGGCAGCACGGCGTCGTGCTTCTCGCCCGGGGGGACGAGGGCCACGACGGCGAGCAGGACGAGCGCCGCCGCCCCGAGCCAGGTCCAGCGCCGCCGCCGAACGCGGACGGCTCGTCCCCACACCGCCGCCGCCAGGTCCGCGGACTCGTCGTCCGCGGGCTGCTCGGGCGAGGCCCGCAGGTGCAGGGTGGACGTCAGGTCCAGCGCGGACGGCCGCGGCGCCGCTCGGTACTCCCGCGCCCGGCGGCGCAACAGGTTCTCCAACCGTACGAGCGCGTGTGTGGTTCGCGCCCCAGGCGCCCACCGGCGCCAGCGACCCGCTACGGCGACGAGCAACTCCAGCCGCATCGCGTGCGCGACCTGGTCGTTGCCGGCGACCTCGGCGCACGCGCGGGCGAGCCTGGCGTCGTGACGGACGACGAAGTCCGTGAAGTCCGGCGGAACCGGATTCCCGACGCGCATGCCGCCCACGGTGACGCGTCGTCAGCTGGGCCGGCGGAAGCAGACGTCGGTCGACCAGCGGGCGAAGCCGAGCCGCTGGTAGAGCCCGATCGCGGCCTCGTTCTTCTCGTCCACATAGAGCATCACCTGGTCGAGGCCGCGCCCGCGCAGATAGCGCAACCCCGCGAGGGTGAGCGCGACACCGAGCCCCACGCCGTGCGCGGCCGGGTCCACGCCCAGCACGTAGACCTCACCGATCGGGTCGTGGTCGTGGCCGTGCTCATGGTGGTGGCCGACGGCGTGCGCCTGGGCCGAGTGTCCACCGTGGACCTTCGTCCAGTGGAAGCCGAGCATCGCCCCGTCCGAGACCCGCTCGGCGATGAGGAACCCGGCGGGATCGAACCAAGGCTCGCCCAGCCGTACCTGGAGATCCTGCACGGTCCAGCCGCCCTGGTCGGGCAGGTGGGCGAAGGCGCGGGCGTTGAGCGCCAGCCAGGCGTCGGTGTCCGCGCCGGGGCGGAACTCGCGCAGGGTCACACCATCCGGAAGAACCGGAGCGTCCACCGGTGCGAACAGCGACCGCCGCATCTGCCACAGCACGCGGGCCCGCGCCAGGCCGAGCGAGAGCGCCAGCGCGTTCGCCGATGGGTGGTCGCCGTGCGCCCACAGCCGCAGCCGGCCCTGCGGGTCGTGGGCGGCGGCGGCATCGATGGCGGCCATCACCAGCGCTCGGCCGAGGCCCTGGCGCCGGTGCAGCGGATGGACGCACAGTTCGGCCGACGGCCCCTCGACCACGTCGGTGGGATCGATGTGGGCATACCCGACCAGTTCCCCATCGAGCCGTGCGACCAGGTGGGTGGCGGGGAAGTCGCCGCCGTGGCGCAGATGCAGGACGACGTGTTCCGACAGCGGGTATGCCCCGTCCGCGTCACCGGCGGCATGGGTCAGCGCGATGATCTCCGCGACCTCGTCCGGCTCCAGACGGGCGACGGCCCGCACCGCTCGTCGCGCGTCCGGCCGGCTCGTGCGCCGATTGGGCGGCGAATCATGCGGCAACGTTCCCACGTCCGTACGTTAGCGGGCACGGTCGGCGCGGCGTGCGGGCGGCGTCGGGATGGCCCAAGCGCCGGCGCCGGTGACAGCGCCGGGCCCGGGGGTGTCTCAGGGGGCGGTGACCCGCTCGCGGACGGTGGCGATCGCGTCGGCCTCGGGCAGCGCCCGGTTCGGTGGAGTGACGAACTTGTAGCCCACCTGCCGGACGGTCCCGATCATCGACTCGTACTCCGAGCCCAGCTTGGCCCGCAGGCGCCGGACGTGCACGTCCACCGTGCGGGTGCCACCGAAGTAGTCGTAGCCCCACACCTCGCGCAGCAACTGGTCGCGGGTGAAGACCCGGCCCGGGTGCTGGGCGAGGAACTTGAGCAGCTCGAACTCCTTGTAGGTGAGGTCGAGCGGGCGGCCCTTGAGCTTGGCCGCGTAGGTGTCGGGGTCGATGGTGAGCTCGCCGGCGCGGATCATGCCGCCGCCGACGGAGGCCGCGCTGCTCAGCCGGCCGAGGGCCAGCCGCAGCCGGGCCTCGACCTCGGCCGGGCCCGCCGTGTTGAGGACGACGTCGTCAACGCCCCAGTCGGCGTTGAGCGCGACGAGGCCGGACTCGGTCACTACCGCCACCATCGGTACGCCCAGGCCGGTCGCGTGCAGCATGCGACAGGTGGCGCGCGCCTCCGCGAGCTCGGAGCGGGCGTCGATGATGACCACGTCGGGGCTGGTGCCGGCGACGAGGGCGCGCACATCCCGGGGCGCCGTGCGCAGCGTGTGGGGGAGCAGATCGAGGGCCGGCAGCACACCGGCCGAACCGCTGGCACCCGTGGCCGCGGTCAGGAGCAGAATCTCCAACGTCTACCTCCGTCTCGCGGCCGGTCGGCCGCACGGGACGAGTTGCCTGCGGCACCGCCGGGGTCCGACGGTACGCAGAACCCGGCCTCGCTGACGGGTAGATATCGACACCCTAGCTGTCCCAGAAGCGAACGTCAGCAACCCGTTTCCCGCCGGCTGGGCGAATTCGACGTGACCTTTCCCACCCGTAACCTATCCGAGATCATCCCGCAATCGGCTTGAGATCTTCCGGGACACGCGGACGGATCGCGCTGAACTCGAGCGGTCGAGGGCACCGGACCCCTTCGGACGGTCCGTCGTGGGTGGCCGAGGCGTGGGCGGGAGTCAGGTTTGTGGCACGATCAGGGCGTGCTGCCAGGACCCGACGACCGTGCCCGTACGGGCTCCCCGGACCCGCGCGCCGTGGGTGACCCCCGGTTCGGCCGCCCGGGACCGGGTCTGGCCGCCCCGCCCCGCGGCAACGGGCCGGGTCCGGGAAAGGGTGGGCCGGGCAAGCCGACCAGGGGCCGTCCGGTCAGGGACGGCCGCCGGCGTCCGGGCCGCCCCAAGGAGGACACCGCGCCGCCCGTGCCGATCCGGCGGACGCTCTCGCTGGCGATCGGCGGCTTCTCGCTCCTGCTCGCGTTCGGGCTGGTGATCGGGTCCCAGGCCACGCAGACCGGGTTCACGATCGTCCTCTTCGGCGCGCAGCTGCTCTTCGTGCTCGCCTGGACGGTCGCGAGCCGGCCGCCGAGCCCGTGGGTCGTGGCCGTGGTGGGCCTGCTCACCGCCGCCGGCGGCGCGGTGGCGGTGAACCTGCCCGTCGAGGCGTCGCTGTACCCGATCGGGTACGTCATCGCGGGCGGCTTCGTGGCCGCTGTGATCGGGCAGCTCGCCCTGCGCGGTGGCCGGGCCGGGGTGACCGAGTCGCTGGGCGTCACCATGGTGGTCGTCGTCGGCGTCAGTGCCTTCGCCTCGTTGGCGGTGCTCTCCCGCCAGCCGCTGGGGGATCAGGTGCTGCTGACGGCCCTGGCCGCGGTCGGCGTCGGGATCGCCACCGCGCGCTGGTGTGACGTCATCGCCCCCTCGCCCAGGATCTCCTCCCAGGTGCCGCGTGGATCGACCGGCATCATCGCCGGCGCGATGGCCGGCACAGCCGCGGCCGCGGTCGCGGGCGGCCTCGTCGATGGTCTGGGCACGCTGGACGGCGCGCTGGGCGGGATGGCAGCCGTCCTCGTCGCCCTGGTTGTTGATCTCGGCACCGGGTATGCAGAGGCAGGACGCAAGCTCGAGGGCGACGCGCCGTTCATGTGGCTGGCCCGGCACATGCAGGGCCCGCTCGGAGCGTTCGCCTTCGCGGCGCCGGCCTCCTACGTGGTCGGCGTCATCCTGCGCTGAGCCGGGGGGCGGCGTAGACCGTACGGCTTGCCGTCCGAACGTACGGACCAGATCAGCCGGCGTACGGAAGGCGAGGGCATCAGATGACCAGCCTGAGCGAAACGACCCGCAGGGAGCACCGCGTGGCCCAGTCGATCCCGCACCGGCGGCCGAGGCGTCGACCGGGTCGGTGGCAGTCTGTTCTCGGCATCGTCCTGATCCTCGCGGTAGTGCTCGCGGTCGCGGACCGGGCGGCCGCGGCGGCCGCCGAGAGCGAGATGCGCTCCCGGATCGCCGCCGAGCTACAGGCTCGCCAGGTCAGCTACGCCACGCTGGATGTGGGCATGGGCGGCACGCCGTTCCTGACCCAGGTCGCCCGGGGCCGGTACGACAGCATCGCCATCGACATCACCGATGTCCGGCTCCAGGGCGACGGTCGGGAGGCGATGCTGCCGGCGCTGCACGTCGTGGCGACGGGGGTCGAGGCGCAGGCCACGGAGTTGATGCGCGGCAACGCCCCGGTGACCGCCGAGCAGGTCGTCGGCAGCGGGGTTGTCTCCTACACCGGGCTGTCCGCCCTGGTCGACCTGTCCGACTACTACATCAGCAACGTGACCTTCACCGAGCAGGACGGCGCCCTCTACGCGAGCGGGATCGTGAGCGTTGTCGGGCTCGAGATTCCCATCTCGGCCGTCGCGGAGGTGACCGTGCAGGCCGGCCAGATCCAGTTGGGTTTCCGCGACGCCTCGGCCTCGGGCATGACGGTGCCGGACGTCGCCCTGCCGGTCCTCGACCGCCTGGCGAACGCCGTCATCGTGGCGGCCATGCCGCCGCTTCCGTTCGACATCACCATCGACGCGCTGACCGTCACCCCGGACGGTCTGGCGATCACCGCCACCGGCCGCCAGGTCTCGCTTGTCACTCCACGTTGATTAGTTTCCTAACTTCGATGTGATCCCAGGATCCGGTTAGCGCATGGCGCTCCCGTATCCCACTGGTAGCCTCGTCTGCCATGGGCACCATGCTCACCAAGCGGCGCGCGGTCGACCTGTGCCGTGTGGCCACGTGCCTGTGTCCCCGCCCCTGGATGCTTGCCTGATCCCTCGGCAAGCTGCGCGAGCTGCGGTGGCGTAGTGCGGTAGGACCCCGTTCGTCCGTCAGGCAACCTTCCTTCCGGCAAGCTGTTGCCGTTCCGCATCCGCCAAGTCGCCCCGTCAGACACGCTTGGCTCGGGCGCGCCGCGGCGTCGCTGTCCGGTGCGCCGACGACCGCAGGAGCCATCGACCACCACCACCATCAGACATCTGGTAGGGAGTCACACATGAGTCGCGACAGCGCACTCGTCAGCGCCGACTGGGCCGAGAAGAACCTCGGCGCGACCGGCGTCGTTTTCGTCGAGGTCGATGAGGACACCACCGCTTACGACGCCGGTCACATTCCCGGTGCGGTGAAGCTCGACTGGAGGAAGGACCTGCAGGATCCGGTCCGCCGGGACTTCGTGAACAAGCAGCAGTTCGAGGCGCTGCTGTCGGCAAGGGGCATCGGCAACGACGACCTCGTCGTCCTCTACGGCGGCAACAACAACTGGTTCGCGGCGTACGCGTACTGGTACTTCGCGCTCTATGGGCACCAGCACCTGCGCCTGCTCGACGGTGGCCGCAAGAAGTGGGAGCTGGACAACCGGACGCTGGTGGCCGACCCGGTCGCCCGCCCGGTGAGCACCTACGTGGCCTCCGATCAGGATGCGTCGATCCGTGCATTCCGCGACGAGGTCGTGGCCGCCATCGGGGCCAAGAATCTCGTCGATGTCCGCTCACCCGACGAGTTCGCCGGCCGGCTGCTGGCCCCGGCCCATCTGCCGCAGGAGTCGGCCCAGCGCGCCGGCCACATCCCGACCGCCCTCAATGTTCCGTGGTCCAAGGCGGCCAACGAGGACGGCACTTTCAAGTCCGACGACGAGCTGCGGGCGATCTACGGCGCGGCCGGGCTCGACGGCTCGAGGTCGACCATCGCCTACTGCCGCATCGGCGAACGTTCGTCGCATACCTGGTTCGTGCTGCGCGAGCTGCTCGGCCATCAGGATGTGAAGAACTACGACGGCTCCTGGACCGAGTACGGATCGCTGGTGGGCGTGCCGGTCGCCCTCGGAGACCAGCCCGGTACGGCCTGACGGCCCGGGACGGAGGAGATATACATGTCCGTGAGCAGTCTCGGGTGCGGCGCACCGGAGCAGGGCGCCGCCCTGCCCGCCACCGTTGACCTGGCGCAGGAGACCGTGATCACCGGCGTCGTGACCGCCGGCGACGGCGAGCCGATCGCGGGCGCGTACGTGCGCCTGCTCGACGCGACCGGCGAGTTCGCGGCCGAGGTGGTGACCTCGGCCGCGGGGCAGTTCCGGTTCTTCGCGGCGCCGGGCACGTGGACGCTGCGGGCGCTGTCGCGCGCCGGCAACGGAGCCACCGAGGTGACCGCCGACCGCGGCGTCACCGCGGTCGCACTGCAGGTCCCGGCGGCCTGACGACACCGACCGGTCGGTCCGTACGCCTCGGCGGACCGACCGTCGTGGTCGACCCGTACGGTCATTGGCTGCCGTCGTCAGCTTTAGCACGATCGCTGTGTGTCGGTCGCGGCCGTGCTCCGGCACAGGGGCCACACGGTGATCATGAGACGAGATCGCCGGGTGGCGCGCGTGCCGTTGTCAGCGCACGAGCGGCACACCGTGATCATTGATGGCATGTGCGGTCGCCCGGGTGGGCGTCATGCCCATGGCAGGATGGGCGGGTGACGTCGCCGCCCCCCGCGTGGACCCCGGCCCCGCCCGCGGCACCGAGGCCACGGGTGCGCCGGCGGTTTTTGATCATCGGCGCGGTGTGGCTGGTGATCCTCCTGGCCAGCGCCTGGTTCGGCTTCGCGAACCCGACTGCCACCGACCGCGAGCAGACCACGGTCGCGAGCGCCCGGCCCATCGTCAACGAGGCCATCGCGCTCGTCGCCTCCGTCGTGGCGGCCGAGGCCGACGCGGTCGTGGCGGTCAGTGGCTTCGAGCATGTCGAGTCGTGCGACGTCACGGTGTTCCGCGGCGGTGGACGTTACCGGCGCGCGCTGGTCGCCGTGGTGCCGCCGGGCACGGAGGTCGGCCTGCTGACCCGGGTCGCGGACCGGCTGCCGGCCGCCTACCAGGCAGTGGTCCGCGGTGGTGACGACCCACGGCTGAGCGCCGACGTGGGCTACTGGGTGCTGCTCACCGGCAGCGTGCCCGGCCCTGGCGAGGTGCGGTTCGTCGCCGACACCGGGGACTGCCGCGCGGTCGGCGACCTCCAGACGACCGACGTGACCCCCGAGCTCCCGCCCGATGTGCTGCCGGACCTGCTCTCCCGGCTGGGCCTGGGCGACGGGGCGTGGGCCTTGGGCTCTGTGTCGTGTGTGGACGGTGGGCTTCTGGGTACGGTCGAGGTGCGTCTGGCGCCCTACGCCGGTGACCTGCGCACGGCCCTGGACGAGATGGCCGGCGCCACGGTCGTGGTGGAGGAAGCATCTCTGTTCGCCTACCGGACCTCCGCCATCGAAGTGGCGGTACGGGTGCACGAGGATGCCACGATCGTCACCGCCACCACCGGATGCCGAGTCTGACCGCTAGTACACCAGCGCCTGGGCGCCGGTGGCCATGGCCTCCTCGACGAACGTGGCGGCGCCGGCGATACGGATGCCCTTGATGACGTGACCCTGGGTGATCTGGCGGCGCGCGGCGCACTGGGTGCACAGTGTGACCGTGCCGGCCTCGAGGACCGCGTCGAGCAGGTCCTTCAGCGGAGCGGCATGCGGCAGTTGGAACGTCTCCGCGCGACCGGGCAGCGCGAACCACGAGGATTCGCCGGTCAGCCACAGCGAGACGGTGGCGCCGGCGGCGGCGGCGGTCGCGGCGACCGTGAACGCCTGCGAGCAGCGTTCCGGTGCGTCGGCCCCGGCCGTCACCTTGACCACAAGGGATCGTGTCGTCATGTCGCTCAGCGTAGGACGCCTCCGCCGGCCTAAAATCCTGCGCATGACCGAGATCGGGTTCGTGAGCCTGCTCGTGGCCGGGTTCGGCGCGCTCGCGGGTGTGCTGGTCTACCTCGGTGTCCGGGTGGGGCGGGGCCGGTCGTGACGGGGAGCCGGCCGGCCTATCTGGATGCCCCCGATCCGGGCGACTACCCCTACCCGGACACGCACGACCTGCGGGTCGGCCCGCCGCTGCACACGGCGGTGCAGCCGCTGCTGCCGTTCATCGGCGTGTGGCGCGGCCGTGGCGGAGGGGAGTACCCGACCATCGAGCCATTCGAGTATGCGCAGGAGATCCGGATCAGCCACGACGGGCGCCCGTTCCTGTCGTACTCCTCCCGCGCCTGGCTCGTGACCCCCGACGGCGAGAAGATTCGCCCCGGCGGGCGGGAGATGGGGTGGTGGCGCCCCGTCACCGACGCGGGAGGCACCCCCACCAACGAGATCGAGGCGCTGTTCTGCACCCCGACCGGCATCATGGAACTCCACATTGGACATATCGACGGAGTGAAGTTGGAGATGTCCACCGACGCCGTCCTGCGCACCGCGACGGCCAAGGAGGTCACCGCCGGACAGCGCCTCTATGGCATCGTCGACCGGGACCTGCTCTATGCCCAGGGAATGGCGGCCGTCGGTCAGCCGATGACCAACCACCTCGCCGCGCGCCTGGCCCGGATCGCCGGCTGACCGCGCCCCCGGGTCAGCGCTCGCGGTCCTCGTCCTCGTAGCCGGGCCGGTCAGCTCGCACCGGGGGCTCACCCGGTCCGTACGCCCCGGGGGCTGCGGCGCCGGCCGCTGTCGCAGGCGGTCGCTCGTCGCTGGTCATGCTGGAGCCGTACGCGGGCTGGTCGAATCCACCCGGTTCGTTGACGTCCACGTACCCCCAGCCCGGAGCGGCCCCGCGGGTCGCCCGGTTGGCCCGGACCCGTTCCGCCGCCACCGACGTCTCGGCCTCGGCCCGGTTGAGCATGCGCTCCCAACGGTGCTGCATCGGCTTGATGAGGCCACCGCCGACGCCGACTACGAACACGCCGACGATCGCGAGGAGGAGGGCCCACAGCACCGGCGTGATGACCGAGCTCGCGACGCCGACCTGGCTCAGCGCCGCGAAGACGCCGAGCACGAGGATGGCGACCTGCGCGGCGCCGGCGAGCGCCCGGCCGTAGCTGAGCCCACCGAGCGCGCCGGAGATCATCTCCTTGACCCAGCCGGCGATCGCGGCGGCCACCACCACGATGACGACCGCGACGAACAGGCTCGGCAGCCAGGCGATCACCCGCGCGATCAGGTCACTGACCGCGTTCGGGCCGAACACGCCGAAAGCCAGCTGCAGCACGAACAGCAGGAACGCGAACATCACCAGCCGGGCGGTCAGATCGCTCGCGCTGCGACGGCCCAGTAGCCGGTGCAACCCGCCGCGCTGCGCCGCCCGGTCGAAGCCGACGCGCTCGAGGAAGCCGGCGAGCACCCGACGGATCCACCGGGCCACGATCCAGCCGAGGGCCATGATGGCGAGGAAGATCACGACCCTGGCGGCGACGGTTACGACGTTGCCGAGCAGGTTCGTGAACGTCTCGCCGATCTCCGCCGCGTACAACATCCCCGTCACCCTCCTCCTGACCGCGTCCGGGATGGGGTGCAGACGGGACGCGGTGTGTGGTCACCCCCAGCCTAGGAAAACCAGTAACGGCTGGCCGTCTTTGCCCCTTTTGAGGGGCGGGGGACCGGAGGGTCAGGGCAACTGATAGCCGAGCAGCGTGCGGATGCGGGCCGTGAGGCCGGGGTCGTACGGCAGCGGGGTGCCGTCCAGGGTGCGGACCGCGGCGACCCCGCGCACCGACGAGGTCAGCCACGCCCCGCCCGTGTGCGCGAGCCCGCTCGGCGTGATGAGGCCCTCGGCGGCGCCGAGGCCGAGCCGGCCTGCGTTGGCGAGCAGGTAGGCCGCGGTGGTGCCGGCAAGGATGCCGGTGCCCTCGGCCGGGACCGTCCGGAGGGTCTCGCCGTCGCGCCACACGAGCGTGGATGTCGGCGCCTCGAGCGCGTAGCCGTCCGAGGAGACCCAGAGCACGTCGTCGGCGCCACGGGAGCGGGCCCACCGCAGCGAGGCCATGTTGACCGCGTACGAAAGCGTCTTGGCCCCGCCGAGCAGCCACGGGGTGTCGGGTCGTAGGTGCGCCGGGAACCCGAGGGTGGCGGTGACCGCGGTCACGCCGTCGCGCCGGGCCCGCAGGTTGGCCTCCGGAACCGCGAAGACGCTCGCGAAGACCGTGACGTCGCCGCCGTGCTCCGGGCCACGGGTGCAGACGATCCGCAGCGCGCCCTCGGTGTCGGCCGGCCACGGGGCCAGCGCCTGACCGGCCAGCTCGGCCAGCGCCGGCGCCGGCGGTAGCGGCATTTCCATCCGGTCGGCCGAGCGGGCCATCCGGGCCAGGTGCTCAGGCAGTAGCCAGGCCCGGCCGTCCCGGACGTGGAGCGTCTCGAAGATGCCGTCCCCACGCACGACGCCGAGGTCGTCGCCGCGCAGGATCGGGGTGTCGGCCGGGACGACCCCGGCACCGAGCAGGGCTACCACGCGCTTTCGGGTGGCTGGGTGGGGGTGGAGGGCCGGTACGGCATTCGGGTCGGACACGTTCAGGCAGCCTAGCCGCCGGACGCGAGACGGGGGCGCGCGGTCGGTAAGCCCGGAGGAGGGCCCAAGGCGCGGAGCGCGACCAGGCCACACTCGGGCCTTGCGCCCCGGAGCGCCCGGCGGCCCGCGAACTAGCATGAGAGCCGTGTCGCCCTTGGTGCCCAGCCTCCGCTCCGACCCGCCGTCGCTCGCCGCCACGCTGCGGGCGCGCGGACTGCGCCTGACGGCGCAGCGCCAGCTCGTCCTCGAGGCTGTCTACCGGCTGGGCCACGCGACGCCCGACCAGGTCCACGCGGATGTTGCCCGTACGGCGGCGGGCATCAACATTACGACCGTCTATCGGACACTGGAGCTGCTCGAAGAGCTGGGTCTGGTGACCCACACCCACCTCTCGCATGGCGCGCCGACCTATCACGGGGTCTCCGACCAGCAACACGTGCACCTGGTCTGCCGCGCCTGCGGTGGCGTCGACGACGTCGCGGCCGACCTGCTCGACGCGCTCGCGCAGACACTGGCGACGGAGAAGGCGTTCCTGGTCGACAAGGGGCACGTCGCGCTCTTCGGGATCTGTGCTGGCTGTGGAGGTGAGGTCTAGATGCTCGCCGCTGCGGGTGCTGTCGCGGTGGAGGCGCTCGACGCCGCCGATGTCGATCGGGGCGTGGCCGCGCACTATGGCGATCCGATCCGCGAGCAGCGGCTACTCGCCACGTCCGCCGCGGTGGTGGACCGCGGCAATCGGGGCGTGGTCGCCGTGCCGGGCGAAGATCGGCTGACCTGGCTGCACAGCGTGACAACCCAGCACCTGTCCGCGCTGCCCGCGATGGCCGGGACCGAGATGCTGGTGCTCTCGCCCCACGGGCACGTCGAGCACCACGCCGTCGTGCTGGACGACGGCTCGACGACGTTCCTTGATGTCGAGCCCGGTACCGCCACCGCGCTGCTGGACTTCCTCACCCGCATGCGCTTCCTTATGCGGGTCGAGCCCGCCGATGTCACCGACGCCTGGGCCGTGCTGTCGGTGGCGGGACCGTCCAGTATGGACGCGGTCACCGCCCTCGGCGTGCGCGTGCTCGAAGCACCGGCCGTCTCACCCGTACCCGGTCCGAAGTTCGCCAGCAGCTCGGTGGCGCCGGCGGCCACCGCCCGCTACGACGTCGCGGCGGTCCCGTCGGGCGGCTACGCGCGGCGCATGCCGTACGGGGTGGACCTCCTCATCCCGCGGGCATCGGTGTCCACTGTGGTCGACGCCCTCGGCCTCCCGCCGGCGGGGCTGTGGGCCTTCGAGGCACTACGGGTCGCCAACCGCCGGCCCCGGCTGGGCAAGGAGACCGACCACCGGACGCTGCCGGCCGAGGTGGGCTGGCTGACCAGCGCGGTACACCTGGACAAGGGCTGCTACCGCGGTCAGGAGACCGTCGCCCGGGTGCACAACCTGGGTCGCCCCCCGCGCCGGCTCGTGCTGCTGCATCTCGACGGCATCGCGACCGATGAGCTTCCGGCGTCGGGAACGCCGGTGACCAGTGAGGGGCGTGAGGTCGGCTTCGTCGGCACCGCCGCCCGCCATCACGAGCTCGGGCCCGTGGCGCTCGCGGTCGTCAAGCGCTCGGTTCCCGACGAGGCTACGCTGCGCGTCGGCCCGTCCACCGCGTCCATCGACCCCTGGGAGACAGGATGACCGCCGACGTACTTCTTTCCGCGGAGGCGGCAGGATGAGCCCCACGCTGATCACCGTCGCCCCGACCGGTGCCGAGGTCGACAAGTCGTCGGTGCCGGCCCTGCCGGTGACGCTGGACGAGCTGGTGGCGACGGCCAAGGAGTGCGAGGCGGTCGGAGCGAGCATCATCCATGTGCACATTCGTGATGATCTGGCGCGGCCAACGCTCGACCTCGGCCGGCTGCGCGACACGGTGGCCGCGCTGCACGAAGCGACCGACCTGGTCGTCCAGCTCTCCACCGGCGGCGCGGTCACCGACCCGGAGGAGGCGCGGCTCGCCGTTCTCGAGGCCGGGCCCGAAATGGCCTCCTGCACCATGGGTACGGTCAACTTCGGTGAGGACGTCTTCCTCAACCGCTGGGAGTTCATCATCGAGCTGCACACGCGCATGCAGGAGCGTGGCGTCGTGCCCGAGTACGAGATCTTCGACCTCGGCCAGTTGTCCACATTGGAGCGGCTGCTCGACCGGCACGGCCTGCCGGCCGGGGGCCACGTTCACCTGGATCTGGTGATGGGCGTGCCAGGCGGTATGCCGGGCACCGCCGAGGCGCTGGTCGCCTGCGTCAACGCCCTGTGCACGCTGCCCGCCGGCACCACGTTCTCCGCCACGGGCATCGGCCGCACCACGCTGCCGGTGCTGCTGGCCAGCCTGGCTGCGGGCGGGCACCTGCGCGTCGGCATGGAGGACACCGTCAGCTACGCCAAGGGCCAGCCGGTGGAGAGCAACGCGCAGCTCGTGGCCCGGGCCGCGGCCGTCGCCCGGCTCGCCCAGCGCCCGCCGATGACCCCCGCTCAGACCCGGGACCTGCTCGGCGTCCCGCGCCGCACCTGATGGCCGACCACGACGGCGGCGGCGTCGCGCTCGCGGAGGTCGTGCGCTCCGGCTTCGTCGAGGGGCGCCACCTCGGCTCGGTGGCGGTCCTGGATGCACGTGGGGTGCTCGTCGCCCGCGCGGGCGACCCGTACGGGCAGATCTTCCCGCGATCGTCGAACAAGCCGATGCAGGCCGTCGCGATGCTCGCGGCGGGGCTCACGCTGGCCGACGACGCGGACCTGGCGCTGGTGTCGGCGAGCCACAACGCCGAGCCGTTCCATGTCGAGCGGGTCAGGGCGATGCTGCGCCGGGCCGGGCTCGACGAGAGCGCGCTGCGCTGCCCGCCGGACCTGCCGCTCTCCGAGCAGGCGCGCGACGATGTGCTGCGCGCGGGCGGCGGCCCGGAGCGGGTCTTCATGAACTGCTCGGGCAAGCACGCGGGCATGCTCCTGACCTGCGTCACCGCCGGCTGGTCCACAGTGGACTACGTCGACCCGGGCCATCCGCTGCAGCAGCGGTGCCGCGAGGCGGTCGAGGAGTTCACCGGCGAGGCGGTCGCGGCGGTGGGAGTCGACGGCTGTGGCGCACCCGTCTGCGCCACCTCTCTCGTCGGGCTCGCGCGCGCCTTCCTCGCGTGCGTGCACGCCTCGCCAGGGTCCCCGCCCCGCCGGGTGGCCGACGCCATGCGCGCCTATCCCGAGCTCATGTCCGGCACCGGCCGCGAGGACGCGACGCTCATCCGCGCCGTGCCCGGGCTGCTCAGCAAGGCCGGAGCCGAGGGGGTCGGCGCGGTGGCGGTGCCCGGAATCGGGGCGGTCGCCGTGAAGATCGACGATGGCGCCGCCCGGGCCCGGACGCCGGTGCTCGTCGCCGCCCTGCGCTGGCTGGGCATCGACACGCACGCACTGGACGACCTTGCCCAGACCCCGGTGCTGGGCGGTGGCCGGCAGGTCGGGGCCGTACGGGCACTGACCGACTGGCTCGCAGGGGCATCGCCGAGTGACAATGGTCACGCTAGCCATAGTTAGCAGAACGCTTGCAAGAGTTAGCACTGGGCGATAACGTCTACCCCGTGCACAGCCCGGCTGACCTTCCCCGTGACATCGGAGACCTTGCCCAGCGCGCAGAGCGGAACATCGGACAGTTCATCCGCGACCTTCGCAACAACGCGCGGATCTCGGTGCGGGAGCTCGCGGACCGCGCCGGGGTCTCGAACCCGTACCTGAGCCAGATCGAGCGCGGCCTGCGCCGACCCTCCGCGGAGGTGCTGTCGCAGCTC
Source organism: Micromonosporaceae bacterium (assembly GCA_052038195.1). Lineage (GTDB taxonomy): Bacteria > Actinomycetota > Actinomycetes > Mycobacteriales > Micromonosporaceae > DATBGZ01. The sequence continues at coordinate 26,985 of JBQGBY010000164.1, read as the reverse complement.
GCGGACGCGCTGCGGGTCTCGACCGCGGTGATGTACCTGAGGGCGGGGCTGCTCAGCGAGAAGGAAGGGCACTCGGTGCTGGGAGCGATCGCCGCCGACCCGGACCTGACCGCCGCGCAGAAGCAGTCACTGACGCAGATCTATGAAACGTTCCGCCGGGAGAACGCCCGCGGCGGCACCGAGACCGACACCACGGCGCCGCCGGCCCGGCCGAAGGCCGCTGCGCGCCCGCGCCGCACCCCGGCGCCGGCCGCACACACGCCGACCGACGGGCACGACACGTCGGGCCACAAGACATCGCACGGACGCAAGCGTGACACCGCATCCTCGGGGCGAGGACGCGCCACCACCGGACAGGAGGGACGTCGATCATGACGACAGTGGAGGAGAGAACCACCACGACCACGCGGCTGCCGAAGCCGCTCTACGCCGTTGTCGGTGTGGGCGAGCTCGCCTACCACCGACTGCAGAAGCTGCCCGCCCGGGTCGAGGAGCTGCGCGAGCGGATCCCGTCGCGGATGCGCACGCTGCGCCAGGAACTGCCGGGCCGGGTGGAGGCTCTGCGCACCGAGATGGACGAGCGCGTGACGACGCTCTTCGCCGAGGCACGCGAGGCCTACAGCGGGCTCGTCGCCCACGGCGAGCAGGTCGTCACCACGACCCGCACCCGCCGTACCGTCAAGCCGAAGGCGATCACTACTACGCAGGCCAAGCCCGCGCGGAAGGCCGCGAAGAAGGCGGTCAAGAAGGCCGCGCCCAGGGCGTAAGGGCCACTCACCGTGAGGGCCAGGGCTGCCGGCTAAGCTGATGCCCGTGGCTCTGGCCCTCCTCTTCTACGGCGACGTCGCGTACTACGTCAACCTCCTCGTCACGATCGCGCTCGTCGTGATCGAGGCCGCGGCGCTGATCAACTGCATGACTCAGCGGGCCGACGCGTTCCCGATCGTCGGGTCGCTGTCGAAGAACGCCTGGCTCGGCATCCTGGCCGCAGCCCTGCTGGTGACCCTGGTGTGCGGGTTCGTGTTCGGACAGACAATCTCGATCTTTGCCTTCGCTGCGATCACCGCGGCGGCGATCTACATGCTCGACGTGCGGCCGGGGCTGCGCGACGCCACCAACGGGTCAGGCGGCTGGTGAGAAGCTTCCGTTGGCCGCCACCGCCAGAGGGCAAGTCGAAGCGGTGGCCCGCGCCGCGGGGCCGCGACGAACCCGGCCGGCCGCTGCTGAGCCTCACGCCAACCGAACTGCGAGAGATGCCACACGGCGCGACTCTGGAGTACCTCGTCTCGGGTGAGGGCGAGCCGACCACCGCGTTCGCGCACGGCATCGCCGGCGGCATCGCCGACACCCGACCGCTGGGCAGCGGCGTTTCCGGCCGCAAGGTCTTCTTCCAGTTCCGTGGCCACGGCCGCTCCGACGCGCCCAGCGACGGCCTTACATATGTGGATCTGGCTGCCGACCTTCGGGCCGCCGCCGACGAGTTCGGCGCGAGCCGCGCGCTCGGGGTGAGCCTCGGCGCTGGGGCGCTGTGCCGGCTGCTCGTGCAGACGCCGGACCGGTTCACGAAGGTCGTCTTCTACCTCCCCGCGGTCCTCGACGAGGTCCGCCCGTCGGCCTCCACCGCTCGGATCAGGGCCCTCATCGAGGCCGTCGAGGCGGACGACGCACCCGCGGCCGCCTCGCTGCTCTCCGCCGACATCCCGGCGGCCCTCCGCGACCGCCCAGCGGCCTGGCGCTACATCCGCGAGCGCCTGGATGGGCTGCTGCGTGACGGGCTCGCGCCCGCGGTCGCCGACCTGCCGGGCCAGACCGCGGTGCCCGACCGCTCGGCGCTGGCCGCCGTGACGGCGCCGGCGCTGGTGATCGGCTGTCGTGGTGACGCCGCGCACCCGCCCGTCATCGCCGAGCAGCTCGCGGCGGTGCTACCCAACGCGTCCCTGCACATCTACGACCAGCCAGCGGTGATGTGGACCAACCGGACCGATCTGCGCACCCGCATCAGTGAGTTCCTCAACAACAATTCGGGTGGCTGAGTGGGGGAGGAGGGCCGGCACGGCAATTCCGGCGACGCTCGCGGAGCGGAATCAGCCGGTAAGTAGGCTCGCGCCGTGGGTGTTACGCATCACGGGCGCACCGAACGCCTCGACCTGGCCGACCCGACCCTGCGCGAGTGGGAGTGCACCGTGGTCTGGTCCGATCCGGCCGACCCCGAGGCCGGCATCGTCCTGAACCGCTCCGCCTTCTATCCCGGCGGCGGTGGGCAGCCACCCGACCACGGGGTGCTGCTGTGGGGTGGGGTGCAGACCCAGGTCATCGACACCCGTAAGGGCGAGGATCTCCGTCTGATCCCGGCCCAGGGCGACCCGGTGCCGCCGCCGGGAACCGCCGTGCGCGGAGCGGTCGCCGACGAGCGGCGCAGCCTGCTCATGCGCACCCACTCCGGCCTGCATGTGCTGTGCGGGGTGGTCTTCCGGGACTTCGGCGCCCTCGTCACCGGCGGCAACATGGAGCCGGCCGAGGCGCGGATGGACTTCAACCTCCCCGAGGTACCGCCGGACTTCAAGACCCGGCTCGAGGAACTGGTCAACGCCGAGGTCAGCGCCGATCGACGGATCGACGTACGAGTGCTTCCCCGCGACCAGGCGCTCTCGCTGCCCGACATCATCCGCACCCAGGCCAGCCTCATCCCCGCCGACGAGCAGGAGATCCGCATCGTCGACATCGTCGGGCTGGACCAGCAGGCCGACGGCGGCACGCACGTGGCCTCGACGCGCCAGATCGGCCGGATCAGCGTGGTGAAGGTCGAGAGCAAAGGGAAGGCCAACCGCCGGGTACGGGTGCGCCTGTCCGACTGAAGTCCCCGGCTCACCGCGGCCCCGATCCACCCGGACAGCACGGGCGTCCTGGCCCTCATCGACGCCAGGGTGCGCGGCTGGCCGCACCGGACAATTCGCCCGATCAGCATCAGACGCCACCCATCGCGGCGGGGCGGGTATGGAAGGGGTGGGACACCGTCAAGGCCCAGATCGGGCTCCGGTAAGCTGAGCGGCGTTGCCACGGCGAGGGCAGCTCCTGCGCGCGACCGTGCCTGATGTTCGGCTAGCAAGCGTCGCCGAAGCGGGCCGATCCGTGCGGATGGACTGCCGTGATTCGACGCGGTGCCCCGGACCCGTTCCGACGCACCCTCGTCCGGGCCACCGCAGTTCCCCAGTCCCGCCCGAGCTATGCCCCGCCCAACCTAACGAGCCACGAACGTCCAGGAGTTTCGCCGTGTCCGAGGTAAAGATCAGCGCCGACCTTCGCACGGAGTTCGGCAAGGGCGGCGCCCGCCGTACTCGTCGGGCCGGGAAGGTGCCGGCTGTGCTGTACGGGCATGGCGAGGCGCCGAAGCACATCGCGCTGCCGGCACGGGAGTTCGCCGCAGCGATCCGTCATGGCGGGATGAACCAGGTCTTCAACATCGCCCTCGCGGACGGTACGCAGACACTCGCCCTGACCAAGGCCATCCAGCGCGACCCGGTCCGCGACACGTTTGAGCATGTCGATCTCGTCATCGTCCGCCGCGGCGAGCGGGTCACGGTCGACGTGCCCGTCCAGCTGGTCGGCGAGGCGGCGAAGGACACGCTGGTCGTGGTCGAGCACGACCGGGTGGCGGTCACCGCCGATGCGTTGAACCTGCCTGACCGCCTCGAGGCGTCGCTGGCCGGCCTGACGGCGGGCGCCCACGTCACCGCCGGCAGCGTGACGCTGCCCGCCGGGGTCCAGCTCGCGGTCGACAGCGAGCACATCCTCGCCGTCGTCACCCAGGCGCCCACCGCCGAGCAGCTCGGCGCCGTGGTGCCCGTGCCCGAGGTTGAGGAAGAGGTCGTGGCGGCCGAGGCCGAGGCAGCGCCGGAGGGTGCCGAGCGGGCCGAGGCCGAGGAGCCCGCTCAGGCCGCGGTCTGAGGGGCACGCGCGTAGGAGTGGTCGAGCATGGGGCTTTTCCGACGGCCGGAGCCCCCCGCTGGCATGTGGCTTGTCGCCGGTCTGGGCAACCCGGGCCGGGAGTATGAGCGCAACCGGCACAACGTCGGGTTCCTCGTCGCCGACCTCATCGCGGGCCGCACCGGGTCGCGGTTCGGCCGGCACCGCCGCGCCGCCGCCGACGTCGTTGAGGCGCGGCTCGGCGTCGGCATCGACGCACCCGCGCTGCTGCTCGTCAAGCCGATGACCTACATGAACCTCTCGGGTGGGCCGGTGGTGTCGCTGGCCCGCTTCTACAAGGTGCCGCCCGAGCGGATCATCGCGGTGCACGACGAGCTGGACCTGCCCTACGGCGTGGTGCGGACCAAGCTCGGTGGTGGGGAGAACGGGCATAACGGGCTGCGGTCGATCTCGCAGTCACTGTCCACGAGGGACTACCTGCGGGTGCGGATCGGCGTCGGCCGCCCGCCCGGGCGGCAGGACCCGGCCGACTTCGTGCTGTCGGACTTCACCACGGCTGAGCGCAAGGACCTCGAGTTCCTGGTCGACCGCGCGGCCGACATCGTCGAGTCACTCATCCGGGTCGGCCTCGAACCCACCCAGAACGCGTTCCACAGCCCCTAGCGCGGCGCCGCTCGCCGGCCATGCCCCGGCAGAGGTGGTCGGCGACACTGCGAGAATGGGCACCATGCCCGCGCGATCGCGAAAGACCCCCGGCCCGGCCGGTCGCCCCCGGGTCCTCTCGGGGATCCAGCCGACCGCTGACTCGTTCCATCTCGGCAACTACCTGGGCGCGCTACGCAACTGGGTGGCGCTGCAGGAGAGCCACGACGCGTTCTACTGCGTCGTCGACCTGCACGCGATCACGGCCGGGCATGACCCAGCACTGCTGCGCCACCGCACCCGGGTCAGCGCGGCCCAACTGCTCGCCATCGGACTCGATGCCGAGCGGTGCACGCTGTTCGTGCAGTCGCACGTGGCCGAGCACGCCCAGCTCGCCTGGGTGCTCGGCTGCATCACCGGATTCGGTGAAGCGAGCCGGATGACCCAGTTCAAGGACAAGTCGGCGAAGCAGGGCGCCGAGCGGGCGTCCGTGGGCCTGTTCACGTACCCGGTCCTGCAGGCGGCCGACATCCTGCTCTACCAGGCCGACGAGGTTCCGGTGGGCGAGGACCAGCGCCAGCACCTCGAGCTCACCCGCGACCTCGCGCAGCGGTTCAACACGACCTTCGGCCCGGCCTTCACCGTGCCGAACCCATACATACTCACCGGCACTGCGAAGATCACCGATCTGCAGGAGCCGACCGCGAAGATGTCCAAGTCGGCCTCGTCACCCAACGGCATCGTCGACCTGCTCGAGGACCCCGCCAGGTCGGCCAAGAAGATCCGGTCCGCGGTCACCGACACCGGGCGGGAGGTGACGTACGACCCGGTGGACAAGCCGGGCGTGTCCAACCTGCTGACCATCTACTCCGGCCTGTCCGGCCGCAGCGTGGGGGAGCTCGTCGAGGCGTACGCCGGCAAGGGCTACGGCGACCTCAAGAAGGACCTCGGTGCGGTCGTGGCCGACTTCGTCGGGCCGATCCAGGCCCGCACCCGCGGGTACCTCGACGACCCGGCGCAGCTGGACAAGCTGCTCGCCGTGGGCGCCGAGAAGGCCCGTGCGGTCGCCGCCGCCACCCTCACCAGCGTCTACGACAAGGTCGGCTTCGTACCCCCGGTCTCGACCGCCTGAGCCCCGCCGCCGCGCATCCTCCTCGCGATTGCGGGTATGCATCTGGGCGAGGCGGGCCGCTAACGTCCGGGAGCCGACGTCCGGGATCGGATGCATGGCGGCGGATTATCGCCTGGCCAGCGGTACGGGTGCGAGAGGATCCATTGAGTGAACCTCGCCGGGATCGAGGCCGCGCTCGACCGTCGGGTCGCCGCGGCTCGCCGGCGGTCGGCACTCGTCGACCACGTCTGGCGGGCCGGTGGGCGCTTCACCGATGTGCTCGGCGGCCGGCTCGCCGCGGCGATCTCGTACTACGCGTTCTTCGCGGCGTACTCGCTGGGCGTGCTCGCGTACTCGATCGTGGGGCGGCTGCTCGGCCCGACCGACGCGGCCGCGCTCGAGGCGGTCAGCGACTACCTGGAGTCGAGCCTGCCGTGGGTCGCCGCGACGGCCCGCGACGTCGGTCGGGGCGAGGTGACCGCGCTCGCGAGCGTGGCCCTGCTCGTCTCCGGCATCGGCTGGGTCGAGTCCCTGCGCTCGTCGCTGCGCGCGATCTGGCTGGTCGACCAGCACCCGGGCAACTGGCTGCTGCGCCGGCTCGTCGACCTCGGCGTGCTGGTCGGGCTCGGTCTGCTGCTCGGGCTCTCGCTCCTGACGGCCGACGCGATCGACGCGCTGGTGGAGCGCTTCGCGCCCGCCTCCGGGGTCGTGGCGAGCGTGCTCAGTCCGGTGCTCGAGCTCGTCATCAACCTCGCGCTCGCGGCGGCCATGCTGACCGGAGTCTCCCGGCTGCGGTTGAGCCCTCGGCGCCTGCTGCCGTCGGCGCTGGTCGTCGCCGTCGGCATCCAGCTGCTCAACGCGGTCGGGCGGCTCGGCATCGCCCAGACCCAGGACCGACCGGCCTACGCGGCGGTCGCGGGCTCGGTCGGGTTGCTGGTCTATCTGTACGTGCTCAACCAGGTGATCCTCTTCGGGGCCGCCCTCCCCGCCCCGGCACGCTCCGGCCCGGCGGTCGATCTGGGCCGTGGCGTCGCCGGCATCCGCGCCCGGGGCGAACCGGTCACGGTCGGGCGGCGACGCGGTGACAGCCGTCAGGCGTCGCCCGACGGCGCCGCGGCAGGATCCGCCCGACCGCAGGCGTCGCCCGACGGCGCCGCGGCAGGATCCGCCCGTCCGGACGGTCACGTGGTCGAGGGGCCGTCGGCGAGCCGCACGGTTAGCGGCGCGAACAGCCGCGATGATGAGCGCACACGGCGCCGATGACTCGGCACGACCGGCACCGCGGATCGCCGCCGACAATGCGCAGCGCCGATGATCGAACTGCCCTGATGATCGAACTGCCCTGATGAACGACCTGCCCTGACGAATGCCTCCGACGAACGAAAGGTACGCACGTGGGAGCCCTCGTAACCCTGGATCTTCCGGAGGATGCTCCGGAACGGGCGTTGCCCTGGATCATCACCTTCGGCCCGCAAGAGGACGACGAGGCGTGGGAGCCCGTGGTCTGTGGTCCGTACGAGCTCGCGCACGCCATGGCGCTGGCCGAGACCGTCGTGGCCGACGCAGACCTGCTGGCGGTCGTCGAGCCGGTGCTGCCGCACGCCTCGGTGGACGAGATCCTCACCGTGATCGAGGCACATCAGGACGCGGCGGAAGACCTGACCCTCGACGAGTTCGAGGACGAGGAGGAGGAGGGCGAGATCGTGGGTTCCCTCGACACCGAGGATCTCACCGACGAGGTGATCCTGCCCGAGGTCGAGCCCACCCCGCCGCCGTCGCCGGATGAGGTGCGCGCCGGGTTCGCCCGGATCGCCTCCCGCCTGCAGGCCGGTGTTCCCACCGGCGTCTGAGGTCGTCGCCATCCGTTGGTCCGGGGCGTAGCGGGGGTGGTTTGGTCGCGAACCACCCGCTACGCCCTAGATCGACAAGCACACCCGTGTATGGGAGGATCCGGCGTCATGGAGGCTCTTCGGCTGATCCTGCTCTTCGCCCACCTGGTCGGCTTCGCGCTGCTGCTGGGTGGTGCCGTGGCTCAGTACCTGTCCGGCACGATCCGGATCAACGCCCTCATGCTCTGGGGTGCGGCCGCCCAACTCGTCACCGGCGTGGCGCTGAGCGCCCCCCTGGACCGTCCCTACGATCTGAACCCGGCCAAGCTCGGGGTCAAGCTCGTCGTCGCCCTGATGATCTTCGCTATGGTGTTCTTCTCCCGCAAGCGCGCGGCAGTCAGCTCCGGTCACTTCCTGGCCATCGTCGGTCTCACACTCGCCAATGCGGCGGTGGCGGTCTTCTGGCGCTGACCAGTCACCGAAGGAATTACCTGCATAATCCGCGTCGCTGTTGGCCGAATTGGCTGCTGATTCAGCTACGCGGCCGTCGCCGTAATTCGGGCAACTGAGGCGAGAATCACGGAGCATTCCTGCAGGTCCGCCCGGTTTGTGATCTCTGTCTCGCGGTCGGGACACAGAAGGGTTACGAGCGCATAACGCCGTGGCGCCGCCTTTTGCCGACGCATGAAGCAGACACGTCCTCGGCGTAATCTCCACCGACGGTGGCATCACCGCAGCCGTTGCGGTGATCTCTCCGGCGACCGCGAGGGAGCATCGCAGCAAGCTCTGCGCCAAGGAAATCGGCCCCGGCCTGATCCAAGGGTGGCGAGCGCCAAGCGGACCGAGCACAGAGCCGGAACGGCAAACAGGGAAGGAGATCATCTTGCGCACAGCGCGAGGGATGAAGGTATTCGCGGTGGTCGGGGCGGCGATCGCCGTGCTCGGCATGACCGCATGCGGGGACGACGGCGGGGGCACCCCCACCACCGAGCGGCAGACCCTCAAGATCGGTTTCGCGTACGACATCGGCGGCCGGGGCGACCAGTCCGTCAACGCCGCCGCGGCGAAGGGTCTGGAGCAGATCACCGAGGAGCTCTCGGCGACCTACGACGTGGATGCCAACGAGCTTCCCGCGGCCGCGAACGAGACCGAGGACGACAAGTACGCCCGCCTCAAGCTGCTGTGCGAGGGCGGCTACGACCCGGTCATCGCCGTCGGCTTCGTGTACGCCGGCGCGGACCCGGCTAACGGCCCGCTCGCCAAGGCCGCAGCCGACTGCCCGGACACCGAGTTCGCGATCATCGACGACTCGAGTGTCCAGGCGCCGAACGTCGCCGGCTTGACCTTCGCCGAGGAGCAGGGCTCGTTCCTCGTCGGCGCCGCCGCGGCGCTGAAGAGCGAGACCGGGCACGTCGGTTTCATCGGCGGCTGCACGGTGCCGCTGATCGAGAAGTTCGAGGCGGGCTTCATCGCCGGGGCCAAGGAAGTGAACCCGGACATCCTCGTCGACAGCAACTACCTCTCGACCCCGGCTGACCTGTGCTCGGGCTTCAACGACCCGGCGAAGGGCAAGACGGCGGCCGAGGGCATGTACGACGCGGGCGCGGACATCGTGTACCACGCGGCCGGCGGCTCCGGCGGTGGCGTCTTCGCCGCCGCGAGTGAGAAGGGCGGCCTCGCCATCGGCGTGGACTCCGACCAGTACAACACTGCCGACCCCGCTCTGCGGGACGTGATCATCACCTCCATGCTCAAGCGGGTCGACGTCGCGGTCTTCGAATTCATCAAGGACCACACCGAGGGCAACTTCCAGGCTGGCCAGAAGGTCTTCGACCTCGAGGCGGACGGCGTCGGGTACTCCACGACCGGTGGCTTCATCGACGACATCGTGGACCAGCTCGAGGAGTACAAGGAGCAGATCATCAGCGGCGACATCACGGTGCCAACGTCGCTGTAGCAGTGACAATCAGCTCATGACGGCGGGGGACCTGGGGCCATAAGCTGGCCAGGATCGTTCAGCACGATCTTGACTGCGGCCCGGGTCCCCCGCCATCATCTGGACGCAAAACTGGGCGCGCCGCGACCGGACATTAGCTCGAAGGGTCGATGCCGTGACTGTCAGCACAGGCGATGGTCAACCACCGGCGGTTGAACTGCGCGGCATCACCAAGAGGTTCCCCGGTGTGGTGGCCAACCACGACATCCACCTCCGTGTCCGGCCCGGCACGATCCACGCCATCGTGGGCGAGAACGGCGCCGGCAAGTCGACCCTCATGAAGATCCTGTACGGGATGCAGCCCCCCGACGAGGGCGAGATCCTGGTCGACGACAAGCCGGTCTCGTTCCACTCTCCGCAGCAGGCGATCCGGGCCGGCATCGGCATGGTGCACCAGCACTTCATGCTCGCCGACAACCTCACCGTCACCGAGAACGTCGTGCTCGGCGCGGAGCGGATCGCCGGCATCGGCGCGGCCGCCCGAGCCAAGATCAGCGAGATCTCCCGGCAGTACGGTCTCGGGGTCGACCCGGAACTGCTGATGGCCGACCTCGGCGTCGGCGACCGGCAACGCGTCGAGATCCTCAAGGTGCTCTACCGCGGCGCACGGATCGTCATCCTCGACGAGCCGACCGCCGTGCTCGTGCCCCAGGAGGTCGACGAGCTCTTCGGCAACCTGCGTGAGCTCACCCGGGAGGGGCTCACGGTGCTGTTCATCTCCCACAAGCTCGACGAGGTGCTCGCCGTCGCCGACGAGATCACGGTCGTCCGGCGGGGGACCACGGTCGCCACCGTCGAGCCCAGCGCGGTGACCGCGCGCGATCTCGCCACGCTGATGGTCGGCAGCGAGCTGCCAAGCCCGGAGGCGCGGGAGTCGACCGTGACTACAGAACCGGTGCTCCAGGTGTCCGGGCTCACGGTCACCGCACCGGGCGGACGGCGTGTCCTCGATGACGTCTCGTTCACGATCCATAAGGGCGAGGTGCTCGGCATCGCCGGGGTCGAGGGCAACGGCCAGGCGGAGCTCGTCGAGGCCATCATGGGCATCCGCGCCGCGACCGGCTCGGTCTCGATCGAGGGCGTGCCGATCGGCTCGTGGGGCACCCGGCGTCGGCGCGAGTCAGGCATCGGCTTCATTCCAGAGGACCGGCAACGACAAGGTCTGCTGCTGGACGCGACGATCTGGGAGAACCGCATGCTGGGGCACCAGACCGAGGCACCCAACTCCCGGGGGGCGCTGCTCGACATCCGTGGGGCGCGGCGTGACACCGAGCAGCTCGTGGCCGAGTACGACGTCCGGACGCCCAGCATCGATGTGATGGCGCGGGCACTGTCCGGCGGTAACCAGCAGAAGCTCATCGTCGGGCGGGAGATGCGACACAACCCGAAGGTGCTCATCGCGGCCCATCCGACACGCGGGGTCGACGTCGGCGCCCAGGCGGCCATCTGGGACGCGATCCGCGCCGCGCGGCGGGCCGGCATGGCCGTCCTGTTGGTCTCGGCCGACCTCGACGAGCTGATCGGCCTCTCCGACACGCTGCGCGTGATGTACTCCGGCCGCGTCGTCGCCGAGGCGGATCCCGGCACGGTGACGCCGGAGCAGCTCGGCCTGGCCATGACCGGTGCCCGGACCGGGGAGGTCGTGGCATGAGTGAGGGTCAACGAGCGAATCAGTGTTACAGCGTGCGTGGTGCCTCATGCCCGCCCGCAGCGAAGCGAGGACGGGCATGAGCAGACTGGACTGGCGGCGATGGCTGCCGACGACGCTCGCGCCCATCCTCGCCATCGTGCTCGCGGCGGCGCTCTCCTCGTTGGTCCTGCTCGGCTCCGGCAAGGACCCCGGGCTCGCCTTCAGCGCGATGCTCGACTACGCGTTCGGGGAGCGCACGGGTCCGGCGTCCATGGTGGACATCCTCAACAAGGCGACGTCCTACTACATCGCGGCCGTGGCGGTCGCGATCGGCTTCCGCATGGGGCTGTTCAACATCGGTGTGGACGGTCAGTACCGGATCGCGACCCTGATCGCCGGTGCGCTCGGCGCCGCGACCTTCCTGGCGTGGATGCCGGGTCCGCTGAAGATCGTGCTGATGATCGTCGTGGCGGGGGCGGTGGGCGCGGCCTGGGCGGGGATCGCTGCCCTGCTGAGGGTCTTCCGGGGCGTCAGCGAGGTCATATCGACAATCATGCTCAACTTCGCCGCCGGCTCGCTCTTCGCCTACCTGCTCACCGACGACTTCCTGGCCGAGCGGGCGGGGGAGCAGTTCCGGACGCCCCTGCTGCCGGCCGACACCTGGATGCCGGGCATCCCCTTCCCCAACTCGTCCGCCAATGTCTTCGGCTTCATCCTCATTGCCGTAGCCGTCGGCTTCGCCTACTGGTTCCTGCTGGGTCGCACCCGCTTCGGGTTCGACCTGCGAGCGAGCGGGTTGAACGCCCCCGCCGCCGTGGCGAGTGGTGTGGACGCCAAGCGCATGGTGATCACCACCATGCTGATCTCCGGCGGGGTGGCCGGGCTCGTCGGCCTACCCGGGCTGCTCGGCCGCGACCACGCGGTCACCACGTCGGTCGGTGGGCTGGGCTTCACGGGCATCGCGATCGCGCTGCTCGGCCGCAACCACCCGGTCGGCATCGCCCTGGCTGCGCTGCTGTGGGGGTTCCTCGACCGTACGAAGATCAGGCTGGATCTGGAGGACATCCCGCAGGAGACAATCACGATCATGCAGGGCATCACGGTGCTCTCGGTGGTCGTCATGGGTGAGCTGGCGGCCCGGTACGCCCGCCGACAGCAACAGCATCAAGTCGGCCGGGCCACCGGCCAGGCGGCCGTGGTGACGCCGCGGGTCCCGCCCGAACTGGCGGCCAAGGCGGTCATGACGCCCAGCCCCGCCGGGACCAGCGGCAAGCAGGAGGAGCAATGAGCACGACCCTGGTGCCGGCGAAGGTCGCGGCGACCGCGTCGCGGCTCCGGTCCCGGCGGATCACGCGGGTGTTGGTGCTCGTCGCCGCGGCCCTCGTCGCGCTCTCCGCCGTACGCGCCATCACCGGCGCCACGGACCTCACCTCGACCGGCGCGATCGGTGCGGCGATCGCCGCCGCGGTGCCGATCGGGCTGGCCGCCCTCGGCGGGCTGTGGTCCGAACGCGGCGGCGTGGTGAACATCGGCCTCGAGGGCATGATGATCCTCGGCACCTTCGGTGGGGCCTGGGGCGCGCTGCAGTTCGGCGTATGGATGGGCGTGGTGGTCGGCGTCATCTTCGGCGCGCTCGGTGGCCTGCTGCACGCCCTGGCGACCGTGACGTTCAACGTCGACCACATCGTCTCGGGCGTGGCGATCACGATCCTCGCCGGCGGGTTGGCCCGCTACCTCGCCTCATTCACGTTCGCCACCATGCCCGGTGGCGGGGTGACCCAGTCCCCGCTGGTGCCCGCGATCCCGAAGCTCTCGGTGCCCGGGCTCGGCTGGCTGGCCGGCGTGGAGGAGCACCGCTGGTTCCTGGTGAGTGACCTCGCCGGCATCGTGCGCGGCGCCCTGACCGACGTGTCCGCGCTGGCGGTCATCGCCGTCATCCTGGTGCCGGTCACCTACTACCTGCTGTGGCGCACCCCGTTCGGGCTGCGCCTGCGGTCCTGCGGCGAGAACCCGAAGGCCGCGGAGTCGCTGGGCGTGAACGTCTACCTCTACAAGTACTACGGCGTCGTCATCTCCGGCGCGCTTGCCGGGCTCGGCGGGGCGTTCCTGTCGATGGTGGCGGCGAGCATCTACCGCGAGGGCCAGACCGCCGGCCGGGGCTACATCGGCCTGGCCACGATGATCTTCGGCAACTGGCGGCCGGGCGGGCTCGCCTCGGGCGCGCTGCTCTTCGGCTACACCGACGCACTGCAGTTGCGGCGCGGGTCCGAGTCGGTGCACGCGCTGCTGCTGTTCATCGCGGCGGCACTGGTCGTCATCGCGATCTTCCAGTTCGTTCGCGGGCAGCGGCTCGTGGGCGCGGTGAGCGCGGTGCTCTCCGGCCTTGCCCTGCTGTGGTACCTGACCACCAACGAGATCTCCGTCGAGTTCGTGAAGGCGATGCCGTACGTCATCACGCTCGTGGTGCTGGCCCTCGCGGCGCAGCGACTACGCATGCCCGCCGCGGACGGGCTGCCCTATCGCAAGGGCGAGGGGTAGCCGCGTTGTCCGACGTGGACTGGCCCGCACTGCGGGCGGCCGCGACCGCCGCCATGGGTCGGGCCTACGCGCCGTACTCGAACTTCCCCGTGGGCGTGGCCGGCCTGGTCGATGACGGGCGGGTGGTGGTGGGGTGCAACGTCGAGAACGCCTCGTACGGGGTCGGGCTCTGCGCCGAGTGCGGCCTCGTCTCCACCCTCATCGCCACCGGCGGTGGGCGTCTGGTCGCGGTGTCCTGTGTGGACTCGGCCGGTGCGCCGCTGATGCCGTGCGGCCGGTGCCGGCAGCTGCTGTGGGAGCACGGTGGGCCGGAGTGCCTGGTGGACCACCCCGACGGACCGCTGCCGCTGTCCGCCCTGCTGCCGCACGCCTTCGGCCCCGACAACCTGCACGAGCCGCTGCACCCGCCGGCGCTGCCGCCGCGACTGCGCCGGTGGCACGGCCAGGGGACGGTGTTCGTGCACCCCGACGTGGCCGGCGGGCAGCGGGTCTGGACTGCCTACTGGGAGCGGTCGGCGGGTGACGAGGCCGATCGCGGGATCCTCGAGGAGGGTCCGATGTGGACGGATGCGGCGGACGGCGTGGCCTGGGGTCGCGCACGCACTCCGCGGGTCGTGGTGGTGGACGCCGATGGCGAGCTGTCCTGGGCCGGCCCGGGGCCGGCACCGGTCGAGGTGCCCCGCACCTGGGCGCAGTCGTGAGCCGGGCGCAGGCCGTGAGGGGGGCGGTTCCGGCCGTACGGGCGGCCCCACCGGCGTCGCGCCGGCGGCCCCGCGTCGAGCCCTTCGCCGCCGTCGATGTGATCGCCACCAAGCGGGACGGCGGGCGCCTCTCGGACAAGCAGATCGACTGGGTGGTGGACGCCTACACGCGGGGCGTGGTCGCCGACGAGCAGATGTCGGCGCTCGCCATGGCGATCCTGTTGCGCGGCATGACCGGCACCGAGGTGGCCCGGTGGACCGCGGCGATGATCGCCTCGGGCGAGCGGCTTGATCTGTCCGCAGTGGACAGACCGACGGTGGACAAGCACTCGACGGGTGGTGTGGGCGACAAGATCACCCTTCCGCTCACCCCGCTGGTGGCGGCGTGTGGCGCGGCCGTACCTCAGCTGTCCGGGCGGGGGCTCGGCCACACCGGCGGCACGCTGGACAAGCTCGAGTCGATCCCGGGCTTCCGCGTCATGCTGACCAACCGGCAGTTCGTCAGCCAGTTGCGCAAGGTCGGCGCGGCGGTCTGCGCCGCCGGCGACGGGCTCGCGCCGGCCGACCGCAAGCTGTACGCGCTGCGCGACGTCACGGCGACCGTCGAGTCGATCCCGCTCATCGCCAGCTCGATCATGAGCAAGAAGATCGCCGAGGGGACGTCGGCGCTCGTGCTCGACGTCAAGGTCGGGACGGGCGCCTTCATGAAGTCGGTCGAGGACGCCCGGGAGCTCGCCCGGACCATGGTCGACATCGGTACCGCCCATGGTGTGCGGACCGTCGCCCTGCTCACGGCCATGTCGACCCCGCTCGGGCTCGCCATCGGCAACGCGGTCGAGGTCTCCGAGTCGCTCGCCGTGCTCGCCGGCGGGGGACCGTCCGATGTGGTCGAGCTCGTCCTCGCCCTGGCCCGGGAGATGCTGGCCTGCGCGGGGTTGTCCGATGCGGATCCCGAGGCGGTGCTCACGTCGGGTGCGGCGATGGACTCCTGGCGCGCCATGGTGCGGGCGCAGGGTGGCGACCCGGACGCGCCGTTGCCGACGGCCCGGGAGTGCGAGACGGTCCGGGCGGCCCGGGGCGGGTACGTGACCGCCCTCGACGCCCACGCGTTGGGCCTGGCGGCCTGGCGGCTGGGCGCCGGCCGGGCCCGCAAGGAGGACCCCGTCAGCGCCGCCGCGGGCGTGGTCCTGCACCGGCGGCCCGGCGACCGGGTCCGCGCCGGCGACGTGCTCTACGAGCTACGCGCCGACGACGCGTCCCGGATCCCGGCCGCGGCCCAGGTCGCGGCGACCGCTGTCACGATCGGGCGTTCCGCGCCGCCACCCGCCCCGCTGATCCTGGACCGCCTGACGCCCGCACCGGTCCGTCGAGCTCGCCGTCGGGCCTGACCCCGGAGCGTTGTCGGGCGGTGGCCCCCAGGAGGGCCACGGGACGACAACGCTAACCGGGGGCCTCGGCTTCACAGCCGGCCACGCTAAGGTGGGGCCGCGAACACGAGGTGGGGGTGACCTTTCCGTGACCGTGCCCGCGCCCGACCCGCACCGGGTCCGCGCAACGAGCGTCGAGACGCTGCGGCAGCTGGACCTGCCGACCCCGCCGTCCCAGTTCCCGCTCATCTGGGAAGCGGGCGACGGGGTGGAACTGCGCCCGCCGAGCGAGATCGAGGGTCGGGCGGCGATTCTCAACGTGGTCTACGCCCGCTGCTACGGGATGCCGGGCGAGGCCGCGATGGCGTGGCTGCTCGACGCGCACCTGCTCGACCACCTCACGAAGCCGGAGTGGAGCTTCCTGGCCTCCGACGACAGCCAGGAGGTGGTCCAGCACCCGTCGTTCACCCTGCACCTGGAGGCGATCTACGCGCTGGCCTGGCTGATGGGCCTCGTGGGTGAGGTCGACCCGCGGGAGCCGGCACCGAGCGGGCTGGTCGAGAAGCTGCCGCACCTGCCGTCGAAGGAGGCGTTCTCCGCCTGGCACGACCGCGCCAACCCGACGCTCGCGCCGGCGCAGGAGGCGGCCGCCGAGCTCGACCTCATCTACTGCCTCGACTGGGCTTACGTGGAGGCGGAGCGGCAGCGGGTCCGGTTGCCGGGGCTGGTGCACTCCAAGCTGATCGCCCAGCGCCGGTGGGCACTGGAGTGGGCCGTGATCTTCCGCGGTCCCTACCAGGAGCCCCCGCGCGGCTGGGAGGAGATCAACCTCGATATGTAGCGACCGGCCGGTACGCGGCCACCTCGACCGACAGCGTCACCGTCACCGGCTCGGGCCAGTCCGCCAGCCGCCGTGCGAGCTCGTCGGGAGCGATGTGCCAGGCGCAGGGTCCCATCCCGACGAAGCGGGCCGCGTCGTCGCGGGTCAGCGCTAGGCCGTACCGGCACGGATCACGCCGTACGGGTTCGAACCACCGACCCAGGCTCGCCTGCACGCGGTCGGGCTTGGCCGGGTCCACCGTGAGCAGTCCGAGCGGACCGACCAGCTCGGCAAGATGGTCGGCCGCCGGGGTGACCACGACCAGGGTCCCCGTAGGCCGCAGGACCCGGTGGAACTCGGCGCCGTTGCGCGGGGCGAAGACGTCGAGGACCACGCCGGCGCACCCGTCGCCAAGCGGCAGGCGACGCCATACGTCGGCCACCACCGACGCCATGGCCGGATGCGCCCGCGCGCTGCGCCGGGCGGCGGCCTTCGACACGTCCAGCGCGACACCGACGCTGCCCGGTCGGGCGGCGAGGACGGCCGCCAAGTGGTGCCCGGTGCCGGCCCCGACGTCGAGCACCAGCCCGGCGTCGGTGGGCACCTGCGCCACGATGGCCGCGGTCAGCGGGTCGAGGTGGCCCGCGGCGAAGAGCGACTCGCGAGCCGCCACCATCGCGGGGGTCTCCGCACCGGCGGGTGCCGGTCCCGTGAGCAGGTTCACGTACCCCTGGCGGGCGACGTCGAACGTGTGGCCGGACTCGCACCGCAGGCCGGCCGGGCCGGTGGCGTGAGCACCGGTGTTGAGCGCACCGGTGGTGGGAGCTGCGGTGGTGAGAGCACCAGTCGCGTGAGCGTGAGCACCGGTGTTGAGCGCACCGGTGCAGACGGGGCAGCGCAGCGCCTCCCGCACCTCGTCGAGCACCGCCGCACCTCCCGTCCCACCCCTGGGCACCGCCGGCTCACCAGCAGGCAACCCGGTCGCCTCCCTGACTAGTGTCGGCTCATGGCGACACCCACGTGGGACGAGATCACGCGCGCACCGAAGGCGCTGCTGCACGACCACCTCGACGGCGGGCTGCGCCCGCAGACCGTCCTCGAGCTGGCCGGCGTGCTGGGACACGCGCTGCCGGAGAGCGATGCGGAGGCGCTGGGTGCCTGGTTCAGACAGGCGGCGACGTCGGGGTCGCTGGAGCGGTACCTGGAGACGTTCGCCCACACGGTCGGTGTCATGCAGACCGCGGAGGCGCTGCACCGGGTAGCCCGGGAGTGCGCCCTCGACTTGGCGGCTGACGGCGTCGCCTATGCCGAGGTGCGGTTCGCCCCGGAGCTGCACCTGCGCCGCGGCCTGTCCCTGCCCGCGGTCGTCGAGGCGGTCCTCGCCGGGTTCGCGGCCGGGGAGCAGGAGGCGCGGGCGGCGGGCACCCCCATCCGGATCGTCGCGCTGCTCACCGCTATGCGGCATGCCGCCCGCTCCATGGAGATCGCCGAACTCGTCGTGCGGTACCGCGACGAGGGCGTGGTCGGGTTCGACATCGCCGGCGCCGAGGCCGGGTACCCGCCGACCCGGCATCTCGATGCGTTCGAGTATCTGCAAAGAGAGAATTCCCACTTCACCATCCACGCCGGGGAGGCGTTCGGACTGCCCTCGATCTGGCAGGCGATCCAGTGGTGCGGCGCGGACCGCCTCGGGCACGGGGTGCGCATCGTCGACGACGTCGAGACGACGCCGGCGGGGGACCGCCGGCTCGGTCGGCTCGCGGCGTACGTGCGCGACAAGCGCATCCCGGTAGAGATGTGCCCATCCTCGAACGTCCACACCGGCGCCGCGCCCTCGATCGCCGAGCACCCCATCGGGCTGCTGAGCGAGCTGCGGTTCCGGGTGACGGTCAACACCGACAACCGCCTGATGAGCGGCACCTCGATGTCGCGCGAGCTGGCCCTGCTCGTCGAGGCGTTCGGGTACGGCTGGGCCGATCTGCAGTGGTTCACGATCAACGCGATGAAGAGCGCGTTCATCCCCTTCGACGAGCGGCTCGTGCTGATCAACGAGGTGATCAAGCCCGCCTACGCGAAGTTGATGTCGGCGTAACGTGCCGGTAGCATCCCGACCGGTCCGGTCAGCTCCGCTCAACGGCGCCTTCCGGGCGCGCCGCAGTCGGGCGAGGGCTTTGCCCCGACGGACGACTACGTCGCGTAGCGTGCGGAGCGAGTTTGTGCCGGCGACTCGTGCGGCGCGCAGAACGAATCTGCGGGCGATCTGATGGCGGAGTGTCACGGTCTCATCACGGATGGTGAGGGATTGACCTGGGCTTTCTCTTTGCCACGCGGCGTGATGGAATCTGGCGTGGCCGCACCCGCACGTCACCGGGGGTGTTGCTATGCGGCGCCATGCAAACGGTGTGGCAGTGCCCGCCCCGATAGGCGGGTGGACGGAGACCGGTGCACCGGCGGCGACCATGTGTCAGTCCGACCGGTACGGAGGGTGGTGAGGTGAGCAAGAACCCCAGCGCGCCGGGTCGCTCCTCGCGGCTTACCCGGCCGGCCCGATTCATCCGGGATCTGCCCATCTGGACCAAGCTGGGCCTGATCATGATCGTCCCGACGATCGCCACCATCGTGGTGGGCACCGCCGGGTTGCTCGACCAGGTGGAGCAGGCCAGTGCCGCCGAGCGCGCGCGGGCGCTCACCGTCCTCTCGGGCGACGCGGGCGCGCTCGTCCACTCGCTGCAGGCCGAACGCGCCGCCGCGGTGCAGTTGCTGGCCTCGCCGCAGGACGCGATCGAAGCCCCCACGGCCGCCTACGCGGCCCAGCAGGAGACTACGCAGGCAGCCCTGAGCCGGTACGCCGCCACCCGTAGCACCATCGCCGACATCCCGACCGACTTCGGCGCTCTGCTCGACCGGATCCAGAACCAGCTGGGCCAGCTGACTCCGCTGCGCCAACAGGTCCTTGCCCTCAACCAGGTCTCGCTGACGCTGGCCGAGGACCGGTACGAGGAGCTCATCAGCGACCTGCTGAACATCCGGGTGTTCGCGGCCCAGCTCACCGGTGACAGTTCGCTGACCGAACGGATCCGGGCCGCGGCCGCCGTGGCCGAGCAGAAGGAGTTCTTCGCCCAAGAGGCCGTGATCATCCTCAAGGCGCTCGCATCCGGCCAGTACCCGACCTCCGAGCGCAACTCGTACGCGCTCACCAGGGACTACGCCGCCCAGGCCCAGGACGACTTCCGATCGGTCGCCACAACGGACCAGGTCGACCTCTATGACCAGACGGTCGCCGGGGCGATCCAGCGCGACGTGCTGGCACTGGAGGGCACGCTGGACGCCCTCGGGCCAGACCAGCAGCCGGCCGACGTGATCGACGCGGCCGTCTGGCAGCGGGCCACCATCGGTCGCGGTGACCTCATCTACACGGTCGAGGCCCGGCTGAACACCGAGGCCTTGGCCGCGGCCGAGTCCGTCGGAGCGGCCGTGCAGCGCCGGGTGCTCGTGGAGACCGGCGTGCTGCTGCTCACGCTGCTGATCGGCGTCCTCTTCGCATGGCTCGTGGCGCGCTCGATGGCTCGCTCGCTTCGGGATCTGCGTCAGGGCGCCCTCGCAGTGGCCCAGTACGGCCTGCCGCAGGCGGTTGCCCGGCTGCGCGATCCTTCCGTCTCATCGAACCTCTCGCCCGCCGGCGTGGCGCTACAGATCGCCGAGCCCCTCCCGGTGCGCAGCAACGACGAGTTCGGCCAGGTGACGGAGGCGTTCAACGCCGTCCACCTCGAGGCGGTTCGCACCGCGGCCGAGCAGGCCGCCCTGCGAGCCTCTGTCGCGACGATGTTCGTCAACCTGGCCCGCCGTAGCCAGATCCTGGTCGACCGCCTCATCGGGCACCTGGACCGGCTGGAGCGCGGCGAGCAGGACCCCGACCGGCTCTCCGAGCTCTTCCAGCTCGACCACCTCGCCACCCGGATGCGCCGCAACGACGAGAACCTGCTGGTGCTCGCCGGAGCGGACTCGACGCGCATCCAGCGGGAGCCCGCCGCCCTCATGGACGTGCTGCGGGCCGCGCAGTCCGAGGTGGAGCAGTACACCCGGGTCGAGTTCACGATCATCGATCACGACATCGAGATCGCCGCGCACGCCGTCAACGACCTGGTGCACCTGGTCGCGGAGCTGTTCGACAACGCGACCTCGTTCTCGCCGCCCGACACGGCGATCCGGGTCGAGGCTCGCCGCATTGGTGAGCGCGCCGTGCTGCGGGTCGAGGACCGGGGCATCGGGATGACGCCCGACCAGTACGCCGAACTCAACGAGCGCCTCTCGTCGCCGCCGCAGGTGGACGTAGCGGTGTCCCGCATGATGGGCCTCGTCGTGGTCGCCCGGCTGGCGGCCCGGCACGGCGTCACGGTCGAGCTGCAGCCGGCGGCCCAGCGTGGCACGGTGGCTGATGTGCTCCTGCCGAGCGGTGTCCTGGTGCCGCGGGCCCTGGCCGGTCGCACCCATGCCCCGACCGGCTTCCCGGCCGTGAAGCCGAACGAGGGCCCGGTGGGAGTCGGTCCGCGCTCACCCTTCGGCCCGCCCCTGGCGCTCGAGAGCGGCGCACCACCGGCGTTCTCCGCCGCGGCACCCTACGAGCAGCCGTCCCCGCCCTACGGATCGCCAGCGCCTGCGTACGGCGCTCCCCAGTTCGGACCACCGCCGTCGTTCGGGCCGGCCTTCGAGACCCATTCGCCTTACGGTCCGGCCCCGGCTCCCGCCCCCGCCCCGGCACCCACGGCCGGTGGCGTGGCCGCCGGCATGGGCCTCGGCGCCGCCCTGACCAGCGCCGGCGCGATCCCGCCGCCGGGCAACGGGCGCAACGGTGGCCGCGTGCCGGCCTGGTACGACCTGACCGGCGCGACCGGGCCGACGCATGGTCCGGCCACCACGCCGGGCGGGATGGAGCCGCTGCCCCAGCGCCGGCCGGGCGGTCTTGGCGACCCGGAGCCCGAGGCGCCGCCCGTGCCCCGACAGGGCTTCGGCGGGTGGGGCGAGCCGCCCGCGAGCTTCAGCGAGCCGCCTACGGGCTTCAGCGGGCCGCCTGGCTACGGCGGGCTGTCAGCTCCGGCTCCGTCCGCGTCGCCGGTGCCGCCAGCCGCGTCCCGTCCGCCCGCCTGGCCACCGCCGGGTGACGACCCCCGCGGTCCGGCCCGGCCCGGGTCACCGAACGACATGACCATGGAGCTCCCGATCTTCTCCGAGCTTGAGTCCGCCTGGTTCGCCACAGCCTCGCCGCCTGAGCCGCCCCGGCCCAGTGCCTGGCCGCCGGAGCCCGCCGGTGCCACCGCCGGGACGGCCGGGACGGCCGCGGCCTGGCCGGGGGGTATGGAGAGTGCCCGGCACCCCGCCGACGATGTAGGGTGGCGGTCCCTCGCCGACGACGGGTGGCGCGCGGCGCAGGCCGCGTCCACACCGTCCGACGGTGGGATGACCGACCACGGCCTGCCGCGTCGGGTCCCCATGGCCCAGCTTGTGCCAGGCGGTGTGGAGACCGCAGTCGGCGGGTCGGATCGCCGCACACCGGACTCGGTGCGCGGTCTGCTCTCGGCTTATCACCGGGGCGTGCAGCGCGGCCGTGATGCTCAGGGCGGCGCGGGGTCCGACCCCTATCCCAGTGGCAAGGAGCAGGAGGCATGACAAGTACGCAGGATCTGGGTTGGTTGCTCGCCAACTTCGCCGACCGTGTTCCGGGTGTCGCACACGCGGTCGCGGTGTCGGCCGACGGGTTGCTGCTCGCGTCGTCCCGTGACCTTCCCCGCGACCGCGCCGACCAGCTCGCCGCGATCGCGTCCGGTCTGGTGAGCCTCACTCAGGGTGCGGCCCGCTGCTTCGAGGGGGGCGCGGTGCTCCAGACCGTCGTTGAGATGGACAACGGGTTCCTGTTCCTGATGTCCATTTCGGACGGTTCATCCTTCGCCGTGCTCGCGTCGCGCAGCTGCGACGTGGGCCAGGTTGGGTACGAGATGGCTCTGCTCGTGGACCGGGTCGGCGACGCGCTCACGCCGACGCCCCGGTCGACGGCGCCAGCGTTCGGCTGATCCCGAGCGTTGGTTACACAACGTGATTGACTGACCCCGATTGCGGTCCGACCGGGTGGAGGAGGAGGTGTACGGCGATGGATCCGCGCGAGGAGGAGCCGACCGGCGCGCTCGTTCGGCCATATGCCGTCACCGGCGGCCGTACCCGGCCACGGGTGGAGATCGCGATCGAGGCATTGGTGGAGACGACCCCTCGGGGTCGCTCCGGTAAGGACGGATTCCTGCAGGGTCGGGAGCAGCAGTACATTGTGACCCTGTGTGATGGGCGGCTGCAGTCGCTCGCCGAGATCTCGGCGAAGATGCAACTGCCTCTGGGAGTGGCCCGGGTTCTCGTCGCGGACATGGCCGCCGACGGCATGGTGGCCGTATACGAGCCGACCGCACTGGATGGGAATGACGCGATGGGTACGGAACTGCTGGAGAGGGTGCTCAGTGGACTACGCAAGCTCTGACATGACGCACCGTGGGTCGTCCGGGCGCGTGACGTCGGCGAAGATCGTCATCGCCGGTGGTTTCGGCGTGGGCAAGACCACGCTGGTGGGATCCGTCTCAGAGATCACACCACTGACCACCGAGGCGATCATGACCTCCGCCGGTGTCGGTGTCGATGACACCCGCCAGGTGCCCGGCAAGACCACGACGACGGTCGCTATGGACTTCGGCCGGATCTCGATCGACCACGACCTGATCCTCTACCTGTTCGGCACCCCCGGACAGACGCGGTTCTGGTTCATGTGGGACGAGCTGGTCCGCGGTGCGATCGGCGCGGTGGTCATGGTCGATACGAGGCGGCTGGCCGACTGCTTCGCGGCCATCGACTTCTTCGAGCATCGACGGCTGCCCTACCTGGTCGCGATCAACTGCTTCGACGGCGTGCAGTACCACGACGCCGGCGACGTCCGCGACGCACTCGCCATCCCGGCCGAGGTGCCGGTGCTCAGCTGCGACGCCCGCTCGCGCGAGTCGACCAAGCAGGTGCTCATTGCCCTGGTCGAACACGTGCTCTCGCTGCGCCGCCCGCGAGCCACCTCGCCGGCCTAGACGCGCCGGGCACCACAGCAGTCCGCCCTACCAGCAGAACCGACCAGGCCCCGCCACCGCACCCGGCGGGGCCTCTTCGTTGTTACGCAGCGTCGTCAGCGGATGTGCGCGACGTGGGGGGTGATGAGGCCGGCGAACTGGGCGAGCTCGAAGCCGAGCCGTTCGCGGTCGCAGTCGGAGGAGGCCAGCATGCTCAGCACGACGCGTGCGGCGACCGGCGCGGCGAGCAGGAGGCCGCCGTACATCTCCACGATCACGTGGCGGGGCGTGCCGGTGTTCATCATGATGCCGGCGCCGTCCGCGATACTCAGCAGACCGGCGCCGATCGTGGCGAGCTGGTCGGCGCGCTCGACGGGCAGGCCGGCCGACACCGCGATCTGTACTCCGTCCACAGTGGCCATGACGGCGTGCACGGCGCCGGGCGTACGGGCGATCATCCCGGCGAGCAGTGAGTTCAGGTTGCTCGCGTAGGTCGCCGTGCCGGCACCGGCCATGCTCGTCATTGCGACCGCCGATATGTGTCTTCCCGCGGAGGCGGCATCATGACAGCCTGGCCGCGCCCTGCCGGGCCCGCTGCTCACGGTTGAACTCCCAGGCCCCGCGGTCGCGCTGGCCCACCGCGAACCCGCCCACCTCCTGGCCGCGCCGCCATCCGCGGAAGTAGCCCTCCGTGTGGGCCGCGATGCGGCGCGGATCCCGGACGATGCGCGGCAGCCGGGCCGACCCTGCCGGGGTCACCGACCCGGGCACGAGGTTCGCCTGGGGCACGCGCTTCGGCAGGCCGGCCATCGTGTCGGGCCCGACGCTTGGCTCCGCAATCAAGCCCGCGGCGCGCCAGCCGTCGTCGGAGGCGAGGTTGGTCCAGGTGATCTGGGTGTCGTCGTCGGAGTTCGTGAACCACACCGAGTTCGCCTGCGAGAAGATCAGCAGGTCGTCGTCGGTGCCGGCTCCGTCGGCCGGCGGGGCGTCCCGGTGCCCGTTCACGGCGCCTTCGAGCGGGGCGGTGAGCGGGTCCGTGCTGAAGGAGAGCGTGTCCGGGCCGTACGAGGGCGGCGCCGGACTCGTCGGCGCGGGGGCACCCGGCGGCGGGCCGAACTGCTCCTCCCAGCCGCCGCGACGAGGAACGCTGGCCGAGGCGGACGCGACGGCGCCGTTGGCCGCGTACTGCGCATCCGCGTGGGCGGGAGCGTGCCGTGGCGCCGGAATATGCGCCGCGTCGGGCGCGGCCGCACTCACCGGGGTCCGAACCGGCATGGTGTCGGCGGCGAGCCGCGGCACGGCGGGTGAGACCGGGGCCGCGGCCGGGTGCACGCTAGCGCCGCCCAGGGCCGCGGTCAGCCGGTCGACGAGGCTGGCCACCAGCGCGTGGACCGCCGCATCGCAGGCGCGCACCGCCGCCACGGCCTGCCGTACGGCCTCCCCGGCCGCCTGGGCCAGGTACGGGTTGGCCCGGCCACGGGACTCCTCAGCGGCGACGCGGAGCGCGGTGACGGCGTTCGTGGCCGTCGCGGCGTCCGTGACACCGGTCGCGGCGAGTTCGGCCACTACCGCCTGGGTGCTCTGGGCCGAACCAAGCAGACCAGGCTCGGGGAACGCCTCGAGCACCTTGAGCGGGATGAGCTCCGCGGGGTCGAGGTACGCGCGCAGGGCGGCCGGGTAGAGCTCACGCAAGACTTCGCGGAGGGCGGCGGCCGAGGCCTGCCGACCGGCGACGAGCGCGGCGTGGGCAGAGAGCACGGGCTTGAGCTCGTCCAGGTTCCACGAGGGACTCTGCGCGGTCGCGGAGAGCGCACCGGCCTGCACCGCCCGGGCCAACCCCACGGCGCACCGCTGCGACGCCGGTGCCTGCATCTCCTCGTAGGAGCTCTCGTCGGCGAACCGTTCGGTGAAGTCGTGCAGGCTCATCTCGTCAGGCACCGCGAGGGGACGGCTGGCCGCCGCGACCAGTTGGGCCACGATGTGCCCGTGGTGGTCCACGGCCACCGGACAGGTGCCCGTGGTGCGGTCGGCGAGCGCGGCGACGAGGGAGGCGTACCCGGAGGGATCGTCGCTGACATGGCGCACGTCCAGCAGGCGCCCGGAGTCGTCGACGACGGCGACGGTCAGCCAGGGCGCCAGTTCGGCGGTCGCCACCCCGCAGTACACCCGCATCAACGCCACCGCGTTGACCTCCTCCCCTCCCGCCGAAGTGCCAGCTGGTCCGCTCCGCAAGCGTCGCTGGAACTCGCGGGACCCGTGCCGCGTTCCGCCCCGGCCGGGGCGGCGGCCGCGCTACGGACCGATCGTCCCTGGTCTGCGCACGTAACGCCAGTCTTTCTTGACGCAGGTGCCTGACACTCGGGTCGATCGGCCGCGTCAGTCCCGCCAGTCGGCGGCCGCGGAGAGCTTCCCGATGATCGTGCGCCAGGCCAGCGAGGACTGCTGGGCCGGGATCTTCCGCAGCCGGCGCCGGGCGAACATGCCGCCGACCCCGCCAGCCTCTGCGGCGCGCAGCGCCTCGTCGAGCTGATCCAGCGGCGTGCCCGCGGACAGCGCCACCAGAACCGGGTCGATGCGCAGCGCGAAGCTGAGGTCGCGGGCGATCTCGCCGGCCCGCAGGATCAGTGGGGCATCCCATACGTCCGACCCACCGCGCAGGTTCTCCACCACGAGGTCGAGCTCGTAGGTGTCATCGTCGAGCGGCACGATGTCCTTGGTCGTCACCCGCTTGACCAGCGTCTCCCAGGAGTCGAGCTGGCTGAGCTCGTGCTCGGCACCGGACTTGACGAACTCGACCAGCTTGTCGGGAGTGTGGAACAGGTACACCTTCCCGCCACGGCCGAGGAAGACCGGAACCTCCTGCGCGGGCTCCGCCTCGTCCTCGTCGGACTCCTCCTCGTCGGACTCCTCCTCTTCGAGATCTTCTTCGTCGAGGTCCTCGTCGTAGTCCTCGTCGGACGCCTCGAGGTCGGCGTCAAGCTCTTCTTCCTCGTCGGTGGCCGTGCCGCGCCGCCGCCGCGCGACCGCCGCCGACGCGGCGTCGTAGTCGTCGGACTCGTCGTCGGCGCGCTGCTCCACCGTCGGCCGGGCGATCTCGGTGGACGAGCGGTACGCGCGCAAGGTGTAACCGACTCCGCCCGGCAGGGCGATCTCGACGGGGTCGATCCGGACCTCGGTCCAGAGCTTGTTGGTGCGCGCCGAGCGCGTCGTCGGGGCGTCCTCGTCGGCCGCTGCGGCCACCTGGTCCTCCACATAGATGCGGCAGTTGCTTCCTGATTCCGCTCCGCAGGCGTCGCGGAAGTGCTTCCTGATTCCGCTCCGCAGGCGTCGCGGAAGTGCTTC
>JBQGBY010000163.1:0-19770 GCA_052038195.1 Micromonosporaceae bacterium | reverse complement strand
ATCCGGGTATGCCATCGAGCGGGTTTGCGGCGCAGCGCGCGGGCGGCGCCGGTCTCCGAGATCTTGGGGATCCGCGGCCCGTGGAGGGGCCGTGGATCCACACTACGTACGGTCTTGAATGCGCGCGTCAGTCGGGGAGTTGCTCGGCGCCGAGCTCCTCCAGGTAGTTCTGCATCACGACGACCTCGCCGCCCTGATGCGTCGCCATCATCTCGACGAACTCACGCACCATCGATAGCGGGTCCTGCGCGAGCACGCCCTCGATCATGTGTGAACCGCCCACGTGGTGGCGGATCATGAGCTGCAGGAACAGGATGTCCACCTGCTCGCCGGTGGCCTCCTGGAGTTCGTCGATCTCCTCCCGGGTGGCCATGCCCGGCATGAGGTTGCCGTTGAGCATGGCCTCGCTGCCGGGGATCCACGCCATCGGGCGCTCGTCGGTGTTGGTCGGGACGCCCCACGTGGTGAGCCAGCCCTGCATCGTGCCGATCTGCGACTTCTGGGTCATCGCGATGTCGCCGCCGAGCACGCGGATCTCCTCGTGCGTGGCGTTCTGGAAGGCGATCATCCCCATCTCCACGGCCTGCGCGTGGTGAGCCGACATATCCCGGGCGAAGCCGACCTCGGCCGAGCCATCGCCGGGGTAGCCGGGGCGCCCGACGAGCAGGCCGACGGTGAAACCGATCAGCCCGACCACGAGGGCGGCGACGACGGCGAGGGTGACCTTGCCGCGCGGCGAAAGGCCGCGGAGTGAAACATTCATGCGGGAGAGTATCCGGGCCACCCCGGTGGGTCCGCCGGTTCCGGAGGTCCTGGACGCACGGGACTCAGGTCCCGTCGCGGCCGTCCGGATCTTCCTCGAAGCTGCGGAGCGGTCGCCGGCCTTGGGGCGGTCGCCGGGGCGGTCGCCGGGCTTGGGGCGGTACGCCGTGCTCATGGTGACGATCACATCCCGCCCAGGTCGAGCGGGGTCGTGGTGGCGTCGGTGATGCCACCGCTGCAACTCGCCCCGTCCTCCCGCGTCGCGTTGCGGCGCAGCGCGCTGATGAAGTCGTCAATCCGGCCGTCGTCGGCGTTGTCGACCTTGAGCTGGTAACCCCAGGCCTGGAGCGAGATCTTCGCGTCGAGGTTGGGGAAGGGGCTCATGAGCGTGTACTCGACATCGCGGACCCGGTCCGCGAGCTTGTCGATCTCGTCCGGCGCCAGGTCAGGGCTGTAGGTGACCCACACCGCGCCGTGCTCGAGCGAGTGCACGGCGTGCTCTTCGGCGATCTCCGCCGGGTAGATGTCACCCATGCAGTTCTGCCAGCGCGCGTTGTGCGGGCCGCCGACCGGCGGGGTCACGGGGTAGGTCAGCAGACCGGGCTGGTGGTTGCCGGAAGCCAGGGTGGCGTCGAAGTACTGCGACTGCTCGTCCAGGTAGTTATGGAGGCCCTCGATCGCGGCGACCTGCTCCTGCCAGCTGGCCTTGACGCTGTCCCGGAACACCGGCCACAAGCCGTACCCGATGATCAGCACGGCCGCCAGACCAGTGGCGACGAAAAGCGCGATCGGGCCCCAGTTGCGGCTGTGCGCCACCCGCACCGGTGCCACGGGCCGGCGGCCCTTGGTGCCCTTGCCGCCGCCCACCACCGCCGGAGGCCTCCCCTTCGTGGCCTTCGTGGCGGGCTTGGTCGACCTCGCGCTGAACAGGCCGCCGCTCTCGATCTCCTCGCTCGCCGGCGCCTTGGGCTTGGCGGCCGGCGCGGATTTGGTCGCCGCCGTCTTGGTCGCCGCCGTCTTGGCCGGCGTGGACTTGGTCGCCGCGGCCTTGGCCGGCGCCGCCTTCGTGCCCGCGCTCCTGGCCGCGTTGGTCTTCGCCCGGGCCGCCCCGGTGCCGGCGGTCTTGGCCGCGCCGGTGCCGTTACCGCTCGTACGGTCGGCGCGGTCCGAGGCCGTACGGCTTGATCCGTCCGAGTTCGTACGGTCGGAGCCGTCCGAGGCCGTACGGTCGGCACTGTCCGAGCCCGTACGGCTTGATCCGCTCGTAGACGTCCGCTGGCCGCTCGTCGAGGCGGGCCGGGTCGTCCGCTTGAGCGGCTTCACCGGCAGGACGCCCCCCACGGGTCCATCCGCGGGCGCGTCCACGCCCTCGGTGTCCGGTCCACCGGCTGCCGCCGGAGTCGTCGACTTCTTGGGCGTGGAGCGATAAGGATCGCCGGTGCTGATGCTCATGGGGCCTCGTCACGGGAGCAGCCGGGCGCGGAGGGCCAGGCTTGTGGGGCGGACAGGTATGTGAGAACGGCGCGCGGGTCGTACCGCTGCCAGGGACGACAGTCTACCCCGATAGCATTTGTCAGTGACTCCCGCCGAGTTGGCTGGCGCCGTGCTGGCCGCCGCCCGCGCCGTCTTCGCCGAGCGTGATCTCGATCCTGGCCTGCTCCCGGAATCGGTCAGCGTCGAGCGACCGCGCGTTCCGGAACACGGGGACTACGCGTCGACGATCGCCCTCCAGCTGGGCAAGAAGGCCGGCACGAACTCGCGTGATCTTGCTGCGGCGATCGCCGAGAAGCTCGGCGAGCAGCCAGGCGTGAAGTCGGTCGAGGTCGCCGGCCCGGGTTTCCTCAATATCCGCCTGGACGCCGCCGCCGCCGGCGAGTTGGCGCGGGCAGTCGTGACGGCGGGCGAGACGTACGGCCGGTCGAGCACGATGACCGGGCAGAACGTCAACCTCGAGTTCGTCTCGGCGAATCCGACCGGCCCGATCCACCTCGGCGGCACGCGGTGGGCCGCGGTGGGCGACGCCCTGGCCCGGTTGCTGCGCGCGGCGGGCGCCTCGGTTACCACCGAGTACTACTTCAACGACGCGGGCTCGCAGATCGACCGGTACGCGCGCTCGCTGCTCGCCGCGGCCCGAGGTGAGCCGGCGCCCGAGGACGGGTACGGCGGGCAGTACATCGCGGACATCGCCGCCCAGGTCGTGGCCAAGCACCCCGCCGTGCTCAGCCTGGTGGACGACGAGGCGCAGGAGGTCTTCCGAGCCGAGGGCGTCGAGCTCATGTTCGAGGAGATCAGGTCGTCGCTGTCCGGGTTCGGGGTCGCCTTCGACGTCTACTTCAACGAGAAGGACCTGCACACCCGCGGGGAGCTGGTCGCGGCCGTGTCCCGCCTGCGGCAGGAGGGCCACGTCTTCGACGCCGAAGGGGCGGTGTGGCTCCGGACGACCGACTTCGGCGACGACCGGGACCGGGTGCTCGTGCGCAGCAACGGGGAGATGACGTACTTCGCCGCCGACTGCGCCTATTACCTGGACAAGCGCCAGCGCGGCTTCGACCGGGTCGTGATCATGCTGGGCGCCGACCACCACGGCTACGTCGGCCGGATGCGCGCCATGGCCGCGTGCTTCGGTGACGACCCCGACCGCAACCTCGAGATCCTCATTGGACAGATGGTCAACCTGGCGCGGGAGGGTCAGCCCGTACGGATGAGCAAGCGGGCTGGCACGGTCGTCACGATGGAGGACCTCGTCGATGCGATCGGCGTCGACGCGGCCCGGTATGCGCTGGCCCGCTACTCGGCGGACTCGCCGATTGACATCGACCTCGATCTGTGGACGCGGGCCAGTAACGACAACCCCGTCCACTATGTACGGTACGCGCACGCCCGGATCTGCTCGGTGCTGCGCAATGCCGCCGAACTCGAGTTCACCCGGGGCGACGACCTCGACCCGGGCCTGCTCTCGCACGAGCGGGAGGGCGATCTGCTCAAGGCGCTCGCCGAGTTCCCCTCGGTGGTCGCCACGGCAGCGGAGTTGCGCGAACCCCACCGGGTGGCGCGTTATCTGGAGGCGCTGTCGGGCACCTTCCACAAGTTCTACGACACCGACGAGCTGCGGGTGCTGCCGCGATCCGGCGAGCCCGCGACCGAGACCAACCGGGCCCGGCTGTGGCTCGTGGAGGCGACCCGCGTGGTCCTCGCCAACGGGCTGGGCCTGCTGGGCGTAACCGCCCCCGAACGAATGTAGGGTTACCGGCGAGCGCGAGGAGCGAGCCCTGGCGAGCCCCGCAGTCGCGAGCGAAAGGCATCACAGTTATGCGCGCACATGAGGCTGGTGCGCTGCACGGCAGCCTGGGAACCCGGGGCCCGGACTGGTTGTCCACCCCGACCGATATCAACTCCCTGTACGGTCCGCTGTGGCCGACGACGGTCCGGCGCAACGGCGACGGCGCGCTCGTCGCCGGTGGCGTCGACGTTCGCGAGCTCGCGGCGTCGTTCGGTACGCCGGCGTACGTCTTCGACGAGGCCGACTTCCGTGCGCGCTGCCGTGACTTCCGCGAGGCCTTCGGGAACGCTCCGGCCGGCGGCGCCGATATTTACTACGCCGCGAAGGCCTTCTGTGCCAAGGCGGTGCTGCGCGTCGCGGTCGAGGAGGGGCTCTCGGTCGACGTCTGTACGGGCGGGGAGCTCGCGGTCGCGCTCGCCGCTGGTGTGCCGCCCGGGCGGATCAAGGTGCATGGCAACAACAAGTCGGTGGCCGAACTGCGCCGGGCCGTGGCGGCGGGGGTGGGCTGCATCGTCGTCGACTCGTTCGACGAGATCGACCGGCTTGCCGTGGTCGCCCGCGAGCTCGGGGTGCAGCCGCGGGTGATGGTCCGGGTGACGGTGGGAGTCGAGGCGCACACCCACGAGTTCATCGCCACCGCCCACGAGGATCAGAAGTTCGGCTTCTCGCTCTCCAGCGGGCGCGCGTTCGAGGCGGTGGCGAAGGTCCTGCGGTCCGAGGTGCTCGAGCTCGCCGGGCTGCACTCGCACATCGGGTCACAGATCTTCGACACGTCCGGCTTCGAGGTCTCCGCCCGGCGTGTGCTGGGGCTGCAGGAGGCGATCCGGACCGAGTTCGGCGTGGAACCGTCCGAGGTGGACCTCGGTGGTGGCTTCGGCATCGCCTACACATCGCAGGACGACCCGGCCACCGCCGGCGACCTGGCCGGGCGCCTGTTCAAGATCGTGGAGCAGGAGTGCGCGGCGCGGTCCCTGGCCATGCCACACCTGTCGATCGAGCCCGGGCGCGCGCTGGTCGGCCCGGCCATGTTCACCCTCTACGAGGTCGGCACGGTCAAGGACGTGGATGGCATCCGGACGTACGTCAGCGTCGACGGTGGCATGAGCGACAACATCCGCACGGCTCTCTATGACGCCTCCTACTCGGCGACGCTGGCGAGCCGGGCCTCGGACGCGGGTCCGATGCTGGCCCGCGTCGTGGGAAAGCACTGTGAGGCCGGCGACATCCTGGTCAAGGATGAGTTCCTGCCCGCCGACGTCCGGCCGGGGGATCTGATCGCCGTGCCCGGTACGGGTGCCTACTGCCGGAGCATGGCGAGCAACTACAACCACGTGCCGCGTCCGCCGGTGGTCGCCGTCGGCGACGGCCGGGCCCGCGTCATCGTCCGGCGCGAGACGGAGGACGATCTCCTCGCGCTCGACGTGGGGTAGCTTTCTGGCTTGCGAGTGCGCGAGCGGTGGGTGGGATGTGAGGTAGCAGAGGTGGCAGAGGGCAAGTTGGGCCGGCGGAGCCTGGGCGGGCCCGACGTGTCGGTGAATGTGGCGCTGCTCGGGTGCGGCAACGTCGGCAGCGAGGTCGTCCGCCTCCTGCACGGACAGGCCGACGACCTGCGGGCCCGGATCGGGGCGCCGCTGCGCCTGGTCGGCGTCGGTGTCCGCCGCCTCGGCCGGGACCGGGGGAGCCTGCCCGTCGACCCCTCGCTGTTCACCACCGACACCCTGGGCCTGGTCAAGCGCGACGATGTCGACATCGTGGTCGAGGTCGTCGGCGGGATCGAGCCCGCGCGCGGCTGGCTCGTCGAGGCACTGCGCGCCGGCAAGAGCGTGGTGACCGCGAACAAGGCCCTGCTCGCCGAGGACGGCGCCACCCTGCACGACGCCGCCACCGAGGGCAACGCCGACCTCTACTACGAGGCCTCGGTCGCCGGTGCCATCCCGCTGCTGCGACCGTTGCGCGAGTCGCTGCACGGTGATCGCATCCGCCGGGTGACGGGAATCGTCAACGGGACGACCAACTTCATCCTGTCCAGAATGGACGCCTTCGGGTCGAGCTTCCACGAGGCGCTGGAGGAGGCGACCGCGCTGGGCTACGCCGAGCCGGACCCCACCGCCGACGTCGAGGGCTTCGACGCCGCCGCGAAGGCGGCGATCCTCGCGTCGCTGGCCTTCCACACCCGGGTGCGGGCCGCCGATGTCTACCGCGAAGGGATCACCGAGGTCAGCGCGACCGACGTCGCCTCGGCCAAGGCGATGGGCCGCGTCATCAAGCTGCTCTGCGTGGCGTCCGCTGTGGACGGTGCCGTGTCGGTGCGGGTGCACCCGGCGATGATCCCGCGGACCCACCCGCTCGCCAGCGTGACCGATGCGTTCAACGCCGTCTTCGTCGAGGCCGAGGCCGCCGGTCAGCTCATGTTCTATGGCCGGGGCGCGGGCGGGGCGCCCACCGCGAGCGCGGTCATCGGCGACATCGTGGCCGTCGCCAGGCACCGGCTGTCGGGGGTGCGGGCGCCCAGCGAATCCAACTACGCTGACCTGCGCATCCGGTCGATGGGTGATGTGGTGACGCGTTACCACGTGTCGCTCGACGTCACCGACCGGGCCGGTGTGCTCGCGGTCGTCGCCGGTGTCTTCGCCAAGCACGACGTGAGCATCCAGACCGTACGGCAGGAGGGTCGCGGCGCGGACGCGGCGCTGGTCGTCGTCACCCACGCCGCGCCGGACGCGGCGTTGGCCTCCACAGTGGACGAGCTGCGCCAGCTGGAGATCGTCCGCGAGGTTACCTCCGTGATGCGGGTGGAGGGAGAGGAACTCCTATGACATCGGGCGGGTGGAGCGGGGCTGGTCACTGGTGGCGCGGGTTGATCGAGGCTTACCGGGACCGGTTGCCGGTCACCGACGAGACGCCGGTCGTGACCCTGTACGAGGGGAACACGCCGCTCGTGCCCGCGCCGGTGCTGTCGGATCGGACCGACTGCGAGGTCTACCTCAAGGTCGAGGGCGCCAACCCGACCGGCTCGTTCAAGGACCGGGGCATGACCGTGGCCGTATCGAAGGCCGTCGAGGCGGGTGCGAAGGCCATCATCTGCGCCTCCACGGGCAACACCTCGGCGTCGGCCGCCGCCTACGCGGCGCGGGCCGGGAGCACCTGCGCGGTGCTGATCCCGGCCGGGAAGATCGCCACCGGCAAGCTCGCCCAGGCACTGGTGCACGGCGCCCGGCCGCTGCAGGTCCACGGCAACTTCGACGACTGCCTCGCGCTCGCCTCGAAGATCGCCGTCGACTTCCCGGTCGCGCTGGTCAACTCCGTCAACCCCGACCGGTTGGCCGGCCAGAAGACCGCGTCGTTCGAGATCGTCGAGGCGCTCGGGGACGCACCCGACATCCACTGCCTGCCGGTCGGCAACGCCGGCAACATCACCGCGTACTGGATGGGCTACACCGAGGAGCTGGCCGCCGGGCACGCCACCGGCACGCCGAAGATGTACGGCTTCCAGGCCAGTGGATCGGCGCCCATTGTGGAGGGTCGGGTCGTGGAGTCGCCGTCCACCATCGCGACCGCCATCCGGATCGGCAACCCCGCCTCCTGGACGAAGGCCGTCGATGCCCGTGACGCATCGGGCGGGTTGATCCACGCCGTCACCGACCGGGAGATCCTGTCGGCGTACCGGTTGCTCGCCCGCCAGGTCGGTGTCTTCGTCGAGCTCGCCAGCGCCGCCTCGGTCGCTGGCCTGCTCCAGTCGGTGGCGGCGGGACTGGTGCCGCGCGGCTCCCGGGTGGTCTGCACGGTCACCGGTCACGGCCTCAAGGACCCCGAATGGGCGATCTCGACGGCGCCCCCGCCGGTGACCATCGCCAACGACGTGCTCGCCGCCGCCCGCGCCCTCGATCTCGCCTGAGGCAGAATCCCTCAGCCCAAGAGTCGCTCACGGGCCCGCATCGTCGGCGGGGTCGGCGAACGGCGGGTCGGGGAGGGCGTAGAGCGCCTCGGCGTCGCACATCACCTCGTACACGATGTCGGGCTGGTCGCGGTAGCGGCCCAGCCGCTCCGGGGCCGCGGCACCGAAGTCGTCGGAGAGCATCTCGCCGTCGCCGCTGTGCTTGGATGTTCGGCTCGCAAGCTCGCCGAAGTGCACCCAACTGACGCGCGTCGTATGGCGCACCAGATCGTCGAAGTGCTCCGCGGCGTCGTCGTGGTAGAGGGGGGCCGACGTGGCCAGGAAGACCACATGCGTGCCCGTGACCTCGATCCCGCGCCGGGCCACGGCGCCCGTCGCTCGGTCCAGACCGTCGATGAGCTCATCGACAGCCTCATAGACGTCGAAGTATGCGACCGGCACAGTGGGCAGGTCGCCGACGGTCAGGACGCCGGCGGGCCGGAGCACGGTGGACCGGGCCAGCGGGCTGCTGGCGGTCACGACCTCGACCGCGACGTTGAGCGGGTGCTCGGCGACGGGGTGGCGATACACCCGCGCGAGGGCATCGTCGAGGGCGAGCGCCACCGCCCGGCGCCGGTTGGTGACCGCCTTCAGGGGTGGGTCGTAGTCCGGCACGAAGACCAACTGCACGAGGGCGGCCGCTGGGGCCGTGGCGGCGAGATGGTCGAGCCAGTACGGCTCGGTCAGAACCGCCTCCTCGTTTCGCAGCCGGTCGAGGGCCCGTCGCCAGCGCGAGGTCCGGCGCAGCGCGAGACCATCCGCGCGATGCACCAACGGAGGCGCGGCCGCCGGCCGCACGACCTCGACCGGCAGTGCCGCCTCGACCGGCAGTGCCGCCTCTACCAGCGGTGTCTGGGCGGGCGGCGCGTCCGATGCCGGTGCCAACGCGACAAGGGTGGCTGGGTGGGGGTGGAGGGCATGGAATTCGTTGCGGGTGGCTGGGTCGGGGTGGAGGGCATGGAGTTCGATCGCCGCGGCCGGCGCCAGCGTCTCCCCGCGCGCGACCACCAGATACGTGGCCTCGTCGACGGCGACGTCAGGGCCCCGCTCGTGGGCGGACATCAGCCGCTCCACCACGGCCCGCATCGCGGCGATGCCCTGCTCCACCCCGGTGACGACCTGAGCGAACACGGTGGCGTTGAGGCGGCGCAGTCGGGCGTGGCCGGCCAACCGGAGCGCGGAACGGTCGGCGTGATCGGCGTCAGCGTCCAGGACGACACAGGCGAACACGGCCCGCGGCGCCACGTAGTGCCCAGGCCCGGTGGCCAAGGCCAGCAGCGCCGCCACCGCCGTGTCGTCCCCCTCCGGCGACCCGTCCAGCGCCGGCGCGAGGCCGACCGTGACCAGATCGAAGGCGATCACATCCGACCGTACCGCCTCGGTCAGCGCCGCCACGAGCTCCTCGGCTGGCACGGGCAGGCCTTGTGTGGGCACCACCGCGAGCACGACACCCGTCCACTGGTCCGCGAGCGTCCAGTGTGGAGTCATTGGTGACCCGGTCACTGATCGGGCCAGACGCGTACGTCCGGCCCGCGCTGGGGTGGGGCGCCGCCCCGCCGGCCGGAGCCGTTCGGACCATCCGGTCCAGCGCGTCCACTGTGGACCGACCGGGCAACCTGGTCGCTCCAGTCGCGTAGGGCGACGTCGAGGACCTTCTCCATCTCACCGGCTACATGGGCGTTGGCCCGCTTGCCGAGGGTGATCTCGCGGTCGAGCATGTCGTCCTCGATCTCGTCCTCCTTGCGCTGCCGCCGCCGGTCGCCGCTGCGCTGCCGCGCGGCGTTGTCCACCGCTCGCTTGTCGGTCAGCTCACTGATGCGGTCGTACTGCGTCGGCGAACCCATGAGCGAGAGTGCCTTCACGAGCACCGGCAGCAGCTCCACCATGAACAGCAGACCCGCCACCGAGAGATGGGCGGTACGCGCGGCCAGGCTCTCGTCGCCGAGCCGGTCCAGCGCCTCGACGCGGGCCAGCAGCCCGGTGTTCTGCTCCTGGATGGTCGCGTCGCTGTCCGTCTGGGCCGCCAGTTGCTGCTCGAGCTGGTCGCGCCGAGCGCGCTTCTCGGCCAACTGCGCGCTCGCCGCGGCCTGGTCGGCCGCGAGCCGCTCCGCGTTCTCGGCCCGGACCTGGTCCTGCGCCGCCGTCAGGTTGGCCCGGGCCTGGTCCAGTACGGCCTGAGCCGCGGCCAGTTCGGCGGTGGCCACATTGAGCCGCTCCAGCGCCACCTCGGCCCGCGCTCCGTCGCCGGGCAGGCCGCTGCCGCCGGCACACAGCTCGCCGTAGCGCTCGCACCGCCAGGTGAGGTTGGCTTGGTCGTACGCCGCCTGCTTGGCCGCGAGGTTCTCCTGGGCGGCGGCGTACTCGGCCTGCGCCTGGGTCAGGATGGGCGAGGAGTAGGTCACGTTCCCGGCGACGATGGCCTCGTAGCGCGCGATGTCCGCATTCACGGCCGCCAGCTCGGCCACGCGCGGGTCGTTCGCGCGCTCCTCCGCGAGCACCTGCACGGCGCGCGCGTTGTCGAGGGCCATCCGGGCGGCGATCTCCGCCTCGAAGATCCGCAGTGTGAGTGGGGTGGCGATGACGATGCCGAGCAGCGCGGCCATGACGATGCGCGGCGCCACCATGGCGAGCAGACGCCATCGGTTGCTGGTCGGCTGCATGGTGATGATGAGCAGCCGGTCCAGGTTCAGGATGACGACACCCCACACCAGGGCCAGCGCGACGGCGCCGACCAGGGGCGCCCGGAGGCCGTCGATCAGGGCGTATGTCATGGACAGCGCCGCCAGTCCGGCCGTCGAGAGCAGGACCAGGCCCATCTGGATGAACCGGCTCTTCTGCGCGGTCGTCTGCTTGAGCACCTCTACGTCCGCACCACCCAGCCGGGCGAGCGCTGTCCCGATGTCCATTGTGGTGTCTCCCTTACCTGTGGGGGGCCAGCCGTGCGGCGCCCTCTGCTATGCCGTCGCTGGGCTGGCCGCCGTCGTCACGGGCGCGAAGGTGTACCCCGAGCGCGTCCTGTAATGTCCGCAACCCGCCGCGCAGCGCGTCCCCGATCTGCCGGTTGGCGTCGCTGTACGCCCGGGCGAGCGTGCCGCTCAGGTCGGTGAGGCCGGAGACCAGGCCGGCGGGGCTCATCCCGGCCAGGTCGAGGTCGATCGCCGGGGATTGCAGGCGCGGCGGTGGATGCTCGTCCGTGGAGACAATCGGCCGTCGCGGCCACGATGCCGCCACCGGCGGTGCCGTCAGCACTGGCAGGTCGGGCACGCTGAGCCGGGGCAGCAGCCCGCGTAGTTGCCCGGCGATATCAGGTGGGCGCAGCCGCGCGTGGGCCTGGGTATCGAACCGGGACAGCCCGTGGACCTGCGCTCCGGATGCGGAGTCGGCCAGCACGCCGGCCTGCCGGGCCAACTCGGCGCGGCGGGAGATCAGATATTCAGATATCTCTTCGGCGGTCGGAGGCGTCGTTGCGGCTGGTCGCAGCGCGCGCGCGATCAGCTCGACGCCGGGCTGCCCGAGGAGAGCGCCCACCCGTCCCGGGTCGGTGAGCTGGGTGGCGCCCGGCCCCTTGGCCAGCGCACGGATGACGCACAGCGCCAGGCGGGAGGTGTCGAGCGTGGCGGTGTCGCCGTGCAGTGACGGGCGGTGACCGGTGTCCCGCAGCGCGGCCATCGGATCGCAGCCGATCAGGACCGTCCTCGGTGGACTCCCGCCGATCGCGACGCTGCCGAGGGTGAGGTCGCTGTAGACGATCCGGTTGCGGTGCAGCAGGTGGATCGTGTACCCGAGCAGGGCGGCCAGGGTCAGCCGTACGACGTCACTGTCGATGGCGGAGCGGTCGATGCCGTTGGCCCGGGCCGCCTCGTCCGAGGCACACAGGTCCCGCAGCGTCAAGGCGCGGCGCCGGCCCGCGTTGCGAGCTGATTCCGCTCCGCAGGCGTCGCTGGAATTGCCTGCTGATTCCGCTCCGCAAGCGTCGCTGGAATTTCCGGGCGCCGGGTGCAGGAGGTCCTCCGGCAGATCTGGCTGCAGCACTCCGACCACCAGGCCGTGCTCCTCGACGAGCGCCAGCGACCAGTCGGTCAGCACGTCGAGCGAGGCCCGGTCGGCGTCGGAGCACCGGTCGCGGAGCGCCACGGCCTGCACCAACCGGGACCGCGTCTCCTCCGGCGTCACCCCGGCCGGCAGTGACTCGTCGGGGAGCAGTTCCCGGTAGCGCAACGGATAGGGCAGCCCGGGCACCGGGTCTTCGACCGCGAACCGTCGGGTGAAGGCGTCAGTGTCGATCGGCCTCAGGGCGCCGAGATCCCCCCGTTGGACACTGATCATCGGCAGCGACGTCCGTCGGACCGACGATCTCCCACGTCGACCCTCCCCGTGTGGTGCATGGGCCGCGGTTGACCCGCGGGCAAGCCGTGGCGGAAAGTGTCTTGATACCACGGCGCGGCCGGGTCGCGCGTACCCGCTCCGGCGCGGGAGGTAGCGTCCCGTAGGTGGCGCCCACCCTTGCGGTCCTTACGCGCAACCGCGACTTCCGGTACCTGTTCTTCGCCGAGGCTGTGGTCTTCGGTGGGGACTGGTTCGTCCTTGTCCCGCTGTTGTCGGTGCTGCAGGGCCTCACCGGCAGCGGGCTGCCCGGCGCGGTCGCGCTCGCCGTGGACACCGCCGTCGGGGCGGTTGTGCTGCCGCTGGCGGGCACGCTCGCCGACCGGATGAACCGGCGCCGGCTCATGGTGGCCGCGAACCTCGGCGCGATCGCCGCGCTCGCCCTGCTGCTCCTCGTCCGCTCGCCGGAAACCGTGTGGCTCGGTCCGGTGGCGATCGGGTTGGCCGCGGCCGCGAAGGCGTTCTACTCACCCGCGGCCAGCGCGGCCCTGCCGAACCTGGTCGCGGCCGCGGACCTGCCGGCCGCCAACGCCCTCTCCGGCAGTGCTTGGGGCACGATGGCCGTCGTCGGCGCGTCGCTCGGTGGGGTGGTGAGCCAGGTCCTCAACCCGTACGTCTGCTTCGGCATCGCCATCGCTTGCCTGGCCGTGGCCGCACTGCTGGTCCTGCGCGTACGCCGGCCGCTGCAGGCGACCGGAACGATCCGGCGGTCGCGGGCACGCCCGCTGCGGGAGGTGGCCGAGGCGCTGCGGTTCGTGCGGGCCCGACCACGGGTGGCATCGCTGGTCACCGTGAAGTCCGCGGTCGGGCTTGGCAACGGGCCGCTCGCGGTGTTTCCGGTGCTCGCCGTGACCGTGTTCGGCCTAGGCCCCATCGCAACCGGCCTGCTGTTCGCCGCTCGTGGTCTGGGGGTGATCGTCGGACCGCTGGCCTCCCGGCGGCTGCTCACCCATCGGAACTGGCTCATGCCGGCCCTCACAATTTCGATGTTTGTCTATGGTGCGGCGTACCTCGGGGTCGCGGTCAGCCCGTGGTTCGCTCTGGTGCTGGGGCTCGTCGCGGTCGCGCACGTGGCGGGCGGCGGTAACTGGGTGATGTCGAGCTACGGCCTTCAGATCGAGGTGCCGGACGAACTGCGCGGCCGGGTGTTCAGCACCGACCAGATGCTCGTCTCCCTCTCGATGTCCGTGAGCATGCTGATCGCCGGCGCCGTGGTGGACCTCGTGAGCGCGCGGGCGGCGCTGGCCGTCTGCGGCGGGATCACCCTCTGCTACGGCATCGTCTGGTACCTCGTGACCCGTCGTCTCCTGCGTCGCGAGCCGACCACCGTGGCACCGGAACCCGCCGCGGCCTGACCCGCCGACCGCTCCGGCCGCTCCGGCCGCGATTCACGCCACTCGAAGAGCGAAACGGCGCCGGAATCGGCAGGAAATGTGCGCCGGTCACATAGGCTTCCTGGCGTCCGTTTCATGCGATCTGAGACGGGCCATTTACGGGAATACGTCACCCTCCTTGCCGCTTGACCCGGCACGTGACACAGTGACGCCGCCTGGCTGGGTTTGGGTACTCGGCCACCACTGCAGGAAGGCACGGTCGATGCGTCCAGAGCCCACCGCCGGCGGAGGCGAGTCCCGCTCGTCGAAGCGATCACGGCGACGGACGCTCGTCGTGACGGCAGTGGCGGTCCTCGCCGCGGGAGCACTCGTCGCCACCGTCGTGAGCATCGTCGCGCGATCTGAGCCGGAGCCGACCTCGGCGGAGGCCACCCAATCCCCCTCCGGCACGGCTTCACCAGACCAGTCCGCGTCGGCCAGTCCAACCGGCACGCCGCCGGCATCCCCGTCCACGCCGCCGGGGCCACGGCAACCGGGGGCCTTCCCCACCCGCTCCTCCGTTGGTCTGCCGGCGGGCTGGCAGCCGGTGCGCGAGATCCAGGGCGACTACTGGATCAATGATGCGGGAGCCGTCCTCGAGGACGTCCGGTTCATCGGCGGCTCGATTCATGTCAACGCGCCGAACGTCACGCTCCGGCGCATAGAGTCGCTCGGGGCGAATGTCCTCAACGACGACTTCAGCGTCTGCAAGAACGGTCTCGTCATCGAGGACTCGAATTTCCTCGGGGGCAGCGCCGAGACGACCGACCACGACCTCGCCGCGATCGGCACCGGCGGATACACCATGCGCCGAGTCGTCGTCGACGACGTGCCCGAAGGCCTACGCGTCGGTGGCCGGAGCATGGGCTGCGGGCCGGTCGTGGTCGAGGACTCGTACATCCGCGTCGTGCCTCCCGACGTCTGCAATGACTGGCACGGTGACGGGATCCAGGGCTACGACGGCGACCACCTCACCGTCCGGCGCGCCACGGTCATCCTGGTTGAGACAAACGGGTGCTTCGGAACCGCTCCGTTCTTCTATCCGGAAGACCAGGGAAACACGTCGATCGATGTGGACGGGTTGCTGGTGGAGGGCGGCGGCTACCCCTTCCGCAACGGGATGCCGGGGACGGTGCAGAACCTGGCGATCGTGGACGGCAGTTGGGGCTACGGTCCGCGGGATGTCCAGTGCTCATTGGTCACGGCGTGGCAAGCGAACATCGTCACGGTGGACGCCGACGGCCAACCGGTTCCGGTCCGGCCGATCTCGTGCCGGGGATGACGGCCGATCTCGTGCCGGGATAGCCGGAGAACCCTGGTCAGGCGTCGACCGGTCCTCCAGCCGCGACGCGTGAACTCTCGTCGCGTTCCCAGGTGGTGAAGTCGCCGGCCCGGACCGCCCGGCGAGCGCGCGAGCGCGCCATCACACCGGCCAGGAGAAAGACCGGGACCTTGCCGGCCAGGCGTGGATCGCGCCGGACGACTCCGAGCAGGCTTCGCACATCTGTCTGCGCAGCCTTACCGCGGATGCCCTGGCGGTCGGCCTGCACGTTTCCGGTGACCACACGCGCGCGACGGCGGATGAGACTCCGCCAGGTGCGGGCAGGGTGCACGATCACGGCGACCTCATCGACAACTACCCGCTCAGATGGATCGAACGCCTCCGAGAACGCGAGGTCGTCGCTCATCGTCGGCGGCAGCGCCCGCACCCGCCTGACGCCCTCCTCCGCGAGCGCCACGACACCGCGCCCGAACAGCCCGGCGCGGATGGACGGGAGCGCCTCCCAGACGTCGTAGTACCAGCGCACCACGCGCGCGACACCGTCCCGGGGAACGACCCGCCGCGGCCCAGCGGCGAGCGTTGATCCGGTACCCACAGCCGCGGCGAGCCGCAGCGCACCCGCCCGCGTGAGCTCCACGT
This sequence comes from Micromonosporaceae bacterium, assembly GCA_052038195.1. GTDB lineage: Bacteria > Actinomycetota > Actinomycetes > Mycobacteriales > Micromonosporaceae > DATBGZ01. The sequence goes on along the minus strand of JBQGBY010000163.1, from coordinate 4,117 downwards.
CCGCATCCAGGTAGATGCGGGGATACGTCGTGGCGACCCGGTCACCCTCGTGCAGCGCTGCCTGCTTCGACGGCTCCGCCAGTTCTCTCACCTCAACGCCGTACCGGCGAGCCACGTCGGCCGTGCGGTCGGAGCATCCGTTGCACACGACGACGATCTCCAGTTGGTCGGCGGTCGGGTCGTCAACCGAGGGGTCGACCAGGCCGGAGAGAAGACGCCCGATGGTGCGTTCCTCGTCATGGGCCGGGATCACCACTGAGGCGACGTACGTCCGGCCGGGTTCCGCTCGGGTCACCGGCCGATCGTCGCAAACCGGCCAACGCCGCGCAGGGCCCGACCGACCCCACGGAGAGACGGGTTGCGGACAGGTGCTAGCATATTGATATCACCCTTGGGAGCAAGGAGTCCCCCTCATGGAAAAGCGAACGATTCGCCTGCCCGGTTTCCTCATGCTGCTGGTCGCGCTGGCGGTCGCTGCCGGTCCGGTCTGGTACGGCGTCACCGAAGGCGCCACGGAGGACGCCGAGCGCGTCTTCGTCGGCTTGCTCGTGACTGCGACACTCATCGATACGCTGATCCTGAGCGGGTTCCTGGTCCTGAACCCGAACGAGGCCTCCGTCATCCAGTTCTTCGGCCGGTACGTCGGCAGCGTGCGCAAAGCGGGCTTCCACTGGGTGACCCCGTTGACCACCAAGCGCAAGGTGACGCTGCGGGTCCGCAACTTCGAGACCACCCGGCTGAAGGTCTCCGACGCCGACGGCAACCCCGTCGAGATCGCCGCGGTGGTCGTCTTCCGGGTTACCGACTCGGCCAAGGCGGTCTTCGCCGTCGACGACCACGCGCACTACGTCGCGGTCCAGGCCGAGACGGCGGTCCGGCACCTGGCCACCAGCTACCCGTACGAGTCGCACACCGAGGACCGGGCGAGCCTGCGGGACAGCTCGGCGGTCAGCCCCGCGCTCACCGCCGAGCTGCGCGAGCGCGTCGAGCTGGCCGGGGTGGAGGTCCTGGAGAGCCGGGTCACCCACCTCGCCTACGCCCCCGAGATCGCGCAGGCGATGCTCGCGCGCCAGCAGGCCAACGCGATCGTCGCGGCCCGGTCCAAGATCGTTGAGGGCGCGGTCGGCATGGTGCAGGGGGCGCTCGAGCGGCTCCAGGACCTCAACGTGGTCGAGCTCGACGAGGAGCGCAAGGCTCAGATGGTCGCGAACCTGCTGGTCGTCCTGTGCGGCGACCGCGCCGCCCAACCGGTGGTCAACACCGGCACCCTGTACGGCTAAGGCCATGCCAGCTCCCGGAACCATGCCAGCTCCCGGAACCAGGTCCGCCCGTGCCTGAGCGCAAGCGCCTGCTGCTGCGCCTCGACCCGGACGTCTACGAGCGCATCGCCCGGTGGGCCGCCGACGACCTGCGCAGCGTGAACGCCCAGCTCGAGTACGCGCGGCGACGGGCGCGGCGCGAGGCCGGGCGGGCCGGTCCATTACCCGTCGCGCCCGCGCCCGACGAGGAGGGCTCTGAGTCCGACGAGGCGCGCGGGTAGCAGGATGTGACCATGACAGGCGGATCGCGGGGCTGGCCCACCGGACCGGTGACGGTCGCGGTGCCGGCCACCAGCGCGAACCTTGGCCCCGGCTTCGACGCGCTCGGAGTGGCCCTCGACCTGACCGACGAGGTGACCGCCGAGGTCATGGCCGACGGGTTCGTCGTCGAGGTCACAGGCGAGGGGGCGGGGGAGGTCCCGACGGACGGGTCCCACCTCATCGTCGCCACCATGCTGACGACGTTCGCCCGGCTCGGGCTGGCGCCGCCGCCCGGCCTCCGCGTGACCTGCGTCAACCGCATCCCGCACGCCCGCGGCTTGGGCTCGTCCTCGGCCGCGATCGTGGCCGGGGTGTTGCTGGCCCGGGCCCTCGCGGTCCCCACGGAGGCGGCGGTCCCAGGCCGTACGGCCGGCGGCGGGCGTGCGGACTCGCCGACCGGGAGCGGTCGCCCCGGCGGCGCGCCCGCGGCGGCGGACCTGCCGGCGGCGCTGGCCCTCGCGGCCGAGCTCGAGGGCCATCCGGACAACGCGGCGCCCTGCCTGTACGGCGGGTTGACGATCGCCTGGACTGGGCCGACGGGTGGCGCCCAGGCCGTACGGCTGGAGCCGTCGGCGCGGGTGCGCCCGGTCGTGTACGTGCCGGCCGAACGCGGACTGACCGCGCAGGCGCGCGCGACCCTGCCCGAGCAGGTGCCGCATCGGGACGCCGTGTTCAACCTGTCCCGTGCGGCTCTCCTGGTACACGCGCTCACCCAGGCACCGGAACTGCTGATGACCGCCACCGAGGACCGGCTGCACCAGCCGTACCGGGCGCCGGGAATGCCGCAGACGGCGGATCTGGTTGCACGACTGCGGGAGGCGGGCGTCCCGGCAGTGATGAGCGGCGCCGGCCCGAGCGTTCTGGCGCTGACCGGTGCCTTCGCCGGGCAGCCGCTCGACCCACCGCCGGGCTGGACGGCCAACCCCCGGGCGTGGCTGCCAACGGGTGCCCGTATGCTGGGGTTCAGACACGCCGGGGGCGACCCTGTTGCCGCCGGTCGGGTGGGTTGATTACGCTGGACCCCGACACCCAGCCGTCACCCACTGCAACCAACGCATTGCGACCGACGCGGGAACCCCGCTGGCGCTGGCTGTAACCCCGGAATCTCGTGCCCCATCGGCAGCCCTGCCAAGCCTTCCGATAGCGCACCTGTGGTGGAAGCAGCCCTGAGCGAATCGCTTGCGTGATTCGCTCCGCAGCTACGCGAAAGGCTTCGCACTCGCAGGCAGAGGTTGCGGCCGTGTCCAACTCCCGCGACGCCGCGTGCGCGCGGGTTGACCGCGAACCGGATCCCCGTCGGCGCCACCGACTGGCGAGCCACCCGGGGCGCGGGCCGCTCCGGCGACATGCGAGCCGGACTGGCGGGCTTTTCGAGGGAAGGAATCCATTGAGCGACACCACCGACGTCACGTCGGACGTTCCCGGTACCTCAGACGCATCGGCTGCGGGCCGCCGTCGGCGGACCGGAGGCCTGGCCGGCAAGCTGCTCGGCGAACTGCAGCAGATGGCCTCGTCCATGGGCATCTCGGGCACCGCGCGGATGCGCAAGGGCGACCTGATCGCCGCCATCGAGCAGAGCCAGGCCGAGGGCCGCGTGCCCCGGGCCCGGGCGACGACCGCCGAACCGGCTACGGCCGGGCGCGGCGCGGAGGTCGCCGCGCGCACGGACACCACGCGCGCCGAGGTCCGGAGTCAGGTAGCCGAACCGGCCGCTCCCGCCCGGGAGGAGCGGCGTCCCCGCCGGGCATCGCGTCCCGCCGGGCCGCCGGAGCCGCGGGAGGACCGGGTCGAGGTCGAGGCGGTCGCCCGCCCGGCCGAGCCGGCGACCGAGGGCGACCGCCGCGAGCGGTTCGACCGCAACGGCTACGACCGGGGTGACCGGGGTGACCGCGGCGACCGGGCCGAGCGGGCCGAGCGGGCGGAGCGCAACGGGCACGAGCGCGGCGGTGCCGAGCGGGTCCACGCCGAGCGCAACGGGCGCGACGGTGGTGAGCGCGCCGACCGCGGCGGTGACCGCAACGGGCGTACGCCGGTCGCTGACCGTGGACACGTCGACCGTGAGGACGAGGACGAGGGCGGCGGGCGGCGGGGTCGTCGCAGCCGGTTCCGCGACCGCCGCCGGGGCCGGGGCGATCGGGGCGGCGAGGCGACGACCGCCGGTGAGCCGACGGTGGCCGAGGACGACGTGCTGGTGCAGATCGCCGGCATCGTCGACGTGCTCGACAACTACGCGTTCATCCGGACGTCGGGCTACCTTTCCGGCCCGAACGACGTCTATGTGTCCATGGCTCAGATCAAGCGGTACGGCCTGCGCCGCGGCGACGCCGTGACGGGTGCTGTGCGGTCGGCCCGGGAGGGCGAGCAGCGGCGGGACAAGTACAACCCGCTGGTGCGGCTGGACAGCATCAACGGCATGGACCCGGAGGAGGCCAAGCGCCGTCCCGAGTTCTACAAGCTGACGCCGTTGTACCCGCAGGATCGGCTGCGGTTGGAGACCGAGCCGCACATCCTGACCACCCGGGTCATCGACCTGGTGA
>JBQGBY010000162.1:0-7230 GCA_052038195.1 Micromonosporaceae bacterium | reverse complement strand
ACCGGCTGATTCCGCTCCGCAGGCGTCGCCGGAAGTACCGGCTGATTCCGCTCCGCAGGCGTCGCCGGAATTCTCAGTCGGTGTCGGCGGGACTTGTGTGACAGGGTGACCCCCGTGCACGTGGAGAGCATCGCGATCTATCCCGTCAAGGGGTGCCACCGGGTGGAGATCGACCGGGCGGACGTCGAGCCGTGGGGGTTGGCGGGCGATCGCCGTTGGCTCGTCGTCGATGCCGGTACGGGTGTGGCGGTGACACTACGCGATACGACCCTGATGACGCAGATCCACCCGAGCCTGCGGACCGGTGCTCTCGGGTTGCGGATGGCGGGGCTGCCTGACCTCACCGTGCCGGTCCCGTCGGACGCCCCGCTCATGGACGTGACGGTGTGGCGGTTCACCGGTCCGGCCATGCGGGCCGGTGCCGAGGCCGACGAGTGGCTGAGCAAGGCATTGGACCGGGCGGTGCGGCTCGTGTGGAGCGACGACCCGACTCGTCGGCGCGTGAACGCCACGTACGGCACGGAGCCGGTGAGCTTCGCCGACGGCTATCCCGCGTCGCTGGCGAACCTGGCCTCGCTGGCGGCCCTGAACGACCTGATCCTGGAGTCGGACCCACTGCAGGCGAGGGTCCCCATCACCCGCTTCCGCTCCAACATCATCATTGCCGGCGCCACGGCGTGGGTGGAGGACAAGTGGACTGGCGGCCGGATCCGGGTCGGCGACGTGCCCTTCCGGGTCGCGAAGCCGAACGACCGGTGCGTGGTTACCACCATCGATCCCGAGACGGGTGAGAAGGGCCGCGAGCCGTTGCCCACCCTGGGCCGGCACCGCAACATCGACCAGGAGCTGCTGTTCGCCGCGTACCTGATCCCCGAGGGCCCTGGCACCATCGCCGTCGGCGACCCCGTCACCGCGCTCTCGTGCGGGTAACCCGCGACCGGCACACTCGACGCGATCGACGATGCCTCGGTGCGGGAGAGGGGACTTGAACCCCTACGCCCGAAGGCACCGGTTCCTAAGACCGGCGCGTCTGCCTTTCCGCCACTCCCGCGCTCGGTGAAGTCTACGGTGCACTGACCCGACTCGGATCACCGCGCCGGTGGGGGTCGGGCGGGTGCCGCGGGATCAGTCGATGCCGAGGTCGCGGCGGAGTTTGGCCACGTGACCGGTAGCCTTCACGTTGTAGAAGGCGTGCTCGATGCGACCGTCGGATCCGATGACAAATGTCGATCTTATGACCCCAGTGACCGTACGGCCGTAGTTCTGCTTCTCGCCGTACGCGCCGTACGCGGTGAGCACCGCCTTGTCCGGGTCGGAGACCAGCGGGAACGTGAGGTGCTCGCGTTTCCGGAAGGCGGCGAGCTTCGCCGGCGGGTCGGGGGAGATGCCCACCACGGTCAGCCCCTGGGCGGCCAGGGACTGCAGCGAGTCGCGGAAGTCGCACGCCTGGGTGGTACAGCCGGGTGTCATCGCGGCCGGGTACGCGTACAGGACCACCCGCTGCCCGGCCAGGTCGGCCAGCCGGAGCGTGTCGCCGGTGTCGGTGGTGAGCGTGAAGGCGGGAGCCGCGTCGCCGGACCGCAGACGAACCGGACTTGTCATACCGGCACCTTACCGTTGGCCCCAGACCGTCGTGATCATCGCGTGGTCGGCGGAGGGCGCCGTATTGCAAAAGACTTGCAACAAGGCCTAGCCGGCAATAGTCTGCGAAGGGGCCGGCCGGGGGGAGGGGTCGATGCAAGTCGCGTTGCACATCGCGAACGGGATCGTCAACGGTCCCGTCTCCGCGGCGTTCGGGGCGCTCGCCGTGATCGGGCTCGCGATCTGCCTGGCCCGCAGCCGCACCGACCTCGACGACCGACTGGCGCCGATGGCCGGGCTGGTCGCGGCGTTCCTCTTCGCCGTTCAGATGCTCAACTTCCAGGTGCTGCCCGGCGTCTCCGGCCACGTGCTCGGTGGCGCTCTCGCCGCCATGCTCGTCGGTCCGTGGGTGGGTGCCCTCTGTGTGGCGACCGTCCTGGTCATCCAGGCCCTTCTCTTCGCCGACGGCGGCCTGACCGCACTCGGTCTCAACATCAGCAACATGGCGTTCGTCGGGACGGCCGCCGCGTACGTCCTGATCGCTCTGCTGCTGCGGGTGCTGCCCCGGACGGTCGGCGGGCTGAGCGTCACCGCGTTCGTGGCCTCGGTCGTCAGCGTCGTCGCGTCCTCCCAGGGCTTCGTCCTCCAGTTCGCTCTCGGCGGCACCACTGAGCTGTCGATGGCGACGGTCGCCGGGGCGATGGGCGGCGTCCATGTCCTCATCGGCATCGGGGAGGGCCTGATCGCGGCCACCACCGTCGCCACGGTCGCCCGCGTCCGCCCTGACCTCGTGTACGCGTGGCGGCGGTTCCGGGCCCCGGCCGCGCCGGCCGTACGGCCTGGGCTGGCCGGCCCGATGGAGCCCGCCGTGGCCGGTGGTCCGCACGCCGGCAAGCGGCTGGGGTGGTTCCTCGGCGGTGGTCTGGTCGTCGCGCTCCTGCTGGCCGGCGTGGTGAGCAACTTCGCCGCCAGCAGCCCGGACGGTCTGGACGCCACGGCGTTGCAGGGCTGCACCGTCAACGAGGCGGGCGAGATCACCGGCGGCACCTGCATGGCTCAGCAGGAGCAGGATCACCAACTCGACGGCGGCCCGTTGGCCGATTACGGCATCGCCGGCCTCGACAACTCCGCCGTGTCGACCGGGCTCGCAGGCGTCACCGGCGTGCTGGTGACATTCGCCGTCGGGGTCCTCGTCTTCCACCTGGTGCGGAGCCGGCGGCGGGCGGCGGCCGGCGATCCTCCACAGGGGACGGACGTCGAGCAACGGGACCGTCCACAGCGGAGGGTCGCGGGCGGTGGGCTGTACCTCGACCGCGACTCGCCGGTGCACCGGATGGCCGCCGAGGTGAAGATCGCCGCGATGGCGTTGTTCACGGTGGTCGTGGTGCTCACTCCGCGGGAGGAGTTCTGGGCCTTCGCCGGCTACACGGTCCTGCTGGCGGTTGTGGCGGGGCTGGCGGGAGTGCGGGCGGGGTGGCTGCTCAAACGGTCGCTCATCGAGGTGCCCTTCGTGCTCCTCGCCGTGGTGCTGCCGTTCGTGGGCAGCGGCGAGACGGTGCCGGTGCTCGGCCTGAACCTGCACGTCGAGGGCCTGTACGGCGCGTGGAACATCCTGGCGAAGGCCACCCTGGGCGTGCTCGCCTCCCTGCTGCTCGCCGCGACCACCACGCCCCGGGACCTCATCCTGGGGCTGGACCGGCTGCGCTGCCCGCAGATCATCACCCAGATCGCCACCTTCATGATCCGGTACCTCGAGGTGATCACGGCGGAGGCGCGGCGGATGCGGGTGGCCCGGGTCTCCCGTGGGTACGACCCGCGGTTCCTGTGGCAGGTCAAGGCGTTCGCGACCGGGGTGGGGGCGTTGTTCCTGCGGGCGTTCGAGCGGGGCGAGCGGGTGTACCTCGCGATGGTCTCGCGGGGTTATACCGGTCGCCTGCCGGTGGCGGACGCGTCCGGCGCGGGGGCCGGCCAGTGGACGGCGGGGGCGCTGCTGCCGTTCGCGGCATTGATGATCGTGGTCAGCGCGGTGCTGCGATGAGGGGTGGGGAATGACTGGTCTAGCGGTCACCGACGAGACGACGTGTGACGAGCCGATGGACTGCCCGGCCGTCCCGTCGCTGGACGTCCGGGATGTGCACTACGCGTACCCGGATGGGCACGTGGCGCTTCGCGGGGTGAACCTCGCCATCGGCCGAGGGGAGCGGGTCGCCCTGCTGGGGCCCAACGGCGCCGGCAAGACGACGCTCGTGCTCCACCTCAACGGCATCCTCCACAGTGGAGGTCAGGCCCACGACCACGGTGCTGGACACAGTGGACACAGCCACGGCAGCGGCCGCGTCGAGGTCGGTGGGCTGCGGGTCGACCCGGCCGACCGGAAGGCGCTCGCCGAGATCCGGCGACGGGTCGGCATCGTCTTCCAGGATCCCGACGACCAGCTGTTCATGCCGACCGTGGCCGAGGACGTCGCCTTCGGTCCGGCCAACCTGGGGCTGCGCGGGCCAGAGCTGGCCGAGCGGGTCGACGAGGCGCTGGCCGCGGTGGGCATGTCCGAGCACCGCGACCGGGCGCCCCACCACCTCTCGTTCGGGCAGCGCCGCCGCGTCGCGGTCGCGACGGTCCTGGCCATGCGGCCGGAGATCCTGGTGCTCGACGAACCATCGTCCAATCTGGACCCTGCCAGCCGCCGGGAGCTGGCCGAGATCCTGCTCAGCCTGGACGTGACGATCCTCATGGTCACCCACGACCTGCCGTACGCGCTGCAGCTCTGCCCCCGGTCGGTGATCATCGACAGTGGGACGATCGTCGCCGACGGCGGGACGGCGACACTCCTCGGCGATGCCGAGCTCATGGCGCGTCATCGGCTGGAGCTGCCGTACGGATTCGCCCCCACCCGCAGGTGAGGTTCAGCCGACGGCGGCGGCGACCGCCTCGGGCGTGAACCGCTCCACGGGAGTGCCGTTCACGTAGATGGCGGGCGCCGCCGACACCCCGCGCCCGGCCGCGCTCGCGTCGACCACCCCGACCCAGTCGCGGTACCGCTGGTCGCGCAGGCAGGCGGCGAACGACGGGGTGTTGAGGCCGGCGGGGCCGGCGAGCTCCATCAGCTGGTCGTCGGAGAGGCCAGCGCTGCCTGCGGCCGGCTGGTTGGCGAAGAGCGTGTCCGCGAACGGGCGGAGCTTGCCGGCGTCGGCCGCGCACGCGACGGCGTTGGCCGCCCGGGTGGAGTAGCCGACGGGGCTGGTCCTCTCGTCGAGCGAGCCGAGCGGATGCCACACCAGCCGGATCCGGTTCTGTGCCACGAGCCGGTCGAGCATGGGGCGGGTCGCCGCGTCGACCGTGCGGCTGTCGCGACTGAGGAAGTCGAGGTACACCTCCACCGTGGTTGGTCCCTCACCCGCCACGGCGAGCCCCGACTGCGCGCCCCCGTCGTCGGTCACGCTCGCCGGCGTGGCCAGTGACGGCGGCGGGGGCTCCTGCATCAGATGCCATCCCAGCAGGCCCACGAGGGTGAGAACCGTGAGCGCTCCAAGCATCGTCCACAGCACGGGGGACTGGCGCAGCCGCTCCGGCTCCTGCTCGGGCGGGCTGTCAACCGACCGGCGGCCGGTGTACCGCGGGTTCACGTAGGTGCTCATGTCGGCCCCTACCGTAACCAGGCGGTTCCGGCGATCTTGTGCTTTTCGAAAGTATTAAAGATTGAGATACGTACTCTAGACGCGTGCCTTCTCGAAGCGCACGGCGTCGTCGGTCCGGCCGACCTCGACGTAGCCGCAGCCGGCGTAGAAGTGCTGCGTCCGCAGGTTCCAGGTCGGAGTGTCCAGCGTCCACCGCCGGGCCCGCGGGAACTCGGCCTCGATGCCTCGCATGGCCGCCTTACCCCAGCCGTGGTCCTGAGCCTCCGGCTCGAGCCAGATCCGGCCGAGCTCGACCCACGTGCCGGACTTGACGATCACGATGGCACCCCCGACGACCCGACCGTCGACGACGAGCGTGAAGACGCGGCCCCAGCGGAAGGCCTGCCGGTGCCAGGCCGCCGAGTCGTAGCCGGGAGGCCCGCCCGGACCGTCGGCTCCGTATCTGACGTCGCCATCGAACGCACGCGTCGACGTCTCCGCCAATGTCACGCAATCCGCCACGGTCGCCGCCACCACGCGTACCATCTCGAACCTCCCATCCCTGTCCCGGGAGCGGCTCCGGCCGGCCGGCACTGTAGCGCGGGCCTGGGACATTCGGCGGGCGCCGGACCGTCAGGCGGTGAGGGCGGCGGTGACGGCGGCGACGAGCTCCATCCGGGCGCGGGCGACCCGGGACCGGATCGTGCCGATCGGAACGCCGAGGGACTGGGCGGCCTGCTCGTAGGAGAGCCCGATCACCTGGGTCAGGACGAACGCCTCCCGCTGGGCCGGCCGCAGGTGCTCCAGCAGCTCGGCGGCGCCCACGTTGGCGGACGGGTCGTCGCTGGTGTCATCCGTCGCGCCGGCCCCTACCCGCCGCAGCAACGTCCGCCGCCGGACCGACGCGCGGACGTGGTCGGCGCACGTCCGCCGGGCGATCCCGAACAGCCAGGTCCGGGCGCTGGACCGCCCCTCGAACGCCGGCAGGGCCCGGAAGGCGCGCAGGTACGTCTCCTGCGTGAGATCGTCGGCCGCGGCAGCGTCCACAAGGGACGCACAGAACCGCCACACCTCGGCCTGGGTCGCCCGGACGAGCTCCGCCGCCGCGACCGGGTCACCGGACCGGGCCACCAGGGCGCGCCGCGTCGCCTCGTCCGGTGCGGAGTCGACGGTCACGGCCGGAAACGCTACGCCAACCAAGTCACCTACCGCTATGGATCGGTCTCCGGGCGGAAGCCTCTGTGGTGGGTCAGGACTACCGCCCGCCGGAACTATCCGGCGGCGCGGGCGGACTACCCAGCATGCGATGCGACACGGCCCGGACCGCCCTCTCGGCCCGCCTCGACGGGGAGGAGTCCATCCAGCCCGCCCCGGCGGTGGATGCCCATCTCGACAGTTGCCCGCGATGCCGGGACTGGCTCGCCGGGGCGGAGCGTGTCACCCGGGCCGTGCGGCTCCAGCCCGTACGGGTGCCGGACCTCACGGCCCGCATCCTCACCGCGGCGCGCAAGGAGGGGGCGCTGCCGGAACCGGCGCGGCCCCCGCGCCGGGCGGCCCTGGTCGCGCTCCGATGGTGTCTCGGAGTGCTCGCCGCGCTGCAACTGGTCCTCGCGGCGCCCGACCTCCTCGGCGCGGTCGGGCACGAGGCGCATGCCGGTCGGGAGGTGGCGGCCTTCGACGTAGCGCTGGCCGTCGGGCTGCTCATCGCCGCCTGCTACCCGGAGCAGGCCCGGGTCTTCGCGCCGGTCCTGGGGACCCTCGTGCTGTGCTTTGCCGCGATCAGCGCGGTCGACGTGCTGCAGGGCGTGGTGACGCCGGAGCGGATCGCCGTTCACACCGTCGCGGCCGCCCAGGCCGGCCTGCTGTACCTCCTCTCGCGGGCGATCCCGTCGAGGCCAGCCACCGCTGCGCGCCGAGCAACCCCTCAGTGATCGTTTCGGCGTCGGGTGAGCATGATGGCCGGGTGACTGCATCGCCCCACGCGCGTCGCCACCAAGGTCATCCGACCGGAACTGAAGTCACACTGCGGGTCTTG
>JBQGBY010000161.1:0-2282 GCA_052038195.1 Micromonosporaceae bacterium | reverse complement strand
TCCCGGTCGTACTTCCCACGGGCTCGGTCGCTCAGGCCGCGAGCCGCTCGATTATCGCGCCGTACACGCGGGGCAGCCGGTGGGCCAGCGGGACGATCCGCGACCGGACGCCGGGACGGCCGGCAGCGGTCACGAGCGCCGCGGTGAGCAGCCGGTAGTCCCGGCTCTCTCGCCGCCAGGCCTGCTCGTAGTCGGCCGGACGGCCGGACGCCACGGCGGCGACCGCTGCCCTGGCCTGGGCGAGGCCGAGCCGGATTCCCTCGCCGGTCAGCGCGTCGACGTACCCGCCGGCGTCGCCGACCAGCAGGACGCGGCCGGCCGTGCGGCGAACGGTGCCCTGCCACATCGGGCCGGCGCCGCGGAGGTCGGACGCCGGCGACGCTGCTCGCAGCCGCTCACCCACGCCGGCGGCGGAGGCCAGGACACGGTCGTACCGCACCTCCCTCGGCCCCAGCACCGCGACCCCGACCAGCTCGTCGTCGACCGGCGTCACGTAGATCTCTGCCTCGGGGGTCCAGTGCACCTCGACGGCGTCGCTCCACGGGGGGATCCGGAAGTGCCTGCGCACGCCGTACCGGGCCGATCGGCGCCGGAGCCGTTGGAGGCCCAGGTGGCGGCGGATCGATGAGTGCAGACCGTCGCAGGCGAACAGCCAGCGTGCGCGCAGGGTGCCGTCCACGGTCACGCCGGCAGCGTCCTGCCGCACCAGGCTCACCCTGCTGGGCACCGTCAGGACGCCCACCTGGGCGGCTCGCCCGGCCAACTGGTCGTGCAGGACGGTGCGCCGGACACCGCGCCCGGGCCCGGAGCGGAAGTGGTGCTCGACCGCACGCCCGCCGCCGACGTAGCGGATGCCGCGGAAGTCCCGACCGGACGGGTCCACGCCGAGACGGGACAGCAGCCGGAGCGCGCCCGGCATGAGGCCCTCGCCGCAGGCCTTGTCGACCGGCCCGGTTCGCGGCTCGCAGACCAGGACCGACAGATTCGCCAGGCGGGCCTCGATGGCCGCGGCCAGACCCACCGGGCCGCCGCCGACCACGATGAGGTCCGCGTCGATCACGAGACCGTCGCCAGCGCGCGTTCCTCGACCGGGATGCGGACCGCGAGCACGGCCGCGTTGGCCAGCGTGAATACCAGGGCCGTCACCCACGCGGTGTGGACGAGCGGCAGCGCGGCCAGCTCGACCACGACGGCCAGGTAGTTGGGATGCCGCAGCCACCGGTACGGGCCGGTCGATACGAGCGGAAGGCCCGGCACGACGATGACCCGCGTGTTCCACCGCCGGCCCAGTGTCGCGATGCACCACCACCGCAGCGTCTGGGAGGCCGTCACCAGGGCCAGCATCGGCCAGCCCAGCCAGGGCAGGAACGGGCGGTCCGCCACGGCGACCTCGGCGATGCACGCCACCAGGAAGGCGGTGTGCATCGCCGCCATCACCGGATAGTGACCGCGGCCGAACTCGACACCGCCCAGTGCGAACGCCCAGCGCGCATTGCGAGTCGAGACGACCAGCTCGGCCAACCGCTCGATCCCGACGGCCGCGACCAGCAGCACGTAAGCGGTCATGGTTGCGCCGGCCACCGGAGCAGCACCAGCTCGGAGCAGAAGCCGGGGCCCATCGCGAACAACAGCCCCGCTCCCCCGCCGTCCGGGGGCGACTCCAGAGTCGCGGACAGGACGTGCAGCACCGACGCCGACGACAGGTTCCCGACACTCGCCAGTGACCGCCAGGTGAGGTCGAGCTCGCCGTTGCGCAGATTCAGCGCCCGCGATGTCGCTTCGAGTACCTTCGGCCCGCCCGGGTGCGCGATCCAGCGCCGGATGTCGCCGACGCTCAGGCCGTGTTCGTCGAGGAACTCACGCGCATCGTCGCCCAGGTGCGCCTCGACGACGTCGGCGACGCTCGCAGCCAGGACGATCCGGAAGCCGCTGCCGCCGACGTCCCAGCCCATCACCCGCTCGGTGTCGGGATAGAGACGGCTGCGCGTGGCGACCACGTCGGGTCCGGGCAGGCCCAGTCGCCGGGCCCGTGCCGCCCCCACCAGGACCACCGCGGCCACCCCGTCGCCGAACAAGGCGCTCGCCACCAGGTTGGCGGTGGAGACGTCGTCGCGCTGCACCGTGAGAGAGCATGTCTCGGCGGCCAGCAGAACCGCCACGGCCTCCGGGTCCCCGCGTAGCACGTCGTGCAGCCGGGCGATGCCGGCCGCCCCCGCCACGCAGCCCAGCCCGAAGACGGGGATCCGGCGGAGGTCCTCACGCAGCCCCAGCCGTGGGACGAG
>JBQGBY010000160.1:0-14718 GCA_052038195.1 Micromonosporaceae bacterium | reverse complement strand
ATTCTGAGCCACACGGTGAAGCCCCAAGCGCCAGTTACGTCGCCGGCATGGCGTGGCCGCGGGCGAGGGCGTCGACGCGGCGCAGGGCGTCGGGTAGTCGGTACGGTCCCGCCATCGCGCCTACCAGCCGTACGGCGTCGTCGATGTCGAGTCCGCAGGCGGTGACATAGAGCGGGTTCGTGGCGTTCCCCCGCCGGACGGGGACGGCATGGGTGGCGGTGTGGAACGCGGTCTTGGCGACCCCGATCACCGCAAGCCCCAGGTCACGGTGGACGTGCAGACCCAGGCCGGGACGGCCGGACGGGTCGAGGTCGCAGTAACCATCGACGATGAGGAGTCTCAGCGCGGGTGCGCCGGCGAGCACGGCGCGGATCGCCGGTAGCTCGCGTGCGTAGAAGCTGCCGGGCCGGTACTCCGCCACGGTGTCGAGCCAGTGCACGCGCTCGTCGACGATGGTGGCGAACGTGGGTTCCTCGGCAAGGACGAGCGCCGCCCGCCCGCCGCCGCTCTCCGGGTAGTGCACATCGACCGCCCCGACAAGCTCCTCATTCTCCACAGTGGACACACCGAGGATGATACGGCAATCCGGTGCTCGCGTCGTGGTGCGATGATGAGCGGCGTGACGACGGCCGCGGAGTACACCAGGTTCGCCGAGAAGGAGGCGCGCGGGGTGTCGCCCACGTACGAGCGCCTCGCCCAGGCGGTCAGTCGCGACGCCCAGATCCTGGCCTTGCTCGACACCCTGCCGCTGGCCAAGCGCCAGCCGAACCTCCTGTTCGGCGTCGTCCGGCTGCTCGGCGGCCCCGTCGACGACCCGGCGGCGTTCAGTGACTTCGTCGTCCGCGAATGGCCAGCGATCCGGGAGCAGATGCTGGTGCGGGCGACGCAGACGAACGAGCCCGGACGGTGTGCCCTTCTGCTACCGGTGCTCGCCGCGCTACCGCAGCCGTTGGCGCTGGTCGATATCGGAGCATCGGCGGGCCTGTGCCTCTACCCCGACCGGTTCGCCTACCAGTACGGGGAGCATGTGCTCGGCAACGGCGGACCGGTGCTCGAGTGCGAGGCGACCGGGCTGGCGCCACCGTCCCGGCTGCCGGAGGTCGTGTGGCGGGCCGGACTGGACCTCAACCCGCTCGACGTGACCGACCCTTCGGATGTCGCCTGGCTCGACGCCTTGATCTGGCCGGAGCACACCCACCGCCGGGAACGGCTGCGCGCGGCGGTGGCCGTCGCCGCGGCGGATCCACCGCTACTGGTGCGGGGCGATCTGGTCGACGACCTGCCGTCGCTGGTCGACCAGGCACCGGCCGGTGCCACGCTGGTCGTGTTCCACACGTCCGTGCTCTACCAGGTGCCGACCGAACGGCGACTGGCGTTCGTCGACCTGGTCGGGCAGATTCGAGGGCGCTGGGTCTGCGTCGAGGGTCCGCGGGCGCTGCCCTACGGAGATCTGCCGGAGCCGCCCGACGACGCCCACCACAACGTGCTGGCCCTGGACGGGCGCCCGCTGGCCTGGACCCGCGGGCACGGGCAGGCCATGGTGTGGTTCGGCGGCGCGGTCCGGTAAGCGGCGGATGCGCGGCCTCCAAACGGGGATCAGGTTGCGATTTGGTGACGGTCCGCTCACCGACTGCGGTGCCGGAGTCCTGCGATAAGGATTGACAGCTCCGACTTGGTGAGGGTCCTCACGGGGCCGGACCCCGGGGCCGTACGGGCTATGCCGGAGGCGCCGATCTTGTGAGCACCTATGCGAATCAGTTGCGTATTCATCGAGGTACTAGTGCGCCACCAGCGGCGACGACGAGACTCGCGATCAAGGCGCGATCGCGCCGCTGAAGCCGCTTGAGGAGTATCGATGAGTCCATGGATTCGAAGATTGGCCCCGTTGGCCGTCATCGGCCTGGTGGCCGCCGGGTGCAGCTCCAGCCCAGAGGGGGATGACGACGGCGACATTCGCGGCGACGAGGTCACCGTGATCGGCACCTGGGGTGGTGACGAGCAGGAGTCGTTCCTGGCGATGGTCCAGCCGTGGGAGGAGGCCACCGGCGCCACCGTCAAGTACACCGGTACCCGCGACCTCAACACGGTCCTCACTACGGGCGTCGCATCCGGCGTGCTGCCCGACCTCGCGGGCCTGCCCGGACCGGGCCAGCTGGTGGAGTACGCCGAGGCCGGCGCGCTCGTACCGCTGGAGGACGTGCTCGACATCGACACCTACACCGCCGACACGGCGCCGGCGCTGGTCGAGCTCGGCCGGACCGACGGAGCGCTGTACGGTGTGTTCATCAAGGCGGCGGTCAAGGGCCTGATCTGGTACAACCCGTCCCTGTTCGACTACAGCGCGAGCCCGCCGGCGACCTGGGAAGACCTGCTGGCGCAGGGCGAGGAGAACCAGGGCGCCGCCGAGGCCCTCTGGTGCGTGGGCATCGAGTCCGGTGCCGCCTCGGGCTGGCCGGCCACCGACTGGATCGAGGACATCGTGCTGCGTACCGCCGGCCCTGAGGTCTACGGCCAGTGGTACCGCGGCGAGATCAAGTGGACCGACCCGGCCATCCGCGACGCGTTCGAGCTCTTCGTCAACGACGTGCTGGGCAGCACCTACGGCGGCCAGCAGACCGCGGCCGCGACCAACTTCGAGGTCGCAGGCGACCCGTTGTTCGCCGACCCGCCGGGCTGCGTGTTCCACCACCAGGCCAGCTTCATCACCGGCCTGGGCGGGTTCGCCGATGCCGAGGCGGGCACCGACTACAACTTCTTCCCGTTCCCGGACATCGACTCGCAGTTCTCGGGCGCGGTCGAGGGCGCGGGCGACCTGTTCGGCATGTTCAACGACACGCCGGCCGCCCGCTCGCTCATGGCCTACCTGGTGACGGCGGAGGCGCAGGACATCTGGGTGGAGCGCGGCGGTGCCCTGTCCGCCAACAAGAACGCAACCAGCTACCCGGACGACATCAGCGAGCGGTCCGCGCAGATCCTCACCGACGCCGAGTCCTTCGTGTTCGACGCCTCGGACCTCATGCCGGCCGCGATGAACGATGCGTTCTGGCGCGGCATGGTCGCCCTGACCAGCGGGAGCGCAACGCTGGACCAGGTTCTGTCCGACCTGGATGCCGCGCAGGCTGACGCCTACGCGTCCTCCTAGCCGGCCGATCCCGTGGGGTGGGCGGACGGTCCGCCCACCCCACGGCTCGTCCCCCTACCGTCGCGCTGGGAGGCATCGATGGACTCGCAACTGATCACCGCCCTGCAGGTGGTGGTGGGTGTGCCGCTCGCCCTGGTCGGCTACATCTGGCTCACCGAACGTCTCGTCTCGCTGGCGGCGCCGCGGTGGCAGCCGAAGATCCGGCCGTGGTTCTGGCTCGGGCCCGCCCTCGGCTTCCTCGGCTTCTTCCTGATCTACCCGACCATCCGTACGATCATCCGTAGCTTCCAGAGCCGCAGCCCGTTGCGTCCAGAGTGGACGGGCCTGGACAACTACGAGTGGTTCTTCACCAACCGGGGCGCCCTCGGTGCGCTGTTCAACAACGTGCTGTGGCTGGTGCTGCTGACGTTCTTCACGGTCGGGCTGGGTATGCTCATCGCGATCCTGGTCGACCGCGTGCGGTACGAGGCCTGGGCGAAGAGCATCATCTTCCTGCCGCTGGCGATCAGCATGGTGGCCGCCGGCGTCATCTGGAAGTTCATGTACGACTTCCGCCCGCCCGGGCAGCCGCAGACCGGCACGCTCAACGCGACCATCGGCACCGTCGGGCTCGGCCCGGTGGCCTGGCTGCAGCAGCCCTCGCTACGGATGTCTACATTCGCACTCATTGCCATCATGGTGTGGATGTGGACCGGCTTCGCGATGGTGATCATCTCGGCGGCGCTCAAGGGCATCGACCCCGAGCTGCTCGAGGCGGGCCGCCTCGACGGGGCGGGGGAGTGGCAGCTGTTCCGCCGGGTCACCTTCCCGCTGCTCGGCCCCACGCTGGCCGTGGTGAGCACCACGATGGTCATCACATCGCTGAAGACATTCGACATCGTCTACACGCTGACGAACGGCAACTACGACACCGAGGTCATCGCCAACTTGATGATCAAGGAGATGTTCACGTTCGGGGACTTCGGCCGGGCCAGCGCGGTGGCCGTGGTGCTGCTGCTCGCCATCGTCCCCGTGATGGCCTTCAACATTCGCCAGTTTCGCGCCCAGGAGAGCGTCCGATGACGACAACCGTTCCCCCGCGCCGCCTCCCGCGCCCCCTGGACGTCCCCGCCGCACCGAAGACGCCCCGCCAGCGCCGCCGCGCCGGAAGGATCGCGCTGCACCTCGTCGCGGTCGGCCTGATGATCCTGTGGGCGATCCCGACGATCGGCCTGCTGGTGAGCTCCTTCCGGCCGCAGTCCGAGCTCTCGTCGTCGGGCTGGTGGACCGCCATCTTCCCGCCGTACCACTTCACCATGGAGAACTACTCCGAGGTCGTGGGCCAGTCCGGCATCGGGCAGGCGTTCCTCAACAGTCTGTTCATCGCGGTTCCGGCGACCGTCATCCCCATCGCGGTCGCCGCGTTCGCCGCCTACGCGTTCAGCTGGATGGACTTCCCCGGCCGGGACGTGCTGTTCGTGGTCGTGGTGGGCCTGCTCGTGGTGCCGCTGCAGACGACGTTCATCCCGATCCTGCGCTCGTTCGCGGACTGGGGCATCACCGGCCAGTTCCTCTCGGTCTGGCTCGCCCACACCGGGTACGGCCTGCCGTTCGCGGTCTACCTGCTGCGCAACTTCATGGGCTCGTTGCCCAAGTCTCTGTTCGAGTCGGCCCAGATCGATGGAGCCAGCCACGTCACGGCGTTCTTCCGGATCGCGGTGCCACTGTGCGTGCCCGCGTTCGCGGCGCTGGCGATCTTCCAGTTCCTGTTCGTGTGGAACGACCTGCTCGTGGCTCTGATCTACATTGGACTCGCCAACCCCGACAACCTACCGCTGACGGCCACGATGGCGAACCTCGTGAACTCACTCGGCGGCGGCTGGTATCTGCTCGGGGCGGCCGCGTTCCTGTCGATGCTCGTCCCGCTGGCCATCTTCTTCGGCCTGCAGCGCTACTTCATCCGCGGCATCGTGGGCGGTGCCGTCAAGGGATGACAGGCCCGTACGGCCTGCACCTCCGTGCCGGTGCAGGCCGTACGCCCGTCACGGGCCGGCGGCGAGTACCGCGGGCAGCGCGGCGATGGCCTCGGCGAGGTGGGGGACCTCGACGGCGTGGGCGCCGGTGGGGCTGAGGAAGAGCAGGATGCACCGGCGTACTGGCTCGCCGACGGCCGCCTCGACGGCCGCGGCGTAGACGGCCATCTGCGGCCGGTAGTAGTCCACTCTGGACGGTATCGCGGCCGCTGGTACGGCGTCGGTCTTGTAGTCGACCAGGACCAGGCCGTCGTCGTCGCGGTAGAGCAGGTCGACGATGCCCTCGACGACCTGGTGGTCGGCCGGCATTGTCGTGCCGACGTAGGTCTCGCGCCAGAACGGCCGCGACGCCGCCCGGCTGATCACCTCGGCACCCAGCGCGGCCCGGGCCAGGCCCGCCACGACGTCGGCGTACTCGGTCACGCCCTCGGCCAGCGCCTGGGCGGCCACTGCGTCCGCGAGCCCGTCACCGCTGGCGAGGTCGACCGTCTGCAGCACGGCGTGCACCGCCCGCCCGATCGCCGTG
Source organism: Micromonosporaceae bacterium (assembly GCA_052038195.1). Lineage (GTDB taxonomy): Bacteria > Actinomycetota > Actinomycetes > Mycobacteriales > Micromonosporaceae > DATBGZ01. The sequence goes on along the minus strand of JBQGBY010000160.1, from coordinate 9,038 downwards.
CCATAGCGACCCTTGTGCCACGGGGGCAGTTCGAGGTCGCGGGGGTCCTTGGCCAGGCCCGGGTCGACCGGCTCACCGAGCGCGTCGGTCTGCGCGGCCGCGACGAGGGTGGGCCCGGTGCCCTCGAACTGGGAGGCGCTGACCGCGCTGGCCCGGGCCGTACGGGCGCGCAGGTCCCGGATCTGGGAGGACCACTGTGGACGGTGCGGCGGTGGGTCGACCGGCGGTGGCGACGGCAGCGGCGGCGTGGTGTCCGTCGGGGTGAGGGCGGCCATGCCGGGTGCCTGCTCGCAGGCTTGGGCGAGCAGCTCGGCCGAGGTGGGCCGCAGCTCGTCGCGTCGCCACGCGGAGGAGCGCGGCTGCTTGCGGTGGGTGGAGACGACGAGGTGGTCGCGCGCCCGGGTGCAGGCCACGTACAGCAGCCGGATCCGTTCGTGCTCGTCCATCTGCTCGTCGATGGGTGCCGCCGTGTCGTAGCTGGCGGTGGCGAAGTCCTTGCGCAGCCGTACCTCATACCCGCCACGCGGCGGCCACAGCACCTCGACGCCGCCGCGCCGGCCGCCGGGCTGGGTGGTCATGCCGGCGACGATGACCACCGGGAACTCCATGCCCTTGGCCGCGTGGATGGTCATGATGCGCAGCGACTGCGTGTCGGTCTCGGGTAGCACCGCCTCGGCCACGCGGGCCGAGTCGCTGCCCTGCCGGGTCACCCATGACAGGTAGGCGCGCAGCCCGCCGTGCTCGGCCTCCGACCACGCCCGGGCCTGGTCGACCACGAACCGCAGCCGCCGCCAGATGTCGCGGGTCCGCCCGCCGGCGATGCTGGCGGGCCGGCCACCGGAGTCAGCGTCGACCGCGACCTCGAGCATGCGGCGTTCGTCGACGATACGGCCGAGCACTTCGCTCGGCGAGAGCCAGGCGCTGTCGTAGTGCAGCCGTCGCAGCCAGGCGACCGCCTCCGCCACCGGGTGCCCGGCCGGCAGCTCCGACGGCGGTGGGCGCAGGATGCTCCACGTGCCGCCGGCCTGCTTCCACGTCCACAGGTCGTCGTCGCCGCAGCCGAACAGCCGCGACCGCAGCGCGGTGACCAGGGACAGCTGGTCGCTCGGGTCGTCGACCGCGCGGGCCGTCGCGAGCAGCTCGCGGACCTCGCCGGTCCGGTAGACCAGCGAGCTGGCCTCCGAGTGGTAGCCGATGCCCGCCTCGTCGAGGGCCGCCTCGAGCGCCGGGAGCGAGGTCCGGGCCGGCAGCAGGATGGCGATGTCGGGCAGCGTCACGTCGCGCCACTGTGGCGCGCCGGTTGAGGTGTCCTGTACCTGCCAGCGCTCGGCCAGCGCGGACCGTACGGCCCACACCACGTCGGCCGCCTCCAGCGCGCGCAACTGGGCGGCGTTGAGTGCGGAGTCGTGGGCCTGCGCGCCGAGCCGGACCACCGGTGGCCCGCCCGGAGCGTCCGGCCGTACGGCGCGTGACGGCTGGAACTCGGGCTGCGAGCCGGATTCGGCCGTGATCAGCCGGCCGAAGACGTGGTTGATCCAGTCCACGATGGACGCACCGGTGCGGAAGTTGCTGTCGAGCACGACCCGCTCGCCGATGCGCTCGCGCGCCTTCAGGTACATGCCGATGTCGGCGCGCCGGAACCGGTAGATCGACTGCTTGGGGTCGCCGACCAGGAAGATACCGGCGGGGGGCACCGGTACCTCGGTCCATTGTGGAGCCTTGGCCGTCGCGCCGCCGGCGATGCGCACCGCCAGCTCGATCTGGATCGGATCGGTGTCCTGGAACTCGTCGAGGAACAGCCGCCGGTAGCGTCGCTGCAGCGCCGCTCGTACCGACTGGCCATGCACCGCGTGACGCAACAGGTCGCGGGCGAGCACGAGCAGGTCGTGGAACTCCAGCCGCCCTTCCTCCCGCCGTACCTGGGCGTCGGCCAGCGTGGCCTCGCCCACCCGCCGGGCCAGCGTGCGCAGCGCGCCATCGAGCACCGTGCGGCGCAGTGCGTCCGCCTCGCGGTGAAGTGCCCTCCCGGCGGAACGGATGTCGGCGACCGGGCAGTCCCAGTTCTCCTTGCGGCCCAGGTTCCAGCCGCCGTCGGGCACGGCGCGCAGCTGCGCCACCCGGGCCGGGTCGTCGGCCGCGGCGGCGAGGTGCTCCGCCCAGGTAGCCACCGAGTCCAGGATGGGCAGCAGCTTGTCGTTGGCCTCGCGGCACTGGGCCCGCAGCGCGCCGATACGCCGCCCCTCGGCCACGAGCGCGGCAACGTCCACAGTGGGCAGCCCCGGCGTGGGCGTCGCGAGCACCCGGGTGGGAATGAGGTCCCAGTTGTCGGTGAAGGTGTGCGCGAGCGACCGGAGGTCGTCCAGGCGCATCCCGGCGCTCAGCGCGAGCAGCAGGGCGGGGGTCAGCGACGTGTCGTCGAGAATCGATGCGCGCAGGATCGCGTAGCGCTCGTCGAACGCCACCCCCGACCCGACCTCGTCCAGTACCTCGATCAGCGGAGGGAGCCCCGCCTCGATCGGATGCTCGCTGAGTATCCGTCGGGCGAACGAGTGCAGCGTGCCGATGGCCGCCGAGTCCAGCTCGTCGAGCGCCTCCTCGGCCGGCGGCGAGCCGTCCCGCTCGAAGGCCGTCCGCAGCCGGTCGCGCAGCTCAGCGCCGGCCTTCTCGGTGAAGGTGACGGCGGCGATGTACCGCAGTGGAACGGGATCGGTCGGGTCGAGCACGGTCGCCACGACGCGGCCGACCAGGGCGTGGGTCTTGCCGGAGCCGGCGCCCGCCTCGACGAACAGGGTGCGGTCGAGGGCACCGCGGATCAGTTCCCGAGCCGGGGCGTCCACTGTGGTCACTGCGCCTCCTCCGGCTCGACGACCGAACGATAGGCGGACAGGCGCGGGTCGGCGCGCTTGCGGGTCCAGGCCCGGCGCACCTCGCCCGCGCCCAGCCCGTCCGGGTCGCACGACGGGCAGCCGAACGCGAAATGATGCCGTGCCGACCCTCCGCCCCCACCCAGCCACCCGAAATCCTCCTGCGGCGGCCGTTGCGGGAACAGACCGGCGGCGATCCCGCTCACGATGACGTCGACCGTCTCGGTGAAGATACGGTCCACGTCGTCGGTGAGCGGCACGCCGATGCGGCTCGTGCTGCGGCCGACGAACCAGTACTCGGCCGAGACCGGAGTGTCCGCGCCGCCGAGCGCCGCGCGGGCCGCCTTGGCGTAGACGGGCAGTTGCAGCCGGCTGCCGTACGCGGTCGGGTTCGCCTCGGAGATGTCCTGATAGGACCGGTCGCTGCCCGTCTTGTAGTCGACGACCACCACCGCTCCGTCGGTAGTCTGGTCCACCCGGTCGGCGCTGCCCCGGATGCGGATCGTCCGGCCACTGGGCAGCGCCAGCTCCACCGGTGGCTCGCCGCCCATGCCGAACGGCAGCTCTGACCGCACCTGCCGGCGGCCGGTCTCCGCCCGCAGCGCGGTGTCCTGGTCGAGCAGCGTGTCGAGGGCGTGGAGGATGCCCACCAACTCGCGCTCCCACAGCACCGGGTGGCCGGTGAGGCCGTGCGCGGTGTAGGTGTCGGCGATGGTACGAGCGATGGCGTGCAGGCCCGTGCGCTGATCGGTGGTCCACGACCGGCCCGGCTCCGCATGACCGTACGTCTGGTAGAACCGGTCGAGCGACTCATGGACGATGCTGCCGACGTCGATGGCCCGCGCGAGCACGATCTCCTCGGGGGCCTCCAGCGGCCGTACGCCCAGCAGGCGCTCGACGAAGTAGCCGTGCGGGCATCGCGCCCACGACTCGAGGGCGGTCGGTGACGTCAGATGGTCCGCGCCCGGGACCGGCACCGGATGCCCGGACAGGTCGCCGTCGAACCGGGTCAGCTGTCCCGATCGCCGGGCCCGGGCGAGGGCCAGCGCCCGGGCGACCACCCGGTCGTCGGGCAGCGCGGCCGCCGGATCCCCACCCTGGGCGGCCATCGACGTGGCGGCGCGCACCCGCCACTCCTGCTCGCTCGCGAGCTCCCGGGCCCGCGAGAGCGCAGCGGCGAAGGACGGCGATCCGCTCAGGAAGTCGGCGGCGATGCCGGCCCGGTCCCACCGACTCGCGTCTATGTCCGGGCGCCCCGACCGGCGGCGCAGGGTGGGGAGCAGCCAGCGCGACGGGAGCCGCGCCGAGCTGCGGCGCAGGTCGCCGCGCGGGAACGACGCTATCGACACGCGGGCGGCGGCGAACGCGGCGAGCAGCTGGCGGTGGGCCCGGTCGATGCGTTCCCGGCGCGGGCGCAGGCCACCGTGGGCGCGCACCTCGTCGTCGAGCAGCGCGTCGGCGGCCACCTGCCCGGGCACGAGGTCGTCGGCGAGCCCGACCACGAAGACCAGGTCGGCGTCCAGGCCGATGCTCTCCGACAGCGGCGCCACCAGCAGGCCGGTGCCGTACTTGCCGTGCCGGGGCAGGTCATCGCCGAGCTCGAGCTCCAGCGCGCCGCGCAGTGTCTCCACGTCGGCGCTGCGCTCCAGTGCGCCGAGCCCGGCGAGTCCACTGAGGACAGAGTGGATCCGGTCGGCGGCGCGCACCTCGTCCTCGGGCAGCAGCCCTCCCCGGGGCAGGTCGCCGGTCACCCGGGCGAAGGCCTGCTGCGCCCACCGCGCCAGCTCCGGCCAGGTGCGTAGAGCGGCGCCCTGGTCCAGGTGCGCGCGCAGGTCGAGGACGAAGTCGCGCAGCGCCTCCGCGGTCGCCGCGCGACTCGCCACGTACCGCCGGTAGCCGTCGGATGCGTCGGCCGGCGCGGTCTCGCGCAGGTCGGTGGCGTACCGCGTCAGCCGCGCCTCCCAGTCGCCGCCGGCCACCACCCCGGCCTCGCGTGACATCCGTTCCCACATCGCCGACGGCAGCCGCCGATCGTCGGCGGTCCGCACCGTGGCCCGGGCGATGACCGACGTCACTTCGTCGCGCCGCCAGCCGTGCGCCGGCAGGGCCAGCAGGTCCAGCAGCAGCCGGGCCAGGGTGCGCTCCACCGTCGGGCGGACGCCGGCGCCGTTGCGGGTCAGCCCGGCCGCGGCCAGGTGCTCGGCAAGGAGCCGCGCGTACGGTTCGGCGGCACCGTAGAGGACGGCGACGCGGTGCGCGGGCCGGCTGCGCAGTGCGGTCATCAGCTCGCGCACGATGACCCGCACCTCGTCGTCGGCGTCGGAGGCATGCCGGATCGCGGTGGCCAGCGGCGTCGCGTGTGCGCCCGCGGCGGGGTCAGGGGGCTCGCCGACCCGGCCGACGGTGCGGAGCACCGCGGCATCGGCCCGCGGCACGCCGGTGTGCCCGGCGATAACGGTGAGCTGCGTCGTGGCGGCGACCGCGCGCACCAGGTCACCGGCGTCGCGGGGCAGGTCCTGGGGCAGGAACAGCACCACCGAGCCGATCTCCCGCCCGATCTGTCCACTGAGGACGGTCAGTGCCGCGCGGCGCAGGTCGGCCACGTCGTAGAAGCCCGCCAGCCGGGCCACGACCTCGCGGTGCAGGCGCACCAGGTCGCGCTGCACCGGCCCGCCATGCCGCTCGATCGCGGCGATGCCGGCCTCGTCCGCGTCGCGCAGTTCGCGGTGGGCGGTGACGAGAGCCCGTACGGTCGCGGGGTGACCGGCGACCGGCTCGAAGACCCCGGCGTCCTCGGCGAGCGCACCCCGCCAGGCGGCCGCCAGCACCGGGCCGGTTGCCGGGCGACGGCCGCTGCCGACGAGGGTCGGCGCCGCCAGCCGTTCGGCCAGCCGGTCGACGGTGAGCACCGCGATGCCGGCGACGCCGCGAAGCACTCCGTGCCCTCCACCCCCACCCAGCCGCCCGTGGCGACCGCGCACACCGGCTGCGAGTCGACGGCGGGCCACGATGCCGCAGAGATTGGTCGGGACGAGAATGGTGACCGGAGCGAGTGGATCATCTTGTTTGGCCGCGGCGACGACCTCGACGAGGCGCTCGTACGCCGGCGCGCCGTAGGCCGTCCAGATCACCACGCCCGCAGCCTAGACCGGGCCCGGAGCCAGCCCGGTGAAGCGCGGCCGTGCGGCGCCCGGACGTCACGGACAGTGACTCGAACACCGTCGATGGCCCGCGGCTTGGGCGGGTTCGGTAACAGTGTGTAGTCAGACGGCGAGGCGGTAGCCGCGCTTCATGACGGTCTGGACGAGGTCGAGCTCGCGCAGGTCGGAATGGCCGAGAGTGCCACGGAGGCGGGAGACGGCCATCTCGATGGCGTGGTCGTCCACTGTGGAGGAATGTGGCAGGTAGCCCCGGATCTCGGCCGCCGACAGCACCCGACCGGGGTGGGTGGCCAGCGCCCGGAGCACCGCGAGCGGGCCCGGCTGGACGTGCACGAGCTGGCCGTCGACAACGACCGCCTGCCCGCGGATCTCCACCGTCCGGCCGGCGACGTCAAGCGTGAGGGCGCGGAGGGGGAGTTCGGTGAGCACCCGGGCGGCCAGCGACCGGGGCACCGGCTCGGTCGCCCGCAGCACGGGCACGCCGTGGGCCGAGATGGGGGCGCCGGTCAGCGGGCCGAGGCAGACCGCGGGTACGTCGTGCACGAGCGCGTTGAGCACCTCGTCGAGGACGCCGTCGGCGACCGCCTGGTCGAGCACGTTGCGGGCCACGGCTGGGCCGGCGAGGACCAGCGCGTCGACGTGGCGGCGCACCACGAGGTCGTTCAGGCGCCGGATCTCGTCGGCGTGGCTGGGCGGGCCGAACTGGTGGGTGGTGACCTCGACGACGACGGCGCCGGCCGAGCGCAGTTCCTGGCACAGCTCCCGGTGGGCATCCATCTCGATCTGGGCCACGACCCGGCGCCCGGCCACCGGCTGGGCGATGAGGTAGCGGAAGAGGTCCTCGGTGGTCGCGGCGGCGGTGGACCAGATCTGGGTGAGACCGAGCTCGCGCAGGCCGTCGGCGGTCACCGGGTTGCGGGCCAGCAACCGGGCCTCGGACAGGCCCGCGACCAGCTCGCCGAGCAGGCCCTGGCGGCGGGCGGCGGACAGCCACAGCCGCAGGCCGAACGCGGAGGAGACGATGACCTCGTGCGCGGGCGCCGCGACACTCTCGCGGACCGCTGCGTCGATGGCCGCGGGTTCGGGCTGCGGTGTGGTCTGCACGGCGCGGAAGCCGACCGTCCGGGCGCCCTCGGCCCCGAGCCACCCGGCCATGTCATGGTTGCGCCGGTCCGTGGCGAGGGCGACTGTGTATCCGGCGAGCGGGGGAGCCGCCGGTACGGTCGCCACGGCGTCCCTCCCTTCCCCGCGCCCCGGGCACCGGTGACCGAGGCGTGGCCGGCGGGTTACGGCGGAAAACAGTGTCCCGTCTCCACCCGGTTACAGCAGTGTGGCGCGCAGTCACGGTTGCATCAACTTCCGCTCACCAACCCCAACGATCGGCGGGCTGTTCCGTGCCACACAAGTAGCGTTTGCGCAGGTCAGAGCCGTGTGGCGGCCGGCTAGGATGACTGATCTTGTGAAGAGACCATCGGTTGCGTAACACAGTGGCCCGGTGTTCTGGTGCCACAGGCATCGGCAGGTGACACTGTCCTGACGTCCCGTGCGGGGGAGGAAACGATGCCCCAAGCGCCACCACTCGCGGTCCTGGCCACCGTGGTGGCGCTGCTCCTCGTCGGCGGGTGCGGCGTCTCGGCGGGTGAGCCGGCCGATCCGTCGCTGGGGGACCTCCGCGGCCGTACGGTCGACGTCGTCGCGACCTGGTCGGGCGCCGAACAGGAGAACTTCCTCGCCGTGCTCGACGAGTTCACCCGCCGGACCGGTGCCACCGTCGAGTACACCTCGGGCGGCACCGACATCGCTGTGCTCGTCAACAGCCGCCTCGCCGGTGGGGAGCCGCCGCACGTCGCGTTCATCCCCCAGCCGGGTGTGGTCGCCGAGTTCGCCCGCCGGGGAGTGCTCGTGCCCATCACCGGTGCGGCCGCCCAGGCCGTACGGAGGAACTATTCCCAGGCCTGGCAGGAACTCGGTACCGTGAACGGCCAACTGTACGGGCTGTACTTCAAGGTGGCGAACAAGTCCGTGATCTGGTACCGCACCGACGCCTTCGAGGAGGCTGGCGTCACGCCACCGTCCACTTGGGACGAATTGCACGAAGCGTCCCGCACCCTCACCGAGGCCGGCATCACGCCGATGGCCACGGCCGGCGCCGACGGATGGGTGCTCACCGACTGGTTCGAGAACGCGTACCTGCGCATTGCCGGGCCGGAGCGGTACGACCAACTCGCCCGGCACGAGATCGCCTGGACCGACCCCACCGTGGTGCGGACCCTGGACCTCCTCGCCGACTACTGGCGAACCCCGCGGTATGTCCATGGTGGAGCGACCGGTGCGACCCAGGTGACGTTCACCCAGGCGGTCGCCGAGGTCTTCGGCACCCGACCCACCACCGCCATGGTCGTCGAGGGCGACTTCGTCGCGGTCGAGATCCGCAAACTGGGCCAGGCGACGGTGGGGCGGGAGGCGCGGTTCTTCCGGTGGCCGTCCATCGACGGTTCAGGGCCGGCGGTGGTGGCGGCCGGCGACCAGGCGGTGGCGTTCCGGGACACGCCCGAGACCAGCGCCCTGCTGACGTTCCTCGCCTCGCCCGCGGCGGCGCAGATCATGGCCAACCGCGGCGGCTACCTCTCCCCGAACCTCAACGTGGATCCGGCCTCCTATCCGGACGACACCACGCGGGCCCTGGCCGAGGACGTCGTCGATGCCGACGTCCTGCGTTTCGACCTGTCCGACCTGACGCCCCAGGCGTTCGGCGGCGGGTCGAGCGCGCACATGTGGGTGCTGCTGCAGAACTTCCTCGACGGGGACCTCACCCCGGCCCAGTTGGCCCAGCAGCTCGAGGACGCCGCTGCCGAGGACTTCGGCGAGCTTGCGAGCCGAACATTCGGGCTCAGCGGCGAGCTTGCGAGCCGAACATTCGGGCTCAGCGGCGAGCTTGCGAGCCGAACATTCGGGCTCAGCGGCGAGCTTGCGAGCCGAACATTCGGGCTCAGCGGCGAGCTTGCGAGCCGAA
>JBQGBY010000159.1:0-76485 GCA_052038195.1 Micromonosporaceae bacterium | reverse complement strand
CAGGTCTCGGCCTACCCCGACCACTACGCCAAGCACGAGGCCCAGGCCGGCGACATCATCGCCGCCGTGCACGGCACCGGCCCGTTCGCCGACATCGCCTCCTGACCCAACCGCCACCAAGCGCGCGTCCCACCCCCGGGGCGCGCGCTTTGGCGTACCCACACCAAAGCCGGCGTACCCACACCAAGATCACCCACACCAAGATCATCCGACAGGATCTGCAGTGTGACTGCGGGTTCGGTCGGATGACCTTGAACGAGCGCCGACCTTGAACGAGCGCCGACCTTGAACGAGGGCCGACCTTGAACGAGCGCCGACCTTGAACGAGCGCCGACCTTGAACGAGCGCCGACCTTGAACGAGGCACGCAGCACGAAGCACCGCGGACCCGATCAGTCACACGATCGGAGCGTCAGGCGATGTGGCGGCCCGAGATGGCGCGAGCGACGACGAGTCGCTGGATCTCGCTGGTGCCTTCGAAGATCGTGTAGATCTTGGCGTCCCGGTACCACCGCTCCACGGGATGGTCGCGGACGTACCCGGCACCGCCGAGGATCTGGACCGCCTTCTCCGTCACGGCGACGGCGACCTCACCCGCCTTCAACTTGGACATCGAGCCCTCGCCCGCCGTGAAGGCCTGGTCGTTCTTGCCCATCCAGGCCGCCCGCCAGACCAGCAGCCGGGCCGCGTCCAGCTCCGTCTTCATGTCGGCGAGAGCGAACGCCACCGCCTGGTTGTCGATGATCGGCCGCCCGAACTGGACCCGCCCCTTGGCGTAGTCGAGGGCGTACTCGTAGGCGGCGCGGCCGATGCCCAGCGCCTGGGCGCCGACGTTCGGGCGGGTGAGCTCGAAGGTGCGCATCGAGGCCTGGCCACCGGCGCGCTGGCCGTTGCGGGCGCGGGCCAGGCGCTCGAGGAGCCGGTCCCGGCCGCCGAGCAGGCAGGATCCGGGGACCCGTACGTCCTCCAGGAAGATGTCGGCGGTGTGGGAGGCGCGCAGGCCGAGCTTGCGCAGCTTCTTGCCGGCGACCAGGCCCGGGGTGCCGGGCGGGATGACGAACGCGGCCTGCCCCCGCGAGCCCAGCTCCGGCTCGACCGACGCGGTCACCACGTGCACGTTGGCGATGCCACCGTTGGTGGCGAACGCCTTGGAACCGTTGAGGATCCAGGTGTCGGTGGCCTCGTCGTACCTGGCCCGGGTCCGGATCGCGCCCACGTCGGAGCCTGCCTCCGGTTCGGTGGAGCAGAACGCCCCGACCTTCGGGTTGTCGACGTCGCCGAAGCACTGCGGCACCCACTCGAACAGCTGCTCCGCGGTGCCCGAGCCGAAGATCGCCGCGACCGCCAGCGAGGTGCCCATGATGGCCATGGCTATGCCCGCGTCGCCCCAGAAGAGCTCCTCGTTGGCCAGGCACAGCGACAGCCCGGACAGGTCGTTGTTGGCGTTGGCCAGGAAATCGAAGCCGTACAGGCCGATCTTCGCCGCCTCCTGGATCACCGGCCACGGGGTCTCCTCCCGCTCGTCCCACTCGGCCGCAGCCGGCCGGACGACGTCGCTGGCGAACCCGTGCACCCAGTTCCGCAGCTCGGTCTGCTCGTCGGTGAGCTGGAGGGAGAACGCGGCAGTCATCTGCTCAGCCTTTCCGGGGGGGAAGAGGTTACTGGCGCGTAACATAGCGCGCTCGCCCGCCTTGGCGGAACGTCCCGGCAGTGAACTTCGGCGAACCATACTGCGCTGGACCGTTCCAAGAGGTGCTTGACGGTCGCTGGTCGGAGCTCGTCGCCCGCAGCTGGGTCCCGACCGCGGGTGTCCGGGTTCTGGGCATGCTGGCCAACCGATCCGTACGTACGCTGTCGCCGCCCGCGCGATTGACCCCGCGGTCGTACGGCCGCGTGAGGTCGGGGCACGGCCGGAGCCGGAGCCGACGATCGTTGCGCCGTACCGAAGTCAGCGAGTGTCAGGTTTCCTCCACTGTGGAGAGTAGTCGGTCACCGTACGGGTGAATCTGTGCTGGCGGCGGCGAACCCGACGTGGCCGTCTGCCTAGGTTGAGCACGGGCGATGCCCCTACCCAGTCCTCCGTCTCACCCACCGCAAACGTCCCGGAACGGTCATGACCTTGATGGTTGCCCGGGTCGCCTATCTCGCCGTCTACTCGGTATGGCATCTGGCCCTCGCGGTGCTCTCGGCCCGCAAGGTCTCCCGGCCCGGTGCCGGCGCCGCGTCCGACCATGGTCGCGGTGCCTGCCCAGACGGAGCTTCGGCGGCTCCCTACGTCCTCTGGCTCCTGCTGATCAGCCCGACGCCAGCTACGCTCTCGGCGACCCGCGCCCTGCACCCGCGACCCGGGCGCCGGATCCGGATCGTCGTCATCGATGACCGAGGCGAGCAGCAGGCCCCGGCCCACGCCGACCTCTTGTGCCTCACCGTCCCGCCCGGCCTGGATCGAGGAAGGATGCTCGACCGGGTCTACCGCTTCGCCCGGGACCGTAGCCGCGCCGACGGCGAGGACCCGACCCACGTCGTCGTTGGTCTCATCGACAGAGACTCACGTCCGGGCGAGGGCCTCGTGGACGGGCTGTGGCGCGCGTTCGCCGATGCCGCCGTTGGTGCCGTTCAGGGGCGCGTGGCGACCGCTGCCTCCGGCGTGGGCGGTTCCGTGCACTGGCACGAGGTCGCTGTGCTCGCCAGTGCCGGGCACCGCCTGCGGGACCGCCGTGGCCGGGCGCCGCGCGGCGTCAACGGGGCCTTCGTGCGCCTGTCCGAGCTGGCCCGGCGGAGTGTGCTGGTACGGCACGATCCTCGGGTCGCGGTCGTCGTGGGCGAGCCTCGGCCGTACGGCCTGGTACGCCAGGGCCGGCGCTGCATGCCGGACCACCACCCTGAGCCACAGCCCGCCGACGGCGCCGCGGCGGCGAGACGACGTCCGGACACGCCGGTCTTCGTCGATGCCACTGGTCGTCGGCGCCGGCGCGTCTGGCTCATTGCATACGGCTTCAGCGTCGCCGGCATCCTCTACCTGGCGGTCTTCGGGTACGCCGTGGTGGGTACGCCGGTCAGGCCGTACGCGGATGAACTCCATCCCCACCCAGCCACTCGTGACGAACTCGACGACCGGCGCTACCAGCTCCACGAGGACCCGACCCAGCCGCCATCGCCGCCCCAGCCGCCGGCCGACGCGGAACCCCTTATCACGGTCGAGTTGTCCACTCGCGACGGTTGGCGGCCCGGCCCGGCGTCGCCGCGCTCGTCGACGGCGACCCTCGAGTCCACCCTGCCGCCGGCAGTACCCGCGCCGCCGGCGACGGCGGGCCCGCCCACGCCGAACGCGTCACCGCCGGGTCCGGCCGCCAAGCCGTCGAAACCGGCACCGCCGCCTGCATCCGGATCCACGCCTCCCACGGCACCGCCGCGGGCCGGTCCGCCCGGCCACGCGCCCGTAGCGCCGGCGGAGCTGAGGCCGGCAACGCCACCGCCGCCACCGGCGGGTTCGCGGCGCGAGACGACCGTGGCGGAAGGCTCGTGAGGACTTCTCGGCGTCCGGCGGTTCGCCGGCTGCCCGATGCGCCGCGCACCACCGGACTACGGCGGCTCGGCCATGGGGCGGCCCGGATCATCAGACGGTGGCGACCACCCCGGCCACGGGCATGGATGGTGCCCGTGGGACTGGTCGTGGGCGCCTTCGTCGCGATCATGACCTACGAAGGCTATATCCACGCCGAGTTCGCGGCCGACGGATCGGTGGAGTCGGACCTCGGTCGATCCGCCGTGCCGGAGGAGATCCTGCATGGTGGGCCGTACATCGACACCACGACGGGTCAGGTGGCGTCATACCAGCTCCCGCCGAAGACGGTCGTGCTCACGTTCGACGACGGCCCAGATCCTCGCTGGACTCCGGAGATCCTGTCCGTACTCGACCGGCACGAGGTGAAGGCCACGTTCTTCGTCGTCGGCACCCAGGTGGCGCGCTACCCCACAATCGCCGAGGCGGTGGTCGACGCGGGCCATGAGGTCGGCGTGCACACCTTCACCCATCCCGACATGGCGGCGCTGACGCCCTGGCTTCGTGGCCTGGAGTACTCCCAGACCCAGATGGCGTTGGCCGCGACCGTCGGCCAGACGACGCCGCTGCTGCGGTTCCCGTACTCGTCCGGCGCGGACTCCCTGGACGATGTCACGTGGCCGCTGGTCCTGGAGGCTGGGCGGGCCGGGTATGTGGTCGTGATGAGCTCCCTGGACAGCCGCGACTGGGAGAGACCCGGCGTGGACCGGATCGTGGCGGCGTCGATGCCGGCCGATGAAAGCCCAGCGGTGATGCTGTTCCACGATGCCGGTGGCGACCGCGCGCAGACGGTGGCCGCGCTCGACATCGTGATCCCGATGCTCAAGGAGCGGGGTTACCAGTTCCTGACCGCGGCCGAAGGGCTACGGGCCTCCCAGGCCCTGGCCGGCTACCCGGTGAGCGGGGGCGGCCCCGCGCCCGTCGACCTCGTCGAAGCTACCGCCGCCGCCATCGACGTGCCGGTCGCGGCCGACGCGTCGGCGTCCCAGATCATGCGCGGACGCGTCCTCGTGCTGTCCGTCGGATTCGCCGACGGGGTGTTCACCTGGCTCTGCATCGCCGTCATCGTCACCGGCGGGCTGCTGGTGGTGCGGACGCTCTTGATGTTCGCCCTCGCGGGACGGCACGCCCGACGGCGTCGCTCCGCGGCGTGGTCGTGGGGGCCACCGGTAACCAGTCCGGTGTCGGTCGTCATGCCGGTCTTCAACGAACGCGAGAACATCGCGGCTGCGGTCCGGTCGATCGCCGGCGGTGACTACCCCGAGATCGAGGTTGTGGTGGTCGACGACGGATCGACCGACGACACGGCGGACATCGTCGCCGGGCTGGGCCTGCCGAACGTACGGCTGGTGCGGATCGCGAACGGCGGCAAGGCCAACGCGCTCAACGTGGGCGTCGCGCGCGCCCGCCACGACCTCGTCGTCATGGTCGACGGCGACACCGTCTTCGAACGGCACTCGCTGCGCACGCTCCTGCAGCCGTTCGCCGATCCGCGCGTGGGTGGCGTATCGGGCAATGTCAAGGTCAGCAACCGCCGCGGCCTGATCGGTCAGTGGCAGCACATCGAATATGTCATCGGCTTCAACCTCGACCGGCGGCTCTTCGAGGTCATGGGGTGCATCCCGACCATCCCCGGCGCGATCGGCGGGTTCCGGCGGCAGGCCCTCGCCGACGCGGGCGGCGTGAGCGATCGGACCCTCGCCGAGGACACCGACCTGACGATGGCCATCGTGCGAGCCGGCTGGCGGGTGGTGTACGAGGACAAGGCGATCGCCTGGACCGAGACGCCGCACAGTCCCGGTCAGCTCTTCCGTCAACGATATCGATGGGCCTACGGCACGATGCAGGCGATGTGGGTCCACCGCCGCGCCCTGCGCGATGGCGGGCCGTCGGGGCGGTTTGGCCGCGTTGGCCTGCCGTTCATCGCGGCGTTCAGTGTCATCTTTCCGTTGCTCGCCCCGCTGGTGGACATCCTCACCGTCTACGGACTCGTCGTGAACAACCGCCTCGGGGCGGGCCTCGCCTGGCTTGGCATGCTGGTGCTGCAGCTGGTCGCGGCACTCGTCGCGTTCCGGATCGACCGGGAGTCGCTCCGTCCCCTGTGGACCTTGCCCCTGCAGCAGCTGTTCTACCGCCAACTGCTCTACCTGGTGCTGCTGCGGTCCACGGTGATGGCGCTGGCCGGGGTGGCCCAGCGCTGGAACAAGCTGCACCGGACCGGTGCGGCGACGGCGCACCTGACCGCGACCGTCACGCCTGGCACCGGAACGGGACCGGTCGTCGACCCGAGCATCGGTGCCACCGCGCCGTGAGGATCAACCTTCTCGTGAGGATCAACCGTCTCGTGAGGACAGTCGACCACACGGACAGACCGTCAGTCGGCAACCAGTCAACTATGTTCAGGCGTTGGTGGCGTCGCGCTAGCTTCGCCTCCGCCGGGGCACATCTTTCGAGCCAGACCTGCGTTTCCCACGGCGTGGGGAGCCATAGGCCGGCGACTCCCGTTCAGCTCTTGAACCTGAAAACGGTCATGACGTCGACATGTTCACCGTGGGGACTGCTGCTGCATCGGCAGGAGGCCTCGACGATGCTGCTGCGCTGCCTGGTGAGCGCCGTCACTGAGATAGCGCGGTGGTGGCGGTCACTGCGGCAGAGCCGTGCGGCGGCGCGGATCGTGCAGTCCGCGCGACGGCTCGCGCGGACCACCGGCGCATGGACGCCGGCACGGCCGGCCGGATGGGCAGTGATGCCGATACCGTGCGTCGCGCAGGCATCGACGGGCCCGCTGTGGAACGGCGACACCCTCGAGCTGGACATCTGTGCGCGGCTGGCCCGGCCCATCATCCCGGCTGTCTCGGCTCCGCCGGCGTCGGTCGCCTCAGTCTCGGCACCCGCGGCCCCGGCGCCTGCGGTCGCCTCAGTCTCGGCCCCCGTGGTCTCGGCCCCCGTGGTCTCGGTTGCCTCAGTCTCGGTCGCCCCGGCCGGCCCGGTCCATTTCGCCCCGGTGTTGGTCGGCCCGGTCGGCCCGGTCTCGGTCGGGCCAGAGCGCGCGGACCCCGTCGTGGACCGCGAACGAGAACCGGAACGCTCGGTCCCGACGCCTGCGACCGTGGCTGTGGGCCTGACACGATGAGACGGTGACGACTCTCCCGCCCACGGCATCGCCGCGACCCGTGATCGCCAACGTTCTGGCCGACCGGTATGCCTCCCCCGAAATGACCACCACCTGGTCGCCGGAGGAGAAGATCCGGATGGAGCGGCGGCTGTGGGTCGCCGTGCTCGCTGCCCAGAGCGAGCTCAGTGTGCCAGTCCCGGACGGCGTCATCGAGGCGTACCGGCGGGTGCTGGACCACGTGGATCTGGACAGCATCGCGGCCCGCGAGCGGGTCACCCGTCACGATGTGAAGGCCCGTATCGAGGAGTTCACCGCTCTCGCCGGTACCCAGCACATCCACAAGGGCATGACGTCGCGCGACCTCACCGAGAACGTCGAGCAGCTGCAGATCCGCACCAGCCTCGAGATCGTGCGGGACCGGATGGTCGCGGCACTGGCCCGGCTCGCGGCCCGTGCGGTGGAGTTCGACGGGGTGGTGATGGTCGGGCGCACGCACAACGTCCCGGCGCAGGCGACCACCCTGGGCAAGCGCTTCGCCACGGCCGCCGAGGAGCTTCTCATCGCGTACGAGCGGATCAGCGGGCTGATCGAGCGCTACCCGCTGCGCGGGATCAAGGGACCGGTCGGCACCGCGGCCGACCAGCTCGACCTGCTGGGCGACGAAGCGAAGGTGGCGGCACTGGAGGAGGCGGTCGCGCGCCATCTGGGGTTTCGGCGGGTGATATCCAGCGTTGGCCAGGTCTACCCGCGCTCGCTCGACCTCGACGCGGTCTCGACGCTCGTGCAGGCGGGGGCCGGGCCGTCCTCGCTCGCGGTCACGATCCGCCTGATGGCCGGCCAGGAGCTGGTGACCGAAGGGTTCGCCGCCGGTCAGGTCGGCTCCTCGGCCATGCCGCACAAGATGAACACCCGGTCCTGCGAGCGGATCAACGGCCTCGCCGTCGTGCTCCGCGGCTACCAGTCGATGACGGCCGAGCTGGCCGGGGCGCAGTGGAACGAGGGCGACGTGTCCTGCTCGGTGGTACGGCGGGTGGCCCTACCGGACGCGTTCTTCGCCGCCGACGGCCTCTTCCTCACCTTCCTTACCGTGCTCGACGAGTTCGGCGCCTATCCCGCGGCCGTCTCCCGCGAGCTCGACCGGTACCTACCCTTCCTAACCACCACGAAGGTGCTGGTCGCGGCGACCCGGCACGGCGTGGGGCGGGAGACGGCGCACGAGATCATCAAGGAGCACGCCGTCGCGGTGGCCCTCGCCATGCGGGAGAAGGGTGCCGGAGGCAACGACCTGCTGGATCGGCTCGCGGCCGACGAGCGGCTCCGCGTGCCCCCCGCGGAGATCGAGGCCCTGGTTGCGGACACGGGCGCGTTCACGGGCATGGCCTCCGCCCAGGTACGGACGCTCGCCGACCGCGTCGCCGCAGTTGTGGCCGCGCACCCCACCGCCGCCGCCTACGTCCCGCCCCCGATCCTGTGACCTGGGAAAGAGCTGGTCGAGCCGCCTCACACGACGATCGTGTTCCGGCTGGTCGGCACGTGATCCGACCCACCTGTGATGGTGGCAACGCGCAGCGTGGCGGTCATGCCTTTCCCGCCCGTCCGGGTACGTTCTGCTCGATTGGCCGGTGATCCGTCCGGGCCGTGGCCCGGTACGCTGGGCAGGCCCACAGCCTGCTCGGCGGCCGGCTCGGTTGGGCCTGAGCGGAATACCGACCACAGTCAGGAGCACGCCCGTGGCTCGCGTCGTCGTGGATGTCATGCTGAAGCCCGAGATCCTGGACCCGCAGGGCCAGGCGCTTGCGGGTGCGCTGCCCCGGCTCGGGGTCTCCGGTGTCGCCTCCGTACGGGTCGGGAAGCGGATCGAGATCGAGTTCGCGGGTGCGCCCGATCTTGAGCAGGCCCGCCTCGTCGCCGATAAGCTCCTGGCCAACCCAGTGATCGAGGACTTCACGGTCCGCCTCGAGGACACCGCGGAGGCGGCGGTATGAGCGCCGACGTGCTTCTTCCCGCGGAGGCGCCGGTATGAGCGCTGTCGTCGGTGTGGTGACCTTCCCGGGCTCCCTCGACGACCGGGACGCGGTCCGGGCGGTGCGCCGATGCGACGCCACGGCGGTCCGGCTCTGGCACGCCGACCCGGCCCTGCACGGCGTCGATGCGGTGATCCTCCCAGGCGGCTTCTCCTACGGCGACTATCTGCGCTGCGGCGCCATCGCCCGGTTCGCCCCGGTCATGGAGTCCATCGCCGACGCCGCCCGGGGCGGGCTGCCCGTGCTCGGCATCTGCAACGGCTTCCAGATCCTCTGCGAGGCGCACCTGCTGCCGGGCGCACTGGTGCGCAACCAGCACCTGCACTTCCGCAACCGGGACCAGCGGTTGCGGGTGGGTTCGGTCAACTCGGTGTGGACCAACGCGTTCGCCGCCGGCCAGGAGATCGTGATCCCGGTCAAGAACGGCGAGGGCCGCTTCGTGGCCGACGCGGCCACGCTCGACCAGCTCGAGGCCGAGGACCGGGTCATCGCGCGGTACGTGGGTGGTAACCCGAACGGCTCCCTGCGCGACATCGCCGGCATCCGCAACGAGGCCGGGAACGTAGTCGGCCTCATGCCCCACCCTGAGCACGCGGTCGAGGAGCTCACGGGCCCATCGCTGGACGGGCGGGGCTTCTTCGGGTCGCTGCTTCGGCACCTGACGGAACGGGGCGCGACGCCGGTGGTCGCTGGCGCATGAGCGAGCGAAGGCGAGCGAATCAGCTGGCTCAGCGCGGACGAGCGTCACGGCCGCCCGCGGCAGTCGCGAGCCTGAGGAGCGAGCGCTGGCGAGCCCCGCAATGGCGAGCACAGGCGACGCAGCGAGGACAGGCATGAGCAATCCGGAGATAGCCATGGATGGTTCCGAAAACCCCGCGCCCGAGCCAGGCCGGCGCGTCGACTTGTCGGCGCTCACGTGGCGCCGGCGCCCTGACGCCGGAGCGTCGGTCGCGCCTCCGCACGGCCCGAACAACACGGCCGAGGGCACCAACGGTGGGGGCGACGCCTCCGCCATCGAGGACACCTGGACCCCACCCGAGCCCTGGAGCCCGCCCGAGTGGACACCCCCGCCGTGGCCCTCCGGCGAGCCCGCCGCCAACGACGTCCCGACCGAGGGCACGGCTCCCGACGCCCCCGCGGGTGGGGCGGTCCCGACGCCAAAGGCCTACGAGGCCCCGCCGGCCTACGTCGGGCCCAGCGCCTATGTGGAGGCTCCGGTTACGCCCGAGCCGCCGCCCGCCGCCGACGCGCCGGCCGCGTACGACGCCGCGCGGGCGGCGGAGCCGACGTTCGTCGCACCCGCCTTTGAAGTGCCCCCGTCGCCGTGGGAGGCCCCGTCGCCGCCGGCCGAGCCCGCGGCGTGGCGGGCGCCGGTCGCCCCCGGCATCGTCGACACGGACGTTGTGGGCGCGGACGTTGTGGGCGCGGACGTTGTGGACGCTGACGTTGTGGACGCTGACGTCGTCGACGCTGACGTCGTCGACGCTGACGAGCCAGCGACCGACGAGCAGCCGGTCGTGGCGCAGACATCCGTGTTCGAGGCACCGGTGGTCGACGTCGCCACCCGGGAGTATCAGCTCGTTTCCCGGACCGCGGCACCAGGGTCCACAGTGGACCCATCTGTGATCGACAGATCGCCCGAGCCGGTGGCTGAGGTTTCGCCGGCCGAGCCCGTCGCCGTCGGGCCCGACCCGGTCGCTGAGGTTTCGCTCGCGGAGCCGGTCGCCGTCGCGTCCGAGCCGCCGGCTCCGGAGCCCGTACGGGCCGAGACGCCGAAGCCGGTCGCAGTGCCGGTGCCGGTCGCCGTGCCAGCGGCTGCCGATGTCGAGGACCTGCCGCCGATCGATGCGATTCTGCCGGTGGCGGAGGGGTATCGAGAGGTGGGCTACGACACCGTCGCCCGGGCGCTGCACACCGGGGGCGAGTTCCAGCCGTACCTTGAGCTTGGCCTGCAGGTCGACGAGTACGCCCGGATCCGCGAGATCCTCAACCGGCGCCCGACCGAGTCCGAGCTGGCCATGTACGCGGTGATGTGGAGCGAGCACTGCTCCTACAAGTCGAGCAAGGTCCACTTGCGACAGTTCGCCGAGAAGGCGCCGGCGTCGGACCGTCTGCTGGCGGGGATCGGCGCGAATGCGGGCGTGGTGAAGGCCTCCGACCGGCTGGCCGTCACGTTCAAGATCGAGTCGCACAATCATCCGTCCTTTGTGGAGCCCCATCAGGGCGCGGCCACAGGCGTGGGCGGGATCGTGCGCGACATCCTCGCCATGGGCGCCCGGCCCGTTGCCGTGATGGACCCGTTGCGCTTCGGGGCGCCCGACCACGAGGACACCCGTCGGGTGCTGCCAGGCGTCGTCGCCGGCATCGGTGGTTACGGCAACTGCCTGGGCCTGCCGAACGTGGGCGGTGAGGTCGTCTTCGACGAGTGCTACCAGGGCAACCCGCTGGTCAACGCGCTGTGTCTCGGGGTGCTACCCATCGACAAGCTGCAGCAGAAGGCGGCCACCGGACCGGGCAACATCGTCGTGCTCATCGGCGCCAAGACCGGGCGCGACGGCATCGGCGGCGTCTCGGTGCTGGCGAGCGCCACCTTCGGCCAGGGCAGCGAGCACCGCCGGCCGAGCGTCCAGGTCGGCGACCCGTTCCTGGAGAAGCTGCTCATCGAGGCGTGCCTGGAGATCTATGACCTCAACCTGGTCACGGCGATCCAGGACCTCGGCGGCGCGGGCCTGACCTGCGCGCTGTCGGAGATGTCCGCGGCGGCCGGCCTCGGCATGGCGGTCAACCTCGATCTCGTGCCGCTGAGAGAGGCGTCGATGCGTGCCGAGGAGGTGCTCGTCTCGGAGTCCCAGGAGCGGATGCTGCTCGTGGTGACGCCGGAGAACCTGCCCGTCGTGCTCTCGATCTGTGCCCGGTGGGGCGTGATCGCCACCGCCATCGGAGAAGTGACGTCGCCGGAGGGCGACGGGGGTCGGTTGCGCATCTGGTGGCGCAATGAGGTCATCGTGGACGTGCCGCCGGGCTCACTCGCCGACGACGGCCCCGTCTACACCCGCCCGATGCGCGAGCCGTTCGACCGCGAGCTCATGAAGTTCGACCGTCCCGAGACGCTGCCCCGACCGGAGACTCCAGAGCAGCTGCGCGACACCCTGCTGCGCATGGTCGGCTCGCCCAACCTGTGCGACAAGGGCTGGGTCACCGAGCAGTACGACCGGTACGTCCTCGGCAACACCGTGCTGGCCCAGCCGGAGGACAGCGGCGTCATTCGCATCGACGAATCTACGGGGCTCGGTGTAGCCCTGGCCACCGACGGCAACGGACGGTACGCGCGCCTCGACCCGTACGCCGGCGCCAAGCTCGCCCTGGCGGAGGCGTACCGCAACGTGGCGGTGACCGGCGCCGTTCCGGTCGCCGTGACCAACTGCCTCAACTTCGGCTCGCCCGAGGACCCCGGCGTCATGTGGCAGTTCGCCGAGGCGGTGCGGGGCCTCGCCGACGGGTGCGCGGAGCTCGGCATCCCGGTCACCGGTGGCAACGTGAGCTTCTACAACCAGACCGGCGGCAACGCGATCCATCCGACCCCGATCGTCGGCGTCCTCGGCCTGCTCAACAACGTGGCCCGGCGGGTGCCGATGGGCTTCTCCAGTGAGGGCGACGCGATCTTCCTGCTTGGGCAGACCACGGACGAGTTCGGCGGCTCGGAGTGGGCGCATGTAACCCACCGGCACCTCGGTGGGTCTCCGCCGGCGGTCGACCTTGCGGCGGAGCAGCGGCTCGCGGGGCTGCTGGCCGAGGCGGCGTCGCTCGGGCTGCTGACGGCCGCGCACGACCTCTCGGAGGGCGGTCTCGCTCAAGCGCTCGTCGAGTCGTGCCTGCGGCGCAACATGGGCGTACACGTTGCGCTGCCCCCGGACGGGCAGACGCCGTTCGTGCACCTGTTCTCCGAGTCGACCGCCCGGGTCGTCGTCTCGGTCCGCAAGGGACAGGAGCAGGCGTTCGCGACGCTCGCCGACGAGCGGGAGGTGCCGAAGATGGCGCTCGGCGTCGTCACGCCGACGGGGACGCCCATCGTCTTCGATGAGCTCTTCGAGGTCGGCCTCGACGAGCTCCGCCGCGCCCACATGGCCACACTGCCGGGCCTGTTGAGCTGACCGCCCGGCCTGTGCGCTGACCGCCCGGCCTGGTCAGCTGATCGCTGGCACGGTCGCGCCAGCGATCACTCCGGGGGCGCTGGCCGGCCGGCGCTCCGTCTCAGTCGTCGAGCCAGTCGACCCGGCGGCCTTCACCGTTACGGCGGGTGGGATCCGGTGGCCCGCTCGCGGGGCGCGGCTGGCCGTAGCCCGGCTGACCGCCGTGCGGCGGCTGCTGGCCGTAACCGGGCTGGCCGTGGGGCGGCGGTGGCCCGTATCCGGACTGCTGCCCATATCCACCGGGGGGCTGCTGCGGGTAGCCCGCGGGCGGCCCGCCGTGCGTGGGCTGGCCGTATCCGCCCGGGCCATGTTCGCCCGGTCGGTGTAGCTGAGTGGGAGCATCGGCGAGCGGCGAACGGGCGATCATCGTCTGGTCGCGGGAGCCGGGCCCACCGGGGCGCGGGGGGCCGTAGCCCGGCCGCATCGGCATCGTCCGGTCGGGTGGTCCGGCGCGGCGCTGGCCAGGCGGTGGCGGGCCACCGCGGCCGGGGCCGCCACGACCACCGGGGCCACCGGGGCCACCGCGGCCACCCGGGCCCCGGGGGCCACCCGGGCCGTCCTCGTCCTTGTTCTTACGGACGAAGAGCAGAACGATGGCGCCGATACCGAGCAGCACCAGCGTGCCGCCAACGACGATCAACATGATCGAGAAGCCGGACAGCCCGCTGTCAGTCGCGCCGACCGCGAGGTTCTCCGTCGGTCCGGCGGTGACCGTGTTCAGGCTCGGGGTCAACGAAGGAGCCGCCGACGCGCTCGCCGTCGGCAGGACCTTGACCTTGAGCGACACGTTGGTCAAGGGCTGGTTGGCGTTCGCGGTGATGGGCGGGCTGGCGAACTCCTCGATGTCGTCCTTGGTCACGACGAAGTGCAGCGGGCCGGCGGCGATGGGCTTCTGCGCCGTCCCCGTGATCTTGAAGGACCCGTCCTCGCCGGTCGGGTAGTTCTCCCACCGCACGCCCATGCTGTCCTGCATGGTGACGCTGGCGTCCTTGACCGGCTCGGCGGTGTAGAGGTCGGTGACCTTGCCGCTGACCTCGGGCACCGTCGGCGTCGCCTTGACCGTGAGCGGTTGAGGGGACGACTGCTCACTCCCGGCCCGGACCCGGATCTCTACCCGCTGGTCGCTGGTGAATGTCCCCGTCGCCTCGAATACCGCCTCGAAGTCCTCGCCGTCTTGGTCGACTGTGGCGCCGAGAACGTTGCAGTCACCGGAGACACACGTGACCTGCTGGTTGTTCGACGAGACGGACACGTCGACATTCCCCTGGTCCGACCGGACCGTCCACCTCGCGGTGACCTGTTGACCGGGGTTGATGCTGCTCGCGGTGAGTGTGAAGTTCACGATCATGACCTGCGCGTAGGCAGGGGTGGTGGCGCCGATGATCCCGGCGGCTGTGACGACCGCGACAACTGCAGCGCGAATGGCCCACGCGCGAGCGCGTCTCATCGCCCACGTCCTCCCGAACTCACGCACCCCGAGGGGCAGGGTGCACCGCAGGCAACTATGCCGTGTCGACAACCGTCCGCGCGACCCAGGGTGGTCACCGACGTCCCAGGAAGAAACCGTATCGTCCTGCCATGCGCGGCAGTGATACCGATTCGGCGGCAATTGGGCGACGAGGAGTGGGTGCCGTCAAGTCCCGCGGTCGCGACCATCTGGGGGCGGGGGCGAGGAGCGGAGCGTGCCGCGCGAGATAGACCCACGGTTGCTGGTGGCGACGATCACCGCCGGTGGCGCACCCGATCCGGCCCAACTGCGAGACGCCGTGCGGGGGCTGCTTGCCACTTTGCGGGAACGGGCGCCGGGGCGGTCGGTGGAGGTCCGGGTGCCCCCCTACGGCGCGGTGCAGTGCGTGGCCGGCCCCCGCCACACCCGCGGGACGCCACCGAACGTCGTCGAGACCGACCCAGCCACCTTTCTTCTCCTCGCGACCGGCGCACTGTCCTTCGCGGACGCGGTGGCGGCGGGGCGGGTATCGGCGAGCGGGCAGAGAGCGGACCTGACGCCGTACCTCCCTCTGGTCGGGTCGCCGCCCCAACCGGCCAGCGAGCCGCCCTAGGCGCCCAGCGAGCCGCCCGGCCGTAGTTCGTCAGTCTATTCACAGCTATATCCGACAGGCCGCTTTGTGCAGCGCATGCGACGCGGAACGTGCATCCGCAGACACATCCGACCAGCCGCGCCCCGACACGCCGAGACACGCCCGCGATCGCGGCGGCTCGAAGCGAGTATGCCGGTTACGTCCGGGTATCTAAGCCCCTGTGCACGCTGCCAGCAAGACTGACGAGCGACCGCGACCACGGCGGTGACCCTTGACGACTACAACGTGCCGCATCATCATGGCTCACCGTAACCAGACCGGACGGGCGTAGACTCACAGACCGAGAGCGCGCCGACCCGCCAGGGCCGTCGCGACGCCTTGGGTTCCGCAGGCCGAGTGCCTTCGGGTCCATTCAGGGCGGTGCAACCCACCGATCCGACGGGAGCGGCAGGTGCCCAGAGCCGATGGCCGACTCAGCCACAACCTCGACCCCGTGGAGCGGGGTCCCCAGGACCGTTGCGGCGTCTTCGGCGTCTGGGCCCACGGCGAGGAAGTGGCCAAGCTCGCGTACTTCGGCCTGTACGCCCTCCAGCACCGCGGGCAGGAGGCTGCCGGTATCGCGGTGAGCGACGGCACCGGAATCGTCGTCTACAAAGATCTCGGGCTCGTGGCGCAGGTCTTCGACGAGCCGACGCTGGCGAGCCTGCGCGGGCACATCGCCGTCGGCCACACCCGTTACTCCACGACGGGCTCCTCGAACTGGGAGAACGCCCAACCCACCCTGCGGGCGACCATCTTCGGCGCGGACGCTGACCGCCCGGCCGCCACGATCGCGTTGGCGCACAACGGGAACCTGGTCAACACCGCCGAGCTGCACCAGCAGGTGACCGAGCTGGGCCTCGCGGACGACGCGACCTCGGACACGGCGCTCGTGTCGACGCTGCTCGCGGCCCACCCCGACCTGTCGGTGGAGGCGGCGGCCGTCGAGGTGCTGCCGACGCTGCGCGGAGCATTCAGCTTCGTCTTTATGGACGAGGAGACGCTCTACGCCGCGCGTGACCCGCAGGGTGTCCGGCCCCTCGTCCTCGGCCGGCTGGAGCGGGGCTGGGTCGTCGCGAGCGAGACGGCTGCGCTGGAGACCGTGGGCGCCAGCTTCGTCCGCGAGGTGGAGCCCGGCGAGCTGCTCTCGATCGGCGAGGACGGGTTGCGCTCGACCCGGTTCGCCAGCCCGGATCCCAAGGGCTGCCTATTTGAATACGTATATCTTGCTCGACCCGACAGTGTGATCGCGGGACGCAACATCTACGCGGCACGGGTCACCGTCGGTCGCACCCTTGCCCGCGAGCACCCGGTGGAGGCCGATATCGTGATCGGCGTGCCGGAGTCGGGCATCCCGGCGGCGATCGGCTACGCCGAGGCATCCGGCATCCCTTACAGCGCCGGGCTGGTGAAGAACGCCTACGTCGGCCGTACGTTCATCCAACCGAGCCAGACCATCCGTGAGCTAGGCATCCGCCTCAAGCTCAATCCGCTGCGCGAGATCGTGCGGGGCAAGCGGGTGGTCATGGTCGACGACTCGATCGTGCGCGGCAACACGCAGCGTGCACAGGTCCGGCTGCTGCGGGAGGCCGGCGCAGTGGAGATCCACGTACGGATCTCCGCACCGCCGGTGACATGGCCCTGCTTCTACGGCATCGACTTCGCCACCCGGGCCGAGCTCATCGCGAACGGGCTCGACACCGAAGGCATCCGTCGCTCGATCGGCGCCGACTCTCTCGGCTACGTCTCGCTTGACGGTCTGGTCGCGGCCACCGAGCAACCGCGGACCAGGCTGTGCCGCGCGTGCTTCGACGGCCAGTACCCCATCGGCCTGCCCGAGGAGGGCCTGGTCGGAAAGCATCTACTGGAGGGACTGCAGCGGCGAATTCCGGCGACGCCTGCGGAGCGGAATCGGCTGGCAGAGCCGGCGACGCCTGCGGAGCGGAATCGGCTGGCAGAGCCGGCGACGCCTGCGGAGCGGAATCGGCTGGCAGAGCCGGCGACGCCTGCGGAGCGGAATCGGCTGGCAGAGCCGGCGACGCCTGCGGAGCGGAACTGGCAGGGGGAGCCGGTGACGCTCGCAGAGCAGCACCAGAAGCCGGGCCCGCCGCTCGCACCCACACCACAGGCACCCGCTCCCAACGGCGCGCCCGCGCGCCACTGATCACCGGCCGCGGGCCCGGTGCCCCTGCCGTGCTGCGCGGCGGGGCAGTCCGCAGGAGGAAGCACGGTGGCATCAACTGCGCGCAAGTCCGGCAACATCACTGCGAGCACCAGCCGCGAGGGTGAGGAGCGAGCACCAGCAAGCCCCGCGGTCGCAAACACGCGCGGTGAGGAGCGTAGGACGGAACGGTCGCGCCGGGGAGCCGGCGAGGCGCGCCCGCCGAGCCAGATCGGCAAGGCTGGCCACCGCCTGGAGTCGCTGCCTCCGGTTACGGGCGGGCATGGCGTGGGCGGGGCGATCGCCGACGCCACCGATGTGCCCAATCACCGCCCGGGCGAGTACGCGCGCTCGGGCCGGTCGATCCAGGCGCGACCCGACGCGGCGCCACCCCAATCCGCGCCATGGGCGGGCGACGTGGGTGGGCGGGCGTCCCAGCGATCGGCCAGACCCGAGGTCGTCGACGGCGCCGCCTTCGCCCAGCTCTTCCGAATCGACGCCAGCCGGCAGGAGCGGCCGCTGCTCGCCTCGGCCACCGATGGCGTGGGTTCGAAGCTCTCCATTGCTCAACAGATGGACATGCATGACACGGTCGGCATCGATCTCGTCGCGATGGTGGTGGACGATGTCGTCTCCTGCGGCGCCGAGCCTCTGTTCCTGTCGTACTTCCTGTCCTGTGGCGAGGTGGTTCCCGACCGGGTCGCGACCATCACGGCCGGCATCGGCGACGGGTGCCGGGTCGCCGGGTGCGCCCTGATCGGAGGCGAGACGGCTGAGCACTCGAGCGTGCTGCGGCCGAGCGAGTACGACCTGTCCGGCTCGGCTGTCGGCGTGGTGGATGAGGACCGACTCCTCGGCGCCGACCGGGTCGAGGTGGGCGACACCGTCGTGGCGCTGGGCTCGTCCGGGCTGCACGCCAACGGCTACCGGCTGGTGCGCCACGCGCTGCTGGGCATCGCCCGCATGCGGCTGGACTCGGTCATCGAGGAGTTCGAGAACCAGCGCACCCTCGGGCAGGAGCTGCTCACCCCGACCCGCATCTACGCGAAGGACTGCCTCGATCTGTTGGTGGAGGCGGACGTCCGGGCGTTCGCCCATGTGACCGGGGGCGGGATCGCTGGCAACATCTCGCGGATCCTGCCCGAGAACGTGGACGCTGTCATCGAGCGGTCGTCGTGGCGGCCGCAACCGATCTTCGACCTGGTGGCGCGCCGTGGCCGCATCGAGCAGGCCGAGATGGAGGCCACCTTCAACATGGGAATCGGTATGGCGGCGGTGATCGCGCCCCACGACGCCGAGCGCGCCCTCGCCTTCCTGAAGGGGCGCGGGGTGGATGCCTGGGTCGCGGGCGAGATCGTGGAGGGCAACGGCGACGTCCAGATGGTGGGCTCGCACACCCGGGGGTGACCCCGTGGGCACTCGGGTGGCTGGGTGGGGAGGCCGGCCGGCACGGGTGGTTGGGTGGGGGAGGAGGGGCCGGTACGGCGACTGCGTACACGGGCATGCGGGGGATGGCGAGCGTCCCGTCGTACGTCATCATGCAGCCCACGACGCTGTGCAACCTGGACTGCGGCTACTGCTACCTGCCGCACCGGGCGGCGAACCGGCGCATGCCGGTCGCGGTGGCGCAGGCGGTGGCCGCCAGCGTCAATGACTGGGCCGCCCGGGCGGAGCGGTTCTCCGTGGTGTGGCACGGGGGTGAGCCACTCGCCGCCGGGCGCGAGCACTTGGCCGCGCTGATGGCGCCGTTCCACGGCGTGGAGCATCACGTGCAGACGAACGCGACGCTCATCGACGACGCGTGGTGCGACTTCTTCCTCGAGCATCATGTCCACATCGGACTGAGCCTGGACGGGCCGCGCGAGCTCACCTCGGGTCGGGTGCTGCGCGGGGGCGGCGAGGCGTACGACCGGATCCTGGCGGGGATCGATGCGCTGCGCCGGCGGGGCATCGACTTCGCGATCCTGGCAGTGGTCTCCGACCCCGGCCCGGGGGTGGCCGCTCGTCTCTACGAGTTCGTGACCGACCTCGGCCCGAGCGTGCTCGGCGTGAACCTCGAGGAGCAGGAGGGCGTGAACCTGCGGTCCAACGCCCACGACGCTGCCCGGGTCCGCGCATTCTGGGCGGAGCTGACGGCGGCGTGGCGGCGCGACCCACGGGTGGAGGTCCGGGAGGTGGAGTGGGCCCTCCGCTTCGCTGGTGCCGCGCTGGCGGGCGAGGCGGACGATCTGCTGCCCCGCCGGCACGACCCCATCCCGACCATCAGCCACGACGGCGGAGTCGTGCTGCTCTCGCCCGAGCTCGCTGGCTTCTCATCCGAGCGCTACGGGGACTTCACCGCCGGGTCGGTGCGGGACGCCCCGCTGGACACGATCGTGGCGGCCGCGGCGGACCGGCCCACCGGCTGGCTCGCCGAGTACCTCACCGGGGTAGAGGCGTGCCGGGCGACCTGCGCCTACTTCGGCTTCTGTGGCGGAGCCCACGCCGCGAACCGGTACTTCGAACACGGCCGGTTCGACACCACGCGGACCCGGCACTGCCACAACAGCCGGATCTCACTCCTGGAAGGGGTGCTCGACCATGCCCGAACCTGACCCAACGCCCGACGAGTTAATCGAGCGCCTCCGCCACACGCCGGGGTTGGCCCCGCTCGTGGCGGAGGCGGTGGCGACCTGGCGTGCGAGGATCGGCGGGGGCGAAGAGGGCGCGGGCACGGAGGGCGCGCGCGAGCAGGGCGAGCCGGGATGGCGGGCCTTCTCCGATGCCTTCCCGACGTTCTGGGAGTTCACCAACCGCCCGCGCTGAGCTGGAGCGCCGAGGGGAGACTCAGCTCCGGCGGGTGGCCCAGCGGCCCTCGTCGGTGTCGTCCTCGTCGTCGGATTCGCCGGATTCGTCTGAGTCGTCGACCTCGTCCCCGTACTCGTCGTACTGGGACGTGTCGTCGGAATCCACTGAGTCACCCGGTCCGCGCGCCCGGCCCCCGAGCTCGCGCTGAAGGGCGGCGAGGTCGGTGTCGGGGGAATGGTACTTCAGCGCCCGGGCCACCTTCGTCTGCTTGGCCTTCGCACGGCCGCGCCCCATGGCTCGACCCCCTCGCACAGAAATTGCGGGGCTCCTGCAAGAGGCGACCCCGACGACGTTAGGCATCTCTCGTGGGTCATACGGTACATGCCCGGGACACTCTTCGACACCTCCGCCAGTCGGGGCTCGCCGTCTGGGTGCGCTGCCGGGGAGGCGGCGCTGTCACGGGTCGACGCCCGTACGACCGTTACCTCCCCGGCCGGCGACGATCACAGCCGAATGGTCGCGAGGCGTCCGATCTCGGCCATGCGGCGCTCCGCGAGGCGGTCCGCCGCGACCGACGGCGGTACGCCCTCGTCGGCGGCGAGGCGCAGGACCTGCCGGGTGGTGTCGAAGATCTTCTCGGCGCGGGACCGGGCGCGTTCCATCCGGAACCCGTCCTGCCCTGCGCCGCCCAGCCGTCCGTACATCTCGTCGGCGACCTGGATCACCCCGCCGGCATTCACCACGTAGTCGGGTGCATACAGGACGTCGCGGTCGGCGAGGGTCTTCTCGATGCCGGGATGGGCTAGCTGGTTGTTGGCGCCGCCCGCCACGATCGCCGCCCGCAGCACGCCTACGGTCTCGTCGTTCAGCGCGCCGCCGAGCGCACACGGTGCATAGATGTCGATGTCGGAGGTGATGAGAGCCGTCGTGTCCGGGACTTCGTCGACCTGGGGATGCTTCGCCCGTACGGCCGCGACCGCCTCGGGGTTGACATCGGTGACCACCACCTGGGCGCCATCGGCGACCAGGTGTTCGGTGAGGTGCCGGCCGACCTTGCCCACGCCGGCGATCCCCACGCGTCGGCCGGCCAGGCTGGTGGTGCCCCACCGATGCTCGGCGGCGGCCCGCATGCCCTGGAATACGCCGAACGCGGTCAGCACCGACGAGTCGCCGGCTCCCCCGAACTCGACGCTACGGCCGGTGACGAACCGGGATTCGCGGGCAACGATGTCCATGTCCGCTGAGTAGGTGCCGACGTCGCACGCGGTGTAGTAGCGGCCGCCCAGCGAGTGGACGAAGCGACCGTACGCGCGCAGCAGCGCCTCGTTCTTGTCCTTGCCCGGGTCGCCCCAGATGACCGCCTTGCCCCCGCCGAGATCGAGGCCGGCCATCGCGTTCTTGTAGGCCATGGCGCGCGACAGGTCGAGCACGTCGGCGAGGGCGTCGGACTCGCTGGCGTACGGGTGGAACCGGGTGCCGCCGAGGGCCGGGCCGAGGGCGGTGGAGTAGATCGCGATGATGGCGCGTAGGCCGGTGGCCGGGTCGGCGCAGAACACCACCTGCTCGTGGCGGTTGTCGGGGGTGAAGACTGCCATGCCCGCTCCTTCAGCGACGGGGCGCGCCCGTGGGTGCGGCGCACCGGGTTGACCGGGCCTCCTTGTGGGAAGTCCGTGCATCTGTGCGGAGCCTAACTCCGCGGCCGGCAGGTGGAGCAGGGCCGATCGGTGGCGGTCGTGCGCGTACCGGGGCGCATCAGCGCTGAGCCAAGGAGCGACCCGGGCGGCGCCAGTAGACTCGGCGCCGTGCCGGCACTCTCCACCTCGTACCTGCGCGTGTACGAGCCACTGTCCGCATTCGACAAGCAGAGCCAGGTCTACTGGCGGGGCTACGTGCACGACGGCCGCGCGGTGACCCTCGCCGAGGGGCCCGGCCGGCAGCGTACGACGGTGCTGGAGGCGCTCGGGGCGCACTGGAGCCGCCTGCCGGATCTGCCTGACGACGCCTACGTGTTGCAGTCCGGCGAGCACACGCTGATCTGCCCGTGGAACCTGCGCGTACGGGTGGCCGAGGCCGCGTTGGAGGCGCGCAACGGCGTGCCGCCGATACTCGCCGACGCATTCGTGCCGCCCGCGCTGGCCGGGGTGGCCCGGACCGTGGTCTCCGACTGGAACTCCCTGGCCCGGGTGGCCTCCTCCGGCTCGCCGCGCCAGCACGAGCAGGTGGCCACCTGGAGCGTGCCGCTGCGGTGGTTCGTGCTGGTCAGCGACGAGGAGCGGGAGATGTCGCTGGAGCCGGGCCGACGGGTGCTGCGCTTCCGTACGGAGATCTCCAAGGCACGGCGCCGGGCGCACCGGGCGCTGTCGGTGCTGCGGCGCACCATCGGCGACGTGCCGATCTCCGACGCGGTCGAGGAGAGCGCGCGGTGGCTGGAGGAGTTCCACTCGCGGTCGATTGTGGAGCTCGACTACGGCGGACTGGCCGAGTTCCTGCCCGATGACGTGCTGCGGGAGGACGACTCCCCGACGCTGGTCGCCACGGGCCTCACCGCGCTCGCGAACGGCGATGCCGACGCCGCCACCTCTGTGTACGAGCGGCTCGTGGAGCGTTGGCGAGCGATCCAACTCCTGGAGCGCTGCAACTGATCTTGCGAGCCGGGTGAAGGTGTGGCACTATACTCGTTACCGGCAAAACGGACAATGGACCTGTAACTCGGCCGACCATCCACAACCCATCGTCCGTTTGGCCCATGTCGGACATCGGGGACTAGCCGGACGATGGGGGGCGTTGGCGCGCTGGACCCCCACGCCACCGCCACGGTACCTGGTAGAGGAGATACCTGATGGCATCCCGTACGCACGAGCCCGAACCCCTGCTCACCCCGGCCGAGGTCGCGTCCATGTTCCGCGTCGACCCCAAGACGGTGACCCGGTGGGCGAAGGCCGGCAAACTGAGCGCCATTCGCACGCTCGGTGGACACCGTCGTTACCGCGAGTCCGAGGTTCGGGCCCTTCTGCAGGGACAGATCCCATCACAGCGCCAGGGCGACTGACGTTGCCGGGGTGATCCGCTTCGCAATCGGCGCGGGTTCTACCGGTTGATTTTTCAATACATAGATTCCTTTCCGGCCCGCCTCCTCCGTTTCGGTGGGGTGCGGGCCGTCCTCATGCCCGCAGCCGTTCGAGGAGCTGCGCGTGGACAGCGTCGAGGGTGGAACCGGCTGGAAGTGATGTCGGTGAGTCCGTCACACGGTACCACTCGGCGGCGCCGAGGTACTGCACGAGCACCCGTACGGTCCCGTCCTCGGCGAGCTCGGTCCGCAGCGTGAGGTCGCCGGTCACCGTGCCGACCTCGTCGGTCATCACGCCACCCGGCTTCGCCCGGAACGTCGTCACGGGCATGTGCCGACCATCTCGCCCAGGGCGGCCTTCTCGTCCGCCGTCACCGACAGGTGCCAGTAGGTCTTCACCATGATCCACGACTGCGCATACGTGCACCAATACTCGGACCGCGGGGGTCGCCACTGCGACGGGTCCTGGTCGCCCTTGGACCGGTTACTCGACGCGCTCACCGCCAGCAGCTGCGGCCGGGTGAGGTCGTTGGCGAACGCCTCACGCTGCTCGTCGGTCCACGACGCGGCTCCCGTGCGCCACGCGTTGGCCAGGGGCACCATGTGATCGACGTCGACCTCCCCGGGGTCGGTGAACGACTGTCCATCGTAGACACTGAGCCAGGTCCCCCCGGTGATGCGGCAGTCGTCGCCGGTCATCACGCCCTGACCGTCGCGCTGGAGCACCCGGTCGCGGGTGTCGCAGCCGTCGCCTTGGCCCTCCCAGTGCGGAAACCGGTCGCGACTGTACCCGGTCATCGCGGCCCATTCCGCGACCGGGAGCGCGTCGAGTTGCGCGCCGACCTCGCCGGCCTCAGCGCCCGTAGGCGCATCGGTCGATGCGTCGTCGATCGGCTCGCACGCCGCCAGCGCGCCGAGAGCGAGAACCAGGGCGGTCGCGAGCGCGGCGAGTCGCACGACCCTGGCCGGACACGAGTGCACGAGGACAGACTCGGTGCCCGGGCCGGCTGAACCAAGCAGCCCGAAACGGGTGTTTCATCCCGTTTTGCGCCCGATGCCTAGCACCTCGGTCAGGGGCGAGCCACCTAGCGGGAGTTACCTATGAAGATCGCATGGCCCAGGTCACATTGCCATCACGATGCGGCACGAGGTTCATCACGGAACGTCCACGCGGCTTGACCAGCACCGCGCTCGTGCGGAACTTTCGCGACAGAGACGTACAGCGGGGATCATGTACCCCGACGGCGGGGAGGGGTTGGGGCGCTGATGGTGCTGCGTTCGGAACCCCTACCCCCGTCCGATGACTCCGGCACGACCAGGGCTGGGATCGCTGTGACACCGGCCGCGGCGGAGGCCGGTGGCTCGAACGGCGGGCGCGAGTCGGGGCCGATCAAGGGCCGGTCGTTGTGGCAGATCGCGTGGTCGAGGCTGCGTCGGGACAAAGTGGCGCTCGCCGGGGGTGTCGTGGTCGTCCTGCTGATCCTGGTCGCGATCTTCGCGCCGTGGATCGTCAAGCTGCTCGGCCACCCGCCCGACGAGTTCCACCAGAGCCTGCTCAACGCCAACCGGGGCTACATCCCGACGGGCCCGTTCGGAGGCATGAGCACGGACTTTCTGTTCGGCCTCGAACCGGTCAACGGGCGCGACCTGTTCAGCCGGGTGATCTACGGCTCCCGGGTCTCGCTGCTCATCGCTTTTCTCGCGACGCTGCTGTCCGTGGGCATCGGCACGGTGTTGGGCGTGCTGGCCGGCTACTTCGGCGGTTGGGTCGACACGGTGATCGGGCGGCTCACCGACACCGTGCTCGCCTTCCCGCTGCTGCTCTTCGCGATCGTGCTGGTGGGTGTCATCCCCCAGTCCGCCTTCGGCCTCAGTGGCAATGGTCTGCGCATCGCGATCCTGATCTTCATCATCGGCTTCTTTAACTGGGGCTACATCGCGCGCATCATCCGCGGCCAGGCGCTGTCGTTACGAGAACGGGAGTTCATCGATGCCGCTCGTAGCCTGGGTGCGCGCGGTCCGTACATTATCTTCCGGGAGATGTTGCCCAACTTGGCCGCGCCGATCCTCGTCTATTCGACGTTGCTGATTCCGACCAACATCTTGTTCGAGGCGGGTCTGTCGTTCCTCGGCGTGGGTGTCCAACCACCGACGCCCTCGTGGGGCCAGACGCTCTCGGCGGCGGTGCGGTTCTACAACCTGCCGCACTTCATACTCTGGCCCGGCCTGGCGATCTTCGTCACCGTGCTCGCGTTCAACCTCTTCGGGGACGGGCTTCGCGACGCGCTCGACCCCAAGACGAGGTGACACCCGCTGACCTTGCTACACCTGGGATCACGAATCCCGTCACGAAGGGAAGGTTGTTGATGAGAAGGAGATTGGTTGGCACGGTGGCAGCAGCCACCATGCTGGCGCTGGTGATGTCGGCGTGCGATTCGTCGACACCGGACGAGCCGACCGTGACGAACGAGTTCAACGCCGCCGTCGGCCAGATCTACAACGAGTCCGACTACCGGGGCGGCACGCTGAAGTTCGCTATCTCGGAGGACTGGGACTCGGTCGATCCTGGCGACACGTACTACGGCCTGTCGTGGAACCTGGTCCGGCTGTACAGCCGGTCCCTGCTGATGTACAAGCCGGTGCCGGGCCGGGCAGGTCTGGAGCTCACGCCCGACCTGGCCGAGTCGATGGGTGAGGTCAGTGACGACGGCATGACGTGGACGTACACGCTGCGTGAGGGCGTCAAGTTCGAGGACGGCTCGCCCATCACCTCCGCGGACGTCAAGTACGCGGTGATGCGGGCGATCGACACGACCGCCACGCTGCAGAACGGCGTGGGCATCCAGGGCGGTTACCTGCAGGCCCTGCTCGACCTCCCGGACGGCGACTACGGCCCGTACGCGGCGCCGGGTGTGGACACGGATGCGATCACCACGCCGGACGACCGGACCATCGAGTTCCACCTCAAGCAGCCCTTCAGCGGCTTCGACTACATCGCGATGCTGCCGCTCACCGCGCCGGTGCCGGAGTCGGCGGACGACGGCGTCAACTACAAGGAGCACGTGGTCTCGTCGGGGCCGTACAAGTTCGACTCATATGACGCGGGCGTGGGCTTCACGCTGGTCCGCAACGACCAGTGGGACCCGGCCACGGACCCCAACCGCAAGGCCCTTCCGGACAGCTACGAGATCACGCTCGGCGTCGCCGCCGACGACATCGACAACCAGATCGCCAGCGGCGACCTGGACGTCGACCTCGCCGGCACCGGTGTGCAGTCGGCCATGCTGTCGCAGTTGCTGGACGAGAGCAACCCGCTGCACGCCCGGGCGGATAACCCCGGTAGCGCGCGGCAGTGGTACACGTCGATCATTAACAGGACCGCACCGCTGGACGACGTGCACTGCCGGCGCGCCATCCTGTACGCCGCCGACCGCACCGGCTATCAGGCCGCCTATGGCGGGGAGCTCGCCGGTGGCGAGATCAGCACCCAAGCGCTGGTCCCACCGATCCCGGGCTACGAGAAGTTCGACCTTTACCCGGTCGCCGACAACACCGGTGACGTCGACAAGGCGAAGGACGAGCTGAGCCAGTGTGGCCAGCCGGACGGGTTCGACATCACCATCGCCTACCGGTCGGACCGGCCGAAGGAGCAGGCGGTCGCGGAGTCGCTGCAGCAGAGCCTCGGCCGGGCCGGCATCAACCTGACGCTCTTGGGCCACCCGACCAGCGGCTACTTCACGTCCTTCACGGACGAGTTCATCGCGCAGAACAACATCGGTTTGGCCACCAACGGATGGGCCGCGGACTGGAACGACGGCTACGGCTTCCTCGGCGCGATCGTCGACAGCCGGCTCATCGGGCCCGGGTCGAGCAACCTGGGCGTCGACGACCCGGCCATCGACGCGCTGATCGACGAGGCCCTGGGTGAGCCGGACCTCGGGGCGCGCACCGCTATCTGGACCGAGGTCGACAAGAAGGTCATGGAGGGCGCGTTCATCCTGCCCGGCATTTGGAGCAAGTCCGTGACCCTGCGGAGCCAGAACGCCGCGAACGTCTTCGTCCAGGAGTCGTTCGGCCAGTACGACTACCTCTCGATGAGCGTCGCTGCGCCAGCGTAAACGCCTGCTGATTCCGCTCCGCAGGCGTCGCTGGAATTCGAACGCGCCCGCGTCCGCGCCGCTTGCGGAGCGGATCCAGTTGGCAACCGACAAGTGAGGTAGGTGAAGGCACAGGGCCCGGCCCGCCGGCGGCGACGTCGGCGGGCCGGTGTCCCGAGCCGGTCCCGTGCTGAATTACATCCTCCGACGTGTGCTCGGCGGCCTCGGCCTGCTGGTCGTGGTCAGCATGATCACGTTTGCGATCTTCTTCCTCGTGCCCCGGCTGGCCGGCCAGACGCCAGACCTGATGGCCGCGCGGTACGTCGGACCCCGGGCGAGCTCCGAGCAGTACCACGTGGTGGCGGAGCGCCTGGGCTTTACCGACCCGATCTACGTCCAGTACTGGCACTGGCTCAAGGCGATCTTCGTCGGCATGGAGTTCGACTACGGAAACGGCGTAGAGCACTGCCCGGCGCCCTGCTTCGGATACTCGTACCTGCGGAGTACCCCGGTCTGGCCCGACCTGCTCGACCGCGTGACGGTCACCGCGTCGCTGGCGATTGGCGCGGCCGTCATCTGGGTGCTCTTCGGCGTCGCCACCGGCGTCATCTCGGCGTTGCGGCGGGGCACCGTCTTCGACCGGGCCTCGATGGGCGTCGCCCTCGCCGGCGTCTCGCTGCCGATCTTCTTCACCGGACTGGTTTCGCTGGTCCTCTTCAGCTACGGCCGTCCCTTCCGGATCACCGCGCCCGGCAGTTCCTACACGCCCTTGACGGAGAA
The DNA here is from genome assembly GCA_052038195.1 of Micromonosporaceae bacterium. Classification (GTDB taxonomy): domain Bacteria; phylum Actinomycetota; class Actinomycetes; order Mycobacteriales; family Micromonosporaceae; genus DATBGZ01. The sequence continues at coordinate 48,625 of JBQGBY010000159.1, read as the reverse complement.
CCCCGCGGAGTGGGCCTACAACCTGATCCTGCCGTGGATGACGCTCGCCTTCCTCTTCGCCGCGGCCTATGCCCGGCTGACGCGGGCCGGGATGCTCGAGACGATGCACGAGGACTACATCCGAACAGCCCGGGCCAAGGGGCTACCGGAGCGCACCGTGGTCGTTAAGCACGGCCTGCGCGCGGCGCTGACCCCGATCGTCACCATCTTCGGACTCGACCTCGGCCTGCTGCTGGGCGGTGCCGTGCTCACCGAGTCCACCTTCTCGCTGCCAGGGCTCGGCAAGTACGCCGTCGACGCGGTCATGCGTCAGGACTTTCCCCAGGTGATGGGGGTGACCATGTTCGCGACGTTCTTCATCGTGATGGCGAACATCATCGTGGATGTGCTCTACGGCGTCGTGGACCCAAGGGTGCGGGTGGGCTGATGGAATTCGCGCAGCCTGCGACACGAATCATGCGGCCCTTTCTGGAGGTTCGCGACCTACGCATCCACTTCCCCACCGACGATGGGCTGGTCCGCGCCGTCGACCCGGTCTCGTTCACCCTGGAACGCGGACGCACGCTCGGCATCGTCGGCGAGTCCGGCTCGGGCAAGTCGGTGACGAGCCTGGGCATCCTGGGTCTGCACAACCGGCGCAATGCCCGGGTCTCTGGCGAGATCTGGCTCGACGACGTGGAGATCGTCAGTGCGTCGCCGGAGACTGTGCGGTCGATGCGCGGCCGGAAGATGGCGATGATCTTCCAGGATCCGCTCTCGGCGATGCACCCCTACTACACCGTGGGCGCGCAGATCATCGAGGCGTACCAGGTACACCACCACGTGAGCATGGCGGTGGCGCGCCGGCACGCGATCGACATGCTCGGTCGGGTCGGCATCCCACAGGCGCAGCGACGGGTCAACGACTACCCTCACCAGTTCTCCGGCGGTATGCGCCAGCGGGCGATGATCGCGATGGCGCTCTCCTGTGACCCGGAGCTGCTGATCGCCGACGAACCGACGACCGCCCTCGATGTCACGGTGCCGGCCCAGATCCTCGACCTCAGGCGCGACCTGCAGCAGGAGTTCGGCTCGGCACTGATCATCATCACGCACGATCTCGGCGTGGTGGCCGAGCTCGCGGACGACATCGTGGTGATGTACGCGGGCAAGGCGGTGGAGACCGGCTCGGCGGTGGACGTGTTCGAGCGACCGCAGCACCCGTACACCTGGGGCCTGCTCGGCTCGATGCCCCGGATGGACCGCGGTCGTACGGAACGGCTCATCCCGATCGCGGGTGCGCCACCGTCGGTGATCACGCTGCCGTCCGGCTGCTCGTTCCACCCCCGGTGTGCCTACGCCGACCGCACCGGCGGGCTCAGCCCGACGGTCATGCCCGAGCTGGTGGTCGATCTGCACGGGCACCGGGTGCGCTGCCACCTCACGCCGGAGCAGCGCCGCGAGGCGTGGGAGAGCGACATCCGACCGAAGCTGGAGGTGACATGAGCGACGACGCACACGTTCCCGCGGAGGAGCCAGCAATGAGCGCCCAGCCCACCCCCGGTCAGGTCGGCTCAACCGGCGAGACCCTTCTGTCGGTACGCGGACTGTACAAGCACTTCCCCATCACCAAGGGCATTCTGCGCCGGCGGTTCGGCGAGGTACGAGCCGTCGACGGCATCGATTTCGAGGTCCACAAGGGATCGACGCTGGGTCTGGTGGGCGAGTCAGGGTGCGGAAAGACGACCACGGGTCGGATGCTCACCCGCCTGATCGAACCGACAGACGGATCAATCATCTTCGAAGGCGTCGACATCACCCACATGTCGCAGGGACGGTTGCGACCGCTCCGTCGCGACATGCAGATGATCTTCCAGGACCCGTACTCGTCGCTGAACCCACGGCACACGGTCGGCACCATCGTCGGAGCGCCGTTCCGGATCCAGAAGATCAACACCGAGTTCGGCATCAAGCGCGAGGTTCAGTCCCTGCTCGAGCTGGTCGGGCTGAACCCCGAGCACTACAACCGCTACCCCCACGAGTTCTCCGGTGGGCAGCGTCAGCGCATCGGCATCGCCCGCACGCTGGCGCTGCGGCCGAAGCTCATCATCGCCGACGAACCGGTCTCCGCCCTCGACGTGTCGATCCAGGCGCAGGTGGTCAACCTGCTCGACGACCTGCAGCGCGAGCTGGGGCTCACCTACGTGGTGATCGCCCACGACCTGTCGGTGGTGCGGCACATCTCCGATCGGGTCGCGGTCATGTACCTCGGCAAGATCGTTGAGCTGGCGGACCGGGACACGCTCTACGCCGAACCGATGCACCCATACACCAACGCGCTCATCTCGGCCGTGCCGGTGCCGGATCCGAAGCGTCGTGACCGGGCGCAGCGCGAGCGGATCCTGCTCACCGGTGATGTGCCGAGCCCGATCAACCCGCCGTCGGGTTGCCGGTTCCGCACCCGGTGCTGGAAGGCGCAGGAGATCTGCGCCGAACAGGAGCCGCCGCTCGAACCTGGCCCTTCGGCCGCGTCCGGGCACGTCGTCGCCTGCCACTTCCCGGTCCTCAAGACGGAACGCGCCGTCCCCGCCCAGCGGTGAGCGACCTCTGACGGGCCAGCGAGGTCAGCCCGCGCATGTCCGCGCGGGTCATGACCCGGCGGGAGACGGCCGTGGTCACAGCTCCTGCAGGCCCGTGATGTCCCACCGGGTGAGGCGTCCGTCCATCGCCTGCTCGACCATGCGCGGGCCGCCCCAGGTTCTCGACTGCTCGAATACCGCGGGCTGGTCGCATCGAAACCTTGAATTCCCGGTTGGCTTCCTCGAGCTGCGGCACCGGTCGCCTGAAGGACCTCCCTCAGCTTCAGCCGCGTGTCCGAGAGAAGGGCCTCGAAGTCATCCACCATAGCCGATCCCACCTCCGCGCCCGTGACTGACTTCACAGGCTAGTCACGGCATGGAGACGGCGGGGGGATCGACGGCACGTACCGGAACGTGCCGGCCGCGAAGAGGTCATGGGGCGGCCCGGTCAGCCTGGTGTGCCTTCCGGGCCGCCCCCGCCCGCGCCGTAGGGGCCGCACCGCTTGTGGCGGCGGCCGACGGCGACGGGTGGCTCAGCGGATGCGGTTGGCGGCGGCGACCACGGCGCGCAGGGAGGCAGTGACGATGTTCGCGTCGATGCCAACTCCCCACACGACAGTGCCGTTCACGTCCGCCTCCACGTAGGCGGCGGCCTGCGCATCGCCGCCGGCGGCCAGCGCGTGCTCAGTGTAGTCGAGCACCCGGACGGTGATGTCCACATCGGAGAGTGCTTTGGCGAATGCGTCGATCGGCCCGTTGCCGGTGCCGACGAGCCGCCTGACCTCTCCATCCACGGCGGCGGACGCCGAGATCTCGACCTTACCGTCCACCGTGGACACCGCGTAGTCGGCGACCGCGAGCCGCGGCGAGGCCTGGTAGTCGACGAGGTACTCGCGGGAGAAGATGTCCCACATCTCATCCGGCAGCACCTCTCCACCTTCGCTGTCGGTGTGGCGCTGGATGACGCCGGAGAACTCGATCTGCAGCCGGCGCGGAAGGTCGAGGTGGTGCTCCGTCTTCATGATGTACGCCACGCCGCCCTTGCCCGACTGGGAGTTGACCCGGATCACCGCCTCGTAGGTGCGCCCCACGTCCTTCGGGTCGATCGGCAGGTACGGCACGCCCCACGGGAAGTCGTCCACCTCGACACCGGCCGCCTGGGCGTCCTGGTCGAGAGCGTCCAGCCCTTTCTTGATGGCGTCCTGATGCGAGCCGGAGAAGGAGGTGTAGACCAGGTCGCCGGCGTACGGGTGGCGCTCGTGCACGGGCAGTTGGTTGCAGTACTCGACCATGCGCTTGATCTCATCGATGTTCGAGAAGTCGATCTGCGGGTCGATCCCCTGGGCGAACAGGTTCAGGCCCAGCGTCACCAGGTCGACGTTGCCGGTGCGCTCGCCGTTGCCGAACAGGCAACCCTCGACGCGGTCGGCGCCGGCCAGCATGCCCAGCTCGGCGGCGGCGACGGCCGTACCCCGGTCGTTGTGCGGGTGCAGTGACAGCACCACCGACGGCCGCCGGGGCAGGTTACGGTGCATCCACTCGATGGAGTCGGCGTAGACGTTGGGCGTGGCCATCTCTACGGTCGCCGGCAGGTTGACGATCAGTGGACGGTCCGGTGTGGGGTCGATGACGTCGATGACGGATGCGCAGACCTCGAGCGCGTAGTCCAGCTCGGTGCCTGTGTAGGACTCCGGGGAGTACTCGTAGTAGATGTCGGTGTCCGGCGTGTGGATCTCCGCGTACTTCTGGCACCAGCGCGCCCCGTCCAGCGCGATCGCCGTGATGCCGGGCTTGTCGAGGCCGAACACGACCCGACGCTGCAATGTCGATGTCGAATTGTAGAAATGGACGATCGCCCTCCTGGCCCCCCGCAGGGACTCGAGGGTGCGCTCGATCAGCGGCTCACGGCACTGGGTCAGGACCTGCACCGTCACGTCGTCGGGGATGAGGTCCTGCTCGATCAGCTGCCGGATGAAGTCGTAGTCGGTCTGGCTTGCGGCGGGGAAACCGACCTCGATCTCCTTGTATCCCATCCGGACCAGCGTGGTGAACATGCGTCGCTTGCGTTCGGGGGACATGGGGTCGATCAGCGCCTGGTTGCCGTCGCGCAGGTCGACGGCGCACCAGCGCGGGGCTCGGGACACGGTGATCGACGGCCACTGCCGGTCCGGCAGATCCACCCGGTACGGCGCCGCGTACTGCTGGTACCGGCGGAACGGCATCGGACTGACGGCCTGTCTGGCGATGGGATTGACCTGGTCGGGAACAGACTTCACGGGGGACGCGGGCGTCCGGGACATGTGATGGCTCCTCATGCGGTTGGCGTTGGTCGGGGCTCGCGGACCGGCGCACACTCAACACCGCGACGAGGAGCCGGCCGTCAGTTGGCCTCGTCGCGGCGGAGAAGAAGGAGCGCCTGCTGCCACATGGTGATCCCGACTGTACGCCACACGCGCTCGACGCGTCGTCCCGGCCCCTGCCCTACTCGCCGATCATGGACTATACGACGTGAGATGATCGGCTACACGCGCAGCCCATGATCGTGGTGATCTTGGGGTGCTCACGTGGCGAGGGTCGGGTCGGGCGGCCGGAGTGGGGGTGCGGCCGTGGGCAGTGGTGCACCGGTGACCACCGGCGCCGGCAGCGCGACCGTCGGGGGAGCGGGCCCGACCGCGCCCGCGAGTAGCAGGGTGCCGAACCCGACCTGGGCCCCGGTAAGGATCCCGTCGTCGGCATAGCAGTAGATGCCCGGGTCCAGGGGTGGGGCGAGCGCGACGGCGACCGACTCGACCCGGAAGCATGCGCCCGATGCCCCCGGAAGAGTGGCCGCCGTCACGGAGACGGCGGTGGCGCGGTCGACGAGGGGATCGATCCAGTCGGTGAACACGTGATGTACCCGGGGGTCGTCGGCGGCGGCGAGGGAAGCGACCGGGACACACGACGGCGTGAACGGACCGAGATCGGGGCGGGTGCCGGCCGTACCGGCCGCCGGGCCGAGCAGGCACTGGTGCAGCGCCGCGCCAGAGTAAAAGATGGCAATGTCTGCAAGTCCGTCCAGCGCCCCGCCGGGAATGGCCACGACCCAGGTGCCGTCCAGACCGAAGGCGGCGGTGACCGTACGGTCGGGGCGATCGGTGCTGGACAGGGTGTAGGTGGCAACGTACCGGCGGTCCTTCGCCGCTGCGGCGAGCCCGGCGAGCCGGTCGCGGTCGGCGGGGCGGGTGTCGATGGTCGGCGCCGGCTCGAGCGGAGCGGGCGAGCCGCAGGCCCCGAGGCTGAGAGCCAGGGTGGCGAAGAAAACGACGGCCAGGGCGATCGGGGCCAGCCCCCGATCGGACCGATCGCCGCGCACGTTGGTCAGGCACACGATTCTCATTCTCATGCGTGGACCGTGGTCACGCGGACAGCCTCGCCGGAGCGAGCCGTATGCCGGATTGTGGGACCGACTATCCCGGGGTAATGCGACCACGGGTACGCTGAACCGGCGGCGCTAGGGGCAAGCGTTAGGAGTTCCGCGATGGGTGTGATCGTGCAGAAGTACGGCGGCTCATCGGTTGCTTCCGCGGAGCGCATCAAGCGGGTCGCCGAGCGTATCGTCGCCACCCGAAAGTCCGGTGACGATGTGGTGGTCGTGGTCTCCGCCATGGGCGACACCACTGACGAGCTGCTCGATCTCGCTCACCAGGTCAGCCCACTCCCGCCCGGCCGGGAGCTGGACATGCTCCTCACCGCTGGCGAACGCATCTCGATGGCCTTGCTCGCCATGGCCATCAACAACCTCGGGTACGAGGCGCGGTCCTACACGGGTTCGCAGGCGGGGGTCATCACGACGTCGCGGCACGGCAAGGCGCGCATCATCGACGTCACGCCCGGCCGGCTGCAGGCGGCGCTCGACGAGGGCGCGATCGCCATCGTGGCCGGGTTCCAGGGCGTGGCGCAGGACACCAAGGACATCACCACCCTCGGCCGCGGCGGCTCCGACACCACCGCGGTCGCGCTCGGCGCGGCGCTGCGGGCCGACGTGTGCGAGATCTACACCGACGTCGATGGAGTGTTCACCGCCGACCCGCGCATCGTGCCCAACGCACGGCACATCGCGCAGATCACCTACGAGGAGATGTTGGAGCTGGCCGCCAGCGGAGCGAAGGTGCTCATGCTGCGGTGCGTGGAGTATGCCCGCCGCTCCGGCATCCCGATCCGCGTCCGTTCGTCGTACTCGACAAACCCCGGCACCCTGGTGACCGGATCGATGGAGGACCTTCCCGTGGAGCAAGCTCTGATCACCGGCGTGGCCCACGACCGCAGCGAGGCCAAGATCACGATCGTTGGGGTGCCCGACGAGCCGGGCGAGGCCGCGCGGATCTTCAGCACGGTAGCGGCGGCAGAGAGCAACATCGATATGATTGTGCAGAATGTCTCGACGGAGGGCACCGGCCGTACCGACATCTCCTTCACCTTGCCCAAGACCGACGGGCCGACGGCCATGGCGGCGCTGGGTAAGGCCAAGGAGGAGATCGGTTTCAGGGCCCTGCTCTACGACGACCACATCGGGAAGGTCTCCCTGGTCGGTGCGGGCATGCGCTCGCATCCCGGTGTCGCGGCTACGTTCTTCGGCGCCATGGCCGGCGCCGGCATCAACATCGAGATGATCTCCACCTCGGAGATCCGGATCTCGGTCGTCTGCCGGGACACCGACCTCGACGCGGCCGTTCGCGCCGTCCACGATGCGTTCGAGCTCGGCGGCGATACCGAGGCCGTCGTCTACGCCGGCACCGGGCGGTAGCGGTGAAGCAGAACCGGCCCTCCTCCCCCACCCAGCCACCCGTGAAGCAGAACCGGCCCTCCTCCCCCACCCAGCCACCCGTGAAGCAGAACCGGCCCTCCTCCCCCACCCAGCCACCCGTGAAGCAGAACCTGACACTGCCGACACTCGCCGTGGTCGGTGCCACTGGGGCCGTCGGTGGCGTCATGTGCGAGCTGCTCTCTGCGCGCAAGAACGTGTGGGGTGAGATCCGCCTGGTCGCCTCCGCCCGGTCAGCGGGCAAGATGCTGCCCGTGCGGGGCGAGAGACTCACGGTCGTCGAAATGACGCCCGAGGTCTTCGAGGGCGTCGACGTCGCCATGTTCGATGTGCCCGACGACGTGTCGCTGGAGTGGGCGCCGATCGCCGCGGCACGGGGCGCGGTGGTGGTCGACAACTCGGGCGCCTTCCGGATGGATCCCGACGTGCCGTTGGTTGTGTCCGAGGTGAACCCGGAGCAGGTGCGCCGCCGGCCGCGCGGGATCATCAGCAACCCGAACTGCAACACGCTCGCGATGATCGTGGCGGTCGGTGCGTTGCACCGGGAGTACGTGCTGCAGGAGTTGGTCGTCGCGTCCTACCAGGCCGCGTCGGGCGCCGGCCAGGCCGGCATCGATACGCTGCTCGACCAGATGCAGAAGGTGGCGGGCGACCGGTCCCTCGGGTTCCGCGCCGGCAACCTGCGCCAGGCGGTCGGCGACGACCTCGGGCCGTTCCCCGCGCCGCTCGCTCTCAATGTCGTGCCGTGGGCCGGTTCCCTGCGCGACCTCGGCTGGTCCAGCGAGGAACTGAAGATCCGCGACGAGCACCGCAAAATCCTGGGACTGCCCGATCTCAAGGTGTCGGCCACCTGCGTGCGGGTGCCGGTGGTGACCGGCCACTCGTTGGCGGTGCACGCCGTGTTCCGGTCCGAAGTGGACGCCGAACACGCCCGGGACATCCTGCGCCACACCCCGGGGGTGATCCTCGTCGATGATCCTGGCGCCGGCGAGTACCCGATGCCGGCTGACGCGGTCGGCACCGATCCGACCTGGGTCGGCCGGATCCGCCGGTCGCTGGACGACCCGCGCGCACTCGACTTCTTCGTCACCAGCGACAACCTCCGCAAGGGCGCTGCCCTCAACACGGCCCAGATCGCCGAGCTCGTCGCCGCCTCCCTCGACCGCTGACGCTCCAAGATCCGACTGAGCGGTGAGATTTCCGAGTTTTCTGGGAAATCTGACCGGTGAGGCACGAACGCGGGGCGTCAGGCGGCGGCGAGGCGGGCGGTGTTCCGGCCGGCGCGCTTGGCCTGGTACAGGGCCCGGTCGGCGCGGAGCAGCGTCTCGCGGCCGGTCTCGTGCGACGCGCGTAGCGCGGCGCCGACGGATATCGGGCACCCCGCGGCGCGGGCGGCCCGCAGCAGGCGGCGGCTGATCGCGATGATCTCGGCAGCCGTGGCGACGTCGATCACGACCGCGAACTCGTCACCCCCGATCCGGTAGATGTGGTCGTCGCCGCGCAGCGCCCGGCTCAGAGCGCCGACCAGGGCGACGAGCGCGTCGTCGCCGGCCTGGTGCCCGTACAGGTCGTTGATCTGCTTGAAGTTGTCAATATCTATAGCGATCACGGCGGTCCGGTTCGGCAGGCTCGACGCGAGCCGTTCCTCGAACGGTCGGTGGTGGCGCAGCCCGGTCAGCGGGTCGGAGTCCGCGCGTCGGCTGAGCATCGCGACCTCCCGCAGCCGCTCGCGGCCGGCCGCCGCGTGCGCCACGACGAGGGAGAGCAGGTGCTGCGCGTCGGGTCGGAAGCAGTCCGGCTCGGTCGAGGCGACCACCACCGTGGTGCCGGCGAGACCGGCGGTCAGGGCGTCGGGCAGGCCGAGGTGATCGAACGTGCCGCGCGTCCGGCTCGGCCGCGCCGCCGAGGACTTGGCCCGTCCGTAAGTTCCTGGCCGAGGCAGGGTGTCGGCCGCTACGCCGAGCAACCGGTCCGCGAGATCCGCCTCCCCCCAGGTGTGTCCCGCGCCCCCGGGCTCCACGGCGCAGGCGACCGTGGCCCCGGTCAGCTGGCCGGCGGCCTCGACCGTGCGGGCCATCAGCTCGTCGTCACTCGACGCCGTCGTGATGGACAGCGCGTGTTGGAGGGCAGCGCTGGTCAGGGCGTGCGCCTGCGCTGGCTCCGGGGCGGGCGTGCGCCCGCCGGGCCACGGTTCGCGCGGCCGCGGGGGACCCGTGGCTCGCCGCGTGACCATCCGGCGCTCACGGGAGCGATCCAGAGGGGTCATGTCGCCCGTCCTCAGCTCGAGGGAACGTGAACAGAGCTTACGTTGCATCCTACCCAACGCAAGCAAATGAGCACACATTGTCACCGAGTGGAGGGGCGGTGCGGACCCCGTTTCCGCCGGCGAGCTGTCGGTTCCCGACCGGGTGGACCTTGGGCCGCACGGTCAGCCTCGGGGCATCCGAAGGGACGATGTCGCACACGGTGTCCGTTGCGATCAATCCTGCCGGTGCATCGGCCGATCCGTTCCGGGCCGAGCCGGGTCAGTCGCCGGGGAAGATCAGCGCGACGATCGCCATCGCCGCGAACGCGAGCGCGACGATGCCCACGAAGGCGACGAGGAAGCGTCGCCGGTGTCCCCAACCGGGCGACTGATGCCGTCCCATGCCCCCGTGCTCCTGTCTCGAGGTGTACCTATTGAGATTTATGATAATAGCTCGTACCGTCAGCGCAGTCGCAGCTCGTCGCTGCCGAAGGTCACCCCGACGGGTTCCAGGATGACGCACCGGGCCCCGGTCTCGACCTGCCCGGCCACCCACGCGGTGTGGCCGGTCCGCGCGGCGGCCGAGACCACCGCCTCGCCCTGCCCTGGGCGGCAGTAGACGGCGAATCCCGCACCCATGTTGAAGGTGCCGTACGCCTCGCTGTCGGGCAGGTCGAGCGTGGTCCGGATCCACTCGAGGACCGGCGGCACCGGCGGCAGTCGGGTGAGGCGGTAGGTGAGCTCCCGGTCCGGTCGCATGACTTTGCGCAGCCCGTGGCCGGTGATGTGCGAGGCGTACGACAGGTGAAGTCCACTGTGGAGCAGGGCGTCGAGCAGGTCAACGTAGATCGCGCTCGGCGTCAGCAGCGCGTCCCCGATCGAGGTGCCGTCGGGCAGGGTGGCGGCCAGGCCACCGGAGCGCTGCGCGGCCACCCGGGCGAGCGTGGCGCCGTTGGTGTGCAGCCCGGTGCTCGCCACGAGGACGATCTCGTCGCCTGGTTGGAGGCCGTCGCTGAGCAGGGGCTCGTGCCCGTCCGGGACCCGACCGATGCCACAGGCAGCGAGATCAATCTCATCCTTGTCGATGATGCCGGAGAGTGTCGGTGACTCGCCGCCGCCCCAGATCGCGCCGGCCCGCTCACACCCCTCGCGGAACCCACGCGACAGCGCCTCGTGCCGACCGGCCACGTGGTACCACGACGCCGCACCGGTGGCGAAGTAGGCGTTCACGGACAGCGGCAGGGCGCCGACGCAGACGAGGTCGTTGACGACCGCGGCGACGGTGTCGACGCCGACCCAGTCGAAGCGGTTGACGCCGGTCAGCTCCTGGTACTGCCGAGCGATGACGGACTTCGTGCCCAGGCACTCCAGCACCATCGCCAGGTGCAGGTCCCCGAGCCGGAACAGGAAGGCCGGCTCGCCTCGGGAGGCGTCCACCGCCTGGGCCCCCCGCCCGGCGGCCAGACCCGAGGTCAGCAGCGCCTGCGCCAGCGAGTGTCGCTTCCCCGCGTCGAGTCGCTCGTAGTCGACACCCGCCGCCTCGTAGCTCACCACGCCTACCAACCTAACCGCCGACCTCCATCGCACGGTTGATCTAGGGCTTCGCATGGTGGTTAGAGATCAACTCACCATGCGAAGCCCTAGATCGACTCCAACGGCGACGCGGGGGCGCGAAGTCAGGTATACGCGAACTGTATACGTCGGGTGTATAGTGCTCGGCATGTCGGTCGGACACACCTTCCTCGGGCTCCTGGAGAGCCAGCCACGGCACGGGTACGACCTGAAGCGCACGTACGACGAGTCGTTCTCGCCCGACCGCCCACTGGCGTACGGGCAGGTCTACGCGACCTTGGCGCGCCTGCTCAAGCACGGTCTGGTCGTCGTCGACGGCCTGGAGGCCGGCGGTGGTCCCGAGCGCAAGCGCTACGCCATTACCGATGCCGGGGTGGCGGACGTACGGTCCTGGCTCGCCAGTCCGGAGAAGCCCGAGCCGTACCTGCACAACGTCCTCTTCACCAAGGTCCTGCTCGCGCTCATGACGGGGCGTGCGGCCAGCGAGATCCTCGACGTGCAGCGCACCGAGCATCTGCGCCTCATGCGCGAGCTCACCCGTCGGAAGACCTCGGGCGATCTCCCCGACCGGCTCATCTGCGACCACGCGCTGTTCCATCTCGAGGCCGACCTGCGCTGGCTGGAGCTCACCGCCGAGCGCCTCGACGACCTCGCCGCCCGCCTGCGCCCATAGGAGAACTCGCATGTCCGAACCACTGCTGGTCGCCGCCGACCTGCGCAAGGCGTACGGGCCCACGGCCGCGCTCGCCGGTGCCTCGGTCACGGTGTGCGCCGGTGAGATCATCGCCGTGATGGGGCCGTCGGGTTCCGGAAAGTCGACTCTGCTGCACTGCCTCGCCGGGATCGTGCCCCCCGACTCGGGCACCGTCGTCTACAACGGACGCGACGTGACGGGAATGTCCGATGTGGACCGGAGCGCCCTGCGTCGCGCCGACTTCGGCTTCATATTCCAGTTCGGTCAGCTCGTGCCCGAGCTGACCTGCCTGGAGAACGTCGCGCTCCCGTTGCGGTTGTCCGGGGTACGGCGGCGGGACGCCGAGCGCCGGGCCCTGTCCTGGCTGCGCCGGTTGGAGGTGGACGACGTGGCCGGCAAGCTGCCGGGCACGGTGTCGGGCGGGCAGGGCCAGCGGGTCGCCGTCGCCCGGTCGCTGGTCACGGGCCCCCGCGTCGTCTTCGCCGACGAGCCGACGGGTGCACTCGACTCCCTCAACGGCGAGAAGGTGCTGCTCCTGCTGACCGCGGCGGCCCGTGACAGCGGCGCCGCCATCGTTCTCGTCACCCACGAGCCGAGGGTGGCCGCGTACGCCGACCGGGAGGTGGTCGTCCGTGACGGGGTCGTGCATGACCGCGCCGCGCAGGCCGCCGACCTGGAGAGTGTGGTGTGAGGTATCCGCGGGAACTGCTGCTCGGGGCGCGGATGGCGCTCGCGGGCGGTGCGTCGGGTTGGGTCCGGGCCGGGCTGACTGCCCTGGGCGTCGGCGTCGGCGTTGCCCTGCTCCTGGTGGCGATCAGCGTGCCGAGTGCCATGGCTGCCCGCGATGCTCGCGAGGCGGCCCGGGAGGACTCGGCCGTCAGCCCCAGCGCACTGGGCCCGTCCGACACGACGATCCTGGTGGGTCGGGCGGATACCCGTTTCCACGGCCAGTCGATCCGCGGTCGCCTGCTGCGGCCCGACGGGACCCGCCCACCGGTGCCACCCGGCCTGGCCGCGATTCCCCGCCCGGGGGAGATGGTGGTGTCGCCGGCGCTGGCCCGGCTGCTCGCCTCTCCAGACGCCGGCCTGTTGCGGGAACGCCTGGACTATCTGTTGGTGGCGACGATCAGCGACGAGGGCCTGTCCGGACCCAACGAGCTCGCCTTCTACCTTGGCGTCGACGACCTCGACGAGACCGGACTGTTCGTAACACGGCGGGTGGCGTTCGGCGAAGAGCCGCGGCCGGACGTCACGGACCCGGTTGCGTCGATCATCGTTCCGGTAGTCGTGGTCGTGCTGTTGCTCCCGGTGGGGCTGTTCGTCGCCGCGGCCACCCGCTTCGGCGTCGAGGCCCGCGACCGCAGACTCGCCGGCGTCCGCCTGCTGGGCGCGGACGTGCGGATGGGACGCCGGATCGCGTCCGGGGAGGCGCTGGCGGGTTCGGTGCTCGGGCTGCTGGTGGGTGGGGCGCTGTTTCTGGCCTTACGGTCCTTTGTGGACAGGGTGCATCTCCTAGGCTTCTCGGCCTTTCCCGGCGACATTCGCCCCGATCCGCTGCTCACCGCCGGGCTGGCCGTAGCGGTGCCGGTCGCCGCCGTCGCATTCACCCTGCTGTCCCTGAGGCGGGTGGTGATCGAGCCGATGGGCGTGATGCGTCGGGCGGGCGACGTCCGCCGCCGCCTGTGGTGGCGGGCGCTGTTGCCGGCCGTGGGCACCGCGCTGCTGGTGCCGCTGGGCGGATCGGTCAGGGAAGGCGACGTGGTCGGCGCGGTGCAGCTGACGGCCGGGATGATCCTAGTCCTGGTCGGGGTCGCTGCACTGCTGCCGTGGGCCGTAGCAGCGGCCGTGCGCCGGCTGCGCGGCGGCCCGATCGCCTGGCAGCTCGCGGTGCGCCGCCTTCAGCTCGACTCCAGCACGTCGGCGCGCGCCGTCATGGGGATCGCGGTCGCCGTGGCCGGTGCGATCGCGCTGCAGACGATGTTTGCCGCGGTGTCGGGCAGCTATCTGCGCAGCACCGGCATGGACCCGAGCCGGGCTGATGTGGCTGCCTACCTGAAGCTGCGCGGGGACTGGGACGATGTCCGGGCGCTCCAGGCACGGCTGCTCGCGGCGCCGGGCGTGCGCGACGTCCACAGTAGACTGTGGCTGTCGGTCACGGTGAGATCACCGGAGTGGCCCCGCCCGATGGCGTCGAGCCTGATCGTCGGGGAGTGTCCCGCCCTGCGCCAGCTTGCGGAACTCGACTCCTGCTCCGAGGGCGACGTGTTCCTCATCGAGCCGGGCGGGGTCGATCCCTTCGATTCCGTTGTGCCACAGCCCGGCAGCACCGTCCTGCTCGACGCGCTGCCCGGTGACCCGACCGCGAAGCCATCGGGAGAATGGACCGTCCCGCCCGACGCGCGTACGGTGACGGCTCGGTCCGATCCGGTCGGTGGCCAGGTCTCCGGAGCGCTCGTCACACCGTCCGCCGTGCCCCCGGAGGCGCTCGCGGCCGTGGTCCGCGAGCTCAGCTCCTATATGGACATCGATGGATCCAACCCCGAGGTGCTCGAGCAGGTCCGAAACGTTGTCTGGCGGATCGATCCCGCCGCCAGCGTGGAACCCGTCATCGCGTTGACCGAGAGCGACGTCTTCGCGAATCTCCGGCGGGCGCTCTTCGCTGGCGCCACGCTGACCCTGCTGCTCATCGGGGTGAGCCTGCTCATCACCGCGCTGGAGCAGTTGCGGGAGCGGCGCCGCGTGCTGGCGAGCCTGGTCGCCGTCGGCACCCGCCGGCGGACGCTCATGTGGTCGATCCTTTGGCAGACCGCGGTGCCCGTCGCGCTCGGCCTCCTGCTCGCCATTCTCGCAGGGACCACGGTCGGTGCGCTGCTGCTGCGGATCGTCGAGCAGCCCTTGCGCATCGACTGGGCTGGCGTCGGGCTCGTCACCGGCGTCGGTGCCGGCGTCGTCCTCGCCGTCACGGCGCTCACCTCGCCCGCGCTGTTCCGGCTCATGCGCGCTCAGGGCCTGCGCACCGAGTGACGGGGGCGGGGCGGCGGGCGTACCGTGCTCGCCGCCTCGGCGGGTCTCAGTACTGGGCGCGGTCGGCCAGCAGGGCCTGGTACTCCTGCGCCGATGCCGGGTCCATGCCCAGTTCGAGCAGCGGTTGCCAGCACCGGTAGGCGAGGTCGAGGTCGGCGCGGCAGCCGCGGGCCCGCCACCGGCTGTAGGCGGCGCTGGCCGCGTAGCGGTGCACCAGGAACCACGCCGTGCCGTCGGCCGGGCTGGACAGGTCGATGGTGCGGACGGCCACGGCGATGGCCCGGTCGAGGGCGTCGGCGCAGTTGTCCAGAATGGACAGTTGACGGAGCGACTCGGCGAGCTCGGAGCCGCCCTGGCACCGGCGCGGGTCGTTGGCGGCCAGGTCCCAGATCGACGCCGCGGCCAACAGGTCGATGCCGTGGTCCAGATAGGTCGGCTCCCCCGTGAGCTCGTACCACTCCAGGAACGCGAAGCCCGCGACGAGCCGGGCGTCTCCGAGTTCGGCCGGGTCGGGCGGCGCGGTCAGCAGCGGGGTGATGCGCTCGAGCAGCGCTTCGACCTCGGCCAGGCACCGGACGACGTCGGCGTCCAGGTCATGGCGCACCAGCCAGTACCGGGCCCAGCACAACTCGCCCAACGCGGCCACCGCGCGGGCGCGCATGGGGGCGTCCGGCTGGGTGTCGACGTACAACGTGGACAGTACGGTGATCGCCTCGTGGTGGTCGGGCAGCGATCGGCGGCGGCGGCCGCGTTCGGCGTATCCCAGACCGAGCCCGAGCGCCCACCGGGCCCGGTCGGGGTGGTCAGGAGCCGCGGCGACCGTCCTCCGTAGACAGTCGGCGCCGGCGCGGAGGGCGTCCTCGTCACCGTCCTGTTCGTACAGCTCGAGCCAGGCCAGGCCAAGCTCGCCCGCGAGGGCGACCCGGTCGTCGACCGGTGACGCGGCGGCGAGGCGGGCGATCAACGCGTCGATGCGGTCCTGCGGGGGCTCGGGCTGCGTGGTCACCTGGTCGCTCCTCAGTCGGGCCGGTTCGTTCCGGCCGGCGCCGAGTGTCCGCTCCTCGCGCCCGCCGAAGCTCCGCTGCGCTGCTCCTGGTGCCGGCGTATCCCCCGCCACCGGCACCTTCGCGGAACGCTACGAGACACAGCCGCCGCGCGGATCCTGCGTTTGCGGGAGGCTGGAGTCAGACATCGGACACCGAGGCCGGTCACCCGGTACATCAATGCCCGGTCACCCGGTAGGTCGATGCCGGGTTGCGCGGTAGGTCAATGCCCGGTCACCCGGTAGGTCGGCCGGTCGCTCGCGGTAGGTCAATGCCGGGTCAGCCGGTAGGTCGATGCCGGGTCGCGCGATAGGTCAATGCCGCGTTGCGCGGTAACCGGCGGCCTGCAGGGCGAACAGCTCGGCGTAGTGGCCACCGCGCGCGACCAGCTCGTCGTGGGTGCCTGACTCGACGAGCCGGCCGCGGTCGAGCACGTAGATCACGTCGGCGTGCCGGACGTTGGCGAGCCGGTGCGTGATGAGGATCGTGGTTGCCACGCCCTGGCGGTCGCGGATGGTCTGGAACAGCTGGTGCTCTGCCCGCGGGTCGAGCGCCGACGATGGCTCGTCCATGATCAGAAGGTCGGCGTCGCGGAGGAAGCCGCGGGCCGCGGTGACCCGCTGCCACTGCCCGCCCGAGAGATCCTGCCCGTGGGCGAAGGTGCGGTCGAGCAGCGTCTCGTAGCCGTGTGGAAGCTCCTGGATCATGTCGTGCGCGACCGCCCGGCCGGCCGCCGCCTCGATCCGGCTGCGGTCCGGGACCGCGCCGCCGCGTCCGTGGTCGGACGCGAAGTCGGAGACATCGCCGATCGCGATGTTGGTAGCGGCGGTGAACGGCCAGCGGTGGTAGTCCTGGGTGACGACCGCGACGCGGGCGCGCAACGACGCGGGTTCATAGTCGGTCAACGGGCGACCATTCCAGACGACCAAGCCCGAACCCGGCGTCCGCAGGCCCGCTACGAGCGCCGCGAGCGTGGACTTACCGGAGCCGTTCTCGCCCACGAAGGCGACCGTCTGCCCGGCCCGGATCGCCAGGGACAGGTCGCGCACGGCCGGGGTGTCGCGGTCGGGGTAGGTCATGGTCAGGTCGCGGACCTCCAGTGTCCTCAGTGGACCGGTCGGGACCTGGCCCGGCGGCTCGGGCAGGTGCTGCCGTGCCCGGTCCATGAACCCGGTGTAGTCGCCGAAGTGCTGGCCCTCGGTGTAGATCCGGTCCACGTAGAGGGTCACCGTCGACAGCGAGCGCTGCGCCGCCTGCAACGCGATCACGCAGGTGGCCGCCTCGGAGAGCGGGATCTGCCCGTTCAGCAGAAGCAGGCCGAGCAGCACGTACACGCCGCCCACGCCGAGCCCGCCGACGACCGCGCCGATGCTCGACCGCGTCGTGCTGCGCCGGGCGAGATCGAGCTGCGTACGGGTCTCGGCGCCCATGACGCGGTCGTACTGGTCGAGCAGGAAGCCGCGCAGACCGTACCCACGCAACTCCAGCGCACTCGCCCGCTCCGCCATCAGGCGGTGAAGGATCCACAGCCGTCGTCGCCGGGCGGAGCTGGCGAGATACGTCTGATAGCGCAGATTGCCGACCGAGAGCACGGCCCACGTGTTGGGCATGGTGGCGACCAGCAGGGCCACGAGCAGTAGGGGATTGATGAAGATGACCGCGAGGGTGACCGCGACGAGGCCGACGAGGCCGGCGAAGAGGTGCAGCGCCCCCTGCACGAGGCTGATGGCCGAACTGGTGCCCCGCGAGGCCCGTTCCATGTCGTCGGCGAAGGCGTCGGCGTCGAACGCGTCCAGCCGTACGGCGGTCGTCGTCTCGAACAGGCCGCGCTCCACCTCGCGGTCCACCCGGGGCGTCAGCCCGTTCTCGGCATACCCGACCGCGATGCCCAACGCGCCGCGGACCATGGTCGCGGCCGCCAGGAGCGTCAGCGCCGGCAACGCCGCAGTAACCCGGTCCGGGGTCGGTCCGGCCGCGAAGAGCTCGACGAGAACCCGCTGGGTGGCGATCAGGCCGAAGGTGGCCATGAGGCCGGCGCCGACCGTGGCGGCGGCCACGGTGGCCGTCCGGCCGCGGTCGGCCCGCCAACTGACCACGAGCGCGGTCCGCACGAGGCGGGGCAGCTCGCCCAGCACCGTCCACACACCGGCGTCGGCCCGCCGGCGCATGCCGCTCTCCCACCACGTCGTGCGCAGTTCCGGCAGCACGGACTCGCCCACCGCCTGGTCTGTCGTCGTCGCGTCTGTCGTCGTCGCCGTCACCCTCCACTCATAGCCCGGGGGTACGACATGGCGCTCACGCATCACGTCGATCGACGATTATCTCTGACCGTCACCGGCTGTTGGTCTTCAGCCGCGGTCTTCGGGTCCCGTCGGCCACCCGCGTCCTATGCTTCGCCGCCCGATCACGCAACGGCTGCTCCCTACTGACACCGATGACCCGGTGCGCCCTGCCTGCGCGAGACGGCCGGGCTGGTCACGGGCTCGTGCGCTGATGCCGGTGGCGCCGAGCGACCGGCGACTGACCGGGCCCGCCCACGGTGCCGAGTCGATCTGGCCTACGCGAGGTTGGCCAGGATCTCCTTGTAGCGCTTGGTGGCGAGCTCGCTCGGTTCGCCTCTCCGGCAGCACGCGAAGGTCGCCAGTTTCTGATGGGGCCGCTCAACGACAACCTTGCCATCGACGAGCTTGGACTCGAGCGAGCGCAGTGCCGCCCGGAACCGCCGGTCCGCCCTCGCCCGGTCATAGAAGGACAGGACATAGACATAGAAGAAGAGGTTGTAGGCGGCGAACGGGTAGGTCACCTGCATGAACAGCGTGCCGATCCCGAAGTGACAGGGACCGAGCGGGGCTCGGGTCGTCCAGTGGGAGAGGAGGAACTCCACCGCCGGGTCCACCCGTCCGTCCTGGCTGTCCCGGAACCGGAACGCGTCCAGGGCCGCCAGCGTGGGGCCGGGGTTGGCGAAATCCGTTTCGGGCCCTCGCCCGTAGCTGAACTTGGCGCACCGCCAACCACCGTCGACGTGCTGGATCGCCAGGAGGTGGTCGAAGCTCGTCCGGACCCGGGCGTCACTGGCGTACCCGAGATGGGCGAGCGTCCGTACGGCGTTGATGGTGTGACACGGGTAGATCGAGCCCTGCGGGGTCAGCCGGAACCGGCCGTCCTCCCGCCACGTCCTCAGGATCAGGTCGGCCGTGTCCCGGAGAACGGGCTCGTCGGGGTCCATGCCCAGCTCGTGCAGCAGGTAGGCGCAGTTGAGGGTCGTGAACGGACTGCCTTTGAGCAACCCGTTGGCGGCGGTGGCCCAGTGATCGCCGCCGTTGTCATGGCGCCGGCCGAGTATTGCGTCGATCTCGGACTGGTACCGCCGGGCGGCCGCTGTCTCGCTTCCCCTCGGGTCGCGGTCCACGCCGCCACCGTGATCCGTGGGGTGGTTGTGGCGTCAGGGCCGAAGGTCCCGGCCGGCCGCGCTTCCCCGGCCGCGGGCGGGCTGCTCAGTTCGATCGAAGATCCGCATTACGGCCGCGGCCCCGGCATCGTGAGCATCCGGTGGCCTGCTACCGGTACCTGCATGGCCCGGAACACGACATGATAGAACGGTAGCGCCCACTCACCCCCTGTCGAGATCACGGGCACGCCACCAGACTTACGGCGGCGCCGGAAAGGACACACCCCCATGTCGACCGCCATCGACCGTGACCCGTCCGCCGCCGACCACAACGGGCAGTTCCCGGTAGTCCTACGGGGCTATGACCGGATGCAGGTGGACGACTACGTCGCCCGCCTCAAGGCGGCGGTGTACCAGTCGCACAACGCTCGGACGGAGGCGGAGGGTCGCCTCTCGCAGGCCCAGCAGCGGCTGAACCAGTCGCAGCAGGCCCTCTCCCAGGCTCAGCAGAGCCTCACCGACCAGGACCGGTCCCTCGAGGAGGGCCGGCGGCCGACGCTCTCCGGCCTGGGTACCCGCGTCGAGCAGATCCTGCGCCTCGCCGAGGAGGAGACCTCCAGCAACCGATCCGGCGCCCACCGCGAGGCCGAGGGCATCGTCTCCGGCGCTCGCCTGGAGGCCCGCGACATCACCGAGCGCGCCCGCGCCGAGGCGGAGGCCATGCGGGCCCTGGCCGCCCGCGACGCCGACAACCAGCGGGGCGCCGCCGGCCAGGAGGCCGCCGACACGGTCGGCCAGGCCCAGCGCGAGGCCATGGCCATGCGGACCGGGGCCGACCGGGACACGTCCACGCTGCGCACGGGCACCGCCCACCAGGTGGCGGAGATCCGGGCCACCGCCGAGCGTGACGTTGCCGGGATGCGGGCCACGGCCGAACGGGAGATCACCCAGCTGCTGGCCAAGGCCTCCCGGGACACGGAGGAGCAGCGCGCCGAGGCGACCCGGCTGACCACCGAGGCGAAGGACCGGCGCGAGAAGGAGCTGCAGGCGCTGGCCCTGGAGCTGGCGGAGCGCCGGGAGAAGGCCGAGCGCGAGGAGGCGGCGCGTCACGCGGCGGCGGTTGCGGAGGCCAACCGATTGGTGGCCGACGCCGAGCACCACGCCAACTCGGCCGCCGAGCATCTGCGCGAGACCGAGCGGACGGCCGAGAGCCGCCGGCTCGAGTCCGAGCGCATCGCCAAGGAGACGATCGACAAGTCCAACGCTCTGGCCGAGAAGACGCTCGCCGACACGCAGGCCGAGGCGCAGCGCCTCGTCCACGACGCCCGTACGGACGCGGAGCTGGGCACCAGCAAGCTGCGCCGCGAGGTGGAGGACCTCAACCGTCAGCGCGACGCGGTCACGACTCAGCTCGGCTCGCTCTTCTCCGGTCTTTCCGGCATCGTGCCGGGCAAGGAGTAGTCCACCCGGCGTCCACTGTGGAGTCGCCCGGACAGGGTGTCCCGTTCGTTCAAGGTCATCCGACCGACCTGCAGTCAGAGACTTCAGGTTCGGTCGGATGACCTTTGTGCGCGATGACCTTTGTGCGCGGACGACCGCAGCACGCAGTCGGATGACCTTGGTGCATGTACGGTCGCTTCGCGCGGCGAGTCATGCCAGCAATTGGGGCGCACAGCCCGGTGAGTGCGGTCCCGCGACATACCCGCTCGAACCCGCCGCGCTCGGTGGGAATGACCTTGTCCAGGGGCGCCGGAGATAACGAATATGTAAAGGTCCTTTACCAACGCTGGACTGGGTTTGTTTGTTTGGTGTACTAACCAACTCATGACCGCGATGGACGCTCCGGCCACTGGGTTCTCCTCGGTGCGCGCGCTGCGCCCCAACGCCAAATCGCTGCCCGAGCACGCCCGCGGTCACAACCGCTCGCTGGTGCTGCAGACGCTCTACCGGAGCGGCGAGCTCAGCCGAGCCGACCTGGCCCGGGCGACCGGCCTGACCCGCGTGACCATCAGCGACCTCGTCGCCGACCTCATCGCGGCCGGCCTCGTGGTCGAGCTTGGCCAGCGCGACGAGGCCCGGCCCGGCAAACCCGCGACGTTGCTCGACATCAACCGCACCGGTCACTGCATCATCGGCCTGGACCTGTCGGGCGCGGAAAGCTTCCTCGGCGCGGTGCTCGACCTCGACGGCGGCGTGGTCGAACGCCGGGAGGTCCCGCTCGACGACGCGACCGGTGCCGCCGCACTCGACCGGGTGGTGGCCCTCGCCCGGGAGCTGGTCGCCGCGGCGCGGACGCCGGTGCTCGGCGTCGGCGTTGGCACCCCCGGCATCGTCGACCGCGACGGTGTCGTGCTCACTGCGCCCAACCTCGGCTGGACCGGGGTCGCGCTGCGTGCGCGACTCGCGGAGGTGACCGGCCTGCCGGTGTTCGTCGCCAACGACGCCAACGCGGCGGTCCTGGCCGAGCTGAGTTTCGGCGAGTCCCATGGCGACCTGATGGTCATCACGGTGGGCCATGGTGTCGGTGCCGGACTCATCATCGACGGACATCAGATCGTCGGCAGTGGCTCCGCCGCGGGCGAGATCGGCCACGTGGTGGTGGGCACCGACGGCGGTCTGGAGTGCGCCTGTGGCAAGCACGGTTGCCTGGAGACCTGGCTGGCCACGCCGCGGCTCGAGGCAGCGATCGCCGCCGGCAGTGTGGACGGAGTCGACGGTGGGGACTCGGTCCTCGAGGAGGCGGGTCGCCGGCTCGGCATCGCGTTGGCGCCCGTGGTTGCGGCACTCAACCTCGCGGAGGTCGTGCTCAGCGGCCCCGCCCATCTGCTCGACGGTCGGCTCGCCGCCACCGCCGTCGCGACGCTCCGCAGCCGAACCCTGGACGAGCTCCACGGTGAACTCGTACTGCGGATGTCGGCCCTGGGGAAGGACATCGTCATGCGCGGTGCCGCCGCCATGGTCCTCTCCGGGCGGCTCGGGGTCGCCTGACCCAACGGCACAGAACAGCACAACGGGGTGCTAGCGCTCGCTACACCCATCGCCCTAGGAAAGGTAACTAAGGATGCGAAAGACCGCACTCGTGGCGGGAATCGCCACGGCAGCGCTGGTCCTCGCCGGGTGCAGCGACAGCGGCACGCCGGCAGACGAGCCCGAGACCGGCAACATCCGGGTCTGGCTCAATGGCGCGGACACCCCTCAGGATGCCCGCGACTACCTCAAGGAGACCTTCGAGGAGCAGAACCCCGGTTCGACCCTGACCATCGAGGAGCAGCAGTGGACCGGCCTGGTCGACCTGCTGACCACGAGCCTGTCGAGCAACGACAGCCCGGACATCGTCGAGGTCGGCAACACCCAGGCTCCGGCCTTCACGTCGACCGGTGCCTTCCTCGACCTGACCGCGGACTTCCCGACGGACGGGCTGCTGCCCGGCTTCGTCGAGAGCGGCTCGTTCGACGGCAAGTTCTACGCCGCTCCGTACTACTCGGGCGCGCGCGTGGTGTTCTACAACAAGGCGATGTACGAGGCGGCGGGCGTCTCCGTCCCGACCACCCTCGACGAGTACGTCGCCAACGCGGCGCTACTGCAGGCCGCCAACCCCGGCACCGACGGCGTCTACTGGGCCGGCCAGGACTGGTACGACGCGCTCCCGTTCATCTGGGAGAACGGCGGCGAGGTCGCCGTCCTCAACGGTGACGAGTGGGATGCGCAGCTGTCCAGCGACGAGTCGATCGCCGGCCTCGAGCAGGTCGCCGAGATCACCACCAAGGCCGTGGTGGCCGACAAGAACGGCAACGAGACCGATGAGTGGGTGCCGTTCAACGAGAGCCGTGCCGCGGCCGTGTCGGCGCCGAGCTGGGCCTACTGGTCGATCGTCGACGCTCCGCTGACCGCTGAGCAGTTCGGCTACTTCAACCTCCCGGGCAAGAACGGCGGCGTCGCGCAGGTCTTCGCGGGTGGCTCGAACATCGCCATCTCGGCCCGGTCGGCGCACCCCGCGCTGGCCAGGAAGGCCATGGAGATCATCCTGAGCGAGGAGTACCAGTCGCTGCTGGCGGCGGGTGGCCTCGTGCCGGCGCTGACCGACCTGGCCGGCGACACCGCGGCGGCGACGCCGGAGCTCGCCGAGATGATCGCGGCGGCGGCGGTCGGCGCCAAGCTCACCCCGGCCTCGCCGAAGTGGGCTGACGTCGAGGCGGCCGCCGTCCTCCAGGACCTCTTCGTCCAGATCGCCAACGGCGGGGACATCGAGGAACTGGCGACGGCCGCGGACGAACAGATCGAGGAGATCCTGAACGGCTGACCCCAGCCGGCCCGTCGAAACCTTCCGAGGTACCAAGTGGCCGGCGCGGGTACGCTCCGCGCCGGCCACTATCGATGCCCATCGCCCTAGGAAGACTTCGGGGCACGACCTATTCTCTCCCACCCAATGCTCCGGCCCGTCCGAACCCCCTACTCACTCCAGAGGGGATGCCATGTCTTCCGTGGCGCGTGCGACCTCCGCGCTCCTGCGCGGCCCGGCGCTGCTGCTCGTGCCCGGCATCGCGATCATCGCCGTCATCACGGGCTGGCCGCTGCTGCAGCTGTTCGTGATGTCCTTCCAGGAGTTCGGTCGGGCCCAGATCTTCGGCGCACCGCCCGAGTTCGTGGGTTTCGACAACTACGTCGAGGTGTTGACCGACTCGGGATTCTGGATAGTGCTGTTCCGTAGCCTTCTGCTCTGTGCGGCCTGTGTCATCGCGACGATGAGCCTCGGCGTCGGGGTCGCCCTCCTGATGACCAGGCTCGGCCGGGTCGCCAAGACCCTGGTCTCCATCGGGCTGGTGCTCGCCTGGGCCATGCCCCCGGTATCCGCGACAACCATCTGGGGCTGGCTCTTCGACACCCGCCGCGGCCTCATCAACTACCTCATCACGGAGCTCACCGGTGCGGACTTCATCGGCCACTCGTGGCTCAACGACACGGTCAGCTTCTACTTCGTCGCTACCGTCATCATCACCTGGCAGTCGGTCCCCTTCGTCGCCTTCACCACGTTTGCCGCGCTCACCCAGGTGCCCAAGGAAGTCCTCGAGGCGGCGAGCCTCGACGGCACGAGCGCCTGGCAGCGCTTCCGGCTGATCGTCGTGCCCCACATTCGCGCGGTGCTCGTGGTGCTGCTCGTCCTGCAGATCATCTGGGACATGCGCGTCTTCGTCCAGATCTACACCTTGCAGTCCATCGGCGGCATCCGCGAGCAGACCAACACGATCGGCGTCTATATCTACCAGGTGTCGACCGCGGGCGGAAACCTCGGGGCCGGCGGGGCGATCGCGGTGCTGCTCGTGATCCTCATGCTCGTGATGTCGGGCTACTACATCCGCAGCGTGCTGCGCGAGGAGGGCATATGACCAGCCTGACCACCGGCTCGCCAGCGTCATCGGCGAGCCAGCCGTCGAGCGTGCCGCCGCCGCCCCCGTCGCCCGCCCCGCGGGTTGTGGCGAAGCGACGTCGTCTGACGCCGGGAAGCGTCGTCCGGAACGTGCTCGCCGGGCTCGTGTTCGCGGGCTCGACCTTCCCGGTCTACTGGATGGTCAACTCGTCGCTGCTGCCTGGCAGTGTCGTGCGCGCCACCGATCCGCACCTGTGGCCCGACGAGTTCACGACGCAGAACTACGTGACCGTCGTGACCGAGCCCAGCGGTTCGATCGAGTTCCTGCCCGCGCTGCGGACATCGCTGATCGTCACGCTCCTCACGGTCGTGTTCGCGCTGCTCTTCGCGTTCCTCGCCGCGCTCGCGCTCAGCCGCTTCAGGTTCCGCAGCCGGCGCACTCTCATCGTCGGCGTGCTGCTCATCCAGATGATCCCGGCCGAGGCGATGATGATCTCGACCTTCCGCGTCCTGGACGGCTGGAATCTGGTCAATACCGTGTTCGGGCTGTTCCTGGTCTACACAGCCACCGTGCTGCCGTTCACGATCTGGACGCTGCGGGGCTTCGTCAACGGTGTGCCGGCCGAGCTGGAAGAGGCCGCGATGGTCGACGGCTGCAGCCGGATGGGCGCGTTCCGGCGGGTGACCTTGCCGTTGCTCGCTCCCGGCCTCGCGGCGACCGGCGTGTTCGCATTCATCCAGGCATGGAACGAATTCACTTATGCGCTCGTCCTCATGAACCGGCCCGAACAGCGCACCCTGCCGGTGTGGCTGCGCGCCTTCGTCCAGGCGACGGCGGCGACGGACTGGGCCGTCATCATGGCCGGCTCGACGGTGCTGGCGGTTCCGGTCATCATCTTCTTCCTCATCGTGCAGGGCCGCATGACCAGCGGCATCGTCGCGGGGGCGGTGAAGGGATGAATGAAGCCAGATATCGGAAGCTGGCGGCAGGTGTCCTCCTCCCCGGGTTCCGCGGAACAACGCTGCCCGGCTGGCTGGGCGAGCGGCTCTCGGCCGGGCTCGGCGGGGTCTGCCTGTTCGCCGAGAACATCATGGGCGGGCAAAGCGTGAGCGGGGCCGGCATCGCGGGCGGGCAGAGCGTGGCCGGGTCGGGCAGTGTGGACGATGCGCAGCTCGCCGGGCTCACCGGCGAGATCCGGGCGGCGAACCCGGCCGCGGTGATCGCGATCGACGAGGAGGGCGGCGACGTCACCCGGCTGCACGCCGCCACCGGTTCGCCCTACCCGGGCAACGCGGTGCTCGGCCGCCTCGACGACGTGGCGTTGACGGCCGGCGTCGCCCGAGCGGTCGCCGGCAGGCTCGCCGCGGCCGGTGTGACGCTCAACCTCGCCCCGGTCGCCGACGTCAACTCCAACCCGCTGAACCCGGTCATCGGCATCCGCAGCTTCGGCGCCGGCGCCGACCTGGTCGCCCGGCACGTGGCCGCCTGGACCGCGGCCCACGAGGAGGCCGGAGTCGCCACCTCGGTCAAGCACTTCCCGGGCCACGGCGACGTCGCGGTCGACTCGCACCTCGATCTGCCGGTGCTCGACATCGATGTCGGGCTGCTGCGCTCCCGGGAGCTCGCCCCGTTCGGCGCGGCGATCGCCGCGGGTGCCCGTACGGTCATGACCTCCCACATCGTGGTGCCGCAGGTCGACCCGTCGGGCGCGGCGACCTTCTCGCCCACGATCCTTTGTGGACTACTGCGGGGCGAGCTCGGCTTCACCGGCGTTATCGTCTCCGACGCGCTCGACATGACCGGCGCGAGCGGTTCCCTGGGCATCCCGGCCGCCGCGGTGCGCGCGCTCGCGGCCGGTGTCGACCTGCTGTGCCTGGGTACCCGCAACACCGACGAGCAGCTGACCGAGATCGAGTCGGCGATCGTCGCCGCCGTCTGCTCGGGCGAGTTGCCGGCGCGGCGGCTCGCGGACGCCGCCGCCCGGGTCAGCGCCCTGGGCGCCTCCCGCCACCCCGCCGCGGCCGGGGGCGCCCTGCCGGACCTGACCCGCATCGTCGAGGCCTTCGACGTGCGCTCCGGCGCGGCGCCACCGCCGGGCGCCCGGATCGCGCAGATCGCCACCGCCGCGAACATCGCGGTCGGTGAGATTCCGTGGGGCCTCGCCGCCGCGGGCGTCGCGGTCGACCCGGTGCGGGCCGGCGCGGCGGTGCCGGCCGGACCACTCGTCCTCGTCGGCAAGGACAACCACCGCCATCTCTGGGTGCGCGAACTGATCGACGCCGCTCGGGCCGCGGGGCCGACGCTCGTGGTCGACATGGGCTGGCCGTCACCGGATCGGGCGTACGCGGATGTCGCGACTTTCGGTGCCTCCCGCGCGGTTGGCGAGGCGCTCGCTGAATGGCTGATCACGCACGGGCTGGTCACGCTGGGGCGGGCGGCAGCGCGATGATGCCTGGCCCACCCACCTCTGGCCCACCCGTGATGCCTGGCGCACCCACCTCTGGCCCACCCGTGATGCCTGGCGCACCCACCTCTGGCCCACCTGCCCCTCCCATGCGAATCGGTATCGACGTCGGCGGCACGAAGACCGCCGCAGTCGCCGTGGACGCGGCCGGCGCGGTGGCCCACGAGCTACAGCTACCCACGGCACTCGGCGAGGACGGCGTGCTCGCCACCATCTGCACCGCGATCGAGGGCATCGAGGCCAAGGCGGGGCTCGATGCCGCCGCCTTCGCCTCGGTCGGCATCGGCATCCCCGGCGCGGTCGACGCCGCCACCGGGCGTGTGTCGCACGCGGTCAACCTCGGCGTGGAGGACCTCGACCTCGCCGCACTCGTGGCCGCCCGGATCGGTCGCGAGGTGCGAGTCGAGAACGACGTCAAGGCGGCCGCTCTCGGCGCCTACCACGCACTGCGCGAGTCCCCCGGCCCGGCCGGCCGGACCGCGGTCGCGGTGCACTCGATGGCCTACCTCAATCTGGGCACCGGCCTGGCGGCCGGGCTCGTGCTCGACGGTGAGCTGTGGCGGGGGGCGCGTGGGGTCGCCGGCGAGATCGGCCACATCCCGATCGCGGAGGGCCCGGAGTGCCCCTGCGGGCAGCGTGGCTGCCTCGAGCTCTACGCCTCCGGCTCCGCGCTGGCCCGGCTGTGGCCGAGCCGGGACCCGCGGCCCGTACGGGCGCTCTTCGATGCCGCCGACGGGGGCGACACCGAGGCGGAGCGGGTGCGGCGCGGCTTTGTCGCGTCGGTCGCCTCGGCCGTACGGATCCTCGTGCTGACGACCGACGTCGATCTCGTGGTGATCGGCGGCGGCATCAGCAACCTGGGCGAGCGGCTGCTCGGCGCGGTCCGGGCCGCGCTCGATGCCCAGGCGGCGACGAGCCCGTTCCTCGGCAGCCAGGACCTCTCCCCGCGGGTCCGCCTGGTGCCGCGCGACGTACCGGTGGCCGCGGTCGGGGCCGCCTTCGTCGGGGTCACCGGGCTCGGGACGTTCGTGCATCAGCGCCCCGCCGTCGACGCATCGCCCCTAGTGTCGGTGATCGAGGAGAGCAGCGCGGACGGAGAGGGATAGCGTGGCCGAAGTCGTCATCGTGCCGGATGCCGAGGCCGGCGGTCGGATCGCCGCGGCCCGCATCGCGCGGCTGGTCGGCGCGAAGCCCGCGGTCGTGCTCGGCCTCGCCACCGGCGCCACCCCGCTCACCACCTGGTCGGCGCTGGCTGGCCTCGATCTGTCGCTGGTGCGGGGCTTCGCCCTCGACGAGTACGTCGGCCTGCCGGAGGGTCACCCGCAGAGCTACCACGCGGTCATCACGCGCGATGTCGTCACACCGCTTGGCCTGGACCCCCGGCTCGTGCGCGTGCCCGGCGACGACGGGGGCGATATCGCGACGGCGGGGCAGCGGTACGAGGAGGCGATCCGCGCGGTCGGCGGGGTCGACCTGCAGGTGCTCGGCATCGGGCGCACCGGCCACATTGGATTCAACGAGCCGGGCTCGTCGCTCGCCTCGCTGACCCGGGTCAAGACGCTCACCGACCAGACGCGGCGGGACAACGCCCGCTTCTTCGCGTCGCTGGACGAGGTTCCGCGGCACTGCCTGACCCAGGGGCTCGGCACGATCCTGCGAGCCCGTGAGCTGATCCTGCTCGCCTGGGGCGAGGCCAAGGCGTCGGCTCTGGCGGCCGCGGTGGAGGGGCCGCTGACCGCCGCCCTGCCCGCCTCCGTCATCCAGCTGCATCCCGAGGTCATGGTCATCGTCGACGAGGGCGCGGCGTCACAGCTGCACTTCGCCGATTACTACCGCTTCGCCTGGGACAACCGCCCCGACTGGGCCCGCGACTAGGCGTGTCTTGATCTTCGTGTCGGTCTCCGATGACCGTGTTGGTTCATGGCTAGCGCGCTGGGCATGAAGAGCGCACCCGGCCGGCCACGGGAACTGCGGGCATCACACCGGCTCACCATCAGCAATCTCTATACGACGATCTGTGGCGGGTGGCCACGATTCTGGCCGCAACGCCCAACGGGCCGACGGACCCGACCGAAAGGCTGACATCCGCCGATCTTGCCCGGTGCTAGTGTGTTCTCCGTCACATCGGCAGGTGCGGGGTCGTCGATGGACAGACCTCGTTGCGCACACCATGGCGACTCGACGCTGCGTGCGGATGAGCCGCGCCGCACTGCCCACAGTGGAGGCAGCATGACTCGCGCCGTCCGCCACGATGCCGAGGCCCAGCCATCATCGCGCCCCGTTGTCATGGTCCCGCACACGAGCGCACCGGGCGTCGACGCGGGCGAGAAGATCACGCGCGGGAAACACGGCGTGCGGTCCGGCGCCTCACCCGGCTGCGCCACCCTCATCGTGCGCAGAGGCGGTACCCGGTTCGCCATGACCTGCGCCCACGTGCTGGGTCCCAAGGTCGGGGCTGCTCCCGGCGGCGAGAACCTCGTGTTCGCGCCGGAGCTGAGCGAATGCTGCGGCGCTGAGTGCAGCAAGCACATCGGGACGGTGGACGACGCCTCGCTGAAGCCGGATCCCGGCGAGGAAATTCAGCAGATGACCACCGTCAACGGTCTCAGCGTCGCGGTTGATGCCGCGCTGATCGCCCTCGAACCGGATGCCAAGGCCAGCAACGAGGTGCCGAAGATCGGTCTCATCAAGGCCGTCCGCGACCTCGTTGCCGAATGGGATCTGTCGGACGCTGGCCCGAAGACCCTGACGGCCGCACAGAAGTTCGCGGTGCGCAAGTACGGCCCGACGACGGGCTTCACCCGGGGCACGATAAGCGGGATCGCCGAGGTGGAGGTGTGTCCGGCCGGCGCGACCGCGCCGTTTCCCAAGGCCTGGCTGCTCGAGATCGATGTCGTGCCGGAGCCCGGCGCGTCCCCCGTCGTCGAGGTGCTGACCCTGGACATGGAGCGGATGGACAAGAAGCTCGCCATCACCGACCCCGCAGACGTGCCGGGCGAGTTCACCGGCCTGCCGGTGACGGTGACGATGGCCGGAACCGCGGAAGAGCCGACGATGACGGTCTCCGCCCACTACTTCTCGCGGCCGGGCGATTCCGGATCCCCGATCGTCGACAACGACGGCAAGATCATTGGCCTGCTTTACGGCGGGGTGGGAGCGGAGGTCTTCGTCAAGGGTGAGTCCAATAAGCGGTTCGTGGGTTCCGGCCGATCCCGGGCCATCTTCATCCAGGGCGCGCTGCAGCTGCACAACGTCGAGATGCTGCCATCCAGCGGCGGCACGGCCGGGGCGGCCGTGACCCAACCGGGGATGGGGCTCGAGCGGGGGTTCCGCGAGACGATCGACTGGGCGGCGGTCGACCACGTCCGCGCCGCGTTCGAGGCGACGCCGGACGGAGCGCGGTTGGGCGCCCTGGCCCGCCGTCACTTTCCCGAGCTACGCCAGCTGGTGCACCACCGGCGACGGGTCCTGGTCACGTGGCACCGCAACAAAGGTCCCGGATTCGTCAACGCGCTTGTCAAGGCATCGATGCAGCCCGGTTGGCCGATGCCACGCGAGGTGGCCGGCGTGGGCCTACCGGAGGCGCTCGCCGCGATGCGCGAGGTGCTACTGGCCGAGGGCAGCCCGGCGCTGCGCCGCGCGATCGTCGACAACGCCGAGCTGGTCATGCGGCTGGCGCACCAGGCCACCGGCATCGACGACATCCTCGCGCACCTGGCTCGCCACCGGCCGGCCGTACGCATCGTCAACGCCCGCGGAGTGCCCGGTACGGTCGCGGGCCTGGTCCGGGATGGTTCGGGCACCCGGTATCTGCTCGCCAACCACCACGTGGTCTTCGGTGACGGGGCCCGGGCCGGCGAGCAGGTGTGGGCTATGCCCCCGGCCGACGACCCGATCCTGCAAGCGGTACGGCTGGGTCCCGCGCGCACCGGGGAGATCGGCCTGGTCGGCGTCGGCGAGTACGCCCGGTTCGTCGACTGTGCCCTGATCGAGGTGGACGACGACTATCCACCGTGGATTGTCGCCTCGCTCGAGGGCGCCGCGGCCACGGGAACCACCCAGGCGCGGGCGGACACGACCGTGCTCAAACACGGGCCGGCCACCGGCACCACCCACGGCACGGTGCTCGACGCGGACTACCCCGACCACCCGTTCATCGCCGGACAGGCCTTCACGGCGCCCGGGCAGATACTCGTCGGCTCGTCGGTCGCCGACCGCAGCTTCGCCGCACCGGGTGACTCGGGCGCGGCTCTGCTGGATCGCGACGGCCGCATGGTCGGGCTGCTGTGGGGATCCAACGAGAGCGGCGACGGCCTGGCCTGCCCCATCGACGCCGTACTGGAGTGCCTCGGCGTCTCGCTGCCGGAACCGATGATGGCGGGAGGCGGCCGTGGGTGACGCCAAGACCTACACAGCCGGGGTGACGATCGAGACCAACCACGACGCGGGCAAGGGCACGCTGGGTGGGTTCGCCCGCGACAGCCAGAACCGCCCGGTCCTGGTGACCGCCTCGCACGTGCTGTTCCCGGGATTCAAGGTCATCAACAACATGCAGGTCTTCTCGCCGGACTACAGCTCCTCCTGCTGTAGCGGCGACCCCATCGGTGTTCCTGTGTTCGACAAGAACCAGGCGGCTGAGATTGATCTGAATTTTCCGCCAGAGGAAGATCAGTGGATCAAGGGTTATCACAAAGGCACGTGGACCGGCGGGTTTCACCCGGTCCCGGCCCAAGTCAAGGTCTTCGGGAACGTGAGACTGCCCGGCAGCCCGAGCAACGTGGACTGCGCGATCGCCCGGTTGGATCCCGGGGTCTCTTTCCACAACGTTTGGAAGGTCGAGGATGGGCTGGAGATACCGATCGCCGGAGCGGTCAAGGAGGGATTCGGCATCGGAAAGGGGCCTGAGTTTGGCACACTACCGACCGAATATCAGCTTGTGCGCATCTTCAGCGCCAACACCGGGCGGCTCCGCTGGGGCACGATGCTCAGCACGAAGCCGGCGGGGGAGCACACCGTCCTCGACCCCGACGAGCTTCTCTACGGCTGGGGAATCTCGGACCCATCCGACCGTGCCGCCGGCGTGAAGACTCACGTGAACCAATTTCTGATCTTGCCCAGGCCCGCCCCGACGAACGCCAACGACGTTGAGGACTGGTACGGCAACAACGCTGAGGAGCTTACGTTCGACGACGGAGACTCGGGCAGCTGGGTGATCAACTGTACGCCAAAGGGTTCCGGCGTCGAGTACCGCGTGATCGGCATGCTCATCCGCGTGGGCGACCCCGAGCTGGTGCTGAAGAACGAGTTGGAGGACGAAAAGCTCGACGCCGTCGAGGCGAAGAGCGTGCGGGGCATCGGCGTTGCCACGCCAATCCAGAGGGTCCTCGAACACCTGAAGATCACGATTCCCGACGCGCCGGGCGGTTGGTCCGGTACGGTGCCGGCCTCGGACACGCGACGCGTCTTCGCGGTCGCCACCCACCACCGGCGCAGCGAGGGCGTGCGGGGGCTCGCCGACCAGCTGCGGCAGAGCACCCGTGGCCGCCTGCTACTGGGGAAGATCGGCCAGCACCGGCGGGAGATCCGTACGCTCCTCACCTCGGTGCGGCCGATCGCCGCCACCTGGCGGGACCTGCAGGGTCCGCGGTTCCTGCACCACTGCATCCGCAGCCTGGAGCAGCCCTGGCACCGCGTCCCGGACAACATCAACGGCGTGGGCCGTCGCCGGTTGGCCGACGCCATGCTGCCACTGTTCGCCCGCTACGGTGGCCCGGAACTGCGCCGTGACATCGAGCGCTACGGCTCGGCCCTGGTGGATGCGTTGCTGCCCGTGGTCGGCCTGGCCGATGTGCCCGCCGCCCTGGCCCGCCCCGGACGCCGCGATGGCTGAGCAGCGCGGCACCCTCGAGGGCCTCGTTGGCGCGATGACGCGCATCCTGTCGCCGCTGGCCGGTCTTTCGCCGGCATCGGCGCGCCAGTTCTTCGCCGAGCTCGGCCTGCCGCTGACCGAGGCGCAGGCCGTCACGCTCGCACCGACGCTGAGCGTCACCAGCTCCGCCACCGGCAGCCTGGTCGATACATCGCTGAATCTCGACGTCGCGGTCGACGCCGGGCAGGCGACGAAGATCGTGCAACAGGTCACCGAAGCTGGCAACCGCATCATCGCGGTCATCAACGGGTTCGGCCAGCTGAAGACCAAGCTGGCGGCGCTGGGGCTGCCCAACGCCGGCCCGGTCCTGGCCGACTTCCCGAAGCGCATGCTGGACCTGTTGCTGGCCAAGCAGATCCCCAGTGATCCGGGCATCGCCGAGGCGTTGGAGCTCCTCGGGATCCTGGTCCGCACCGACCACAACGTCAGCGATCCCAACACGTTCTACACGCAGTACGAGTTTGATCTCGACCGGTTGACCGGCTGGCTGAGCAAACCGGCGGAGCAGCTCAAGGCACTGTACGGCTGGGGAACGCCAGGCTTCAACGGGACGGCGCTGCTGCAGCTGGTCGACCGGCTGGCGGCCGAGGCGGGCCTACCGGTGTTGTACGACCCGACCGCGACACCGCCAACCGTCGATGTGATGTTCGCCGTCCTCGCGCCCGAGCTCGGACTCTCACCCCGGGGTGTTGGTCTGCGGCTGCCGTACGGTCTGCGCCCCGGCACCGTGGAACGGACCCAGGCCGGCTGGGAGCTGACGCTGAGCCTGGACGCGGGCGTCCCGCCGGGTACGGTGCTGCGGCTGCAGCCCGGCAAGGTGTCGGTCAAGCCCCCCGGCTCGAGCACCGTCAACGCCACCGCCACGATCGGCTACCAGTACGTCCGCGACGCGGGCGACCCGTTGCTGCTGGTCGCGCTGCCCGGCGGCAGCCACATCAGCGTGGAGCAGGTCGACGCGTCGCTGACGATCCAGATGACGCCGAGCGGTGAGGTCGACGTGACGCTCGGGGCGGCGCTGCGGCGCGGCCGTGTCCTCATCGACACCGGGAGCGCGGACGGGTTCATCGCCACGATCCTCGGCGGCGTGCACATTGATAGCGCCTTCGAGCTGCCCGTCCGGTTCTCGATGACCGATGGCGCTCACTTCGAGGGCAGCAGCGCGCTCGAGATCCAGCTCGCGTCGCATGTGGACCTCGGGCCGGTCCAGATATCGAGTCTCACCCTGCTCGTCGGCGTGCAGAAGGGCTCGGTGGTCATCGGGCTGGCCGCGGACCTGAAGGTCAGCCTCGGTCCAGTGGTCGGCGTGGTGCGCGGCATCGGCACCGAGATACCGCTGAAGCTGGCCGCCGACAACAAGGGCAACCTCGGGCCCCTGGACGTTCGCCCCCGCTTCAAGCCGCCGACCGGGATCGGGCTGGCGCTGGACCTCGACGTGGTCAGCGGCGGGGGCTACCTCGCCTACGACGAGGCCCGGGAGGAGTACGCCGGAGCGCTCGAACTGTCCCTTCTGGACATCGTCACGGTCAAGGCCATCGGGCTGCTGGCGACCCGCATGCCCGACGGCTCACCCGGCTTCTCGCTGCTGATCATCCTGACCGCGGAGTTCGGCTCCGGGCTGCAGTTGGGGTTCGGCTTCACCCTCAGCGGGGTCGGTGGGCTGGTCGGCGTGAACCGCACCATGCTGTTCCAGCCGATCATGGAAGGGGTGCGCACCGGCGCGATCGAGAGCGTCATGTTCCCGAAGGACGTGGTCGCGAACGCGCCGAAGATTATCAATGACCTGCGCGCGTTCTTCCCGCCCCAGCAGGACACGTTCCTGGTCGGGCCGATGGCCAAGCTGGGCTGGGGCACCCCCACCCTGATCAGCCTCTCCCTTGGTGTCATCATCCAGATCCCACCCGGTGACATCGCCATCCTCGGCGTGCTCCGGGTCGCGCTTCCGGCCGAGTCGTTGGCCATCCTCGAGCTGCAGGTCAACTTCGCCGGCGCGCTGGAGTTCAGCAAGCGACGCCTCTACTTCTTCGCCTCGCTGTTCGACTCGCGCGTGCTGTTCATCACCCTCGAAGGGGAGATGGGCCTCCTCGTCGCCTGGGGCGACAACGCCAACTTCGTGGTATCGGTGGGCGGGTTCCACCCGCAGTTCAACCCGCCGCCACTGCCGTTCCCGGCGCCCAAGCGGATCGCCGTCAGCATCCTGAACGACTCGCACGCGCGCATCCGCTGCGAGGGCTACTTCGCGGTCACCTCCAACACCGTGCAGTTCGGCAGCCGGGCCGAGTACTTCTTCGGCTTCTCGGCGTGCTCGCTGTCCGGGCACTCCAGCTTCGACGCCCTCATCCAGTTCTCTCCGTTCCACTTCATCGTCGCCATCTCCACCCACTTCTCGGTGAAGGTCTTCGGGATGGGCGTCTTCGGCATCGGCATCAAGCTGAAGCTGTCCGGCCCCACGCCCTGGCACGCCAACGGATCGGCGACGTTGGAGTTCCTGTTCTTCGACATCGACATCCATATCAGCTTCACCTGGGGCGACGACCGCGACACCACGCTGCCCCCGATCAAGGCCATGCCGATCCTCGCCGGCGAGCTGGCCAAGTCAGCCAACTGGCGCGCCGTGCTGCCCGCCGGTGCCAACCTGCTGGTCTCGCTGCGCCCGCTGGACGAAGCCGAGCAGGCGCTCGTGCTGCATC
Source organism: Micromonosporaceae bacterium (assembly GCA_052038195.1). Classification (GTDB taxonomy): domain Bacteria; phylum Actinomycetota; class Actinomycetes; order Mycobacteriales; family Micromonosporaceae; genus DATBGZ01. The sequence continues at coordinate 12,854 of JBQGBY010000159.1, read as the reverse complement.
CGGTGGGCACACTACAGATCAGCCAGCGGGCCATCCCGCTGGACCTGACGCTCGACAAGATCGGCAACTCGAAACCGGAGGACGCCAACCGGTTCGAGCTGGCGGTGACCTCCACCGGCCTGGACAAGACGAAGACTCTGCAGGAGCGCTTCGCCCCGGCCCAGTTCAAGGACTTCGACGATGCGGCCCGGATGTCCCAGCCGGCGTTCACGTCGCAGGACAGCGGGCTGGAGCTCTCGGCCAAGGGACACGCGTACGCCTCGGCGACGGCGATCTGCCGCATCGTGCGGTACGACGTAACCATCATCGATACCAAGCTGCGTCCGCTCATCCGGAAGTTCGTGGCGTACATCGGCACGTTGTTCCACTTCGGACTGCATGGCAACGCCGCCGCCCGCTCGGCGCTGTCCGCGCACCGGGCCCGGCTGACCCGCCCGTTCGACGACGCGGTGAAGGTGAACCCGCCGGCGTACGTCGTCGCCTGGCAGGCGAACAACACCGCCTACGAAGGATCAGCCACGTTCACCAGTCCGGTCTCGGCGAACGACTACCTGCACCGGGCGGTCGTCCAGGACCCGGGCCTGACCGACAAGCTGCACGTCCTGTTGGACTTCGAGGTGGCCGCATGACCCCGATCGCCAGCTACACGTTCCTACCCTGGCTGCGACAGGGCATCGCCAACAAGATCACGGCCGCCGACCTCGACCCCACCGTCCACACACGAGCATCGGTGAAGGTCGAGCTGGAGTTGACCGGCGTACCCGTCGGTGGCGGGCAACCGATCACCGCGCCGGTCGCCCACGATGTCGCGCTGTACGGCCCCGGGGACATCGTGGGCATCGATCCGCGGGTCGTCGTACGGACCGAGCCGCGCGACGGGATCACCAACTTCGAGGGCAACTACCTGGCCGCAGTGGACTTCTACGACGAGGACTTCCCCTGGCGCTACACCCCGGCGGCGCCCAACGGGACCCGGCTGCGCCCATGGATCTGCCTGCTGGTGCTGCCGGAGGACGAGTTCATGGACGGCAAGGATCTCTACGACCGGCCGTCGCCGTACATCGCCGTCACCGGGACGTCGGCGTTCCCACCCGCCGATGAGCTGTGGGCGTGGGCCCACGTGCACGTCAACGCGCTACTGTCCAGCGGCCCGGCGCAGCTCGTGGCCGACGACATGAACGCGGTGCTGCCGAAGCTGCAGACCCTGCTGGCCAAGGACAGCGACGCGGCGTACGCGCGCCTGCTCTGCCCGCGGCACCTGGCCGACAACACCCGCTACCACGCCTTCGTCATCCCTACCTTCGAGACCGGCCGCCTGGCCGGGCTGGGACTCGACCCGGGCGGTGCGCCCCACGCGACGTTCTCGGCGTGGGCGGCCTACGGTGGCCGACCAGAACCAGCCAACCATCCCGTGTACTTCCGGTGGTCGTTCCGTACCGGCTCGCACGGCGACTTCGAGTACCTGGTGCGCCTGCTGAAGCCGCAGCCCATCGACACCCGGGTGGGAACGCGGAACATGGACGTGCAGAAGCCGGGCAGCAATATACCGGGCATCACCAAGCCCGAGCTGGACGGCGTGCTCCGCCTGGGCGGTGCGCTGCGGGTGCCGGACGCCAGTCTCAGCGCCAAGGATCTGGCGCTCCGACAGACCTACGAGAAGTGGGACCAGCCTTACCCCGACGCGTTCCAGCAGGCGCTGGCGGCCTTCGTCAACCTGCCCGACGACTACGCCACCCAGACCGCCGAGGCGGCCAACGCGGCCAGCGGCCTGGTGGACCCGGACCCGGACCCGCTGATAACGGCGCCGCTCTATGGCCAGTGGCATGCGCTGACCCGCCGGCTGCTGGTCGAGCGGGACGGCAGCGCGGCCCCCAACCCGCAGAACTGGCTACACCGGCTCAATCTCGATCCGCGTTACCGGGTGCCGGCCGCGTTCGGCACGCGCGTCGTCCAGGTCAACGCCGAGAACTTCATGGACGACGCGTGGCAACAGATCGGCGATGTCCTCGCCGCCAACGCCGCGATCCGTCGGCTGCAACTGGCGATGGCCGTCGCGACGCTCTGGCACCGCCGGCACGTGATCCCGCTGGCGCAGACGCGGCCCGAGCGCGCGTTCGGCCTGCTGGCTCTGGTGTCGCGGCGGGTGCTGGTCGACGGCGTCACGGTCGCCCACGCCCGGTCGGGCAGCCTGGTGCCGCCGGCGCTGACCTCCACCGCCATGCGGCGGGTCGTCCGCCCGGGCGGCCGGTTGATGCGGGCCCTGCCGTTCGACGGCCGGGCGCGCCCCGGCAACCTTCTCGAGCGGGTCAACGCCGGCGAGGTGACGCCGGCCCGCCCGAAGACAGTTCCGCCCGGCCTTCCCACCGTCGACCGGGCCGCTGCGGCCGCAACCGCCGGCGTGCCGGCGTGGTCAGCCTCGGTGCTGCTGCGGGCCCGTCGGATGCCGTCGCTGCTGCTGCTCGGCGCGCTGGTGGCGGTGGTGCTGGCGGTTATCACGTTCCCCGTGGCACCCGCCGGCGCGGTGGTGTTGCTCGCCATCGCCGTGCTTCTTGTCAGCCTGTGGTGGCTCTCGCGCCGCTGGCGCATCGGCCTGAACCGGCAGCGGATCGCGACCGAGGCGGGGCACAGCCCGCGGGCGGTCGACGAGCTGCCCAGAAGCCCCAACTTCGTCCTCTCCACGCCCCGGTCACCGGCCACCGTCCGCATCGGACGGTCGGAGAGCCCTACCGCCACCCGGTTCAAGGCCGCCGTCCGCATCGGACGGTCGGACAGCCCTACCGCCACCCGGTTCAAGGCCGCCGTCCGTGACGCGTACACGCTGCTCGAGGCCAGCCGCACGATCGGCGCGCGGCCAGCCCCGACGCGACTGGACCTGCCCCAGCTGACCGCGCTGACGGTGGCCGCCGTCGACCCGACCGTGACCATTCCGCGGCTCGGTCGGCGCCTGGTGAGCATCCCGGGTTGGGTGCTCGCCCAGCTGGCCGAGGACTTCGTCGAGGTGATGGCGTACCCGAAAATCGACCTGCCGATGTACGAACCGCTGAAGAAGATCTCGGTCGAGCTCTTCCTCCCGAACATCAACCTGATCGCGGCCAATAGCATCACGCTGATCGAGACGAACCAGCGGTTCATCGAGGCGTACATGGTCGGTCTCAACCACGAGTTCGCGCGCGAGCTGCTGTGGCGGGAGTACCCCACCGACCAGCGGGGCAGCTACTTCCGCCAGTTCTGGGACGTTGGTAGCTACATCGATCCGGAGGGACTCAGCGACAACCCGGACAAGGAGAAGCTGTACGACATCCCCGAGCTCCATCACTGGTCGAGGTACTCGGGCCTGGGCGCCCACAACCATCGGGCCGCCCCCGGCCACACCGGCCAGGAACAGGCGGTCCTGGTGATCCGTGGCGAGTTGTTGAAGAAGTACCCGAACGCCATGATCTACGCCCACAAGGCAAAGTGGGTCAAGAAGGACGGGAAGATCGACCTGACCGTACCGCGGGACCTGGTTGGGCTGACCGCGGCCGAGGAGGAGAAGCCGCCCCAGACCAAGATCCGTAGCCCGTTGTACGAGGCGAAGGCGGATCCAGACATCTACTTCTTCGGCTTCGACCTCACGGTGCCCGAAGCTCAGGGAGGCGATGGAAAGGACCCCAACGACGATCCGGGGTGGTTCTTCATCATCAAGGAACGGCCCGGCGAGCCTCGGTTCGGCCTCGACGACGTGCGGGAGGGAGTGCTGGACGTCTTCAGCGAGCTCACCTGGAACGACGCGATGCCGGGGGCCATCCCGGGCGGCTTCCTGCCGGCCAACAGCCTGGCGTCGCCGCAGCTGGTTCCGCCCTCTCCCCCGCAGGCCGACCGGCAGAAGCAGCAGGACGACGACAAGCAGGTTGCTGCGGCCGGTGCCAGCTCCGCCCGCTGGGCGTACCTGCTGTTCCGCCCGCCGGTCTTGGTGGCCGTGCACGCCGCCGAGATGCTGCGCCACGGAGGATCGACATGAGTACGAGCGGCGTCGACCCGACCCACACCGCGCGCGCCCGCATCGACAAGGCCGCGCCGCCCGACGAGCCGTCGGCCGGGCCGATCCGCGTCGCGGTCGCGGTGGCGCCGCCCGACCAGCCGCCGGCCGGGTCCATCAGCGTCGCGGTCGCGGTGGCGCAGCCCGACCTCGTCGACCCGCGGGATGCGGTGCAGCAGCTGCCGGCCGACCGCCCGTTCGTGCTCCTGCCGGTGCGGGTCGAGACGCGGTTCCTGAGCGTCCGGCGCGGCAGCGGACCGCAGGAGCGGCTGCTCGTGCGGATCTACCCCGACGACTGCTCGATCGACACGTTCGAGGAGAGCCTGTCGGACGGTGAACTGTCCAATGTGAAGCGATACTGGCAGAACATGTGGCGCGCGGGCGGTGTGGACGCCGGCAAGCGTGGGGCGTGGCGCGCCCTGGTCGACGCACACGGCTCGGGGCGAGCCGGCTACCTGGTCGATACGTACCACCCACTGAACGAGCCTCCGACGAAGGCCCAGCCGTCCGACGAGATCCTGGTGATCGCGACCGACACCCCACCCGCCGACGGCGACGCGGACGCGATCGGGCAGTACTGGGCGGCGTGGTGGGCCGCCGACGGCGACCCGGCGGCCCAGCAGGCGGCCCGGGACGGGTTGGACGGCCAGGTCGGCGCGGTGCATGCGGCGGAGCTGATCGCCGGCTACGTGCCGGTCAACCTGGCAGACCGACCGGAACCGCCGACCACACCCGGCCAGGTCACCACGACGACCGCGTTCCTGGTCCTTCCCGCGGACCCGCCGACGCGGCCCACATCGTGGACGCAGGCGCCCGCGATCCGACAGTTCCCCGACCGGTTCGTCGTCATCGGCTACCGCGACGGACACCCGCCGGTGCAGGCAGTTGGTGGACCGGTCACGCTGCCCCTGTATGTGGGTCCCGACCCTGGGGCCGACCCGACGGCCGGCATCCACCCCGAGGGCGGGGATCTCTACATCCCCGACCAGCTGCGGTGGATGGTCGACTTCGACGCCGCCGAAGAGGCCGGCATGGCGGTGACGCTGCCCCTGAGCGCGGAGCAGGCCCAGGCCGGCTTCGACCGGGTGCTCGTGCTGGGCGTCCGGACCGGTGCCGATCCGGACGACGACGGGTCCCACGGGCTGACCGAGCTGCTGCGCCACCATCACGTCGGCCGGGCCGGCCTGGCGCTGCTCCCGCAGGGGACTCCGACGCACAACACCACCGGAGCCGGCAGCGGCTACACCAAGCTGGACGACCCGGACGCGAGCTATGACGACCGGAGCCGCCTGCCGCTGTTCACCCATACCGACGACTCGACGCGCAAGGCCGACGGCCAGTGGGTCGCGGAGGCTCTCGGCGTCGACCCGGCGCTGTTGACGAGTGTGCATGGGGCGGACGGACGCGACCAGGAGCGCGGTCGCGCCATGGCGCGAGCCCTGTGGCCGGCCACCATGGGCTACTGGATGGACAAGCTGATGACGCCGGTGTTCGGCGAGGCGACCGTCGAGCACACGCGGTGGTACCTGACGAACTACGTCCACGGCAACGGCGCCGTGCCGGCCCTTCGCATCGGCAAGCAGCCCTACGGCATCTTGCCGACCACCGCGTTCTCCCGGTTGCGGTGGCTGGCCGAGGAACAGCGCGGCCCCGGCCGCGTCCACCCTCGCCTGGCGTACCTGGGCCGGCTGCACCGCCTGCTCGCCCGCATTGGCGATGACTGGCAGAAGTTGGGCGTCCAGGCCGCCCACGTCGGGGCGGCCGGCGATGCCCACCAGATCCTCCTCGACATCGTCGGCCATCATCCGTCCTCTGTGGAGTACCACTACCGGTATGCCGAGAGCATCGACGCTCTCTACAACGTGCAGAACCTGTCGGGTGAGGGCGACCAGTACAACAAGCAGCTGAGCGCGCTCGGCCTGTGGGAACGGGCGCACTTCCTGTTGAGCGCCCTGGGCTACACCGGGGAGGAGCTGCCGGACATATTCAATCATCTCTTCCTCACGGACAACTACGAGCTAGATATCGTCATCGATGACCAGCCGCTGTCGGAGACCAAGGGGATCCGCGCCTACACCGACGACGGGCGCAACTACCTGACGTGGCTCGAAGACGCGGCGAAGACCTCGCTCAGCGCACTCATCGCGCAGCAGGGCTTCACCGGCGGGCAGGCGCCGCGCGCGCTGCTCTACCTGTACCTGCGGCACGCGCTGATGATGGGCTATCACGATGTCGCCCACAGCCTGCACCGCACCGCGCAGGTGCTGGACACCGCGACGCTACAGGAACTGAAGCGGGAGCCACGGTTCGTGCACGTGGGCACCGCGCCGACGAGTGAGAGCCGCTTGGCCCTGCTATACAAGACCGAGCCGGCGATCACCGGTGATCCGACCACGCTGGTCGTCGACCACATCTCGGTGAACCAGGCGACGCTGGCCGAGGCCGGCCACCTGAGGGACCAGATCGCGGCGTTGCCGTTGCTGAGCCAGGCCACCACGGCGCAACTGGAACGGGCCTTTGCCGACCACGTCGACATCGTGAGCTATCGCTACGACGCGTGGCTGCTCGGCCTCGTGGCGTACCAGCTGGAACGCATGCGCTCCGTGGCCCGCGAAGAGGGCCGGACCGGCAACTACCTGGGAGCGTACGCATGGCTGGAGGACCTGCGGCCGGCGCCGTCCAAGCCGACGGCCGCGAAGATTCCGGAGCCCTTGCGGACGGTGTTCGGCGACGGGCCACCGATCGTGGCCGACCCGCGTAACGGCGGCTACATCCACGCGCCCTCGCTGACGCACGCCCGGACCGCCGCCGTGCTGCGGAGCGGGTACCTGGCGAACGCCACGCCGGACAACCCCGACACCATGGCAATCAACTTGTCCTCGGAGCGGGTCCGGCTGGCTCTGTCCACACTAGAGGGTATCCGCAACGGGCAGAGCCTCGGGGCGCTGCTCGGCTATCACTTCGAGCGGGGTCTGCACGACGCGCACGGACCGATCGAGGTCGACCGGTTCATCCTCCCGATGCGCAAGGCATTCCCGCTCGTGGCGGGCGCTCTCAAGGGCACCGCAACCGATGTCACCGTATCGATCGAGGCGGTCGAGGCTCGCAACGTGCTCGACGGTCGCAAGCTCGTGCAGCACATCGAGAAGACCGGACAGGCCGAGTACCCGTTCGGCCTGACGACATTGCCATCGGCATCGGCGGCCGAGCGGGACGCCCTCACCAAGCAGGCCGACGTGCTCCGGGACATCACCGACGCGATCGGCGACCTCGCGCTCGCCGAGGGGGTCCACCAGGCCGTGGAGGGCAACTTCGAGCGGATCGGCGCCACCCTGGCGGCCTACACGAGCGGCCAATTCCCGCCCGAGCCGGACGTGGTCGCCACGCCGCCGTCCGGGATCTCCGTGACCCACCGCGTCGGTCTGCACCTCAAACCCGGCCTGTCCGCTCCGGCGGGCCCCACGCCCGCGGCCACGGTCGAGCCGGCCGTCAATGCCTTCCTGGCTGGGCTGCTGCCCCCGCTGTCGGGCGTCGGAGCGACGGTCAGGTGGACCGATCCGGTCACCGGTGCCCCGCACGCCATCCCGGTCACCCTGGCCGATCTCGGCCTTCAGCCGATCGACCTGCTCGACCTCCTCCCGGGCCACGCCACGACCGAACTCGACGACCGACTGTTACGCCACGCCCTGACCGTCACGGCCCCGCGCGCCGACGCCGAGATCCAGGTCGACCATCGCGGAGCACCGTCCGGAGGCCTGAGTGTCTTCGAGGTGACGCCACTGGTCCGCGAGGTGCAGACCGTCATTCGCCGGGCGCGGCCACTGCGGGCAACGGATGTGGTCCTGCCGCGCGAGGCCCGCCCGGCGCACGATGCCACCGTCTACTCCGATCCCGCCCGGATCACCGGACCGAGCGCGGCACTGGAGGCACTGCGCCAGGAGATCGCAACCTTCGCCGCCACGCTGGCCCCGCTCATCGACGACCCGGTCGCCGGACGCGCCACGATACTGACCAACGTAGATACATATCTGGACACGGCGACCGGGCTGCTCGCGCGGGCGGCCCGGTTCCGGTTGCCATCCTGTGGCTGGGGATTCGCGTACTCGTGGCGGCGCCGCGCCGTCGCTGCGCTCATCGGCGACATCACCGGCCTCGTCGACCGGTGGACCGGGCGGCTGGCCGACTTCGACGCCCAGATCGCCGCCTACGATGCGCTTCCCGCCACGACCACCGACGAGGCGCGCTTCGGGGTCCTGCGGACGGCGGAGAGTCTGCTGACGCCCGACCCGGGTCCGCTCCCGGCGAGCCCGGCACTGCTGAGAGCGGCGTTGACCGGAACGCGCGCCGGCTACGCCACGCGCCTGGCTGCCTTCGAGGCGCTGCGTACCAGTTCACTGCCGACGTTCGCTGCCCTCCTGGACAGCCTCACCGGGCTGTTGCCCGCGACTGACATCGACACAGAGGACTACGATCCGAACCCGCTGGGCGACCGGGCCGTCACCTTCGTCCGCGACGTGGCCCGAACGCTGGCCGGCGTGGAGAAGCAGATGGTCGCCCGGCTCCAGGCGATTAAGGTCCACCTGGATGGGCACGACGCCGCCGGCAGCCCGGCCGCGGCGGTGGAGGCGCTCACGGCCGCCGCCCAGTCCCTGCTCGGCCGCGACTTCCGCATCGTGCCGGAGTTCGACCTCGCACCCCCGCAGGCGAATGAGTGGAGTGCCGCGCTGTCGAGCAGCGCGCAACTGCTTACCCACCTGGTCACGACGGTCGGCATCGAGCAGCCGGTCGACGAATGGATGTACGGGGTGGCGCGGGTCCGTCCAGCCATGCGGGCCTGGGAGGCGACGACGATGCTGGTCGATGCGCTGCGCGGCCCCACGGCGAGCCCGGGCCTGACGGCCGTGCAGTTCCCGGCCGACGCCACCGCACCATGGGTGGCCATGCAGCTGCCGACGGACTACGCGCTCGACGGCGACCGGCTCTGCTACACGGCCCACTACAGCGTGGCGTTCGACCCGGCGGCTCGGCAGTGCGGGTTGCTGCTGGACGAATGGACCGAGGTGATTCCCGGGCCGGATCGCGACACCGGCATCACGTTCCACTTCGACCGGCCCGACAACGAGCCGCCGCAGACGATCCTCGTCGTCACGCCGGCCAGCGACACCCCCACCTGGCAGTGGGACGACCTGGTCGGCGCCCTCAACGAGACGCTCGACCTGGCCAGAATGCGCGCGGTCGAGCCGGCTCAGGTCGACGAGACCGCGTACTCCATGTTCAGCCCGGCCACCGTGATGGCCACCAGCATGCACCCGATCTCCATCGTCACGAGCCTCGCCCTCGGCAATGGGCTGGCCCAGCATTTCCGGGAGACGACATGACCACCGCGTACACCGCCGGCGAGATGCACATCGCCCTGGCGCAGCGGGCCTTGCCCACGGTCACGTTGCTCAACCGGCTCGAGGCGCGCCCGCGCCGGCAGAGCTTCGACCGGGCCCTTCGAGCGGAGGTCCGTGATGCGCTCTGGATGCTCACCAAGCAGTGGCAGTTGGGCGAGTTCCGTGGCAGCGACGCGGGCTCCCCGGTCTTCGCCAAGCTGGTCATGGACACCACGCGCCTGACCAAGTACCGGCCGGGCGACCATCCCGCTGAGCCGCTCGACTACGGCGTGCCGCTGGAGGCCACAGTGGAGCGCCAGGCGGTGCCGTTGCGGACCGCGCACGGCCCCCTGTCGCTCGACGTCCGACTGACCATGGGGCGCCAGTGGCTGAAGATGATCGCCGACCTGCCGGCCGGCTACCGCCAGGCGTTCATCAACGCATACCCGGTACAGGCACCGAACCCCGCCGTGGACGCCGATCGGTGCGCCCACCCCGAGGTGTGGCAGATGTTCGGCGCCGTAGCCGGACGCGCGATGGACGGCGGTCTGCTCTACGCCTACCTCGTGAGTCCGACGCACCACGCCTACGACGGGGTCGACGGCATCGCGCCCGCCGACCACGCCGAGCTCGACCTGCGCGCCGGCCGGTTCGTGGCCTGGTTCCGGAGGCTGTTCCTGCACCCGTCCGGCACCGCCGACGCATGGCAGCCGGATCGCCTCGAGTACCGGTTCGCGGCGTCGGCCCCGACCCCGGCCGGGGAGAAGGTGTACGTCGCGCAGGAGTACGCGCAGGGCCGCCTGGACTGGTACAGCGTCGACGTGGACACCGGCATCGTTGGCCTCGACCCGGTCGCGGGTAGCGATTCGACCGGGTTGCCGCCGGACGAGCCGCGGACGATGATTCCGATCCCGGTCTCCTTCGCCGGAATGCCCAACACCCGGTGGTGGGCGTTCGAGGATCAGCGGACGAACTTCGGCGACATCGACGCCGCCACCACCGACCTGGCGAAGCTGCTGTTCCTGGAGTTCGCGCTCGTCTACTCCAACGACTGGTTCGTGATTCCCTACACCCTTCCGGCGGGCGGGATCGCCACGATCCGGGGATGCGTGGTGAGCACCGTGTTCGGGGAGCGGTACTGGATCGCCGCCGCCGGCAGCGGGCCCGATGACGCGTGGCAGCGGTGGAGCATGTTCACCGTGAGCCGTCGCGAGGACCCGTCGGTCCATGGCCTGGCGGCGGCTGACACGAGCCTCGTGCTGATGCCCACCGTCCCGAAGATCCAGCAGGGCGAACCGATTGAGGACGTCTGGCTCATCCGCGATGAGGTCGCCAACATGGTGTGGGGCGTGGAACGCGTGGTGCCGTTGGCCTCCGGCCGCAGCAAGCCGGGTGGCGAGGCGGCCAACCAGACGTACGCGTTCTACGTCGATCGCCTTGCCGCCCCACCCGGCGAGCCCACACCGCCCAAGGCCTCGGTCAGGTACCAGGTGATGAGCCGTGTTCCGGAGAACTGGATCCCCTTCCTGCCGGTGCACGTTCCCAACGACGTCCGCGAGACCCAGCTGCAACGGGCCGCACTGCCGCGGATCATGGAGGGCGATCCGAGCCCGCCCGTGAAGGTGCAGCCCCGCACCGGGCTACTCCGCCACGGTCTGGATGACGTGCCGGCCCGCCCGTACTTCCTCCACGAGGAGGAGGTCTCCCGTGCCGGCACCCGGGTGCTACGCGCGTACCAGCGGACCCGGTGGACCGACGGACGTGTTTACACCTGGTTGGGCGTGCAGCGCCAGACCGGGCGCGGCGAGGGGTCCAGCGGTCTGGCCTTCGACCAACTGCGCGACGTCCCGCGCCGCCTGGGCCCGGTCATGTGACGGGGGACCGTTCGCTGACGATGCTCTTCATCACGATTGTCGATGTAATCCGCTGTACGCCCGGGAGCGTGGCCAGCTTCTCGTCGCGAAGACGCTGATAGGCCTCGATGTCTGCGGTGGCGACGCGGACCAGGTAGTCGGGGTCACCGAAGAGCCGTTCCGCCTGGCGCACCTCGGGGACCGTCGCCAGCCTGCGCTCGAACTCGGCGATCGTGCCCGCGTCTTCGCGCTCCATCGTGACCGCGACGAGGACCTCGAACCCAAGGCCGAGCGCGGCGGGATCAACGATCGCCCGGTATCCGCGGATGACGCCGGCCCGCTCCAGCTCACGTAACCGGCGATGGCACGGAGCCACGGTGAGCCCGACCCGATGAGCCAGCTCCGTCACGGTGAGGCGACCATCGTTCTCGAGCAGAGCAAGGATCTTTCGATCTATCCGGTCCACGAGCAACAGTCTATCCATGAAGGACCGAGCCGGGCACAAAGTCGCAAGATCTTGTCGCCCTGACTGAATTATCGTTGCCAGTGTGCCTGTCCACATGACCAAGGAGGCGACCGGACCATGGAGCACCTGCTCGGCTACCTCCCGATCGTGGCCACGGCGTTCGGAATTCCCCAGTTCCTGCCCCAGATCGTCAAACTACGGGTCACCGGAGACACGGCGGGCGTGTCGTGGCCGGGGGCGACACTCACCAGCGTCAACAACACCGCCTGGTTCGGTTACTTCGTTCTGTCGGGCTACTGGACTGCGCTGCTGCCGGCCTCCGCCGCGGCAGTGCTCGCCGGCACGATCGCCGTCATGCTGGCGCGGCGCGGACGGGCCACGTCGCGGGCCGCGACGGTGATCTGCTGCTGGGCCGCGATCCTTGCCGTCGGCTATGTGGTCGCGGGACGTACGGGGCTTGGGGTCCTGCTCACCGGGGCCTCCATCGTCCAGGTCGCGCCGGCCGTGTGGACCGCCTACCGGACCGAGCGACCCACGGGTATCGCATCCGGGACCTGGCTGCTCATCCTCGGCGAGCTCTCCTGCTGGCTGGTGTTCGGGCTCCACCGGTCGGACCCTCGCCTGATCGTCCTCGGCGTCAGCGGGGTCGCGGCGAGCCTCCTGATGCTCGCGCGCGTCTGGCGCACCCGTACGGTCCCGGCTGTGGGCGGGGCGTCGCTGGGGTCGTAGGTAGGCGCCGTTCGTGGCTAGCATCCTTCCGTGAGCGACGGGGCCGTCCGGACGCTGGGCGAGCCGGCCGCCCATCCCGGCCGCGATGCCGAGGTGGCGGTCTGGGCGGTGACCACAGCTTGCGTACGGCACGAATGGCTTGAGTTCCTCGATTCAGGGGAGCGGCAGCGCTTCGCGGCGTTGCTGCGGAGTGAGGACCGGACGAGGTTCCTGCTGGGGTGCGTCCTCGCCCGGGCCGTCTCGGCCCGCGTCGACGGTCGGCGGCCGGGCGATGTCGTCCTCACCCGCGGCTGCCCTGACTGTGGGCGGCCGCACGGTCGGGTGCGGGTCGCCGACTCCACAGTGGAGTTGTCGGTCAGCCACAGCGGTGACTGGGTGTTGGTCGCCGCCAGCAGCGGCCGGGCTGTCGGCGT
>JBQGBY010000158.1:0-1831 GCA_052038195.1 Micromonosporaceae bacterium | reverse complement strand
CCGCGTCGCCCCGGCTCGGCGAGTGGCTGCTGTCGCCGGTGGGGACCAGTTCGGCGACCACGTCGGCCGCCGGCAGGTAGTAGGTCGGGTAGTACGGCACCTCCCAGACGAGCAACGGACTGGTCGTGTCGGCGACGAGGTGGCCCCCGAGGTAGGTGCGCACGCGCTTGGCACCCCGCTCCACCCGGACACGTCCTCGCGTCTCATGCGTCTGATCAGCCATGGCCCGAGCAACCGCCCGGGGTAGCCGGGGATTCCCGGCTACCCCGGGCCGGGATCACATTGGAGCGGGTGACGGGAATCGAACCCGCATTGCCAGCTTGGAAGGCTGGAACTCTGCCATTGAGCTACACCCGCAGTGCCGGCGACGGTAGCGATGGACGATCGGGTGCTCCAACCGCCGGTTCACCGCCCCCACCGTCGGGGAGGGGGGTTTGAACCCCCGACCTCCTGCACCCAAGGCAAAAAGCCCTGGTCAGAGGGTATTCTATGGTATCATTCTGTAGCGCTGAGCAGGCAGGATACGGTGCTCGGGCGCACGGCATGACACCCGGTGGAACCGCATGGCGCGCCGTGGATTGATACATCGCTGATACCAGTATCGGGCGGGCGCACCATCGGCGGGACCACCGTCAGAGCCAACACGCTGAAGCCGCAACCGCTCGTCGCTGAGTGCCAGCCTCCTGCACACCGTCAGAAGCGCAGGTCGTTAGCCGCAACGCCAAGGGTTTCGAGCCGTTCGGCGATCTCGATGTCTTGAACCGTGGCGCTGGCTCCACCCGGCCTGGTTTGGCCGAGTGGCCAGCTGTATGGTTCGCCGGTTCGCCGGTTCGCCGTCGTCTCATGGGTGCCTCGATCTGACATCAAGCGGGGGGATCGAGGGGATGGATCTCGTCGAGGATGGGGGCGAGGCGGTCGCGTTCGGCCTCGAGGTCGTAGCGGGCCTGCAGGTTCATCCAGAACCGTTCGGAGGTGCCGAAGAAGCGCGCGAGCCGGAGGGCGGTGTCGGCGCTGATGCGCCGCTTGCCGTGCACGATCTCGTTGATGCGTCGGGGCGGCACCCCGATGGCAACGGCGAGGCGGTGCTGAGTGACGCCGAGCGGTGTCAGGTAGTCCTCGGCCAGGATCTCGCCCGGATGGATCGGCTGGATGGTTGGTGTCGGCATTGGCGGTCCTCCTCAGTGGTAGTCCACGATCTCGACGTCTTCGGGTCCGGCGGCGCTCCAGCGGAAGCAGATGCGCCACTGCTGGTTGATGCGGATGCTGTGCTGCCCCGCCCGGTCGCCGCGGAGCTTCTCGAGGCGATTGCCGGGCGGCCATCTCCAGGGCGGCCGCGACGAGCGGGGTGCGCAGGTGAGCGGCGACGCCCCAGCCGATGACGCGGCGGGAGAACAGGTCGATCACGGTGGCCAGGAACAGCCAGCCCTCGCGGGTGGGGATGTAGGTGATGTCGCCGGCCCAGGTGACGTCGGGGGCCGCGGGGTTGAAGTTGCGGGCCACCAGGTCCTCGGCCGCGCGGGCTGTCTTGTCAACAATGGTGGTCCGGGGTCGCCGACGCCCGGAGACGCCCACCCAGTCGTGGGTGCGCATGATCCGGGCCACCCGCTTGCGCGACACCCGTTAGCCCTGGCGGACCAGCCAGGCGTGCACCCGGGGCGCCCCGTAGGTGCGGGCCGAGCACTCCCAGATGGCCTCGATCTCCGCGGCCAACAACCGGTCGGTCACCTGACGGTCCGACGGGGGCCGGGACTGCCAGTCATACAAGCCCTGGCGGGACACCCCCAGCGTCCGGCACATCTCGGCCACGCTCCACACACAGCTCGAGTCGGCC
>JBQGBY010000157.1:0-19314 GCA_052038195.1 Micromonosporaceae bacterium | reverse complement strand
CCACCGCCAGCCGCGGGCCGACAGGCAGACCAGCCAAGCCCGCCACCGGTGGGCTGGCCACCGGCCGCGTGCGCCTGGTCTCCGCCGTGCGGGTCATGCGACGAGTCTAGAGGCGCCCACCGACAAACGTACGAGCGACACGCCAGTCGGCACGAGAGAGTTATTCGAACATAAGTAGACTGGTGAGTAGTCCATAGTGGACTGTTTTAAGGGCTGGTTCGGTGGCGAGGCACAGAACGACTGCACGGCGGGCGACGGGTGCCAACGGCGCCGACGGGCGGTTAGGCTGCCGGGAGCGTGTCAGGGAGCGCGCCGAGACTCGCCGGAAGGCTGGAAGCCATCCCTGTTTGGTTCGCCGTGAGCGAGGGATGCCGCGCTCGTGTCGCACCCGTGCGAGTCTGGGTGAGGAGCGAGGCTCGCGTGGAGGCACTACCCGACAGCCCCAACCTCGACCACCTTCGTCACCAGGCCGAGGACCTGTTGGCGCCAGCTTCCGGGGCGGGTCAGACACTTGCTGACGCACCTGCCGACACTGTCCACTCTGGAGCAGATCCTCGCCGCCGTGCGCACCTGACGCCCGAGCCGTACGGTCGGTCAAAGCCGGCGACTAGGGAGCGGTGGTGCGCAGGACCTGGCGCAGGAAGCTGGTGGCCAGGTTCATCGCGCCCCGGGCGGCCGCGGTGTTCCGCAACGGGTCGTTCATCACGAAGCCGTGAACGATGCCACCGAAGCGGACCGCGGACACGGGTACGCCGGCCTCGCGCAGCCGACCGGCGAAGGCCTCGCCCTCGTCGCGCAGCACGTCGGCCTCGCCCGTGATCACCACCGTCGGCGGCAACCCGCGCAGCGTGTCTAGCGTGGCCCGCAGCGGGGACGCCGTCACCTGCGCCCGTTGCACCGGATCGGTCGTGTACTGGTCCCAGGACCACTTCATACCGTCACGGGTGAGGTGGTAGCCCTCGGCGAACTGGTGGTAGGACTCGGTGTCGAAGCTGGCATCGGTGGCCGGGTAGAACAGCACCTGGCCAACCAGGTTCACGTCGCCGCGGTGCCGGGCCATCAGGGCGAGCGCGATCGCCATGGTGCCGCCGACCGAGTCGCCAGCGACCGCCATATGACCGGCGTCGAGGTGCTTCTCGTCGCCGTGCTGCATGACCCACTGCGCCGCGGCGTAGTTCTGCTCGATCGCGATGGGGTACTTCGCCTCGGGCGAGCGGTCGTACTCTGGGAACACCACAGCGGCGCGTGACCGTACGGCCAGTTCGCGCACGAGCCGGTCGTGCGTGTGGGCACTGCCGAACACCCAACCGGAACCGCGGATATAGAAGATTACTGGTAGCACCCCGACCGCGTCCGCGGGCTTGACGATGCGCACCGGGACGACGCCGGTGGGGCCGCCGTGAACCTGGATCCACTCGTCGCTCACGAGCGCCTTGGGTACCGTCGGGTCGGACTGGGACTCCTCCAGGAGGCGCCGACCCTCCACCGGCGGGAGCTGGTAGCTGAACGGTGGTCGGCTGTGGGCGTCGGCGAAGTCGTGCGCCGCTTTCTCCAGCACCACGCGCCCAGTGCGAGTCATTGATGTCATGGTGCACTCCTGTAGCCTGCCGCGAACGTGGCCTCCGCGAACGCCGCCTCCGCGAAGCCGCCTCCGCGAACGCCGCCTGCGGCGAACGCCGGCCCGGCGAGAACGCGGGCGGCCAGACGATCGGTGGACCCGAGCAACGGTGGTTGTCCTGTCCGCCAAGTCGGATCAGAACAACCACCACGGCCAAGACTATGGGCCCGTCCAGGGCCCCGGCGGTGCATCCACAAAGTCCGTCACACAGAAAGTGGTGGTTGTCCTGTTCGATTTCTCGAATCAGAACAACCACCACGACCAAGGTTACGGACTCCCGTCGCGGGTCACCGGAGTTCGACCAGATCTCTGAGAGGGGTAGCCCGAACGGGTGACGGCCGGACCCGCGTTCGGTGCCGGCTACGGGAGACGGTGCGGCCGCGCGAGGCAGGCTCGGCTAGGTGAGGCGGTAGACCGAGACGTGCGACCGCGAGTCGGCGGTGAACTCGGTTCCGGTCCAGTCCGCGTGCCGCGACTCCAGCTCGAACCCAGCCAGCGCGGCCATGAGGTCGAGCTCGGCTGGCCAGATGTACCGGTGCGGGCTGCGGGTCAGCCGTGCCTGTGTGGTTTCGTCGAACCTGAAGTGGTGCGACACGACGTGCTGGTTCAGCACATCGTAAGTGTCGATGCCGAAGTAGCCGGGCTCGGCGTGCCAGACCACCGCCTGCTGGCCGGGCGGGAGCTTGCGCAGCTCCGGCACCCACAACTCGATGACGAACCGGCCGCCCGGTTCGAGATGGCGGGCGGCGTTGCGGAAGCACGCGACCTGCTCGGCCTGGGTGAGCAGGTTCGCGATGGTGTTGTAGACGAGGTAGACGACAGTGTATGTGCCCGGCGCGGTGGCCGTGGCCATGTCGCCGACGACCACCGGGACTGTCGCCTCGTCCACCTTGGTCCGGAGCTGGTCGACCATCGGGCGGGACAGCTCGATGCCCGTGACCGGCACACCGTGCTGGGCGAGTGGGACGGCGACCCGCCCGGTCCCGATGGCGAACTCGAGCGCAGCGCCGCCATCCGCGAGCTCGGCGAGGCGATCGACGGTGGGTCCCAGCACTTCGGGAGCGAACATTCCGGTCCCCGGCGTGTCGTAGCGCCGCGCCGCTTCCTCGTTCCAGATGTCCTCCTGTCGCATGTCGGCATGATCGTCGCCGGCGATCGGACAGTCCAGCGCGATTGGCCCGCCGTCTACGGAACGATTCGGGCGTGACGATGGCCCGTATCGCACTGTATGTCCATATTGTGGCCGCTTGCTCGCTCGAGCCTGGGTGGTATGGTCTGGCTCGCCGGATGACGGGAGAGGTCAATGCGGTCGGTCAGTGGTGGTCGCCTGTTCTGGGCCATGGCGATCGGAGTTCTCGGCGCGATCGTCGCGATCGCCCTCGACGCGGCGATCTCCTACCTGCGCGAGGACTGGACCAATCCGATCGGCATCGTGGTGACGGCCAGCATCGCCGCGTTCAGCGGCCTCGTCCCGTTGCTTCGCGCCGACCGCCGACGCGACGACGCATCCGCGCAGCGGCCGCCCGTCCCATCGCCATCGGGACCGGGGTACGGAGCCGCGCAGCCGTACGGAAGCCCGCCACCGTACGGGCACCAGCCGTACGGGCACCCGCCCCCCTACGGCCCACCGGCGGCGCAGACCCGCCGGCGGTCCAAGGGGGTCCCGCTGCTGATCGGCGTCCTCGTGTTGCTGCTCTTCTGCGGTGGCGGGGTGGCGGCGACCGCATTCGGCGCCCGATACCTCGGCGGCTGGTTTACCGGAGATGAGAAGGGTTTCGATGTTCTCGCGGAGGAGCGGTCGGCCAGGGCCGGGGACCTGACCCTGACCGTCCACAGCGTCGTGCTGACCAGCCACTACACCCGCGTGGAGATGAGCGCGACGAACGGCGGCGAGCGGTCGTTGAACCTCCCGATCTTCGAAAACTGCCAGCTGACACTGCACGGCAACGCGGACCGGTCGAACTCGGTCGGTGGCCGCAACACGCTCGAGGGTGACCCGTTCCGAAGCGACTGGACCGAGTCGGTCCCGGCCGGGCAGACGGTCCGCGGCATCGTGACCTTCGACCGGTTGCCCGAGGGGATCACCAGTATCAACATCAGTTTCAGCATGGTCTATGGCCAGTTCGAGGGCAACTCGATCACGATCGAGGACGTGCCGCTGACCTGATAGCGCGCTGAGCGAACCCGGCCGGGAGTCCACCTAGGACAGGCCGGAGTGACCTGGGTGGCGTGGTGGCCGTCGTCGATACGGACGAGATCGTCTGGAAGGGCGAGGAGGATGCCCGCCTCGCGCCGGTGATCCTTTCGGCGCTGTCGCAGGTGACGATCCCGGCGGGCAACCGAGACCGGCCTCAGCCCGGCGGACCTGAACGCCCTCCTCGCCCCGGCCATCCCGACGGTGACCATCGTCGAGGCGGAGTCGAGCCGTGCCGAGGAGCGCGCTGATGCTGGTGGCGGTCCCCCTGCTGGCCTGCGCCGGTGGACGCCTCTACCGCGGCGGCCTGCTGAACACCGCCGGCCGGCTCACGATCGGTCAGGCCTGGGCGAGAGCCCGCTGACCGCGCTGCCCCGGGGCGGTGACGCCCCGGGGCGGCGCCGTCGGTCAGTAACGGTGGAAGACCTTGTTGGCGATCCGCCAGCCCGCCTCCGTACGGACGAGAACGAACATGTCGGTGAACCTGTCCACACCGTGGTGCAGTGTCACCGTGGCCGACGCGACGGTATCGGCGACGGTCACCTCGTCGATGCGGCGGCGGCGCTGCGCCTCGTCGGCTGCGGGATGACCCGGGAACAGACCCATGTACTCGTGCAGCGTCAGGGAGACGAAGGCGCCGTCGCGCAACCCTTCGATGTGGGCCGATGGCAGGAACGCGTCGGCGAAGTGGGCCGGGACGCCCGTCGCGTGGCCGCGGATGTAGGCGAGCAGCGGCTCCAGCACGTGCTGCTCGTCCGCGGGGGCGGTGGCGAATGCCGCGACGTCGTCGTCGGGCCGCACCGCGCCCGAGGTGATGGCGGCCTCGGTCTCGCGCGCGAGCGGCCACGGGCGCGACGACATCGCGGCGAGTAGGGCCTGGTCCTTGGCGAGCCCAGCGGCTGAGAAGTCGGCGGGACGGTCGACCGGTGGGTCGGCAAGGCGATCCCGCTTGGCCCGCACGATGCTGCCCACCGGGCCGCGTTCGAGCACGTCCAGGACCAGGTCGCGATCCAGATCGAGAGCGTCGGCCTGGCGCACCGCTTCCCGGACGGTGGCGAGCGCGCCGGCGAGCGCGCCGTTGGCGACGAGCTTGATCGCGGCCGCGATACTGGCGTGTCCAAGGTGGACAGTGTGACCGAGGGACTGCAGCAGCGGGTGCACCTTGTCGACGGTGGCCGGTTCGCCGCCCGCCAGGATCTCGAGCGTGCCGGCGGCCACGGCCGGCACCGACCCGATGACGGGGGCATGGACATAGGCTGAGCCGAGCGCCTCGGCGAAGCGGGCCGCCGCGGCCGGGCTCGTGGTGCTGGTGTTCACCACGGGGACCCCGCCGGGCAGGGCCGGCCGGACCTCGTCGAGGACCTCGGCGCATGCGGTGTCGTCAAAGAGGCTGAGCAGCACAATGCCGGCCTTCGCCAGGGCCGCAGGCAGATCCGCCTCCACCGTGACCCCGTCGACCGGCGCGCCCGACCGGTGCCAGCCGAGCACCGCCCATCCCTCGCCGGTCAGGCGGCGCGCCATCGCCGCTCCCATGCGCCCGAGACCGAGAACCGTCACGTGCTCCATGTTCGAACCTGCCTCCTGCGCGGACTGTGTTGTCATGTCGACCAGCCTTCCACGCCTTCGACCATTCCAGCCACGCAGAGATGGCCAGGAGCCATGCGTAATGCGCATAATGGTCGGGTGAGCTTGACGACCTGGCGAACGTACGGCGCCGTGTGCCGCCTCGGCTCGCTGTCCGCGGCCGCCGCGGAGCTCGGCTACACCCAGTCGGCGATCTCCCGTCAGATCGCGACGCTGGAACGGGAGGCGGGCGTGCCGCTACTGGAACGGCGGGCGCGCGGCATCGTCCTGACCGCCGCCGGCGAGGCGTTCCGCCGCCATGCCCTGGCGGTGGTCAACGAGGCCGACCGCGCCGTGCGTGCCGCCCGCGC
Source organism: Micromonosporaceae bacterium (assembly GCA_052038195.1). Lineage (GTDB taxonomy): Bacteria > Actinomycetota > Actinomycetes > Mycobacteriales > Micromonosporaceae > DATBGZ01. Next base: position 13,568 of record JBQGBY010000157.1, on the reverse strand, counting down.
GGTCCAAACCGGCTCGTCCGTACGGCCGCTGGTCATCGGGGCCACGCCCTCGCTCGGCGCCGGCGTCGTCCCGGCGGCGATGCGTCGGTTCCTCGACGAGGTGGGACCGGGGCTGTGGTCCATGGCGTCGGGCCTGACCGCGGACCTGGCCGAGCGAGTCGCTACCGGGGAGCTCGACCTCGCCGCGGTCACCGACGCCCCGCCCGGGCTGCCCGACGACCCGCGCGTCCGCCGTGAGGCGATCGGGCAGGACGAGATGTGGGTCCTCGTGCCGCGCGGTCACCCGGCCATCAGCAAGCGCCGGCGGCGCATCCAGATGTTCGCCGCCGAGACGTGGGTCGAGGACAACGACGGGTCGGCCGCCCTGCTGCGCCAGCTCGCCACCCGCGCCGGCTTCGAGGCTCGCATCGACCTCGCCGCGGCCGACCTTCCGGGCAAGGTCGCACTCGTGGCGGCCGGTCACGCGGTCGCTCTCGTGCCGGGCGCGCTCGTCCCGACGCTGCGGCCCGACGTGGTCGCGATCCGGCTCGTCGACCCGGCCCGACGCGGACTGTTCGCGCTGACGCCGCGCCGCGCCCGACATCCCTGGATCCCCCGCGTAATCACCGCCCTGCGCGCGACCACCGCCGGCCTGCTGACGGGGCGCCCGTAAACGTGGGCGCGTGATCGACCGGTACCGCTTGCGGGGTTGCTGGCGCGACAGCCGCGCGGCGGGACCATCACTGACCGTTGCTCGAACATGGCCCGTCGGCATGGTGCGTGTCCGCGCCTTTGCCATGGTTCGCCTCACGCAACACCCCACTGGCCTGGTAATACCGCCGCATGGAAGATCGTGAGTGACGTGCTCACGTAACGGAGGGTGAGCGCGGCGCCGGCCGGCGGGCCGTCACTCTGCGCTACCGGCCACAGCTAGCTTGAGATCTCTCGTGAGTCTATACGCAGAGGTCACACGGGTGTTGCGTCAGAAGAACCATGGCAAAGCGCTGCGAACACATCATGCCAGCCCACGACGTTCGAGTCACGCAGAGCTACGGGACTTTCGCCTTACCCAGAGCTACGGGCGTTCGACTCACCCAGGGCTACGGGCGTTCGACTCACCCAGGGCTAAGGCTCGACGAGCGGGTGGTCGGGGCAGCCGTTGGCGGCCTGCCACTGCTGGATCTCCGCGGACGGGTCGGCGTTCCCGCCCGCTCGCCACGAGTCCAGGTACGGGCCCGGCCAGATCGCGCCCCGGCGGAGCCACCAGTCGCCGGTGCGGGCGCAGGCGGGTGACAGTCCGAAGTGGACATGACAGGCGGAGGCGTCGCCCGACTCCCCCACGGTCGCGAGCGGATCCCCCGCGCTCACCCGCACGCCGGGCTGGATCGCGTCGCCGACGGCCGAGAAATGCGAGCCATAGTAGCGGACACCGTCATCGCCCAGCAGTGACACCGACCGTCCACCGCGGGTGGCTCCGTCGTTGACCGCGAAGTCGTAGGGGTCATCGCGGGCCACCTCGAGGATCACGCCCGAGTAGGGCGCCAGATACGCCGCTCCGCAGGGCGCCATGATGTCCGCGGCCGGGTACCCGTGATGCTCGTACGCGTATGACGCCTCGCCGGACACCGGGAAGACCCGTTGGGGGCTGACCACGACCACTTGGGCGGTCGGGTTGGGCGACGGTTCGGTCGATGGCACGGCGATCGATGTGCTCACCGCCTCGCCGATCCCTGTGGGCGCAGGCTCAGCGGCCGACGAGCACCCGGCGGCACCGGCCACCAGAACCAGCAGCAACGCGAGGGGCCAGCGACGCATCGGCCCAGTCTGCACCATCACGCTAGACGCGATAGAACACGTCGCAGTACGTGCGCAGGATCTCGTCGACGTCGCCGCGGGTCTCGGGGGCGGCGGCCATGCCGTAGACGGGTGCCACCAGACCTCCGCCGGGTTCCTGACGTGCCTGCTCGACGGAGGCCCGCAGGTCGGCGAGGAAGCGGTCGGCCACCCCGTCCTCGGTGTGGCGCAGGGTCACGCACAGGTGGACCGCGGCCGGACGCTGCAGGCCGTTGAGGCTCCAGCCCCGGGACATCATGCGGTGCAGGACATCGTAGATTCCGACGTCCTCGGCGGTGAACGCGATGACCCAGAGCGGGTCACCGAGCACGCTCAGCCCTGGGATCGAGGCGATCCCCTCCCGGATGCGGGCGGCCGTCTCCAGCACCCGTCGGGTTGCCGAGAGGTATCCGTCCTCGCCGATGGTGACCAACGCGGCCCAGGCCTCGGCCGAGAGCGCCCCGGGACGGCTGCCGGCGAACGTCGGCGAGTAGTACAGTCCGCCCGGCCAGTCCGTGGTGGCGTAGAACTGGCGGTCGCGCAGTTCGGGGGCCCGCCACAACAGCACCGAGCTTCCCTTGGCCGCGTAGCCGAACTTGTGGGTGTCGCAGGACATGGAGGTGACGCCCGGCACCCGGAAGTCGAACAAGGGCACCGGATATCCGAGCTTCTCGGCGAAGGGCAGTACGAAGCCGCCCAGGCAGGAGTCGGTATGGAAGCCGACGCCGGCCTGCGCCGCGATGGCGGCCAGCTCCTCGATCGGGTCGATCACGCCGTGCGGGAACTGGACCGCCGATCCGACCACCGCGACCGTACGGTCGGTGATGGCCTCGCGGACGGCGTCCGGGTCGGCCCGCATGCCACCGTCCACAGTGGTCTTGACCAGCCGGAGGCCGAAGTACTGGGCCGCCTTGTCGAAGGCCGCGTGCGCGGTCTCCGGGACGACGATCTCGGGATCGGTCACGCCCCGCGTGGCCCGCGCATGGTCGCGGTAGGTCCGCATCGCGAGCAGGATCGACTCGGTGCCGCCGGACGTGACCGTGCCGCAGGCGGGCGGATCGAGCGCGTCGCCGTGCAGCATCGCCGAGGTCATCGCCACGATCTCGGCCTCGAACTTCGCGATACTCGGCCACAGGTCGGGGTGCAGCGGGTTGCTCTGGCTGAACAGGGCATAGACCTTGTTGAGGAAGTCGATGTGCTCGGCGTCGCCGTGGTAGACCGCGCCGGAGGCGAACCCGTCCTCCCACCGGGCCTGCTCCCGCTGCGCCAGGCCCGCCATGTCGGCCAGCACTGCGGAGCGGTCCAGGCCACGAGCAGGTAGGTGGTCGTGGGCCGGGTAGTCCTCCCGGTACGGCTTGAGCTCCGGCTCGAGCATCGCGGCGATGGCCTCGCGCTGCTCACGATCCATGGTGTGTGCTCCTGTTCAGTGCAGCGTAGATGCCCTTGGTTCTGGTATAGAAGTCTCTAAATACGTCGTAGAGCTCGTCGTACGTGGCCCGGTTGTGCGGATCGGGCTCGTACTCGGCCGCGACCGGCACCCGGCGGGCCAGGTCGCCGGCGTCGGCCAGCCCCAGGGCGACGAAGGCCACGAACGCGGCCCCGCGCACATTGGCCTGCTGGGGGTCGGCCACCTGGCGAATCGGCCGGTCGAGCACGTCGGCGTGGATCTGCGACCACAGGGCCGACTTGGCGCCGCCGCCGATGAACGCGAGGGCGGGCAGCGGCCGGCCGATGAACCGCTCTACCGCCTCCAGCAGCCAGCGCGAGTTGTAGGCGGTGCCCTCGAAGACCGACCGGACCAGGTCGTCCGGCGTTGTGGTCAGCGACAGGTTGTGGAACGCGGCCCGAACCGTGGGATCGTCGACCGGCGTCCGCTCGCCGTTGAGCCAGGGCGTGAACACCACCTTGCCCGCGCCGGCCGGCGAGCGGGCGGCCGCCACGTTCAACCCCGCGTAGACGTCTTCGTCGGGGGCGTCGAGGCCGTACGGCCGCGCGAGCATCATGTCCTTGAGGAAGGTCAGGCAGGCGCCGGCGGTCTCGTGCTCGTTGGCGACGAAGTACCGGCCGGGCAGGGCGGACGGCAGGGTCGTCTGGTTGTGCAGCAGGTCGGTCCGCTTCCGCGGCACGTGGCAGGAGAGCCATGACGAGGTGCCGATATAGAGATGTCCTGAGTAGTCGGCCAGCGCTCCCGACCCGATGACGGCCGAGTTCACGTCGCCGGTCGCCGTCACGACGGGTGTGCCGGCGCGCAGGCCCCACTCCTGCGCCACGCTCGCGCGCAGCTCGCCGATGACACTCGCAGAGGGCACCAGCTCGGGCAGCCGGTCGCGGTCGAGCCCGGACATCCGCACGAGCCGGTTGTCGTACGCTACGCGGCGCAGATCCCGGATATCGGCCACCCAGTGCAGCGCGATGCAGTCATACGACGAACAGGCCCGCCCGGTCAGCCGTAGGTTCAGGTAGTCGGCCGGCTCGAGGAAGACCGACGTGGCCGCGTACACATCCGGCCGCTCGTTGCGGATCCACAGGATGTGCGCGGTCGGATCCTTGCCACTGTGACTCGGCAGGCCACCGGCGCGGGAGACGAACCGGCGCAGCTTGCGCACGCCGTACCCGGCCACCCGCACCCACCCGCCGGTGACCCGCCGCACGTACGGCGCGCCCCGCGAGTCCATCCACAGGATCGCGTTCATGAGATGACGGCCGTCCGCGCCGACCGCGACCGTGCCGGACCAGTGGGAGGTGACGGCGACGGCCACGATCGCGTCCGGGTCGACGGCACCACGGGCCAGCATCGTCCGCACAACCGTCGTGATGGACGTCCACCAGTCGTCGGGATCCTGCTCGGCCGCGCCCTCGGGGCCGAGGATCAGGCGGGTCGTTCCGGTCTCCCGGTCAGCGATCGAGCCGTCGACGCCGACGACCGCCACCTTCGGCCCGCCTGTCCCCAGGTCGATTGCGAGCACGTGCTCCAAGCGCCACCTCCCGGCGTACTGATCCCGGCAGTGTCCGGACGAGGCGCACCGCCTGCTAGGGCAGGATGACCCTACCGGCCGGGATCGCCGGGGCGGCGGCGGCCGCACCGACCCGCTCGCTGGCGTAGTACCGGTAGAGGAAGTAGGCGGCGACGGCGCACAGGACGTGCCAGATCGCGTGGCCCTGAACGGGCGAGTACGGGTCGCACAGCCAGGTCTTGGTGGCGTTCCAGATCGCGAAAGCGGTCAGCAGGCTACCGAGGCAGGCCACGGCGTATCGACGTTTGGCCACGTAATCGGAGCGGCGCATCAGCAGCCCCTCCAGCACCATGGCGACCACGAGCAGGAGCCCGAACGCGCCGTTGCCCGTCGTCATGACCACCGGCAGCGCGCCGCCCAGATGATCGACAAGCTCACAGAACGCGACTCCGCCCACGAACGTCGCCGCGAACAGCCAGGTGCCACCGCGCCACCACCGCATCGCGGCATAGGCGACCGCGAGCGCGGCGACGAGGTACATGCTCAGCATGTCGAGGTGTCCGCCGAGCGCGGACTGCGTCGCGTGCATCGCCGCGCTGGCCGGCCCCAGAAGGACGACCAGACACGCGATCACGGTGGGCAGGCGCCGATGTGCCGCCAGGCTGGTGCCGATGGTGCGGCGGTGGCCGGCGTGCCAGGCGATCAGGAGCCCGGCGGCGACGAATCCGAGGTTGCTGAACGTGTTGGCCGGCTGCCGGACGAGCGAGTCGCGGGCCGCCTCGCAGAACCCCGCACCCCGACCCACGTCGGCACCCAGCCAGCCCCGCCAGACGGCCAGCGCCAGCAGGCCGGACGAGACGACCGCGGTGGCGGCCGCCGCGGCGACCGGGCCGGGATCACGACGCACCGCCGTCGCGGACCAGCTCACCGGGCCTGCTCGGCCGCGTCGTTGATGGCGTCCACGATTCCCTGGGCCGAGCGCAGCCCACGGAACATCTCGGCGATAGCGTCGTTCATCGCCGACCCCACCTGGTAGCCATACGCGAGGTCCAGCCACGGCTGCACGTAGCCCGCGTCGTACTGGGCGGCCAGCAGCTCCGCCGGGTAGGGGCCCACGACCCCGGCCGCGGCACCCCGGATGGCGGGGAGCCCCACGCCAAGCTCGGCGAACCGAGTCTGCACCGGCTCGCTCGCGATGTACCGGAGCAGTTCGACGCACTCCGGCGGGGCCTGCGCCGAGCAGGCGAAGCCGTCACCGCCGCCGAGCGCCGCGCCCGGGTCGCCCTGGCCGCCGGGAACCAACGGGAACGGGAACCAGCCGAGGTCGGCCAGGAGCGCGTCCGGGTCCTGAACGAGGCCGGCCACCACGCCCGGGTACCAGTCGCCCATCAGTTCCATGGCCGCCTGTCCCCCGGCGAACAGGGCACTCGGGTTCCCGTTCTCCCAGGCCGGGCTGTACGCGGCCTCGGGCTGGAACGGTTCAGTGGCAACGAACGCCGCCAGCGCCTCGCCAGCCCGGACGAAGCATGGATCGGTGAATGTCAGCTCGACGGCCGACCGCTGGAGTACGCCGGCGGGGCAGGCGCGGAGGGCGAAGTTGTGCCAGTAGTGCGCGGCCGGCCACCTGTTCTCCAAGCCCACGACGATCGGGATGATGCCCGCGGTCTTGAGCTTGGCGACCGCGTCGTCGAGACCAGCCAGGGTCGTCGGCGGGGCGGTGATGCCCGCCTGCGCGAACAGGGACCGGCGGTACCAGAAGCCCTCGATGCCCATGCGGTACGGCAGACCGAGCTGCCGACCGTCCACACTCCACCCGGCCGCGAGCCCGCCGACCGCCGCCAGTTCCGCTCCGACGGACTCGGTGATGTCCATGACCGTGCCGGCCCGGAACCCGTCGGCGAGTTCCGGGGCGCCGGCATACGTCGGGAACAGGTCCGCGTCACCGTCGGCGGCGCGAGCCGGAAGCATCTCGTATGCACTCATCTCGATGGTGACGTACGGGCGTTGGCGCTCGAACTCGGCGGCCACCTGTGCCCAGAAGCCCGACATCGGCTCGCCGGCGCCGAGGTGCCACCAGGTCAGCGTCACCGGCCCTCTGGTCGCGTCGACCGCGGTCGGCCCACGACCTCCGCCGACCCACAGGCCCACGGTGGCGGCCACGACGAGCAGCACCCCGGCGACGAGGATGACCAGCGGATCCCGACGACGGCGGGGTGGTGCCTGCATGGCGAGCACTGTGCCAGATCGGGCACCCCGTCGCGGACCGCCGTCGACTCCAGGAAAGGGCCGACGGCGCGCCGAAGGAATCGACCGTACGGCGGACAACATCCGCGGGCGGGGTAGCCCAGACCTCGGCGTTGAGGATCTCCACCTCGATATCGCCCAGGTAGCCCGCCTCGAGCACCGCGCGGGTCATCGTTCTCCCGCCGGCGCAGTCTCGTATGGCCCAGGACCACCAGGCATCCGAGGCCGTACGGTCACCGCCACCATCGGGCGACGGCCTCGACGCCCTCAGTCTGGATGGCCTTGTGCCACACGGGATCCCGCAACAGACGGGCCTCCCACTCCCGGAGGACGCCGGATGGCCCGGGGATTCCAAGGGACGGGTGCAGGATCAGCTCGCTGGTGCCCTCGGGGAGCGCGCCGAGCCGGTCGAGATACTGGCCCCGCAGCCGCTCGTAGGACCCGACGTCGCCGGCGGTGCTCCGGTTCGTCGCGATCGTCCGGGGCAGGGGCACCCCCAGCGTGTCGGCGAGCTCGACGGCCCGCCCATGCGCATTGGCCAGGTGGGCCGGCAGCGGCCCGCCCCAGTACGACTCAGGTTCGCGTGGCAGCCGGAAGGCCAGATTGCTGCGTGCACACCATTCGATCGCCTCGGCCAGCCACGACCGGCCGTACAGACCGTACAGCGCGCCCGCGTGCGAGTCGGCCGCCTCGGCCGGCAGGCCGCGCGAGCGCATCCAGGCGAGCTGGGCCTCCAGCTCCGCGACGACGTCGGCGGCCTCGCCGCGGCGCCCGAGCGCGTACGGGTCGTCGGTCAGCGTGCCGTCGGGGTCGACCAGGCTCGCCGCGCCGGACAGCGGCCGCCAGCGCGGGAGCCGGCCGTCACCGGTGAGGGTCACGTGCAGGTGCGGAACGACGCCCAGGTCCCGCATCCGGTCCGCGGCCTGCTCCGCCGCGGGCGAGACAGTGATGAGCGTCGTCGCGGTGAGGTGCCCCTCGGCCAGCAGCGACGCGATGACCTCGGTCGTGCCCGGATCACGGCCGAGGTCGTCGGCGGTGATGACGACCCGGCGGGTCATGGGCGGGCAGCGGCGGCCTCGTCCACCGGACCGGACGGCGGGGGCGGCGACGGCACACCGGCCTCGGGGGGTGTCTGCACCGGCACCACGAACAGGCGCGCGGCGATCGCGCCGATCGTCGTGAGCACCAGCGGATACAGGCACAGGTACATGCGGAACGCGAGTCCGGGGTTATCGCCAGGGTCGTCTCCGGAGTTGTAGCCGAAGAAGACGCCGAGCGAGGTGAGCGCGAGTCCAGTGACGATGCCGTTGAGCCGGCCGAAGAAGCCGAACGCGGACAGGAACAGCCCCTCGCGGTGCTCGCCGTTGCGCACCGCGTCGGCGTCCAGCACCCGCGCGACGATGAGGTCGTTGGTCGCCAGCATTCCGCTCCACCCGACGCCGACGAGGACGCCCGCGCCGATCGCCGTAACCAGGTCGGTGGCGAAGAACAGGACGGCGAAGCTCGCGGCGAGCATGGTGAAGGCGAGCCGCCACGTCCACAGGGCGCCGCGGCGGGCGACCACGCGCGTCCATACCACCAGGCCGCTTGCCGAGATCAGGATGACGACGCCCTGCAGATAGAGCGCGTTGCTGACCGGCAACCCCAGCGAGTACCGCACGTACAGCTGGATTCCTGCGAGGACCAGCGCCATGGCGGTGGTGTAGCAGGCACTCGTCAGGCCAACCTTCCAGAAGAGCGGATTCCGTACGATCGACCACACGCTGGGCCAGAGCGCGGGCCGCTCGCGCGTGGCGTACCGGGGGTTCTCCTTCGCCGACAAGGCCATGAACACGATGACGACGGCGGCGACCACGCCATAGATGACCGCCGTAATCTGGAAGCCCTCGGTGCTCTCCTCGGTGCCGAACACCTGTGTCGTGAGCAGTGGCGTGACCGCGAGTGAGATCACCAACGCCACGAGCTGGAAGCCTTGGCGCAGGCCGTTCGCGACGGCCCGGTTGCGTTCGACGGGGTACAGCTCCGGGAGCAGGGCGCCGTAGTTGGCATTGAGCATGGAGTCGAATGCCTCACACAGGATCGCGAACACGGCGAACCACAGCACGAGGGCGACCCCGTCCAGCGACTCCGGTGCGGAGAAGAAGGCGATCATGCAGGCGGCCAGCATCGGCGCGCCGACGAGCAGCCACGGCCGGCGCCGGCCGAACCGCCCGCGGGTGCGGTCGGAGAGGTGCCCGAGCACCGGGTTGTCGATCGCGTCGATGATCGCATAGATGACCATGACGACGCCGTAGGTACGGACGTCCAGACCAAGGATGTCGACGTAGAAAAGGATCATCGAGCCCTTGATCATGTTGATCGGGATCGACGTGCCGAACATCCCGACCGCGTAACGCCATGCGGGGGTCCGCGCCGGGGCCGAGGTCGGGCTGGGCTGGGACACGCGACCACCTCCTGGCGACGCTGGGCACTGTGCGGCCGTCATCCTCGCACCCGACGCCACCGCCCGGGAAGGGCCTGATACCGCGCCGGCTACCGGTAGACGCCGGCGCGGCCCGCGGTCAGGTCGGCCAGCATGTCGCGGTGCTGCTGGCTGAGCAGCGGTGGCAGCTCATCGAGGTTGACGTATCGGGCCTCCAGCGTCTCCGCCGGCAGACGGAACGCCGGATCGGCCGGGCCGAGCGGCACGGCGCGGAACGCGACGGCGATCGGCTGCGTGATGTGCCCGTTGGGGTAGCGGTGCTCGTACCCCGTATAGACGCCGATCAGTCCAGTGATCGCGATCGGAACCCCGGTCTCCTCCCGGGTCTCGCGCACCGCCGCGTCGTGGGCGGTCTCGCCCAGCTCGACCCCACCGCCGGGAAAGCCCCACCCCCCGTCGTCGCCCCGGCGCTGGAGCAGCACCGCACCGTCGCGCACCACGCAGGCGACCGCGAATACGAGCTGGATCTTGTCGTTGCCGACGCGGGAGCGTAGCCAGGCGATGTACCCGTCCACCCCGCGTCAGGCGGGATCGGCAGGCTTCGAGTCGATGGGCTCCGGTGGCGTGGGCTCGGCGGGGGGCTTCTCCCGCAGGCTCTCCGCCGCCTTCGCCAGCGAGGCGGACAGCGCGTCGAGGAACAGCCGCCCGGTCTCCCGGACATCTGCCTTCACCGCGTCGTCGCGTACCGCGTTGCCGGCCGCCTCGAACGCGTCGGTCACCGAGTCCCGGATCTTCTGCAACGGCTCGGCGGCGGCCTCGTCCCCACGACCGGTCTGCTCGAAGTGCAGCTTCAGCTTCAGCGCCAGCGCCTCGATCCGCTCACCGACCTCGGACCACCGGCTGCCTACGTCAGACATATGCCTCGCCCCCCTCGCGCGATCCCCATCTCGCCCAAACGCTACCCCATCGGGTCACGCGAGGCGGGCGGCGAGGTCGGTGACCGCGCCGATCAGGGCCGGCCCTTCCGCCAGTACCCGGTCGTTGTGGTCGGCGCCCTCGACCCGGACGACCTCGACCGGGCCGCCGGCGCGCCCGGCGACCTCACGGCTCTGCTCGGGCGGCACGATCGTGTCCGCGCTGCCGTAGACCACGACGGTCGGCACCGTGATACCCGCGAGGAGGTCGGACACCGGGTAGCGGTCGCGCAGCAGCGCCCGTACGGGCAGGTACGGGTAGTGGTGGCCGGCCACGGCGGCGAGTTCCGTGAACGGTGAGCGCAGCACGAGGCCCGCGGGCGGGTGCTCGGCTGCGAGCGCCACGAGCGGAGCGCAACCCAGGCTCTCACCAAGGTAGATGAGGCGATGCGATGGCCAGCCCTCGGCGAGCAGGAGGTCCCGGGCGGCGCGCACGTCCGTGGCCAGGCCGGCCTCCGTCGGGCTGCCCGGGTTGCCGCCGTACCCGCGATAGTCGACGACCAGCACCGTGAAACCAACGCCGGCCAGCGCGCGGGCCAGACCGGCCCGGCCGGCCCGGTTTCCGGCATTGCCCGGCGCGGAGAGCACCGCGAAGCCGCGATCCGGCCCGGTGGGCGGGACCAGCCAGGCGCCCAGCCGCAGCCCGTCGCTCGTGGCCAGCTCGACGTCTCGGGCGCCGGGGACGACCAGCCCGGCCGGCGGCACGGGCCGGGCGTCGGGAAAGTAGATGAGCCGCCGCTGCCCCAGCCACAGGCCGCCGGCACCCAGCGAGAGCAGCGTGGTGACGATGATGGCCGCGGTGACCATGCGCCGTCTCATCGCCCCGGCTCGACCGTCATGGCCACCATCCTCCCACCGGTGTGTACCCCGGCCGGTGGGCCGACCGGGCCGGACGTCATGCTGGACTCGTGCGGATCTTCGGCTGGCTGTACCCGGTCAAACGATGGATGTACCCCGATAATCGTCCGAACTGGATGGCGCGAGCGCTCAACCGGCTCTCGGCGCTCCAGTACGCGGCCGGGCTCTCGCACACGACCTGGGTCACGCTGGAGGTCGCGGGCCGGCGCAGCGGCCGCATCGTCCAGGTGCCGGTCGTCGTCGCCGAGATTGACGGTGAACGCTACCTGGTCTCGATGCTCGGCGAGGACGTGAACTGGGTGCGCAATGTGCGCGCCGCAGGCGGCCGTGCGGTCATCCGGCGCGGGCAGCCCCAGCCCGTACGGCTGGAAGAGGTCGCACCGGGCCACCGTGGTCCGATCCTGCGCCGTTACCTCGCCGCGGCACCGGGCGCCCGGCCCCACATCGACGTCGACCGGCACGCCGCGGACGCCGAGCTCGAGGCCGCGGCCCGGAGCCACCCGGTGTTCCGCATCGTCCCCGAGCCCTGAGTGGCTCAGGGCAGGCGGAGGACGAACACGCCCCAGCCGAGGTAGCGGCGCTGGAACTGCAGGTGCGAACGGCGGCTCGACCGAAGGTACTCGCGCATCTCCTCCGCGTCCGGATGCTCCGGGTTGTCGCGCAGCCAGCGGTCCACAGTCCACCACTGGGACGCCTCGTACCGGTCCCAGCTGTCGGCGTTCGCCAGCACCATCTCCACGAGCTCGGCTCCGGCCGCCTCGAGCCGGTCGAGCGTGCCATCGAGGGTGCTGAACTCGTCGGGCTTCATGCCCAGCGCCGCGAACGCCGCCTCCGGTGGCGGCTCGGTCCAGTACGGCTCGCCGACCAGCAGCAGGCCCCCGTCCCGCAGCGCCGGCCGCATCACGTCGATCGTGCCGATCAGCCCGCCACCGATCCAGGTCGCCCCGATGCACGAGACGACATCGAACGATGCCTCAACGGGCCTGGTGGTGGCGGCGTCACCGAGCTCGAAGCTCACCCGGTCGGCCACGCCGAGGTCGGCGGCACGCTGTCGCGCCGCGTCCAGGAACACGGGACTGATGTCGACACCGTGCCCGCCGGTGCCGAAGCGATCGGCCCACCGGCAGAGCATCTCCCCCTTGCCACAGGCCAGATCAAGCTGGCGTTGGCCTTCCGTCAGCCGGCACACCTCGCCGAGCAGCATCAGCTTCTCGTCCGTGAACGGGTTGAGGATCCGGTGCTCCGCCTCGGCGATCTCGTGTTGCGCCAGGATGTCCACGTCTGCCTCCCGCTGCCGACTCTTCCCAAGCCCGGTGGGGGGCGCAAGGCGTTATCGCCCGCTGATCCGCTCCGCTGGGCGCGCCTGGTCATCAGGTCAGCGCGGAGGAGGCGACCCTGAGGTCGGCCACGAACTCGGTGTACGCGCCGTGGCGGTCCTCCGCCCGCAGCACCGCGGACGGATGGACGGTCGCGAGAAACCGCGCCGGCGGATCGGACCTCGGGTAGTCGCTCGGGTTCTCCGCGCTGTCGGGCCAGGGCAGCAGCTCGCCCCGGTGCCGGGTGACCCGGAAGGCGGGCCCGGCCAGCGCCTGGGCTCCGGTCGCGCCGAGAGCGACCACCAGCCGTGGGCGCAGCAGCGCGAACTCCGCGCGCAGCCACGGCCGGCAGGCGAGGATCTCGGCGCGACTGGGCTTGTCGTGGATCCTCCGCTTGCCCCGCGTGTCGGCCTTGAACTTGAAGTGTTTCACCGCGTTGGTCAGGTACGTCTGCTCGGGTGGGATGCCCGCCGCGGCCATCGCCCGGTTGAGGAGGCCGCCGGCCGGACCGACGAACGGCTCTCCCTTGCGGTCTTCGATGTCGCCGGGCACCTCACCGACCATCACCACCCGGGCATCGGGTGGTCCGGACGAGAAGACGACCTGCGTGGCGTTGCGGTACAGCTCGCAGCCGTGGCAGTCGCGCGCCGCCCCGCGCAGCTCGTCGAGGCCGGCGTCGTCTGGCACGTACGGCTCGGCCGACGTCGCGGCGGTTCTGGTCGCGCCCACCCACAACACCTACCGCGCCGGCGCGATCCCCGCGGCAAGTCCCACGCATTGCCCCGTGATTCGCTCCACCGGCTCCCCGCTTGGCTCCGCGATTTCGCTCCGCCGGCTCGCGCGTTGCTCCATGATTCGCTCCGCCGGCTCCGCGCGTTGCTCCATGATTCGCTCCGCCGGCTCCGCGCGTTGCTCCATGATTCGCTCCGCCGGCTCCGCGCGTTGCTCCATGATTCGCTCCGCCGGCTCCGCGCGTTGCTCCATGATT
>JBQGBY010000156.1:0-18942 GCA_052038195.1 Micromonosporaceae bacterium | reverse complement strand
GGGGGGGTTGGGGGGTTTGTTGTGGAGGTGGGGGGGCCCCCCCCCCCCCATTGGGGCTGCCGCCCCCGGGGGGGGCCCACCAAGCAACACCCTGCCCGGATGTGTGAGCGCATTGGTCAAGCCGGTCCCGGAGCCAGATTCTGATCGAGGCGACGTCAACGGTGCCCTGGAAAGATCCAGGAGACACGCTCTAGGTGCGGTCGCGTCCTAACGCCCTTTCCATCGCTGAGGTGTCGCCCATAGCGGCGAGTTACGTGTCGGCCATGGCGGCGACGATGGAGGCCGTAGCGGCCCGCCGGGCTGGCAGCACCGCGGCGAGCAGGGCGGTGACGGCGGCGAGCAGGATCACGCCGGCGAACCACGCCCACGGCACCGCGATCACCGGGTTCAGCGCGCTCATCAGCTTCTGCGCCATCACGACGCCGAAGGTGACTCCCAGCCCCGTGCCGACGAGCGCTCCTATCCCGGCCATCAGCATCGACTCGAGCACCAGGGTCGCTCTCAACTGGCCCCGGGTCAGACCCAGGGCCCGGATGGTGGCCGACTCCCGGGTCCGCTCGACAACGGACAGGGCCAGTGTGTTGGCGATACCAAAGAGCGAGATCAGCACTGTGGTCACCAGCAGCCCGGCCACGATGGCGAGTACCGTGTCCACAATGGATTCCTCCTCGCTGCTCAGCTCGGCCACGCTCCCGATGGAGACGAGCGGGAACCGGTGGGTGAGCGAATCGAGGGCGGCCCGGGCCGTGGAGGCGGACGCATCGGGCGCCATCTTGGCCAGCACCGCGGTGTCGGTGACCTCACCCGCTATGGCCTCGAGATCGGACCAGACCACGAGCAGATCCACGTCCCCCGCGCCCGGCACCAGCGTCGTCGCCCGGGCCACCACCCGCAGTGACAGGCCGGACGAGGCACCGGCGACGGAGAGGGTCTCGCCGATCGGAGTACTGCCGTACCAGGTACGGCTCGAGGCCACGACGGCGGTGCCCGGGCCGAGATCGGCCAGCGATCCCTCCGTGATCGATGGCGTGACGAGCGTGCCGAGCGACGCCGGGTCGACCGCGCCAATGCGAATCTCCCGCCCGTCGATGGCCACGATCGCGGTGCGGACCCGGGCCACGGCGGCGAACTCCGTACGTGCGCGCACCGCGTCGGCGTAGCCCGGCGGCAGCGTCGGATAGTCGGCGCCGTGGCGCACGCCGGTGACGACGAAGTCGACCGGGTAGTGCTCGGCGAATGTCCGCGACGCGGTGGCCGAGATGCTGGAGAGCACGACGCTGAACACCACCATCAACCCGACGCCGATCATCAGGGTCGCGGCGGTGATGGCCGTACGGCCGGGGTTTCGCCGGGAGTTGGCGGTGGCCAGCCGCGCCGGCAGGCCGAAGAGCCGGGACGGCACCGCTCCGAGCACAGTGGCGAGTGGTCCGACGAACGCGGGTGCGCCGATCAGCACTCCGAGGAACGTGACCACGCCGCCGACCAGGATGAGCAGCGCTCCGATCTCGATCTGGGCGTTGGCGGCGCCGAGCACCGTGACCCCGATGCCGGCCGCCGCAACCAGCCCGGCCAGGATCACGCGGACCACGCGCAGCCGCCACCGGGTCGCGGCAAACGGCTGGTCACTCAGCGCGGCCACCGGCGAGGTCCGGGTCGCCCTCAGCGCCGGCACGAACGCCGCACCGACCGTGACGATCGGCCCCACGAGCAGTCCGACGAGCACCGGGCCCGGTCCGAGCACCGGTGCCCCGACCGGGATGCTTGCGTCCATAGTGGAGCGAAGCAGCTCGACCAGGGCGTAGGCGACGCCGATGCCGAGCAGCACACCGGCCACGCCGCCGGCCAGGCCGATGACCACCGACTCCAGCAGAGTCGCGCCGAAGACGTGGCCCCGGGTGGCGCCGACACAGCGCAGCAGTGCGGTCTGCCGCACCCGCATGGCCGCCAGCACGGCGAATGTGTTGTAGATGACGAACGCCGCCACGATCAGCGCCACCACGCCGAAGAGCAGCAGCGCGAAGCGGAACTCCTCGACCCAGCGGGCGGCCGAGTCGATGAGGCGCTCGCGCCACTCGTCACCGGTGAGGACGCGGGGCCCCTCCCCCAGCGCCCCCGCCACCGACTGCGCGAGCGCCACCGGGTCGACGCCCGCGCGCGCCCGGATGACGATCTCCTCATAGCCCTCGATGCCGGTGAGCTCGGTGATCACGGTCGATGGCAGTCCGACCACGCTCTGGCCCGTGTACGGCGCCGACGCACCGAAGTCGATGAGGCCGACGACGATGTACCCGTGCCGTTCGCCGTCCTCGTCGGCCACCGTGATCCGGTCGCCGATGCCGTAGTCGAGGCGGGTGGCGGTGTCGGAGTCCAGCAGCGCCTCGCCCGCTCCCGGCGCCCGGCCGGTGACCTCGTACGGCCGGACGCCGGCCTCGCCATCGGTCGACACCACCTGGCCGACCGCGCCGAAGTTGGTGACCGGCTGTCCTCGGCGGTCGAGCAATGCCAGCGGTGTCACCATCCGCCCATCGGCACTGGCCACATCGGAGAGTTGTCGCACGGTCGGCAGCACCGAGGCGGGGAGTGGACCGGAGTCGGTCGGCTGGACGACGACATCGACGTTTGCCGCTATCTCGGTCAGGCTGTCGGTGTAGGCCGCGCGGACCGCGTCGGCGAAGATCACGGTCCCGGCGACGAAGGCTATCCCGGACACGACGGCGAGCGTGGTCGCCACCAACCGGCCCAGGTGAGCCTTGATCCCGTGCAGTGCGGTGCGCAGCATCAGGACCCCAGGGTCCGCAGCCGGTCGAGCACGGTGTCCTGGGTCGGGTCGCTGATCTCCCCCGCTACCCGCCCGTCGGCGAGCAGCACCACGCGGTCCGCGACCGCCGCCGCGACCGGGTCGTGCGTCACCATCACCACCGTCTGCCCGAGCTCGGCGACGCCGCGGCGCAGGAACTCCAGCAGCGCGTGGCCGGACTTCGAGTCGAGGTTGCCGGTCGGCTCGTCGGCGAAGATGACATCCGGCCGCGGCATGAACGCGCGGGCGCAGGCGACGCGTTGCTGCTGGCCGCCGGAGAGCTGCGCCGGTGTGTGACGGAGGCGGTCCGCGAGGCCGAGCGCATCGATCACCGTCCGCCACCACTGCGGATCCGGCCGTACGCCGGCCAAGTCGAGCGGCAGCCGGATGTTCTGCTCGGCGGTCAGGGTCGGCAGCAGGTTGAAGGACTGGAACACGAAGCCGAGCCGGCGGCGCAGCAGAGTGAGGGCGCGGTCACCGAGAGCCGTGAGCTCGGTCTCCCCACCGTCGCGGTGGTGCAGCCGGACGGAGCCCGAGGTCGCCGTGTCGAGACCCGCCGCGCAGTGCAGCAGGGTCGACTTGCCCGACCCCGACGCCCCCATGATCGCGGTGAACTCGCCGGCGCCGAAGGCGACCGTCACCCCGTCCAGCGCCCGTACCTGGGTCTCGCCCGAGCCGTAGTCCTTGACCAGGTCGGTCGTGACCACCGCGGCTCGGGACGCCAGCATCTGTGTCGTCACCCGAGCGACGCTAGAGATCTTCGGTCGCTGCGTCATCGGCGCGAGGTCGAGTCTGGACATTCGACCTGAGTCGTACGCCCGGCCGACGCTGGTCAAGTGATCAGTGACGGGGGCGAGGAGCGGACCTGGTCGAGACGGTCCCAGTCCTCCGGTCGCAGGATCGCGAGGCTGGCCGGGAAGACACCGTCCTGCTCCTTGAGGATGTGCTCGCGCAGGTCGTGCAGCGCGGCGAGCAGGCGCCGCGGCCAGTCCGGGTCGGCCGGCGTGCCGGCCACCGCCTCGGCCAGGACCGGCTCGATCGAGCGGTGCTCGCCCAGCAGTGCGTCGATCTGGTCAGGGAACTCGGCCCGCATCGGTGGGAACAGCGCCCCCTCCTCCACCCGTACGTGAGGTCCCAGCACGAGCAGGATCTCTCGGCACCCAGCCGCCGCATCGTCCAGGCGGCCGTGGTCCAGCGCGGTCCGGATCTGACCCATCAGGTTGACGATGGCGTCGTGCTCGGCGGTGAGCCGGGCGATCGCCGGCACCTCCTGGCAGCCGCAGTATTCACACACTGGCCGATCTCCTCCCCCGTTGCCTCATGTAACGACGATCGCCCCGAGCAACGCCAACGACGCGACGATCTCGATGACACCGATGCGGGCCGGGCTCAGGCGCCATCTCGGAAGCACCACGGCCCGGACGGCCAGCAGCGCGAAGACAGCGGCGATCGCGGCTCCAAGAATAATCGCCCCGACGAGCGCGACCACGTGGTAGCCGATCGACGCCCATCGGTAGCGGACGTCGTCCCGCTCCCGGATCAGGGCCTTCACGTGCAGTACCGTGCCGACGAAGTATGCCGTGACCGCGGCAAACGCGACCACCACCGTGCCCGGCGAGGCCCCGGCGACGGTGGCGCACACGAAGACCATGAGACAGCTCAGCGCCACCGAGGCGAGGTTGTTGATGAGAGCCCGGTCGTCGCGGCGGGCGGCGTAGGCGACGTTGACCGCGAGCAGCGCCCCGTACGCCGGCGCATACCAGAGCACCGACGGACGGAGCGCGACCACGAGCGCCCCCAACAGCACGGTCGGGGGCACGTAGACCCACAGCTGAGCCGTGAAGCGGGACAGGCGCCGGGTCTTCACGGCCAGCAGCGCGTAGTAGCTCGCGAGGTAGCCGGTGAGCCAGGCCACCAGCAACGGAATGTGCAGCCAGCGGAACCCAGCCCCGAGCACGCCGACGAGCCACGGCAGCAGCAGCATGGCCCACGCCCCGTGCTGCGGCGGCACGTAGCGGCGAAGCCTGATCTTCCTCACTGGACGGTGATCATGCCACGGGCCCCGCGCTCGGCGTCGACCAGGATGTGGCTGACGAAGGGATAGTGCCCGGGCTCGGCGAACACCGTCTCGACGAAGCCACCGGCCGCGGGGGCCAGGTCGAGCACCTGCGCGCCACCAGGCTCGCCCGGGCGCAGCTCGTAGTGTCCCTCGCGGTAGACGGTGTCGAACAGCGCGCCGACGATGTGAAAGGCCGAGTCGCGGTTGGGCCCGGCGTTGAGGACCCAGACGCGTACCCGGTCGCCCGCGCTGGCGGTCAGCGGCCGGTGGGCGTACTGGGCGACGTAGCCGTTGAACACCACGGCGTCGGGCCGCTCGGCCTGCATCGCCGCCAGATCCCCAGGCTCGCCGTCCGGACCGAGGTAGAGCTCGGACTGCACGAGTACGTACTCGCGGTCGACGGGTGGCAGGTCGGGCGGGTCTATGATGACGGCGCCGTACATGCCGTTGCCCACGTGCAGCAGCATCGGCATGGTCGAGCAGTGATACATCCAGATCCCGGCCTTTGTGGCGGTGAACCGGTAGGTCAGGCGTTGCCCGGGCTCGATGGGGCGCATGGGAACGTCGGGGGCCAGCGCGCCGGCATGGAAGTCGATGCCATGGTCGATGCTGCCGTCGTTGGTCAGCGTGATCTCGAACGTGTCGCCGACCCGCCCGCGCAGCACGGGGCCGGGCGCGGTGCCGTTGAACGTCCACAGCTTCTGCCGGACGCCGGGCGCGACCTCCCGTACGGTCTCCTCCACGCGCAGGTCGAGCCGGTGCACCCGCTCGCCACTCGTCACGGGAGCGGTGGCATCGCGCGCGACGAAGTCGTCGCCCGGGTCGGCCATCGCATCGATCCGCGCCGGCATATCGGTGCCGTGGTGGTCGCCGGTCGGGGTGGCGGCCGGTGCTCCGGTGGCGGTGATGGTCAGCGTCATGCCGGCCTGGCGGTGGCCGGGCAGGGAGCACCAGCCCTCGACCTCGCCGCCGATGATGCCGGCATCGAGGCGGGTCGTGGCGCCCTGGCCGATCGTGTCGGTCCGTGCGCCGGTGGCCAGGACGAGGTCGTGTCGCCGGTTGTCCTGGTTGGTCAACTCGATCACCAGCCGATCCCCGGCGGGGACGGTGATGCGGTTGGGGTGGTAGCGCATGCCGTCGGCGACGACCGCGACGGTCGTGGTGTTCCCGGTCGCGGGCACATCCACGGCCAGGCTGGCCGGCGAGCCGCCGGGGCCGGTGCGGCCCTGGGCGGTCACGCCGACCAGAATGGCGATCAGCACCAGGGCGACACCGACCGCTACCCCGCCCAGCGGCCGGGGCCGCGCTGGGTGGGACGGTACTTCCACAGTGGACACTCTGCGCCTCGCAATGAGCCGGATGGCGGGGATGAGGAACTGCACCAACGCCGCCAGCACGAGCAGCGATGTGGTGATCCGTACGTACGCGCCCACGGGTAGCAGGAACAGCACGAGTGCGAGGTTGGCCATGACCACGCGCTGCGGTCCGTGCCGGTCCAGGGCGGCGTCCGCGGCGCGGACCTGGGCCGGGCCGCCGCCGAGCGCGACCGGCAGCAGATAGGCCAGCGCGCCGAGCAGCGTCTGGGCGACGAACCCGACCAGCAGGGGGACGAGCACGTCACTGAACCGGTCCTGCGCCTGGGCCGGGCTCGCCGCGCGGGTCAGGGTGGTGGCGTCGATGGCGAGCGCGGCCAGCAACCAGCCCGAAGCCGCCGCCAGGGACCAGGCCGCGAACGATGCGGGTGGCTTGGCCCGGGCCGACCGTACGGCCGGGCGGAGCACGATCAGCACCGCGGTCGCGACCAGGCCGAGACCGCCGACGGCGACGACGGGCCACCAGGCGAGCACGCCGACCGAGAGCAGCAGCAGTCCGCCGCCAGCGACGGGCAACGCGGTGCGGGCGGCCGCGACCGCACCGTCGCTCATGCGCGTACGCAGGATCGTCGGCCACAGCGTGAGCACTGTGCCGAGCACGGTGAGGGTGACCCACCCGAGCAGGTTGACGTGGGCGTGGAACAGCACCAACCGGGGGCGCGCGGCGTCGTCGACGACCAGCATCCAGGCGCCGACGGGAATCCCGGTGAGCAGTGCGACGCTCGCGGCGGCGTAGTAGTGGACGGTCACGGTGTACGGCGACGGCAGCGCGGCCCGCAACTGGACCCGCAGCCAGTGCAGGTGCGCGCCGACCGCGACGAACACCAGTCCCGCGCCGGCGACACCGACCCAACCGGCCGGCGTCGCTGGACTTGCCCCCTGACTCCGCTCCGCGAGCGTCGCTGGAACTGCCCCACCGGCGAGCACTGCCAGTACGCCGACGTTGAGTGCGGCGAGCCGGAGCGCCGCTCCCCGGCGGCGCTGGGGAGCCGGGACCCTCAGCACGGCGAGCGTGAAGTGGGCGCTCCAGATGAGGATGGCGTTGGTGACGGCACCGAGCAGCAACACGTGGACGGCGAGCCACCACCACTGCGGCAGCAACGGATGCGCGAGGCCGATCCCGACGATCCCGGCGAGGTAGACCAGGGGCAGCGCGCCGGCGCGGCGGTGCCAGGCGGCGCGGCCGGTCATGTCGCCGCTCCGGCCAAGCGAGCTGAATCCACTGTGGACCTTGACGACCTGACCCCGAGGACCGCGGCACAAGCGACGAAGGCCACGACGGCCACGACATTGCCGGCGCCGGCCCACCGCCAGACGGGCTCCCACCCGGCGCCGTCGCCGAGGCCGACCCGGACGAGCAGGGTCAGGTGCAGCAGCGCCAACGGTCCATAGAGGACTGTGCGGTAGGGCAATGAAGCTCCCACCCACCGCTGCGCCCGCCCGGATGGGCGGCGCAGCACGGCGGGCAGGATGACCGGGGCGTGCACGAAGATCATCGACATGGTGAAGCCCAGGAACACGGCGTGCAGCACCGCGTCGTACGTTGGCCCGGCCACGACCCGGCCGGCTCCGGCCCACAGCAGCCCGGCCAGCGCCAGCCAGGCATAGCCGGCGAGCAGGCCGGCGGCGACGTACCGCGGCAGGCCGCGGGCCCGGATCGTCCGCCGCGCGACATCGAAGAACACCAACCAGGCCACCACCGCGAGCAGCCCCACGCCATATAGGTGCGCTCCGAATCCCGACCATAGCGTCGTGGCGGTCGCACCGGCCACCAGCGCCCCGAGCGCGGTCAGGAACCAGCGTTCCGCGGCCGGGCCGGTGATGGTCAGATGGGCCAGCTCCAGGCGCTCGCCCGCGATCGTGGCGATGACGAACGTGGCCAGCCAGGGCACCAGGTCAGGCACCGGCGTGCCGGCCAGCCAGAGCAGGGTGGCGGCGTACCAGGCGAACGCACCGGCGGCCTGCGCGAGCAGGGCTACCGATGCCTGGCGGCGCCACAGGGCCCGGTAGATCCCGAGGAGAAGCACGGCGGCGGTGGCGAGCAGCACCTTGCCGGCGAGCACCGGGCCGACGCCGATGAGGACCAGCGCACCGGCCCCCGAGCACGCGGGCGCGGCCAGCGCCCAGGCGGCGCCGAGCGCGACGGCGCGCTCCAGCGCGACCAGCGTGCCGACAAAGCCGAGAACCATCAGCGGACCGTGCATGTCGGCCAGGGTCGGCCGCGGGACCGGCAGGGTGAATTGCCGTACCGGCCCTCCTCCCCCGCCCAGCCACCCGAAACCGAGCAGCAGCGCCGCCGCGTAGAGCCCGGCGACCAGCGCCACGCCACCCGAAGCCAGGATCGGCAACCGCCAGGCCACGGGAGTACGGTTCATGGCTTCGCGCCCTTGCCGCGTGCCGGCGACAGCTGCAGCCGGACCACGCAGGCGGTGGGGGCGGCGAACGGTTCGAGCGCCGCCTCGGCCCGGGGGGCACCGGACGCCCGCGCGACCCCGCGGACCATGCCGGCGTGCAGGGCGCACATCACGTCGGGTTGCTCGCCGACGAGGTCGAGGAAAGGGCAGCTATGCAGGTGAATCTCTGTCTCGTCGCTCCGGGCGGCATCGGAGCCGGAGTGGACCTGCGGGTCGAAGCCGAGTCCGTGCAGCACCTGCAGCGCCGCCTCGACCGGGCCGCCCGCGTCGGCCGCCTCGGCGGCCATCCGCCGCCCCCACTCCTGCCCGGCCTGCATCGCGGCGCGTCCGCCGCCGGTGGCCAGATGGTCGAGCAGCGCCTTGGCCAGCGTCCGATAGGGACCGGGAGCCGGTTCGGGGCCCGCGGCCCGGTAGCGCCAGGCTGGCCGGCCCGGTCCACCGTCGCTGGCCCGGGCCTTCATCAGCAGTCCCGCATCGACCAGGTGCTCGAGGTGGGCGCGCACGGTCGAGGGATGCAGGCCGACCCGCGCCACGACGTCGGCGGCGGTCAAGCCGCTGTCGGCCGCGCGGATTAGCCGCAGGATCTCCGCCCGCCTGGCCGTACCGAGAGCCCGGTGCTGCGGTGTCTCGTCCGTCTCGCCCGAAGGGCCCAATGTCCGGGCCATGCGTCACTCACCCGGCCTGAGCGGGGCGCCGGTGACCGGTCCGCAACTGACGCTTGCGGCGCCCGTGTCGAGCGTAGGGTTCACGGGTACTCACCTCGGCACTGTCTCGTTTGTCTCACCTGGGGGCCCTGGCGCGTAGGTTTCTACGGGGTCTAACGTTATAACGCCAGATGGCATCAAAACTAGGAGAGCGTGCCATGTCACAAACGGAGGCCGACCACGCCGCCGCGGACGCGGTCGTGGCCCATCACACCGAGCTCGCCGCCACACTGACCCGCCACGTCGCCCAGCTGCGCGCCGCCGCGCGTTCTGGAATGGATCCACACTGGGCTAAGCAGCGCCGGAACCTGTCAACCTGGCTGCGGACCGAGCTGCTGCCGCACGCCGCGGCCGAGGAGCAGGCGCTCTATCCGCCGGCCGCGGCCACCGAGGCCGGACGGCTCCTCGTGGCTGGCATGGTCGACGAACACCGGGCAATCGGTCGCCTCGTCACGGAGCTGGAGACCGCCGGAACCGCGGTCGACGCCGCGGGCGCCGCCCGGGCGCTGGCCGCGCTGTTCGAGGTGCACCTGGACAAGGAGAACAGCCTCATCCTTCCGCTGCTCCTGGCCACCGATGACGTCAGCATCGCCGGCGTACTCGGCGGCATGCACGATCTGCTCGGCGGGCACGCGAACGCTGCGGAGCCCGGGCCCTCCGAGGCCGGGAAACCCTCGCCCTCAGCCGCCCCGGAGTCGGGGCGAAGCGGCTGTGGCTGCGGCGGGGACCACGGCAACCGCGAGGCGGCGCTGGCTCCGGCGCCGGTGCTGACGGTCGACACCCGCCTGGACGTCCGTGCGCTACCGCACGGACAGCGCCACGCCCGCGTCCTCGCCGCGGTCAGCGAACTGCCGGCCGACGGCGCCCTTGTCCTGGTCGCCCCGCACGCGCCCATGCCCCTGCTCGGCGAGATCGACCAACGCTTCCCGGGCCAGATCGACCGCGAGTGGCTGCAGGAAGGGCCGGATGTGTGGCAGATCCGGCTGCACCGGCAGTTCGTAAGCGCGTAAAGGAGTGCGGCGATGACGAGCGCGACCGAGAGCGCGCAACGGGCTCTACTGGGATTCGGTGGGTTGCTGCGCAGGGCGGAGGTCTCGCCCGACGGGCGGGCTCTGTACCAGGTCGGCGGCCGGGAGGCTGACGGCTTCTACCGGGACCGGTGGTCCTACGACAAGGTCGTGCGGTCCACCCACGGGGTGAACTGCACCGGCTCCTGTTCCTGGAAGGTGTACGTCCGCGACGGCATCATCACCTGGGAGCAGCAGCAGACCGACTACCCGTCGGTGGGCGCCGACCGCCCCGAGTACGAGCCGCGCGGCTGCCCGCGCGGGGCGGCGTTCTCCTGGTACACCTACTCCCCCACCCGGGTCCGCTACCCCTACGCCCGCGGCGTGCTCGTCGAGCTGTACCGGGAGGCCAAGGCCCGCCTGGGTGACCCCGTGGCCGCGTGGGCGGACATCCAGAACGACCCGCAGCGCCGCCAGCGCTACCAGCGGGCGCGCGGCAAGGGCGGCCTGGTCCGGGTCACCTGGGACGAGGCCCAGGAGATCATCGCCGCCGCCCACGTCCACGCGATCAAGACCTACGGCCCGGACCGGGTGGCCGGCTTCTCCCCGATCCCGGCGATGTCGATGGTGTCGCATGCGACCGGGGCGCGCTTCATCTCCCTGATCGGCGGCACCATGCTGTCGTTCTACGACTGGTACGCCGACCTGCCG
Source organism: Micromonosporaceae bacterium (assembly GCA_052038195.1). Taxonomy (GTDB): domain Bacteria; phylum Actinomycetota; class Actinomycetes; order Mycobacteriales; family Micromonosporaceae; genus DATBGZ01. The sequence continues at coordinate 7,877 of JBQGBY010000156.1, read as the reverse complement.
GTCGCCTCGCCGCAGATGTTCGGCGACCAGACCGACGTGCCCGAGTCCGGCGACTGGTGGGACGCCTCCTACCTGGTCATGTGGGGCTCGAACGTGCCGGTCACCAGGACTCCGGACGCGCACTGGATGGCCGAGGCCCGGTACCGGGGCCAGAAGGTCGTCGTGGTCTCGCCGGACTATGCCGACAACGTTAAGTTCGCCGATGACTGGTTGCCCGCCCAGCCGGGCACCGACGGCGCCTTGGCGATGGCGATGGGCCACGTCATCCTCAAGGAGTTCTTCGTCGACCGTACGGTCGAGCGCTTCACCGACTACGTCAGTCGCTACACCGACCTGCCCTTCCTGGTCACGCTGGAGCCCACGCCGGACGGTGGCTACCGTGCCGGGAAGTTCCTCACCGCCGCCGAGCTGGGCGAGACGGACGCGGAGGCGGCGTTCCGGCCGGTGCTGTGGGACAGTGTCTCCGACGCGCCGGTCGTGCCGAACGGCTCCCTCGGGCATCGCTTCAGCGAGGCCGGGATCGGCCGGTGGAACCTCGACCTCGGCGCCATCGTGCCCCGCCTGAGCTGCGATGGCGGCGCCGCCGTCGAGGTGGCGCTGCCCCGATTCGACACCGAATCGCCCGAAGTCATGCACCGCGGCGTCCCCATCCGCCTCGTCGATGGCCGTACGGTCACGACAGTTTTCGATCTGTTGCTCGCCCAGTACGGCGTCGCCCGGCCGGGCCTGCCCGGCGACTGGCCACTGTCCTATGACGACGGTGACCGGCCGTACACGCCGGCCTGGCAGGAACCGATCACCGGCGTCCCGGCGGGAGCCGTGGCGCGGATCGCCCGGGAGTTCGCCGACAACGCCGAACGGTCCGGTGGGCGCTCGATGATCCTGATGGGTGCCGGTACGAACCACTGGTTCCACTCGGACACCATCTACCGGGCCATGCTGGCACTGACCACATTGACCGGCTGCCAGGGCGTCAACGGCGGGGGCTGGGCGCACTACGTCGGGCAGGAGAAGTGCCGGCCGATCACCGGCTGGGCGCAGTTGGCGTTCGGCCTGGACTGGAGCCGCCCGCCACGGCAGATGATCGGCACGGCGTTCTGGTACACGCACACCGACCAATGGCGCTACGACCAGTACGATGCCGGAGCCGTCGCGTCGCCGCTGGGCGACGGGCGGTTCCGTGGCCGGCATACGGCGGACCTGCTGGCCCAGTCGGCCCGGCTGGGATGGATGCCGTCGATGCCGACGTTCAACCGCAACCCGCTGGATCTCGCCGACGAGGCGCTGGCCGCCCAGCCGGATGACCCGGCCCGGCACGTGGCCGACTCGCTCGTGGCCGGACGCCTGGGCTTTGCCTGTTCGGACCCGGACGCCCCGGAGAACTGGCCCCGGGTGCTGACCGTGTGGCGCGCCAACCTGCTCGGCTCCTCGGCGAAGGGGAACGAGTACTTCCTGCGGCACCTGCTCGGCACCGACTCCTCGCTGCGGGCCGAGGAGACCCCGGAGGACTTGCGGCCGCGCGACGTGACGTGGCGGGACGAGGCTCCCGAGGGCAAGCTCGACCTGTTGCTCAGCCTGGACTTCCGGATGACCTCGACCACGCTCTTCTCCGACGTGGTGCTGCCGGCGGCGACGTGGTACGAGAAGCACGACCTGAGTTCGACGGACATGCATCCCTTCGTCCATGCCTTCACCCCCGCGATCACCCCGCCGTGGCAGACCCGTACCGACTTCCGCGCGTTCCACGGGATCGCGAAGGCGTTCTCCGCCCTCGCGCGGGAGCACCTGGGCGTACGCAAGGATCTGGTGGCGGCACCACTGCTGCACGACACCCCCGACGCGCTGGCCACCCCGCACGGCGTGGTGCGGGACTGGCTGACCGGTGACGCACCCGCCGTGCCTGGTGTGACGATGCCGAAGTTCATCGTCGTGGAACGGGACTACGGTGCGGTCGCCGAGAAGATGGCCGCACTCGGTCCGTTGCTGGACCGGCTCGGCACCACGACCAAGGCGGTCACCGTCGATGTCGGGCCGGAGATCGACCGGCTCCGCCGGATCAACGGCGAGGCGCGCGGCGGGGTCGCCGACGGCCGGCCCCGACTGGACACCGACATCCGGGCCTGCGAGGCGATCCTCGCCCTGTCCGGCACCACCAACGGGCGCGTCGCGACGGCCGGCTTCACGTTCCTGGAACGCCGGACCGGGCAGCGCCTGGCAGATCTGGCCGCCGACAACGCGGGCACCCAGATCCGCTTCGCCGACACGCAGTCGCGGCCGGTACCGGTCATCACCAGCCCCGAGTGGTCGGGCAGCGAGCACGGCGGCCGGCGGTACTCGCCCTTCACGATCAACACCGAGCGGCTCAAGCCCTGGCACACGCTCACCGGCCGGCAGCACCTCTACCTCGACCACGACTGGATCGCCGAACTGGGCGAGCAGATGCCCGTCTTCCGGCCCCCGCTGGACATGCACAAGCTCTTCGGCGAACCGAGACTCGGCCCGAACGGCGAGCTCGAGCTGACCGTGCGGTATCTCACTCCGCACTCGAAGTGGTCGATCCATTCCGAGTACCAGGACAACCTGCTCATGCTCACCCTCTCCCGGGGTGGGCCGACGATCTGGATGTCCGAAGTGGACGCTTCCCGGATCGGTGTCGCCGACAACGACTGGATCGAGGCGGTCAACCGCAACGGTGTCGTCGTCTGCCGGGCCGTGGTCACGCACAAGATGCCTGAGGGAACGGTGTACATGTATCACGCCCAGGAGCGGGTCATCGACGTGCCGAAGGCCGAGGCGTCGGGACGCCGCGGCGGTATCCACAACTCGCTGACCCGGCTGCTCATCAAGCCGACGCATCTCATTGGTGGCTATGGCCAACTCTCGTTCGCCTTCAACTACCTCGGCCCGACCGGCAACCAGCGCGACGAGGTCACAGTGATCCGCCGTCGCTCCCAGGAGGTGGAGTACTGATGCGTGTGATGGCCCAGATGGCGATGGTGATGAACCTCGACAAGTGCATCGGGTGCCACACCTGCTCGGTCACCTGCAAGCAGGCATGGACCAACCGGTCGGGCGCGGAGTACATCTGGTTCAACAACGTCGAGTCCCGGCCCGGCCAGGGCTACCCGCGCACCTACGAGAACCAGCAGCGGTGGCAGGGCGGTTGGGTGCGCACGCGGAGCGGGCGGCTCAAGCTCAAGGCCGGCGGTCGGGTCAAGAAGCTGCTGTCCATCTTCGCCAACCCCACGCTGCCGACCCTGGCCGACTACTACGAGCCGTGGACCTACGACTACGAGCACCTGATCAGCGCTCCCGCCGGTGACGACACCCCGGTCGCCCGGCCCAAGTCGGTACTCACCGGCCGGGATACGAAGGTCTCCTGGTCGGCCAACTGGGACGACTCGCTCGCCGGCGGCAACGAGATCGCCGCCGGGGACCCCGTTCTGGCCCAGGTCTCCGAGCGGGTGCGGCAGGAGTACGAGAAGGCGTTCCTGTTCTTCCTCCCGCGGATCTGCGAGCACTGCCTCAACCCCAGCTGCGCGGCGTCGTGCCCGTCGGGCGCCATCTACAAGCGGGCCGAGGACGGGATCGTGCTCGTCGACCAGGACCGGTGCCGCGGCTGGCGGATGTGCATCACCGGCTGCCCGTACAAGAAGGTCTACTTCAACCACCGCACCGGCAAGGCGGAGAAGTGCACGTTCTGCTTCCCCCGTATCGAGCTGGGCATACCGACGATCTGTGCCGAGACGTGCGTGGGGCGGCTGCGCTACATCGGCCTCATGCTCTACGACGCTGACGCCGTCGAGCGGGCGGCCGCCGTCGAGAACGAGACCGACCTCTACCAGGCGCAGCGTTCGGTGTTCCTGGACCCGCACGATCCGGCCGTGGTCGCGGCGGCGGCGGACGCCGGCATCCCCGACGACTGGATCGATGCCGCGCAGCGGTCGCCGATCTGGGACCTCATCATGACCTACGAGGTGGCGCTGCCCCTGCACCCGGAGTACCGGACGATGCCGATGGTCTGGTACATCCCGCCGCTGTCCCCGGTGGTCGACGTGCTGCGGGACACCGGGCACGACGGTGAGGACCCGGGCAACCTGTTCGCTGCCGTCGATGCGTTGCGGATCCCGATCGAGTACCTGGCCGCCCTGTTCACGGCCGGCGACCCCGAGCCGGTCCGGGCGGTGCTCAACCGGCTCGCGGCGATGCGGTCCTACCAGCGGCGGGTCAATCTCGGCGAACCGCGCGACGAGAGCATCGCCACCGCGGTCGGCATGACCGGCCGGCGGATGGAGGACATGTACCGGCTGCTCGCCATCGCGAAGTACGACGAGCGCTACGTGATCCCGGCCGCTCACGCCGAGGACGCGCATCGCCTGGAGCAGCTGGGCACCGAGTGCCCCGTCGGGAGCGGCCCGTTCGGGGGAGCCTCTGGCCAGCCCGTGCCGGTACAGATCGAGACGTTTCGCGCGCTACGCGACCGGCAGACCGCCGACGGAGGCGAAGTATGACAACCACGGAACCCATGAACTGGCGGGCGGTGGCCGCTCGGGCCGCGTCGCTGCTGCTGCGCTATCCCGACGCCGACGTGCTCGGTGCGCTGCCCACGATCGCCGCGGCGCTCGACGGCCTGCCCGGCGCGGTGGCCGGGCCACTGCGTCTCGTGGTCGAGCATCGAGCCGGGTCGGACGCGGCCGACCTGGAGAAGTCCTATGTGGAGCTCTTCGATTTCCGCCGCCGGTGCTGCCTGCACCTGACGTACTACACGGCCGGGGATACGCGCCGCCGTGGCGAGGCGCTCGCGGGCTTCGCCGCAGCGTACCGGTCCGCCGGTCTGCGGGTGGCTGACGGCGAGCTGCCGGACTACCTGCCGGCGCTGCTCGACCTCGCGGCCGCCGACGACGCCGGCTGGCGGCTGCTCCGCGAGCACCGGGTCGGCGTGGACCTGCTGGCCGAGGCCCTGACCGCCGAGCGATCCGTGTACCAGCATGCCGTGCGGGCGGTCGTGGCCATGTTGCCCCCAGCCCGGCCGGTGGACCTGAAGGCCGCCACCCACCTCGCCCATGCCGGCCCGCCGCAGGAGCTGGTCGGGCTGGAACCCTACGGAGCACTGCGATGAGTGTCGTGCTGTGGGTGATCTACCCCTACCTGACGGTGGTCGTGCTGGTGGGCGGCCTGGTCTGGCGCTACCGCTACGACAAGTTCGGCTGGACCACAAGGTCATCCCAGATGTACGAGTCGGCGATCCTGCGCTGGGGCAGCCCGCTGTTCCACTTCGGACTGCTCGCCGTCCTCATCGGACACATCGGCGGGCTGCTCGTCCCGAAGACGTGGACCGAGGCGGTCGGGATCGACGAGGAGATGTACCACATCATGTCGGCCTCGATCGGCAGTGTCGCCGGCCTGTGCACCCTCATCGGCCTCGGGATGCTCGTCGGCCGCCGGCGGCTGACCGGCGCCGTTTTCGCCGCCACCACCCGCAACGACAAGGGGATGTACGTCGTCCTCGGCGGTGTGATCGCCGTGGGGCTCTTCGCGACTGTCCGGGCCAATGTGGTGGGTGAGGGGTACGACTACCGGGCGACGATCTCGCCCTGGTTCCGGTCGCTGTTCGTCCTGCAGCCCGACCCCGACGTGATGGCCGGCGTCCCGTTCAGCTTCCAGGCGCACATCCTCCTGGCCTTCACGCTGTTCGCCGTCTGGCCGTTCACCCGTCTGATCCACGCGTTCAGCGCACCCGTCGGCTACGTCACCCGGCCCTACGTCGTCTACCGCAGCCGCGAATCAGGCCCCGGGCTCCGCCGCACTCGGCGCGGCTGGGAAGGGCAGCCGACCGCTCCCGGTGTCCGCACCCGCACGCGTACCACCCACCACAGCGGAGGCTCGTCATGAGCAAGACGCCCATCGGAGGTCGCACCCGGCCCGACAGCCGCGCAGCCACCGTCCAAACGCGCCCGGCCGGTCGCGATTCCGGAGCGCGAACGCTGAACCTCCTGCTGGCCACGCTCGGCTTCATGCTGAACTTCTGGGCCTGGGCGCTGCTCGGACCGCTCGGCCCCGGGGTCAAGGAGCGCCTGGGTCTCAGCTTCGCCGCCCAGTCCCTGCTGGTCGCCGTGCCGGTGGTGGTGGGTTCGCTCGGCCGTATCCCGGTCGGTGCACTGACCGACCGGCTGGGGGCCCGGGTGATGTTCCCGTTGGTGAGCATCGCCACCATCGTCCCGGTCCTCACGCTCGGCTTCGTGACGTCATACCCCGCGCTGGTCGTCAGCGGATTCTTCCTCGGCATCGGCGGTACCGCGTTCGCCGTCGGCGTGCCGCACGTGACGAGTTGGTTCCCGCCGGAGCGCCGCGGCGCCGCCCTGGGCATCTTCGGCATCGGGATGGGCGGCACCGCGATCGCGAACTTCACCACCGTCCGCCTCGCCGACCAGTACGGCACCCGGACCCCGTTCCTGATCGTGGCTGCTTTCCTGGCTGCCTACGCCGCCGTGGCCTACGTGCTGCTCCGCGACCCACCGGGCCGGCAACGCCCGACCACCACGGCGTGGGCGCGGATCACCGACGTGGCCCGGCTGCCCGTGACCTGGCAGCTCTGCTTCCTTTACGCCGTGGGCTTCGGCGGGTTCGTTGCCTTCAGCGTCTACCTTCCGGCGTACCTGCGGACCACGTACGGTCTTACGCCGAACAGCGCGGCCCTGCGCACCGCCGGCTTCGTCGTCGTCGCGGTCATCGCCCGACCCATCGGCGGCTGGCTCTCCGACCGGTACCACCCGGTCACGGTGCTGGTGTACTGCTTCAGCGGCACGGCGCTGTTCGCCGTCATCCAGGCATTCCAACCGATGCTGATCCCGACCGCCACCATCGCCTTCCTCGGCATGGCCGCCCTCCTGGGCGCGGCCAGCGGCGGCGTGTTCGCGCTCGTCGGCCGGGTGGCCCCGGCGGACAAGGTCGGCTCCGTGACCGGGCTCGTCGGCGCGGCCGGTGGTCTCGGCGGCTTCGTGCCGCCCCTGATCATGGGCTGGGTCTACGGCGCCGAGCACTCGTACGCCATTGGGCTGATGCTGCTCTCCGACGTCGCGCTGGCCGCCGCCGTATACAGCGCCGTGCGGATGCGCAGCCTCGCCGCCAAACCGGCGTAGTCCACAAGGGAGGGTTCCGTGACGCGGGCGAGCATCGCCGACCGGACGAGCGCGACGAGCGATCGGAGCGCTCACGGCGGGCCCACGTCGTGGCCCGCCGCCCGCGCGCTCGCCCACCGGCTGGCCGAACCGCTGCCGGCCGAGGACGTGGCGCTCGCCGCCGCCGCCGGCCGTACGCTCGCCGCGCCGGTTGTCGCCGCCGTCACGCTGCCCGCGTGCGACAACGCCGCTATGGACGGCTACGCCGTACGGGGTCGTGGGCCGTGGCGGGTGACCGGCCGGGTGCTGGCCGGGCAGCTCGTGACCGCGGCCCTGGCGAACGGTCAGGCGGTCGAGATCGCCACCGGGGCGCCCGTTCCCCGCGGCACCGACCGGGTCGTCCGCTCCGAGGTCTGCCAGCGGGACGGCGAACTGCTGCACGCGGCCGACGAACCCCGAACTCACATCCGGCGAGCCGGGGAGTTCGTCCGGGCCGGGCAGGCGGTACTCGCGGCCGGCGACGTGCTGCGCCCGGCGGCGCTCGGCCTCGCGGCCAGTGTCGGCACCGACACCGTCACCGTGCGGCGCCGGGCCCGGGTACGGGTGCTGGTCACCGGCGACGAGGTGGTCGGCGCCGGCGTGCCGCCGCCGGGCCTGGTCCGCGACGCCATCGGTCCCACCCTGGCCGCCCTGCTGCCCGCCTGGGGCGCCGACACCGAGGGCGTCCGGTGGGTGCCCGACGCACCGGCCGACCTCGCC
>JBQGBY010000155.1:0-19956 GCA_052038195.1 Micromonosporaceae bacterium | reverse complement strand
GTTCACCAGAGCCTCCCGAGGCAGAGCGCTTCGCGCGGCGCCCGTCTTAGGGTCAGCATTCCCCACCGGATCCTGGTGGGCGGGCGAATGGGATCAATGCTGGCGCCTCGGGGGTCACTTCACTCGCGCCAGCCCGGCCAGCCTCACCGTTACGGGCTCACACCTTCGTACGTAAGCGCTGGGCGGTGCGGGCGCGCCAGTTCTCCAGACCGATGAGGTCGTCGGGCGGCGCGTCGGCGACCTCGACGTCGAACCGGGCCAGCCGGGGCACCCGCAGGCTGATCACGACCGTCACGGCGATCGCGAGTCCGAACAGGACATAGAGCAGCCCGGTGCCGCGTCCAGGCCCGACGCCGAGGACCAACCCCACCGTGTCGGCGAGTGCGCCGCCGGGGAGCAGCAAGGGCTCCACGGCCGGCACGAGCGCCGGCGCCAGCACCGCCTGGCCGATCGGCAGCGTCGAGAGCGCAATGACCATGTTCAGCGCGATGACGCGCGCGTGCAGGCGTTGCGGCACCTTCGTCTGGATGATCGTGAGCCAGATCCCATTGACGATGGCCAGCGTCAGCGACATCGCCAGCGTGCCAGCCGCGACGACCGCCACGCTCGGACGCAGCCCGGTCAGCGCCCCGGCCGCGCCAAAGGCGAGACAGGCCAGGAGCATGCCGTACATCCGGCGGCGGCGCGGCCCGCCCCACATCATCATCGCCAGGCCGCCCAGCACCGCGCCGGCACCGCCCGCGAGTGAGACCTGCGCGATGTCCTCCAGCGTCCCGAAGGCGAGCACGAGCGGTGACACGAGCAGGTAGAGCGGCGCCAGGAACAGGTTGAAAACGGCGAAGAAGAGCACCATGGCCCGGAACCCGGGTTCGCGCACCGTGTAGCGCAGGCCGCCCGTGATCTCCGACATCATGCTCTCCCGGCGCACCCACGCCATCGTGGCCGGGAAGCGGACCAGCGCCACCGTAACGATGGCGAACAGGTAACCGGTCATGTCGAGCAGCAGGATGCCGCCCAGGCCGATGGTCGCCACCAGTCCGACCGCGACGAGCGGGACCAGGAACTGGGCGACCCCGCCGGCCAGCTGCACCGCGCCGTTGGCATGACCCAGATAGCGCTTGGGCACCAGTTGCGGGACCGCGGACATGTACGCCAGTCGTTGGCAGGTCAGGGCGACCGAGATCACGGCGACGAAGGTGTACACGTGCCAGCCCACCAGGTGCCCCGACCAGTAGACAGCGGCGAAGCCGGCGATGGCGGCACCAGCCGTCACGCTGCTCGCGAGCATCGCTCGCCGTCGGTCGGTCCGGTCGATCCACGCGCCGGCCAGCGGAGCGGCCAGGATACCGGGCACCTGGGCCAGCACGGCGAAGAGCGCGAACCGCAGCAGCGATCCGGTCTCAAGGTAAATCCACAGTGGAACCGCGAATGCGGTCAGCGCCGACCCGGTGGCCGAGATGAGCTGGCCGGCCGCCACCACACTGAACCGCCGCATGCCCGGCTGCGGCTCCCTCCGCGGCTCGACCGGAGGGCCGTCCGCCGCCGACCGTGTCCCCGCGGGCCCGGACGAGACCGCGACCAGGTTCCACGACGAGTCTGGATCCGGCGTGGTCACACCATCCAGTCGACAATCGACATCGGTGATGATGTCGGCCAACTCCTGCGCCCGGAACTTGACGAAGTAGTGGCCGGCCTCCTCCATCACCACCAGCGCGGTCGTCGTGGCGAGGAACTCCCACTCGCGGTAGCGCTCGCGGTAGTAGTCCGTGCCCGGATCGCGCTCCCCCACCACCGAGATCACCGGCGCCCGCAGCGGCCGCACCTGCTGCTGTAGCAGCTCGGTGAAGTACTCCTCAGCCAGTTTGGCGTCGTGGCGCATCGCTCGGATGAGGAACCGCTGCTGCTCCTCGTCCAGCGAGCCAAGGTCGGCGCCCATGCCCTGCAGCCAGTTGGCGTACACCCGGTCGCCGCGCAGGCGCTCGGCGAGACGCAGCCGGAACAGGCGTCCGGCCACCCCGGCGGCCGGGCGCGCGAAGGGGAAGATGCCGCCGAGATAGACCGCCTCCAACTCGCGTCCGGACGCCTCCAGCCGCCGGGCGATCTCAACCGCCAGGGCGCCGCCCGGGCCGCAGTGACCGTAAACGACGAGCGGACCGGAGACCGACTGCCGGATCTCGTCCACGCACCGCTGGGCCGTCACCTCGACCGGCTCGACCTGCTCGGTACGCCCGATGTCGTGTCCCGGAACGGCCACGGCGAACAGGCGGTGGCCGTCCGGCATGGCGTCGGCGAGGGGTTGGAACACCACCGCGTTCGCGCCACCGTACGGCACGCAGACATAGCTGCGCACATGGCCAACGGTGGCCGGCCGGGTGAGCTCGTGCAGTAGGCGGTCGTCCGAACCACCCGCGTCGAACAGGCTCGCCAGCGCGCGGACGGTGCGCATGCGAAACAGATCCATCACGGTCAGCGAGGGGCCCTCCGGCAACGCTCGGCGCAGCCGGGCGACCACCTGCGTGGCCAACAGGGAGTGTCCACCGAGGACGAAGAAGTCGTCCAGCGCGCCAACCCGCTCGAGCCCGAGCACCTCCGCCCAGACACCCGCGATGACCGTCTCCACCGGCCCGTCGGGCTCGATGTGGTCCACTGTGGACGCTACCGCCGGCGCCGGCAGGGCGCGGCGATCGACCTTCCCGTGTTCCTGCAGTGGCAGCCGGTCCAGCCAGACGAACGCGTTGGGGATCATGTACTCGGGCAGCGACTGCGCGAGCACCGCCCGCAGCGTCGCGGTATCCAGGTCGGGCTCACCGGGGGTTCGCTGCAGGTAGCCGACCAGGCGGTCCTCGCGCAGGACTGCGACGGCTGCGCTCACCCCGGGGCAGCGCCGCAGGTGGACCTCCACCTCGCCCAGCTCGACCCGGTAGCCGCGCAGCTTGACCTGGCCGTCGCGACGGCCGAGGAACTCCAGTTGTCCGTCGGCTCGCCAGCGGCCCAGGTCGCCGGTGGCGTACATCCGGGCGCCCGGCCGGTCGCTGAACGGGTCGGGCCGGAACATCTGCGCCGTCAGGCCCGGCTGGCCCAGATACCCACGGGCGAGGCGGTCACCGCCGAGGTGTATCTCGCCGACGACGCCGATGGGGGTCGGCCGCAGGGATTCGTCGAGCACGTATATCCGCGCATCCGGCAACGGACGGCCGATCGGCGTCGCCCCCGGCTCTGCGGCCAGAGCGTTCGGGTCCGGTCCACCCGTCGGTGGTATCTCGTAGGTGGCGATGCCGACGGTCGCCTCCGTCGGCCCGTAATGGTTGAAGACCGAGGCGCCGCGGGCGCCCAGATCGGCCGCCCAGTCCAGCCGCGACGCCTCGCCGCCCAGGATCACGGCGCGAGCCGGCACCAGGTCGACCGGGTCGACGTCGGTGGCCAGCGCGGCCAGGTGCGAGGGCGTCATCTTCAGGTAGTCGATGCGGTGCTCACGCAGGTAGCGGGCCAGGTCCTCGCCCGTACAGCGCCGGGGCACGAGGTGGACGCTGCCGCCGGTGGCCAGCCCGAGATAGAAGATCGTAACAGCGAAGTCGAACGACAACGACTGCAGCAGTGCCCACCGCGCGCCCGTCTCGACCGCGAACCGGCCGGCGACACCGTCGAGGTAGCGCCGGATCTGCCGGTGGGCAACGGCGACCCCCTTCGGAGTGCCCGTCGAGCCAGAGGTGTAGATGACGTAGGCGAGATCCTCCGGGTGGGTCAGCGGGCGGGTTGGCGTTGGGTCCTGCCGGTCGATCTCCGACCGGGCGGTACTCCACCGCGCGACCGCGGCTCCCGTCAGTGGCACCACGTCGTCGGCGATGACCAGGGCGGGCCGGGCGTCGTCGATGATCGACTCAAGACGGGCCGGCGGGTGTTCAGCATCCAGCGGGAGATAGGCGCATCCAGCCTTTCCGATGCCCAGCAGCACCGCCGCCAGGTCGGTCGACTGCGGCAGGCAGACGGCGACGACGGACCCGGGCGCGACGCCCCGAACGACCAGCCAGTTGGCGACCCTGTGCGCGTCGTCCGCCAACGCGCGGTAGCTGACCACCTCGTCTCCGCACACGATGGCCGGTGCCTGCGGCGTGGCGGTGACGTGCGGCTCGATGACGTCGCACAGCAGGCCGCCGTCGGGCGTCGCGCCGGATGGGACTGCGGCGGGCGCGGGCTCGCCGACGCCCCAGGCCAGCACCAAGGACTGCTCGACCTCGTCGGCGAGGTCCAGCTCACCGATACACCGGTCCGGCGATTGTGCGACCGCGGCCAGCACCCGCCGGTAGGCCCGCGCGAACCGTTCGATCGTCTCACCGTCGAACAGGTCACGGCGGTAGACGAACACGGCCCCGAGCCCGTCGCTCTGCTCGTCCACGAATATCGACAGATCCTGCTTGCTGGTGGTGAGATCGTCAAAGAACGGCGAGGCCCGCAGCTCGTCGGGCCACGCACCGCCCGGTCCCTGCGCGTTGTACATGCCGAAGAGCACCTGGAACACGGGCGTCCGGCTGGTGTCGCGGTCGACGTTGAGTTCCTGCACCACCCGCTCGAACGGCACGTCCCGGTGGCTCAACGCATCCAGCACGTTCGCCCGGGTCCGGGCGAGCAGGTCGGTGAAAGACATCGACGGGTCGAGCCTGGCGCGCAGGGGCAGCACGTTCATGAACAGCCCGACGATGCGCTCCAGTTCGCGGCGGTCCCGACCCGCCACCGGCGACCCAACCGCGAAGTCGCGCTGGCCCGTCCAGCGCAGCAGCGTCGCCTGCAGCGCAGCGAGCATCGTGACGAACAACGTGGCCCGACCTGCGCGGCTGAGCTCACGCAGGTCCGCCTCCAGGTTCGCGCCGATCCGCAGCTCGTAGGAGGCCCCTGCGGTTGTCATCTCAGGCGGTCGCGGCCGGTCGCTGGGCAGGTCGAGCGCCGGCACACCGGCAAGTTCGTCCCGCCAGTAAGCCAGTCCCGCCTCCGCCGCCGGACCGCGCATCTGCTCGTGCTGCCACGCCGAGTAGTCGCCGTAACGGACAGGCAGCGGGTCAGGCGCGTTCGCCCGACCGAGACGGGCCGCGTAGAGCGCGGCCCAGTCACCCATCAGGACCGGCCGCGACCAGCCATCGCTGACGATGTGGTGCGCCGCCAGGTGCAGGACGTGGTCGTCCTCGCCGAGCCGCACCACCATGGCCCGTGCCAACGGCGCCTCGGTCAGGTCGAAGGGACCGGTGTTCTCCGCGGTCAACGCGCGCGCCCGGGCCTGGGCATCGACGTCCGGCCTGGGTTCGACCTCAACCAGCCGCAGCGGGACGCTGACGCGGTCCACCACGCACACCTGCGCCCGACCGTCGTCGGTGGCGGGAAAGCACATCCGGAGGCTGTCGTGCCGCTGCGCCAGGTCGTCGAGCGCGAGCCGCAGCGTGGCCAGGTCCAGCCGACCCCGCAGTCGGACGGCGGTCGTCAGCACGTACGCCGCCGTACCGGGCTGAAGCTGCTCGACGAACCACATCCGCTCCTGCGCGAAGGAGATCGGTGGCGGCGTTCCGGGCGGCAGCGGCCTGATCGGAGCTACATCGATCTGCTTCGTCGACCTGATCGCGGGCACCGTGCTGGCTGTCGTCATCGCGACCTTTCCCTCCGTTCATGGAGCTGTGCGCTCCACACGCCGCGGTCCGGGTGGTCAGCCACGGCGCGCAGCACCGAGGGCCAGGTGGCCGACCAAGCGGTCTTTCGTGACGGCGTCGAAGATGTCGATGCTGAAGTCTATGCGGCCGACGATCGAACGCGCCGGTACCGTCCCACGAGGGGCCTAACGGGCGTCGGCGGCCATCCATTCACGTAGCGACCGTGGACGCATGTCGGTCCACACACGTTCGATATGGGCCAGGCACTCCGCCTTGGTCCCGGTGGTCCCCTCCCGCTGCCACCCGGACGGCAACGGTCGATCGTCAGGCCAGAGCGAGTACTGCTCCTCGTCGTTGCGGACCACCGCGAAGACGCTCGCCTCGTCGAACATGGCTTTTCTCCTTCTTTCCCGCCTTAGGGCATATATGAACTGTCTGGTGCAGATCACGAGTCGGACCACGGCCGGGTCAGCACCGGGATGGTGGGCTGGGCGGCGGATGCGTCACGAACGTCGGCTTGACCCAGGTGCGGCGACGCCGGCGCAGCGGAATCGGCTGGCCACTCGCCTGGGTCGCCGCCCCGGTCCGGCGCAGCGTCGAGTTCCACGCCCTCCTCCCCCGCCCAGCCACCCGCGTCGAGTTCCACGCCCTCCTCCCCCGCCCAGCCACCCGCGTCGAGTTCCACGCCCTCCTCCCCCGCCCAGCCACCCGCGTCGAGGTCGGCCAGTGATGCCTCGGGGTTCGCCGCGGCCGCGGTGAGCAACCTGGTCATTCGCTGGAACAGACAGGCGATCCGGTCGTGATCGAAGAGATCGGTGTTGTAGGCGAGCCAGCCGGACAGCTCGCCCTGAAGATCGGTCAGCGTGAGCGACAGGTCGAACAGCGAGATGTCGCTCGGCACATCGAACCATTCAGCGTGCAACTCGTCGGGCCACGTCCCGGTGGTGCTCCGGAAGTTCTGCAGCGCGAAGATCACCTGATACACCGGCATCCGGCTCAGATCACGGGGTACGGCCAGCTCCTGGACCACCCGCTCGAACGGCACCTCCTGGTGGGCCAGCGCGCCGAGCACGCGCTCCCTTACGCGGTGCAGCAGGGTAGCGAAGCTCGGCGATCCGCTCAGGTCGACCCTGATCGCGAGGGTGTTGACGAGCAGACCGATGACGTTCTCGAGCTCGACCGTCGTCCGATGGGCCACCGGTATGCCGATCGCGAAGTCCTCCTGATCGCTCGCCCGGGACAGGACGGCGGCGAACCCGCCCAGCAGCACCACGAACAGCGAGACGCGCTGCGCGCGGGCCAGACGGCGCAAGGCGCTGGTGAGCTCGGCCTCCAGTTCGACCACGAATCCCGCGCCCAGGTAGCGCTGCTCGGCCGGGCGTGGCCGGTCCATGGCGAGCTCCAGCGGCGGCACGCCGCTGAGAACCTCGCGCCAGTAGCCGACATCCCGCCCGGCGACCGGTCCGGTCAGCCGCTCGCGTTGCCACGCCGCGAAGTCGCCGTAACGCACCTTCGGCGCGCACGGCAGCCGGTCTTCACCGCCCGGATCACCGCTACCGGAGTCATCCGTACCGTGACCAACGAGCGACGCATAGACCGCAGCGATATCGTCGAGGAGCAGTGCGTGGGACCAACCATCGGTGATGATGTGGTGGGCCAGCACGTGCAGGACGTGGTCGGCGTCGCCGAGGCGGATGACACTGACCCGGACCAGCGGCCCCGTCGTGATGTCGAACCGGAACCGCCCCACCTGGCCGAGCAGGGTTCGGGCCTGCGCCGCGTCCGCCGCGCTGACCACCCGCCACGGCACCTGTACCGTGTCGAGCACCTTCACGGCCGGACGCCCGTCCACTGTGGGGAAACACATGCGCAGGCTGTCGTGGCGGGTCGCCACGATCTGCACGGCCCGACCGAGCACGGCCAGCTGTAGCGGACCTCGCAGCCGGACAGCGATGTAGACCCCGTGGACACCCGCGCCCTCGGTGAGGTGCTCGAAGAACCAGACCCGTTCCTGGGCGAACGACGGTGGCGGTGCCACCCCGTCCGGCAGACGGGGGATCGCCCGACTTGAGTCCAGTGAGCTGTTCGCCGCCGGGCGAGGCGCCGGCGGTTGTGGCGGGGTAGTCATCGGGGCTCACTCCCCGGGAGGATCGGGCGGTCGACCGCGAGGGGTAGGCGCGGGGTGCGACTACGCCGTTGTCGGTCGCAACCCGCGCATCGAAAAGTACCGTACCGCCGGAGATCAAGGGCGCACGCTATGATCAATTCCCATTGTTCATCCGGAACATCAACCCTCGTTGTTACGGATGTATTGCCCGCCGGCTACGGTCCGTGTATGGTTCCGACTGCGCCGTCCCGCACGCCTATCCGGCGCCGTCCCGTGCAGCGCCGCACTGGGCGTCAAGTCGCCGTCAAGTTTGGGAGCGCTCCCGGCGCCCGTTCGCGGTGCCGTGGCCGCACCCCCGGGCTGGCCGTCGACCATGGCGTGAGCTTCTGGACGGGTCGCTGCCGCTCCCGCGACCTTGTGTGTCTACACCAGACAGTCGACCTGCGGACTGTTGACGATCGTCGACAGACCGCCACCGAGCCGATAGGTCGGCCAGCGCGGCCTGGCGGTGCTCGAGGCATCCCTCACACCGCTACCTGGCCCCCGCATCGAGGGGTCCTACGCGATCTGGAACACCCCGTCGTCACCGCCGCGATCGCATCAGTCGATCCGCAGGCGTGCGTGGGTACGTGGTGAACCCCCAGACGAGGGAGGACGACAGGTGACGCGGGCGTTTGAGGTACCGGCGTCATTCGGGCAGCGTCGGCTGTGGATACAGGACCGGATGGATCCGGAGTTGCCCACCTATAACATGCCGTGGCTGGTCGAGCTGACGGGGTTGCTCGATGTCGATGCGCTGCGGGCCGCGCTGGCCGCGGCGCTGTCGCGGCACGAAGCGCTGCGGACCACGCTGCGGGAGGTCGACGGTGAACCAGTCCAGGTCGTAGCGGCGGAGGCGTCGTTGGCCTGGCGGTTGACCGATCTGTCGAGCGCGCTTGAGCCGGACGAGGCCGCGCGGGAGCGAACGGAGCGGCTGGCGCGGCAGCCATTCGATCTCCGGCAGGGTCCGCTGTTGCGGGCGGAACTGCTGCGGCTGGGCCCCCAGCGGCATCAGTTGGTGGTGGTATGTCACCGCGTGGTGGGCGACGGGCGGTCAGTGGGGATCCTGCTCGAGCAGTTGGTGGACGACTACGTTGGCAAGCCGGTCCCCGCGCCACCGATCCAGTACCCCGATTTCGCCGCATGGCAGGCCGACCGGGCCGCGGCCTGGCGGGGAGCCGAAGAGTTCTGGCGCTCGACGTTGGCGGGCGCGCCGACGACTGTGGAGCTGGCGGGGGTACGGCCCCGGCGGCCGCGCCCGTCGCACCGTGGGGCGGTGGCGGAGTTCGTGGTGCCCTCCTCCGTGGTGGGTCCGTTGCGTGAGGTGGCGCGGTCGCGTGGTACGACGCTGTTCCCGGTGCTGCTGGCCGGTTACGCCGCCACCGTGGGCCGGTTGGCCGGCCGCACGGATCTGTTGGTCGGTGTTCCGGTCGCTGGTCGCGAGCCGGCGGAGACCGAACGGGTGGTGGGGCTGTTCGTCAACACGCTGGCCCTGCGCCTCCGCCCCCGGCGGGATGCCTCCTTCGTGGCGTTCGTCGCTGAGGTCGCCGCGACTCTGGCGGCTGCGTCGGCCCACCAGGAGCTTCCGTTCGATCGCGTTGTCGAGGTGTGCCAGGTTCCGCCCGACGCGACCCGCTCGGCGTTGGTGCAGGTCATGTTCCAGCGGGCGGAGTCGCTGGCCCCGGTGCGGACCGACGGGCTGCGTTGGGTGCCCCGGATCCTGGACAACGGCGGTGCCACGGTCGACCTCAGCCTGACGGTGAGCGAGATCGATGACGGTTCGGTCCGCGGAGCGCTGACTTACGCTACCGATCTCTACGACGCGCCCTGGGCCGGGCGGTTCGTGGACTGCCTGCTGACACTTCTCGGTCGGGTGTCCGGCCAGCCGACGGCGCCGCTGGGCGCAGTGGACATCCTGTCCTCCCGCGAGCGGGCGCGGGTCGCTGGTGACTTCGCGACCGGCGCCAACCTGCCCGACGGGCCGGGGACGGCGATCGGACTGCTGTCCGGGGTCGCGGGTGACGAGCCGGCTCGGATCGCGGGTTCGTTGCGGGCGCTGGGTGTGGGGCCGGAGTCGAGGGTGGGCATCTGCCTGCCACGGGACGAGCGGCTCGTATCGGCGGTGCTGGGCGTGTGGTGGGCCGGGGCCGCCTATGTGCCGCTCGATCCGGCCTTTCCGCCGGCGCGGCTGGCGGCGATGGTTGCGGACTCGGGGCTGCGGATCGTGCTGGGCTCCGGGCCGTTCGCCGACAGCGAGGGAGCATCGCAGCGAGGAACGAGCGAGGAGCGGACCGAGCGCGCAGGCGAACCGGGTTGGCAGTGCGAGGGCGCCGGTGTCACTTCCGTGGGGTATGCCGACGCGCTGCGTGGTGAGCCGGTGCCGTGCGTGGACCTACCGGCGCAGGCCGCCGCGTACACCATCTTCACCTCCGGGTCGACGGGACGCCCGAAGGGCGTGACGGTGAGCCAAGGCAACGTGGCTGCACTGCTGCGGGCCTTCCGGGCCCTGCTGCCGTTGGGTCCTGATGATCACCTGGTCGCGGTGACCACGCTGTCGTTCGACATCTCAGTGCTGGAGCTGCTGCTGCCGGGGCTGTGTGGGGCTCGGGTCACGGTCGCCGATGCCGAGACTGCGATGGATCCGAATGCACTGCGTCGGCTGTTGCGTGAGACCGGGGCCACGGCGATGCAGGCCACGCCGGCGACCTGGCGGGCGCTGGCCATCAGTGGCGGGGTGCCGGAGACGGTCCGGTTGCGGCTGTGTGGCGGTGAGGCCTTGCCGCGGGACCTGGCGGTGGAACTGGTCGGCGACGGTGCGCAGCTGTGGAACGTCTACGGCCCGACGGAGACGACGGTGTGGTCGGCGGCCGGCCGGGTCGAGCCTTCCGAGCCGGTGCGGGTCGGTCCGCCGATCCCGGGCACGCGGATGTACGTGCTGGATGGGGCACTGTGCCCGGTGCCGATCGGCGTGACCGGGGAAGTCTTTCTGGGCGGTGCCGGCGTGGCGCGGGGCTACCACGACAAGCCGGGGCTGACCGCGGAGCGATTCGTACCGGATCCGTTCTCCGCCAACGGGGAGCGGTTGTACGCGACCGGTGATCTGGGGCGCTGGTGTCCCGACGGCCGGGTGGAACTGCTGGGTCGCGCCGATCATCAGGTCAAGCTGCGTGGGTTCCGGATCGAGATCGAGGAGATCGAGGCGATGCTGCGCTCGTCTCCGGGGGTGAGCGATGCTGCGGTAGCGCTGGTGAGCGACCCGGATCCGCGACTGGTGGCGTACGTGGTGGGGTCGGCCGAGGGCCTGGCAGGTCGGCTGGCCGGGGCGCTGCCCGAGTACATGGTGCCGGCACTGTTCCAGGAGCTGGATCACCTGCCGCGCACGCCCAACGGCAAGCTGGACCGGTCGGCCCTGCCCGCGCCCCGAATCCAGGCCCAGACGCCGAGCCGCGGACCGAGCACGCCGACGGAGGAGGGGCTGGTCCCGATCTGGCAGGAGCTGCTGCGCCTGGAGCAGCCGCCAGGGGCGGACGACAACTTCTTTGTCCTCGGTGGACACTCGCTGACCGCAATCACGCTGCTGGCCCGGGTCCGTGACGAGCTCGGGGTGGAGGTGCCGCTGCGGGAGCTGTTCAACCACCCGACGATCGCCGGGCTCGCCGAACTGGTCGAGACGATCCGGGCCGAGGGAGGTTCGGTCGCGCCGCGCCCGCCCGCGGGGCTGTCGGGAGATGACCCCGACGACGAGGAGCTGGAGGCGCTGCTGCGGGAGTTGCTGGCATGAGCAGGCTCGACGAGCTGAGCGCGGCCCAGAAGCGGGCCCTGCTCCGGCGCGCCCTCCAGCAGGCTGACCCACCGGGCGACGTAGCTGGCCTCACCGAGGAGGAGGTCGATGCCCGGCTGCGCGATCTCGTCGACCGTCGCCCGGACCCCGGCGGGCCGCGACGTTACCCGGTCAGCCTCGCCCAACGCCAGATGTGGATTCTTGAGCATTTTGATCCGGGCCAGGCCGTCTACCACATGGACGTGAAGCTGCGCCTGCTCGGCCCGCTGGACGTGCCTGCGCTGGAGCGCGCGCTGGTTCACCTCTTCGCCCGGCACGAGAGCCTGCGGACACGCTTCGTCATCGTCGACGCCGAGCCGGTCCAGGAGGTCGTGCCGACCGTTTCGGTCAGGCTCCCTCGCGTCTCGGTGGCCAGCGCCGACCAAGCGATGGCGGTGCTGGGCAAGGTCTTCGCCGCGCCCATCGACATGGGCCGCGCGCCCTTGATGCGCCAGGCGCTACTGGAGCAGGGCCCCGACGATCACGTACTGAATCTGGTCGCGCACCACAGTGTGCTGGACGAGCATTCGTTCACCATCCTGCTGCGTGACCTGGCTGAGCTCTACCAGGCCGAACGGACGAATTCACCGGCGTCGCTGCCCGTGTTGCGCCGCACGTACGGTCGTTACGCCGCCGCCCAGCGCGACCCCGCCCGCACGGCGCTGCGCGAGCGGCACCTGGCCTACTGGCTGCGGAATCTGGCCGGTGCACCCCGACTGCTGGAGCTGCCGACCGACCGGCCCCGCCCGGCGGCGCAGACCTACCGTGGCGGCCATCGCCGCCTGTCGCTCCCACCGCGGGCGGGCGCCGCGGTGTCGACACTGTGCGCCCGCCACGGCACCACGCCCTTCCAGGTCCTGCTCACCACATTCGCGGTGGTGCTGGCCCAGCTGAGCCAGCAGCCCGAGGTCGTCATCGGCACCGCCGTGGGCGGCCGGACCGAGCCCGACCTACAGGACGTCGTGGGCAACTTCGTGACCACGGTGGCCCTGCGGATCCGCCTGTCCGGGGATCCCACACCGGGACAGGCGCTGGCCGCGGTCCGCGACGAGTGCCTGTCCGCGCTGGAGCACGCGAGTGTGGGCTTCGACGAGGTGGTGGCCCGGCTGAGGCCGGAGCGCAGCACGAGCCACCCGCCGGTGTTCCAGGTCATGTACCTGCACAACGCCGACGACCTGGAGTCCGTCATGCGCTGGGATGGTCTGCGCGCGCAGATCCTCGGCGTCCCAAGCATCGCGGCCAGGTTCGACCTGACTCTGGTGACCTGGGCCGAAGCCGAGCGGCTGGCCGGACGGGTCGACTACAGCACCGACCTGTTCGACGCCGCCACGATCGATCGCTGGGGCGGCCACCTGGTGCGGGTGCTGTGCGCCATGGCCGACGAGCCGGAGCGCGGAGTGCGAAGCGTGGCGCTGGACGAACCCTCGGCGCCGACCCGGGACGGCTTCTCCGAGACCGAACTCGTGTAGGAGGTCACCAACCGTGGACAGGTTCCGTCTGGCGGTCGCGGCGAGCTTCCCGGCCGAGACGATCGCCGAACCGCTGGAGTTCTGGCTGGCCGAGACGCAGCTACCGGTCGATGTCGCGTTCGC
Source organism: Micromonosporaceae bacterium (assembly GCA_052038195.1). Lineage (GTDB taxonomy): Bacteria > Actinomycetota > Actinomycetes > Mycobacteriales > Micromonosporaceae > DATBGZ01. The sequence goes on along the minus strand of JBQGBY010000155.1, from coordinate 6,768 downwards.
CCCGACCAACCAGCTGTTCCAGGAGTTGCTGGACGAGCGCAGCATGCTCTCCGCCAATCGCAACGGCGTCAACGCTGTCCTGGCGCAACCAGGTTCGTGGGACCCCGACGAGCTGGCTGCGGCGGTCGCTACCTGTGCGGCACGCACCGGCGTGCCGCACCTCGTCGTCTGCTGCCCCGGGCAACGGGACCGGGCCGCGAGGCCGGGCGACACTGGTGGCGACCGGGACCAGCGGCGGCTCAGCGAGTCGCTGGACGGCAATGGTCGGGTCACGGTGGTCACGGAGCAGGAACTGCGGGACAGGTACCCGGTCGCCGCACCGTACGACTCGTTCCACCGCACCGCCCGTCAGGATGCGGAGGCGCCGTTGCCGTACGGCCCGGCCATGGCGGCGGCGCTGGCGACCATGGTGGCACGGGCGACCCACGCCTGGCTGACTCCCCGCCCGAAGGTGATCGTCGTGGATGCCGACGGCACGCTGTGGGACGGTGTCGTCGGCGAGGAAGGCGTATCAGGAGTCCACATAGGACCAGCGCGGCAGGCGATCCACGAGATGCTGCTGGCCCAACGGGCCGCGGGCCGGCTGCTCGCCGTCTGTAGCGCCAACATCGAGAGCGACGTGATCGAGGTGTTGGACAAGCACCCGGACTCGCTGCTACGCACCGAGCACCTGACCGCGCACCGGATCAACTGGCGGCCCAAGGCGGAGAACCTCACCTCGATCGCGCAGCGTCTGTCGCTGGGCCTGGACAGCTTCGTCTTCATCGACGACAACCCCATGGAGTGCGCCCGGATGCGCGCCGACCACGAGGATGTTCTTGTGCTGGAGCTCCCGGCGGAAGCGGTGACAGCGGCGGCCTTCCTCCGGCACTGCTGGCCCTTGGACATCACCCCCGCCACCGAGGACGACGTCCGACGGGCGCAGCGCTACCGAGTGGAGCAGGCGCGCCAGGATGCCCGAGCGCGGACAGCGTCGTTGGCCGACTTCCTGAAGGCCCTTGACCTGCGCGTGACGGTCCAGCCGCTGACGGCGCGGGACCTCACCCGTTCGGCGCAGCTCACTCAGCGGACCAACCAGTTCAACCTGACGGCACGGCGACGCACGGTCGCAGACCTCCAGGCGCTCGCCGCGGCGGGCGACCTGCGGTGCCTGGTCGTCACGGCCCGCGACCGGTTCGGCGACTACGGGCAGGTCGGCGTGGTCGTCATCGCCGAGGATGCGGAAGCGGTACGGCTGGAGACCTTCCTGCTCAGTTGTCGGGTGCTCGGACGCGGTGTGGAGCATCGGGTCCTGGCCGAGGTCGGGCGCCGCGCCCTCGAGGCGGACCGGCGTTGGGTGGACCTGCCGTTCACCCCGACCGACCGGAACCAGCCCGCGCTTGACTTCCTGCGCAGCCTCCTCGCCACCGTCTCCGCCGACCCGCACGAGTCGGGCCGACAGACGTACCGCGTCTCGGCCGAGGACGCGAGCCGCGCCCGCTACCAGCCATCGCACGAGGCTATCGAGGGAGATACCCGTGCGAATGCTAAGATTCCTTCACCGAGGAGTCCGTCGGACCAGGGCGCCCGGGTCGTGGCGCGGTCGGAACTGATCCAGCGGATCGCCACCGACCTGAGCAGCCCGCAGCGCGTCCTCGCGGCGGCCGAGGCGTATGCGCTGACCCGCCGTCGTGCGTCCGGTTGGCCCGACCCCGTCCAGCCGGTGGTCCCCACCGACGACCCGACCGAGGCCGCGGTGGCCCGGATCTGGTGCCAGTTGCTGGACTTCGCGCCCTCGTCGGTTCACGACGACTTCTACTCGCTCGGCGGTGACTCGCTGCTGGTGATCCGGTTCGCGCGGCAGGTGCTCGTCGAGTTCGGTGTCGAGCTGCCGCTCGACGATCTGTTCACTGTGGACTTCACGATCGCCGACACGGCGCGGCGGATCCGTAGGCATACGCAGGCGCAGACCCCCGCTGGCGCCGACGCCGGGCGGTGAACGCGCGCGATGGCGACCTTCCTGTTCGGCACGGACGGGACCCACGGCGACGTCCTGCAGATCGTCCGGCTCGGCCAGGGGCTGGCCGAGCGCGGTCACCAGGTCACCCTGCACACGCACGTGTACTACCGCGACACCGCGCTGCGGGCCGGTATCGGCTTCGAACCGACCGACACCGGAGCGGCGTACGCCCATCAGCTCACGGTGCACCGGACCCTGCTCGTCAACGCCCTGCGCAGCGTCTCGAACATCGCTGACTTCTACCGCGAGGCCAGGGTGTTCGACCAGGTTCGCCGCCAGTACGACGCGGTCGCCGATGTGGTCCGGCGGCAGGGATCGGACCAGGTGGTCGTGGTGGGCCGACACAGCACCGGACTGGCCGCCCTGATGGCGCGCGAGTCGTTCGGAGTCCCCACGGCATGGCTCGCCGTGTTCCCGGCCCAGATCAACACGCAGTCACTGACCGAGCGAGTCTTCGCCCGGAGCATCGCCACCGCCGTCAACGACGTGCGAGCGGCGGTCGGCCTGCCGCCGGTCGCTGACTGGTCCGCCTGGCTGGCGTCGACGGACCTCACGCTCGGCCTGTGGCCGGACTGGTACGACACAGCCGGGGCGACGACCCCCGAGACGGTCGCCAAGGCCGGCTTCATCCTCAACGACGACGCGGAGGGCGGCGAACTCCCGCCCGACGTCGCCGCCCGGCTCAGTCCCGACGTCCCGCCCAGCGACCGCCCGGTCCTGATCTCCGGCGGGTCCAGCATGTCACTGCACCCGGGCCTGTACGGGGCGGCGATCGACGGATGTGTCAAGGCGGGCCGGCTCGGCATCGTGGTCTGCCGGCACCGCGAGCTGCTGCCGGCGCAGCTGCCGGCCGGCTTCCACTGGGAGCCGTCGCTGCCGTTCCACACGCTCATGCCTCAGGTGGCGGCGGTGGTGCATCACGGTGGAATCCTGACCGGTGCCCGCGGCATCGTCTCGCGCGTCCCTCAGGTGGTGCTGGGGTACGGAACCGATCGCCCGGACAACGGTCGACGGCTGCGTCGGCTCGGCGTCGCTGAGTGGCTGCCGCCGGCCCGGTGGACCGGCGAGGATGTCGGCGCGGCCCTGTCCACGGTGCTGACCGACCCGCGCTACCGGAAGCGCGCCGCCCAGCTGGCCCCGTTGGTGGACACGCCCGCCGCGGTGAACGCCGCCTGCGACCGCCTGGAGGCCCTGGTCGGCACCGGTCCGGGCACACCGTGAGATCGGGCGTCGCGGGTCGGTTACGGCTCCGGCCGCGGACATCCATTGGTACCATGCGATCTTGAATCCCCCTCCACATGACGCCGGCAGGACGGAGCGAGCAGGTGCGGCACAACCGGTCCATTCCGCCGGCGACGGTGATCCCGGTGCTGGCGTACCCGGACGTGCGGGCGGCCGTGGCCTGGTTGACCGCCGCATTCGGCTTCATCGAGCGGACCCGGATCGGCGAGAGCCACCGCGCCCAGCTGGGCATCGGCGAGGGCGGCGCGATGATCGTGGCGGACACCAGGGGTGCGCAGCACCCGCCACAGGCCGGCGTCGTCACGCACGTCATCAAGGTTCGCGTCGAGGACGTCACGGCGCTCTACCAGCGGGCCCGCGCTCACGGTGCCCGGATCGTCGAGTCGCCGGTTGACCAGGTGTACGGCGAACGAGAGTGCACTATCGAGGACCTGGCCGGCCACCACTGGCAGTTCACCGAGACGATCCGCGACGTGGCGCCGGAGGAGTACGGCTGCGAGACGGTCAGCCCCTGGCCGCAGCGGTGACCACGGGTTGCCGTCCGCGGGGACCGAAGTTACCCGCCGGCATCGCCCATCGCGGCCCGTACGCCGTCGTACTCGTACCACGCGTCGGTCAGCGCCCGTACCCAGTGCTGCTCGTGACCGCGCCGCTTGAGTCGCATGTAGACACTGCGCCGGACGGTACCCGACGTGTTCCCCCCGATGTTGTGGGCGAGCAGGTAGTGCGCGAACAGCACGTCGCCCGGGTGGCCGCGTACCTGTAACCGATGCTCCTGGGGCACGGGCGGGCTGGACGTCTCGGCCGCCTGTGCCTGCAGCGCGGCCACGCCGTGGGTGCGCGCGTACGCCGCGGTGGCCAGGTGGGTACCGGGCCAGACATGCAGGTTGCCCATGTCGTCCGCGCTCTGGTCGGAGAGGATCACGCCGACCAGCAGCGTGAAGCTGGTCGGTCTCCCGTCGGCCCGGAGCTCGCCCAAGCCGTCCACATGGCCGGCCCCGGGAACGTGGGCGAACGGCGGGAAGGTCAGCGCGACCTGGACATGCGTCGGTCCGACCAGACCACCGGGGGCGGTCAGTTCTTCCGCGACGCCGTACGCGGGCGTCCCGGTGAGCAGGTCGAGCAGCGCGTGACTCGATGCCGGCTTCTCCACATAGGAGTGTGGTCCGACAACGTGCGGCGGTGGCGGACTCGTCGAAAGGAGCTCGTCGATCACGGCGTTCGCGGCGGCCACGGCGCGCGGCGAAGCCAGGCCCGGAACGAGCAGGAACCCGTCCTGGCCGAAGCGGCGCAACTGGTCGACGGTCAGTACATTCATGGAGGTATCTCCGTGGAGTCGAGCTGGGACAACGCCTGAGTCAGCTCCGCGGCGGTGCCGAACCTCTGCTGCCATTCGGCATGTGAGATCCGGCGCAAGAACGTGTAGAACGGCACGAGCCGGCTGAAGACATCCCGCTCGCCGGCAGTGGGTCGGTAGCCGGCCAGCACCCCGGTCAGCAGCGCGGGATCGGATACGGCCAGGACACCGAGGTCCATCGCGGCGTCGCCGGTCCGCAGCTCGGCCACGTCGATGAGCCCGCCGACCTCGTCGCCGCGCACCAGCAGGTGCTCCGGGCGACCGTCGAAGAGGATGAGCTCATGACCGCGGTTGGCCAGCAACGGACGCAACCGATGGAACCAGGCCCACGCCCGCCGCACCCGGTCGTACCCGGACGGATCGACGCCGGACCACCAGCCCAGGGCGGTGTTGAGCCAGCCGGCCATCCACCCGTTCCACGTGGTGCCGCCGGGGAACACGGAGTCGTCGCGATCGGGGCGCGGACCGATCGCATGCACCCGGCGCAGCAACTCACCGAGGGCGCGCTGCGCCCGGGGCGGGCTGGCTGAGCTGAGCGGGTCGCCGTCGGTCCACGCCAGTACCAGGTACGCCGGCGGACCGAGGTCGTGGCCGATCACGCTGGCGACGGGAAGGCCGTGGGCAGCCAGCCGCCGGATCGCCGCCTCCTCCCTGACGAACGCACCGGCCTCGGCGCTCGCCTTGACCACCACCGGCCCGCTTGTCGTCTCCGCGTAGGCGACAACCCGGCCCGGGCGCTCCCCCAGGACACGCACAGACGATCCCGCTACCTCGCGACCGTGCCCGGCCAGCGCGGAGCAGAGATCGACGATCACCACGACAGTGTGGCGACAGCGCGCGGGTCTGTCACCCCGGTTACCACTGCTTGGCTTGGCTGGGCGTGAGCTCGTCCAGCGCGAGCGCGGCTGACCCGGGCTCGTTCACGGCGTGAGGTGAGCCAGCCAGGGATGCTCGGGTCGGACCGCACCGAGCGAATCGCGGAGCCAGGCGCGGGCCGCATCGGTGAGGACGGGAAGGAGAGCCAAGAAGTCCTGCTCGTCGCGACGACGAGGTCCGCCGTGAAGTGCTTCGATCTCTGCGGCAGTCAGATTCCCGCCGGCCTTGAAGAAGACGACAACCTCGGGAGCAGCCGTCGGCAGCCCCCACGGGGAGCGCCTGATCGAGCCGTCAACCGGAACCGCGATGCGCGCTTCCTGGTTCAGGACCCAGTCACGCCCGTCACGAGCGTTGAGGAGGAACTCGAACTCGAAGGCGGTATGGGTCGCCTCCGGCAGGGCCGCAAGCGGGCTCCCGAGCTCGGGGACATGGACGTGCGCGGGTAGGTCGAGGTGCCGACCATTCCACGGTTGGTTGGTGTCGTCGGCAACGTTGGGATCGTGGCCGACCAGCGCCCAGCCCCGGAGGTACTCGAAGATGGCGCGTTGGTCGTCGTGGAAGACGGTGATGTCGACGTCCCCGTGGTCGCGGGTCTGCCGGCCGAGCCACGCGTCCGCGGCCCATCCGCCGCAGAGGAACCAGTCAGCACCAAAACCGTCCAGTAGGTCCCGGACGTAACCGACCGGCGCCGGGACCGGCGACGCCGGTCGTTGGCTCGACTGATCAACCACGCGCCGAGGCTGCCGGACGGACCCACTGCGACGCAACTCGGTTTACGGCGGCGATCCGTCCTCTCTCCGTCGCCGACGGTGGCAGAGACACCACACGCACTGGCACCTTCGCGTCGAGCTCAGCCACGACGCGGGGGTGACCACGCTCCGGTTCGCCCGTTCTCCGGCTGACGACGCGGCGAACGTCGGCCCCGGCTGGGAGTACTACCTCGACCGACTGACCGCCGTCCTCGGCGGCCGCGAGCCGTCGAGCAGCGTCCGGGACGACTACTGCCCGCCATGCTGCCGTACTACGCCGCGCTCGTCGAGCCGGCGTGACACGGTCTACTGTGGTCGCCGCGTTCGCCGGGCGGGCACGGCAGTCTACTGTGGACTACCGGCGGGTCTACTTATGTTCGAGTGGATTCCCACGACGGCTCGGAGTGTCGCTCGTACGTTTGTCGGTGGGCGCCTCTAGACTCGTCGCATGACCCGCACGGCGGAGACCAGGCGCACGCGGCCGGTGGCCAGCCCACCGGTGGCGGGCTTGGCTGGTCTGCCTGTCGGCCCGCGGCTGGCGGTGG
>JBQGBY010000154.1:0-12859 GCA_052038195.1 Micromonosporaceae bacterium | reverse complement strand
CAGCCGCCGGTGCCCGCCCCGCGCCCCGCCCGGGGGGGGCCCGCCCGCCGCGACGCCCCCCCCCCGGGCGGGGGCCCCGCGGCAGCATCAGCGTCGGCTGCGGTTGAGGAAGAAGCTCGCGATGGCGACGACGATCACCGTGCCGATGAGGGCGCTGAGCAGCCCGCCCCAATCGAAGATCTCGGTATCGCCGATGCCGAGCCCCACGGTGAAGATCGCGTAACCGACCATGGCGCCCACGAGGCCCAACCCCAGCGACAGGAACCACGACTTCGGCCCGCTCAGACGCTTGAACGCGTCACCCGGCACCACTATCCGGGCTATCGCTCCGCAGAACAGTCCCAACAGGATCGCTCCCAGCATGGCCGGCTCCTTCCTGGACATCTGTGAGGACGTTCATTCTGCCCCTACGACCCGGTCCCTGCGATTTGCCTGCCGTACCCGGCCCTCCTCCCCACCCAGCGACCCGATTTTGCCGTACCGGCCCTCCTCCCCCACCCAGCCACCCGAGATCACTGGGCGCGGGCCTTGAGGGCCGCGAGGTCCGTGATGACGACGCGGAGCCGCCCGGTCTGGATCCAGCCCTCCGCGCGCAGGGTCCGCAGCGCCTTCGTCACCGCCTCCCGGGACGAACCGGTCCAACCGGCGAGCTCGTCCTGCGACAGGGGCAGGTTGATCCGGAGGCCTTCGTCGGTCTGCTCGCCGAAGCGGTCCGCGAGCTCGACCAGACGAGCGGCCACCCGACCGGTCGTATCGAACGCACCGAACTCGATGCGTTTGCGGTCGGCGTCGCGGAGCCGCCGGATCAGCTCCTTCATGAACACGACGGCCACCCGTGCGTGACCCAGCAGGTGGCGCTCGAACGCGAGTGACGGGATCGCCAGGGCGGAGACGGGTTCGAGCGCCGTCACCGTCGCCGACCTCGGGCCACCATCGATCGCGGAGAGTTCGCCCAGGAGCGCGCCCGGGCCACGGACGGCGAGCACGACCTCGGTACCGGACGCGGTGTCGGAGGAGACCTTGACCCGTCCGGAGCGGACGATGACCACCGACGCCGATGGGGTGCCCTCGCGGAAGATGACGGCGCCGCGCGGGAATCGCTGCCGGGACCCGACCGCCTCCAGGGCGGCCTGCTCGTCGGGACGCAGCAGGTCGAAGAACTCTGGCGACGCCAGCGGAGCGGAATCAGCAGGAGGGTCTGGTGCCGTCATGCCAGCGACTCCACCGCGTACGCCCGGACCTTCTGGCGGCGACCCGCCACCTCCAGGTCTCCAATGAGGACGGTCCGGGCGCGGTCGCCCAATGCGTCCCGAGTGGCGCCGCCGATGACCACCTGCCCCGGCTTGGCGACGGTCTGCAGCCGGGCGGCGACGTTGACGGCGTCGCCCATTGCGTTGAACCCGCGCAGGAGCTCACTGCCGATGTTGCCGACGAGCGCCGGCCCGGTGTTGGCGCCGACCCGGAACCGCGGCCAGTCCGGTCGATCCACGGCGATGCGGTGCACCGCCTCCTGCATCTGCAGCGCGGCCCGTACGGCCTTGGCCTCGTGGTCGGCCTGCCGGGCCGGAGCATTGAACAACGCGAGCAGTGCGTCGCCGACGAACTGGATGATCGTGCCGCCGTTGTCGAGGATGCAGGGCACCGCGACGGCGTAGTAGTGGTTGAGCATCTCCACGATGGCACCGGGCTCGACCACCTCGGAGAACGCGGTGAACCCGCGCAGGTCGGCGAAGAGCGCCGTCACGTCGACGACCTGGCCACCGAGCGCGGCCTGGCCCGGGTCGGCGAGCAACGCGGCCGCCACGTCCGGCGACATGTACTGGCGGAACAGGGTGGACAGCTCACCGTACAGCCGGGCGTTCTCCAGGCCGATCGACAACTGGTTGGCCAAGGTCGCGCGTAGCTCGGGCCGTCCGTCGAGCGGGATCCATACGGCGCCGGCCAGCCGCCCCTTCACGGTGAGCGGCAGGGCCGGGCTATCCGCCTGCGCGAGCGTGGCCGCGAGAGCGTCCGCCTCCTGCCGGTCGGCGGAGAGAAGTCTGATGTGGACGGAGCCGAACGAGTCCTCGACGGCCGCCGTCGCGACCCGCAGGAACTCGCTCTCCCCGGCCGCCACCCGCGCCTGTTCGCCTACGGTCGCCAGCGCACCGAGCCGGCCGGAGAGCTCGCGTTCGGCGACCAACGCCGTGGCGGCCCGGTCCAGCACCGCGGCCTGCTTCTCGGTCAGCTCGAAGCGCTCCGCCATCCGGGCCGCCAGGCGTTCCGGGCGTTCGCCGCGCTCAGAGCTCTGCAGTGCGGCGACCAACTCCTCCAGGGCCGTCTCGTACTGCTCCCGGACCCGCCGGGCGGTCGCGGTCGCCGCGATGCCGTCGAAGAGCCCGGCGGCGGTGCCCTCCCGGCGGTACTGCACGTACGCCGAGTAGCCGACGAATCCGAACGCGAAGGTCAGGATGAGATGCCACTCCCACCACGAGAGGCGCCACTTGTCGGCCAGCGTGACCGCGACCAGGGCCTCGGCGAGCAGCACGAACGCGGTGACGATCGAGATGAGCACCGCGCTCGGCGCGCGCCGGTACAGCCCGTAGAACCGCACGGCCGCGACCACGTACAGGAGCACGGCGGCGAGGCACACCCACACGACCGGGCCTTCGACATCGCGCACCTGCGTCTGCCGGTTCAGCGGCGGTACGTCCAGGACCGACATCAGCACCCAGCCAACGAGAACGAGCGCGAGGATGAGCCGCAGGCTGCGGAGTCCGCGCCCGACTCCGGTGAGTCGCAAGGTCGACAGTACGGCCAGGACGGATCCGATGATCAACCCGACCGTCATGGCCATGTCGAAACCAGCGTTGGGGTGGCCGACCAGCACGCCCGGCGTGGCGATCGCGTGGGCGAAGAGGAAGCCCGCGGCGGCCAGGAACACGAGCGAGACCAGGAAGAGGCGGCCGTCCGCGCGGTGGTTGGCGGCGCGGCTCATCACGGTGCCGATCGCGACGTTGACGCCCGCGAGGATCAGGACCAGCCAGAAGTGGGCCCCGTGGTGCTGCCAGGTGAGGTCGGCGCCCGGTGTGGCCAGCAACAACCAGAGTCCGGCGATCGGCAGTGCGAGGTGTACGGCCCAGACGACCACGCGCGCCACCGCCGCACCCCCTCCCACCTCGCCTTGTGCGCCTTTCGACGCAGACACGCTACGCCAAGGTCGGTCTCATGAACATATTCGAGAACTGTCGTACTGGGAGCTAACGATGAAGTTCAAGACACCGCTGATCACCCTGGGCGCCGGGTTGGTGGTCGCCGGCGTCCTCTTCGCACTCGACGTGAGCCTCACCCGTGACGCCGGGGGTGACGACAGCGAGGCGACGCCGGTCGCTCAGGCCTCCGGATCCACCCCGGTGACCGAGCCGGCGCCATCACCGACGTTGGTGGAGGTCCCCGGCGACGGCAGCGGCCCGGCGGCCGTTGACGGCACGGTCACGTATGCGGGCTATGTGGACGGCGGCGGCGCCTCACTCGCGATCGTGGTCAACAACGGCAAGGCGCTGGCCTATGTCTGCGACGGCATGGCTGCCGAGGCCTGGCTGGAAGGCACCATGTCCAACGGCCTGGTCAACCTGACCGGCGCCGCGGGCAGCCTGACCGGTACCTATGGCAACGGCCAGGTGACCGGTGACGTCAGCGCGGGCTCGACGACCTGGCATTTCACCGTCGCGACCGCCGAGCCGCCCTCGGGTCCCTATCGCTCCGCCGAGGAGCTGCGCAACCGGCTCGACGCGAGCTGGGTCGTGATGCCGGACGGCACCCAGGTCGGGGTGGACCGTACCGGCGGAACCAGGCGGCCCGCGCAGCCGTTCGACCTGGCGACCGGGACTACCACCGTTGACGGGACCAGCGTGACCGTCGAACTAGCGCAGCCGTGAGCAGGAGAGGTCCAATGTCACCCGAACTTCCACCACCCCCGGCGCCGCCCGCGCGGATGGAACTGTCCACGTTCGACCCGGCCCGACCCGATCCGGCCGACACCGTGACGACGATCCCGGTCTCACCCAGCCCGAAGGCGGCCGCGACACTCATCGTGCCGCTGCTCGTGGGCTGTCTCGTCGCCGCCGCGGTGGGGGTTTACGGCCGGCTGCACGAACCGACCGGCGTGGCCGTCAACATCGCGGGCTTCTCGAGCCCACAGACGGTCAAGGTCTGGTTGGCCACGCTCGTCGGGGCGTTGGCGCTGGTGCAGATCCTCTCGGCACTGATCATGTATGGAAAGCTGCCCATCTTCCGTGATGCGCCGGGGGTCGGCGCGGCGCACCGGTGGTCCGGTCGGCTCGCGTTCGTCGCCTCCATCCCGGTGGCCGTCCACTGCCTGTATGCCTTGGGCTTCGCCGACTACGACACGAGGGTGCTGGCGCACTCTCTGCTCGGCTGCTTCTTCTACGGCGCGTTCGCCACGAAGATGCTCCTGCTGTCGAAGAAGGGCGTGCCGACCTGGGCGTTGCCGGTCTTCGGCGGGCTGGTCTTCACGGCGCTCGCCGGGCTGTTCGTGACGTCCGCGTTGTGGTTCTTCACCACATTCGGCTTCCAGGTGTGAAGGGATCCACGTCATGACTCAGACGACCCGACGGACCTTGCTCGCCGGTGCGGGCGCGGCCGGTCTGGCGGCGCTGGCCGGATGCACCGTTTACGGCAACCAGAGCGCGCCGCCGCCGCCGCCGCCGAACAACCCCGGCGGTGGTCCCTCTGGTAGTGGCACCGCGGACCCCGGCTCCGCGGGTGGTGGGGCACCCGGGATCGCCAGCGTCGGCGACATCCCGGTCGGTGGCGGCACGATCTTCCCGGACCAGCAGATCGTCATCACGCAACCGACAGCGGGGACATTCGCGTGCTTCGGTGCCGTGTGCACCCATCAGGGATGCATGGTCACCGATGTCTCGGGCGGCACCATCAACTGCCCGTGCCATGGCAGCCGGTTCAACCTCGCGGACGGATCGGTGGCGGGCGGTCCGGCCCCCCGGCCGCTGCCACCGGTGGGCATCACGGTCGAGGGCGACACCATCCGGCGGACGTGATCTCCACTGTGGACGATCAGGCGGTCCGGCCAGCGGCGTCGCGGGCCGCCTGGGCCAACGCCGTCGCGTCGGGCCACCGATCCGCCGGCCGCTTGGCCATCGCTCGTTCGACCACCGCGCGGACGGCGACGCGACGTCGTCCGGCAGCGGTGGCGCCTGGTCACGAACCTGGCGCAGCGCGACCGCCAGCGGGTTGGCATCCTCGAACGGTGGGTGACCAGACAGGCACCGGTAGGCACGGCTCCGAGCGAGTAGATGTCCGAGAGCGGTGTCGGTCGCTCGCCCGGCGAGCAGCTCGGGCGGCGTGGTGTAGACCAGGTACGAATCGGCGGTCCCGCGGTGCCTGACCGCGGCGACGACGCGGGCGTTGGCCTGGAACCACGCCGTGAAACCTGCCTCGTGCAGTTCGGGTCCGAAGACCTTGACGGCAACGGCCGACCGAGTACCTCGTCGGTGCCGCGCCAGACGTCGCACAGGGTGCCGCTCGCGATCGTTTCCTGTAGCCGGTAACGGTCGGACACGACCGTCCCTTCGGTGATCATCGCGACCGCGCCTTCCCCCGCGACCCGTGAGTGGGAATTCTCTCAGCCCCGGGCGGCCAGAAGACGCCCTGAACAGGTCAACGATCGTTCAGGGTTCGGTTGACAGAGGGCTACGCTGGTCGCTTGTGACTGTGGAGCAGGTAGACCCGGCCGGCGCGGTGCGGACGGCCGGCCGGCGGCGATCGCGCAAGGCGGAGATCCTCGACGTTGCGGTCGGGCTGTTCGCCAGCAGGGGGTACCACGGGGTGTCGATGGACGACATCGGGGCGGCCGCCGGGGTGACCGGGCCCGCGCTCTACCACCACTTCAAGGGCAAGGAGGCGATGCTCGCCGCGGCCTTGTACCCGGTGAGCGAGAACCTGCTCACCGGCGGACGGGCCCGGGTGGCGGAGCATGCGGGTGACCCGGCCGGCGCACTCGCGGCCCTGGTCGACTTCCATGTCGACTTCGCTCTGGCCAACCCCGCGGTGATCGCGCTGCACCTGCACGAGCTGGACCGGCTGCCGGCGGAGCCGCGCCGCGAGATCCGCCGGCTGCAACGGCTCTACGTCGAGGTGTGGGTCTCCACCCTCACCGCACTGCGTCCCGAGCTCAGCGCGGCCGAGGGCCGCGTGCTCGCCCACGCCACCTTCGGCCTGATGAACTCGACTCCGTTCCTGTCCATCGAGGTGGACCGCGCCCAGAGCGCCGTCCTGCTGCGCGCCGCCGCGCTCGCGGCACTGCAGGCCGCCACCCCGGTCGAAGCGCTCGCATAGCCGGACCACCTCCCGTCCTGGTGCCCGGATGCACGTGCAGAGGCTCCCCACAGCCTGTGGATAACCCTGTGGACAGCGCCGGCGCGGTTGTGGACGCCTGTGGGTAGTTGGGCCGTTCCTCCCGCCGGACCAAGTGACCGGTCGTGCCCGCCGGGTCGAGACCAGGATCACGGGCTCCGTGGCCCGGGCGGCCATGACTGGCTGGTACTCCCGCTCCGGGCCACGATGGGCGCCGGACAGACGACGGAAGGCAACGGAGCATGATCGAATCGGTGCTGGTCGCGAACCGGGGCGAGATCGCTCGACGGGTGACCCGGACCGCCGCCCGGTTGGGCATCCGTACGGTCGCGGTCTACTCCGAGGCCGACGCCGGGCTGCCCTTCGTGACGGAGGCCGACGAGTCGGTGCTCCTCGGGCCGGCCGCCCCGGCCCAGTCCTACCGCAACGCCGAGGTGATCCTGGCTGCCGCGGAGCAGACCGGAGCGGCGGCGATCCATCCCGGCTACGGCTTCCTGTCCGAGAACGCCGACTTCGCCCGGGCCGTGGCGGCGGCCGGGTTGGTCTGGGTCGGCCCGCCCGCGGACGCGATCTCGGCCATGGGAGACAAGATCAAAGCACGTAACCTGGTGGCGGCGGCCGGGGTGCCGGTCGCGCCCGGCACGACCGAGCCGACCGTCGATGTCGAGGCGGCCGTCGAGGCGGCGATCGAGATCGGCTACCCGGTCATGGTGAAGGCGGCGGCCGGCGGCGGTGGCATGGGCATGGCCGTGGCGCTGGACGTGGCGGGGCTGCGGGCCGAGTTCGAGAAGGTCCGCGGCGTTGCCGAGCGGATGTACGGCGACCCCGCGCTGCTGCTGGAGCGGTACTTCCCGTCGGTGCGCCATATCGAGGTGCAGATCCTCGGCCTGGCCGACGGACGGGTCGTCGCGCTCGGCGAGCGGGAGTGTTCGGTGCAGCGACGCAACCAGAAGCTCGTCGAGGAGTGCCCGTCGCCCGCCTCGATGCTCACCGCGCGCCGACGAGCCGATCTGCACGCCGCGGCCGTACGGGCGGGGGAGGCGGTGGGCTACCGCAACGCGGGGACCGTCGAGTTCCTCCTCGACCCGGCGACCGCGCGCAGCTACTTCCTGGAGATGAACACCCGGCTGCAGGTGGAGCACCCGGTCACCGAGGCAGTGTTCGGCCTCGACCTGGTCGAGGAGCAGCTGCGCATTGCGTCCGGGCTCGCCCCGCGGGTCGACGTCGACGCGCTTACCCCGCGCGGGCACGCGATCGAGCTCCGCATCAACGCGGAGGACCCGAAGCGCTTCCTGCCCGGGCCGGGCACCATCACGACCTGGGTCGAGCCGACCGGCGACGGCGTGCGGGTCGACGCCGGCTACGCGGCCGGTACCACAGTCACGCCGAACTACGACTCGCTGATGGCGAAGCTCATCGTGCACGGCGCGACCCGCGACGAGGCGATCGAGCGGGCCCGCGCGGCGGTGGCCGCCTTCCAGATCGCGGGGCCCAAGCACAACCTTCCCTTCCACGCCGAGCTGCTCGACCGCGAAGAGTTCCGCGAGGGCGACTACGACACCGGCATCGTCGCCCGCATGCGTTGACGAGGCTCCTGAGGAGCGTGACCAAACTGTCACCGGCACGTGACCGTTTGAGCAGTCCACGCGGGCCCCGCAAGGGCTAGCGTCCCAGGCGACGGGGTTGAGAATCGACTCGCGTCGGCCCGCAGATGGGAGACAACCACGCGCGGGAAGGCGTCTACATAGAAAGAGCGGCCCGGTGTCCTCGCGGACGCCGGGCCGTCTCGCGTCCCGCGCCGGTACTGGTGTGGGGGTGCGTGCGGTGTGTGTGCAAGCACGGGCACCGTGCTGACCCTTGAGCATCGGTTGCTCACGACTGCGGGGCTCGCAAGCTCACTCCTCGCGCTCGCGGCTGTGTACGCCGACGGTGCCCTCCTGACATCGGGGGTGCCGTGCACGATGACGGCAGATGGTAGCCTAACGATCGTTCAGGTTGCTGTTCGTCGTTGGCTGCCCCGAGGAGTCTGAGGTGACATCTGGTCTCGACCCGACCCTTCGCCACCGCGCGCTCGCCGGCGGCGCGATCCGGTACCACGAGGCCAACGCGGCGCGGGGCAAGATGTTCGCCCGGGACCGCATCGCCGCGCTCGTCGATCCCGGGTCCTTTGTGGAGGATGGGCTCTACGCGAACGCGCTCGCCGACGGGCTGCCCGCGGACGGGGTGGTCACCGGGTCGGCGCGGGTCGACGGGCGTCCGGTCCGGCTGATGGCGAACGACTCCACGGTGAAGGCGGGTTCATGGGGGGCCAGAACGGTCGAGAAGATCATCCGTACCATCGAGTCCGCCTACCGCGAGGGCGTGCCGATGGCGTACCTGGTCGACTCGGCCGGCGCCCGCATCACCGACCAGGTGGACCTGTTCCCGGGCCGGCGGGGTGCGGGCCACATCTTCTACAACCAGGTCCGCGCATCGGGCTCGATCCCACAGGTCTGTGCGCTGTTCGGACCGTCGGCGGCCGGCGGCGCGTACATCCCGGCGTTCTGTGACGTGGTCGCGATGGTCGACGGCAACGCATCGATGTACCTGGCCTCGGACCGGATGGTCGAGATGGTGACCGGCGAGAAGACCAGCCTGGAGGAGATGGGCGGCGCGAAGGTCCACTGTGAACAGTCGGGGGTCGGGCATTTCCTGTGCCGGACCGAGGCCGAGGCGTTGGACATCGTCCGCCGTTACCTGTCGTACCTTCCGTCCAACTGGCGCGACTCGCCGCCCGCCGTGGCCGCCGCAGATCCGTCCACTGTGGATATCGAGGCGTTGGTGCCGGAGAACGAGCGGCGCGCCTTCGACATGCGTCGGCTCATCACCGGTCTGGTGGACGCCGGATCGTACCTGGAGATCCAGGCCCGCTGGGCCCGCGAGTTGACGGTGGGGTTCGCCCGGCTGGCCGGTGAGGTCGTGGGCGTCGTCGCGAACAACTCGCTGCACAAGGGCGGCGTGCTCTTCGTGGACTCCGCCGACAAGGCGACCCGGTTCGTGCAGCTCTGCGACGCGTTCAACGTGCCCCTGCTGTTCCTCTCGGACGTGCCGGGGTTCATGGTTGGCGCGGCGGTGGAGAAGCAGGGCATCATCCGGCACGGCGCGAAGATGATCACAGCGGTCGCCGAGGCCACGGTGCCGAAGATCTGCGTAGTCGTGCGTAAGGCGTACGGAGCCGGGCTGTACGCGATGGCCGGGCCCGGGTTCGCGCCCGACGCGACCATCGCGCTGCCCACCGCGAAGATCGCGGTCATGGGGGCGGAGGCGGCGGTGAATGCCGTCTATGCCAACAAGATCGCCGCCATCACCGACGAGAAGGAGCGCGACGCGTTCGTGACCGAGCGACGGGAGGAGTACGAGCGGGACATCGACATCGTGCGCCTGGCCAGCGAGCTCGTCGTCGACGCGATCGTGGCGCCGGCCGACCTGCGGGGCGAACTGATCGGCCGGTTCGCCGCCGCGCGCGGCAAGGACCGCCACTTCTCCCGGCGCCGCCACGGCGTCACCCCCGTCTAGCTGTCAGGAAGGGCACCTTCCCGTACACCAGGTGTCAGCAAGGTGCCCCTCCTGACAACCAACACAAGGAGGGCCGATGCTCACCGAGGAGCTGGAGGCGTTGCGCGGTACGGTCGCGGACTTTGCCCGCGACGTGGTCGCGCCCGTCATCGCGGGGCACTACGCCGACCACACCTTCCCGTACGGGATCGTCCAGCAGATGGGTGCGATGGGTCTGTTCGGCCTGCCGTTCCCGCCGGAGTGCGGCGGGATGGGCGGCGACTTCCGGGCCCTCGGCCTCGCGATCGAGGAACTGGCCCGCGTCGACTCAAGCGTCGCCATCACACTCGAGGCGGCGGTGTGCCTCGGGGCCATGCCGATCTACCGGTACGGCTCGCCGGAGCAGAAGACCACGTGGCTCCCGCGTCTGCTTTCCGGCCAGGCGCTGGCTGCCTTCGGACTGACCGAGCCGGACTCGGGTACCGACGCCGCGGCCGTGCGCACCCGGGCGGTGCTCGACGAGGCCACCGGCGAGTGGGTCATCAACGGCACCAAGGCGTTCATCACCAACTCGGGTACCGACATCACCGAGGTGATCATCGTTGCGGCGGTCACCGGCGAGGGACCGGCGAACGGCGGCGAGCGGTCCGGAAACGGGGGCGAAGGACCGGCGAGCGAGGGCGAGGACCCGGCCCGGCGGGAGATCTCCACGATTCTGGTCCCCAGCGGCACCGAGGGCCTGACCGTGGCACCCGCGTACGACAAGGTGGGCTGGTGCGCCTCGGACACCCACGGGCTGTCCCTTGTGGACGTTCGCGTGCCGGCGGCGAACCTGCTGGGCGAGCGGGGCAAGGGTCTGGCCCAGTTCCTGCACACGCTCGACGAGGGCCGGGTCGCGATCGCGGCGCTGGCCACCGGACTGGCCCAGGGGTGCGTCGACGAGTCGGTGGCCTACGCCCGGCGCCGGGTCGCCTTCGGCCGGCCGATCGGGGCGTTCCAGGCTATCCAGTTCGCGATCGCCGACATGGAGGCGCGCACCCATACAGCGCGCCTGGCCTGGCATGACGCCGCCACGCGGCTGGTATCCGGTCGCGACTTCAAGCGAGCGGCCGCGATCGCGAAGCTGACCGCGAGCGAGACCGCGGTGGCGAACGCGCGCGACGCGACCCAGATCCATGGCGGGTACGGCTTCATCAACGACACCCCGGTTGCCCGGTTCTGGCGCGACGCCAAGATTCTGGAGATCGGCGAGGGCACCTCCGAGGTCCAGCGGATGATCATTGCCCGGGACCTGGGCCTGACGGCCGTCTGAACCCGGCCCGTTGGCCGTGCCGGCCATTCTGGTCCGGTTGGTGGAGCCGGCAACGTGACACTTTCGACGTGCGGGGGTCGCTTATCGTCAACCCGTGCAACGGCCAGCCTTCGCCGCGCTGCTTCTGCAGCTGCGGCAGGCCACGGGATTGACTCAGGAGGAGCTCGCCTCCCGGGCCCAGGTCGGGGTGCGGACGATCCGCGACCTCGAGTCCGGTCGGGCGACCCGCCCGCAACGGTCCACGGTGGACCTTCTGGCCGGTGCGCTCGGCTTGGCCGGCGCGTCGCGGGCCCGGTTCGAGGCAGCGTCGCGAGGCCGTCCAGTGTCGTACGGGAGTCTGCCACGGATCGAGCCGTTGATCGGCCGCGACCAGGACGTGGCCGGCGTCGCGGCGTTGCTCGACGTCGCCGGTCTCGTGACGATCGTCGGTCTGGCCGGCGTCGGCAAGGTGGCGGTCGCCGCCACCGTCACCAACACGATCGTGGACCGCTTTCCCGGCGGCGTCGGCGCGATCCGGGTCACCGACGCGTCGACGGAGGCGGAGGTCCTCACCTCGACGGTGAACTGCCTGGGCGCCTCTCACGTGGACGAGCTCGCGGTGCGTCTCGCCGACGAGCCCGCCCTGGTGTTGGTGGCGGGCGCCAACCGCAGCCCGGTCGCTGCGGCGGCCGCGATCGCCCGGCTGCGCCAGCGCACCACGGTCCGGATCCTCGTGACGAGCCTGCACCCCTTGGGCCTGCCCAGCGAGCATCAGTGGGCGCTCGGTCCGCTCGAGGTGCCGCCGCCCGACGCGACCGGCGCGGCCGTCTTCGACTACCCGGCCACGCGGCTGTTCCTCGACCGGCTCCGCCTCGTGCGCCAGCACCCGGTCGACGAGGCCGATGCGGCGGTGCTGGGCGCTCTGGTGCGCCGGCTCGGCGGCCTGCCGTACGCGCTGGAACTCGCGGCCGCGCGGGGCCGGGTGCTCGACCTCGCCGAGATCCTGGCCCGGGCGTCGAGTGAGCAACCGACCGACGCGACCGGGGAGACCGTGCGGGCGGCGGTCTACGCCAGTTGGGACCTGCTCACCCCGCTGGAGCAGACGTGCCTGTGCTGGCTCTCCGTCTTCCAGTGGCGCTGGTCAATGGAGATGGCTGAGGAGCTCCTCGCCGCAGACGGGTCGGCTCTGGGCGGCGACGTCCTGACGGTCGTCGACCGGCTGGTGGGACTCGGTCTGGTCCGCGCCCGTACGGACTCGCCGATCCTGCGACTGAGCCTGTTCGATGCGGTGCGCCGGGTCGCGCTGGAGGAGGCCGCCCGCCGGGGGTTCCTGGCCGCCGCCCGCGACCAGCACGCGATGGTGATCGCCCGGCTGTGCGCCCGGGCGGCCGAACCGGCGGCGAGCGATCTCGCGGAGACGCTGGACAAGTACCTGGCCCCGGAGGTCCAGGCCGCGGCCAAGCACCTGGCGGCCTCGGCGCTGGTGCCCCGACAACGCTCGGCACCGAGGGTCGACTCCGACCTGCGTGAAGGCGTGGTGCGCTGGCTGGAGGAACGCGGGCTGGCGCCCTGATGGCGGCTGGTCGCGGTGTGCTGGGGTGGCGCCGGAGGCGGTGTGTCTGCCTGAGGCGGTGTGGCGGCGTGGGGGCCGCTCCCGCC
>JBQGBY010000153.1:0-87738 GCA_052038195.1 Micromonosporaceae bacterium | reverse complement strand
CGATCGTGAGGAGTGAGCGCCGGCGCGCCCCGCAACCGGGAGCACGCGGCGGACTGCCAGCTGGTTCCGCTCCGCAGGCGTCGCCGACGTTGCCAGCCGGTTCCGCTCCGCAGGCGTCGCCGACATTGCCAGCCGGCTCCGCTCCGCAGACGTCGCCGACGTTGCCAGCCGGCTCCGCTCCGCAGGCGTCGCCGACGTTGCCAGCCGGTTCCGCTCCGCAGGCGTCGCCGGAACTGCGAGCACCGGCGTGAGTGGCGTGCTGGTCATCGAGGACGACGACCGCATCCGGCGCTCGCTGGTGCTGGCGCTGGAGGACGAGGGTTACAGCGTGCGGGGCTCCGCCACTGCGGAGGAGGGGCTCGCGTCGCACCGGGCCGACCCGGCCGACGCGGTCCTGGTCGATCTCATGCTGCCTGGAATCGACGGCTTTGAGTGCGTTCGGCAGCTGCGCCGGGACGGCGACGCGACCATCGTCGTGGTGAGCGCGCGCGACGATACCCACGACATCGTGGCCGCGCTCGAGGCCGGCGCGGATGACTACCTGGTCAAGCCGGTGGCCATCAAGGAGCTCTCGGCCCGGCTGCGGGCGGTCCGGCGGCGCAACCGTGGCGGCCCGGCCGGCCCGGGCACCGTGGTGGTCGGCGATCTGGAGATCCGTCCCGACGCGGGCGAGGTCCGCCTGCGCGGCGAGCCCATCCCGCTGACCCGCACCGAGTTCCTGCTGTTGTGCGAGCTCGGACAGCACGCGGGCCAGGTGCTCTCGCGCCAGCAGCTGCTCTCCCGGGTGTGGGAGTACGAGTTCGGCGACGAACGGCTGGTCGACGTGCACGTGGGCCGGCTACGGCAGAAGATCGAAGACGATACGGCCTCGCCGCAGCGCCTGGTCACCGTCCGCGGCCTCGGCTACAAGCTGCAGCGCTGAGATGAGTCCGCTGGGCCTGGGCGCACGGGTGACGGTGACCGTCGCTGTGGGAGCGCTCGTGCTGTCCGCCGCGCTGGCCACGCTGTCGTACCAGTTCATCCGCACCTCGCTGCTCGATGAGCGGGAGCGCAGCGCGAACCGGATCACGTTCTACAACGCCAGCATCGTGCGCGGCCAACTCGGGCCCGCCGCCGATGACACCGGGGTCGCCACCGCCGTCGACGGCGCCGGTGACCCCGCCGTCGACGCACTCGGTTCGCTGTCCCCGGGCCAGGGACGGTGGCCACTGCTGAACCACAACGGCGACTGGAAGACGTTGAGCCCGGACGTGGCGGAGACGGACATCCCGGTCGCGCTTCAACAACTGGTCGCCGGCGGTGCCGACGGCGCCCAGCGGGTCCGACTCGCATCGGGGCCCGCCATCATCTTCGGTGTCCACATCTCGGACACGACGCAGTACTACGAGATCGTGTCGCTGCTGGAACTTGAGCGGACGCTGGAGACCACGGCACTCGTGCTCGGCCTGGTGGCCGCGGGCGTGACCCTCCTCGGCGCCGGCCTGGGCTGGTACACCGGACGGCGCGCGCTGAAGCCGCTGACCACGGTCGCTGAGGCGGCCCGGGGCATCGCCGCCGGCGACCTGGACGCCCGGCTGGACTCGTTGGGCGAGCCGGACCTGGAGCAGCTGACATCCTCGTTCAACAACATGGTCGACCAGCTCCAGCAACGCATCGAACGCGATCGACGGTTTGCCGCCGACGTCAGCCACGAGCTGCGCTCACCACTGCAGACACTCGCCGCGGCGGCGGCCGTGCTCGAGAAGCGTTACGGCCAGCTCGACGCGCGCAGCGCCGCGGCGGCGCAGTTGGTGGTCGAGGAGGTCGACCGGTTCCAGCACCTGGTCACCGACCTGCTCGAGATCACCCGCGCCGACAGCGAGCTGGATCTGTCCGATGTGGACGTTCTCGCCCTGGCCCGCGACCAGTGCCGCGCGCGGGGCATCGACCCGGCGATCGTGAAGGTCCTCAAGGACACTGATGCGACATGGCTCGCTGATCGCCGCCGGGTGGAGCAGATCCTGGCCAACCTGCTGGACAACGCGCAGCGGCACGGGGGCGGTGTGGTCGCGGTGCGGTTGGGCCAGCGGCGGAACCGCAACGTGATCGTGGTCGACGACGACGGGCCGGGCATCCTGCCGGAGAACCGGGAGGTCATCTTCCGCCCGTTCGTGCGCGGGGCGACTGCGGCGAGCCGGGGCGACACCGACGGGGCGGGCCTGGGGCTGGCCATCGTGTCGCGGCTGGCCGAGAGCCACGGAGGGCGGGCCAGTGTCGGCGACCGCCCCGGCGGCGGCGCCCGGTTCCGCGTCGCGCTCGCGCGGAGGCCGTCGTGACCGCGCGCGGCTGGCTCGCGGGAGTGCTTGGGCCTGGCGGGCGGCGCCGGCTCGCCGTGCTGGCGGTGCTGGCCGTGGCCGCCGGCCTCGTCGGGTGCGGCGTGCCGACCGACCCCGCGCCGCACACCGTGACCGCGCCGGACCCGTTCCGGATGACCGATCCGCCACGCACCGGTGACATCACCGAGGGGCCGGTGCTGAAGACCCTCTTCCTCACCCAGGACCGGCTCGTGGTCAAGGTGTTCCGGCCCGCCGAGCGGGCGCCCACCCCGGAGGAGCTGCTCAACGACCTGACCGACGGTCCCACCCCGAGCGAGCTGAACCTGGGGCTCAGCAGCGCCCTCGCTGGGGTCGTGTTCGAGGAGCCGGCGGTCAGCATCGACGAAGGGGTGATCACCGTCGATCTCGGCGACGGCCTGGCCGGTCTCGCCGGCGACCGACGGATCCTGGCCTACGCCCAGATCGTCTGCACCCTGTACGAGCTTCCGGGCGTCGGGGGCGTGCTCTTCAGCCAGTCCGGAGAGCCGGTTCCGGTGCCGAACGGCGAGGGCACCTCGACCGCCGGTCCACTCACGCCCGACGACTACGCGACCGTGCTCGCACCCGCCTGACCTCCGGCGGCGGGTCGGTCGGCGCGCGGCCTGCGGGCCGCGGTTCTCCGTCAGCCGACCGCGGGCGGGCGCCGCGTGGGCGGCTCCTTGGCCATGCTGACCACGTGGAACACCTGGTGCACCCGGGCGAGATGCAGCAGCCGCTGCACCCGGGGGGACGGGCTTCGCAGCGTCAGCCGCCCGCCGAGCTGGTACGCCCGGCGGTGGGCGTTGAGCAGGATGTTGATGGCGAGCGCGTCGGCGTATCCGCAACAGGAGAGGTCGACGACGAGTTGGGCTGGGCGCAGGCGCAGGGCGTCGGCCAGGCGGCTGTTCAGTCGGCCGGCGGCCTCCGCGGTGAGGTCCTCGTCCACGACGATCTCCACGAACGGTGTTACGGAGGCCGGCCGCTCGGTGGGTGGTGCGATGTCCGTCAACGGCCCTCCTGGTGGCTGCGGTTCGGCGCTGCTCGCCCAGGGAGCGGAACCGATCACGATTCGCACTACGTTCTGGCAGCCGGATGGCCGTTGCCTCGCAACGATATGTCAGTCGTGTGACATCGGTGCCACACGCGTGATCAGTGGCCGATGCGAACCCGGTGCGGCGCGCGCACCACGTGCGGCGAAGGCGCCGGACGCGGCGTGGGCATCGGGTCGACGGCGCGGCGCGGTGTGGCCCGCAGCGTACGCAGGAACGACTCCGCCCACGTGTAGGTGTGGTAGCTGGTGACGTACGCCCGCATCCGGTCGAAGCGCTCCTGCCGCTGCGGGCCCCCCGCCAGCGCCGCGGTCAGACCCGCCTGCACGCCGTCGGCGTCGTGCGGGTTCACCAGGTACGCGTCCGGCAGTACGGACGCCGTACCCGAGAGCTCGCTCAGCACCAGCGCCGAGCCGTCCTTCGCTGCCGCGACGAACTCGAGCGCGGTCGTCGTCGCACCCTCGCGCAGCGGGGTCGCCAGCATCACGTCGGCCGTGCGGTAGTAGGCCACCCGCTCAGGCAGGCTCGGAGTGTCCACAGTGTAGTGAACCACCGGGCGGCCGACCGACGCGTGCTGCCCGTTGACGCGAGCCGCCGCGGCGGCGATGCCGTCGGCGATGGCCGGATCAGCGGATCGACCGAGTACGATCTGGATCACCACCGTGGTGGTCGGGTCCAGCCGTCCGTCGGCGAAGGCGGCGTCGAGGGCGAGCAGCCGCTCCTGCACCCCCTGGGACGGCTCGGGCGGGTTGATGCTCAGGATGACCGCACGAGGGTCGCCCAGCCGGTTCCGTAGGTCCCTCGCCGCGGTGATGACCGCCGGGGTTTCGGCGAGCGCGGCGATGGCCGGCGTCTGCCCCGCGGTCGGGAAGACCCCCACGCTCGGCGGACGGTCGGTCACGTCCTGGCTGCGCCGCAGGAAGTTCTCTGCGGCGGTGGCGGTCTGGAACCCGATGAGATCGGCGCCGAGCAGGCCCCGCATCACCTCGCGGTGCATCGGCATGACGCGTAGCGTGTCCCCGGCCGGGAAGTGCGTCGGGAGATACATGCCGATCCGCAGATCGGGGCGGCGGCGGCGCAGGATCGCCGGAACCAGTTGCAGCGTGTGCCCGTAGACCCACACGGTTGCGCCGGGCGCCGCCTCGATGGCCGCGGCGTCGGCGTACGCGGTGTTCACCGAGCGGAAGGCCAGCCGCCACGCGGGTTCGTACCGGCCCGGACCGAGATCGTGGTAGAGCGGCCACGTGGTGGCGGCGTGTCCGGCGTCGTGCGCCGCCGCCGCGGGCGGGTCGACGAGCCGGCGCCGCAGTGGCACGGTCGGCTCGGCCTCGCCCGTGCGGCATACCCAGACACCCCGGCCCCGTGCCGCGACGGAGTGAAGCGCTACCAGCGCCGAGTCGTCGGGCAGCCCGGCGCCAGGGGCCAAAGCGCCCTTTTGCGGGTCCCACGGTGGTCGATCAGTCACCACGACCACTTGCGCGGTGCCACGGGCCCCCGGCCGGTAGGCCCGGCTCTCGCCGTTCAGGGTCTCACGACTGGCACGCAGGACATGTCGTCTCCTCGCGTCCGGGGGTGCCAACCCCTCCTGCCGCTAAACCCTGCTCGGTGCCCATGGCGGGAGGTACGCGGGGGTATGACAGTTACATGACAGACTCGGTCGCTTATGTCCAGATCCGAGCATTTCCGGAAGTAGTCAAATCGGGCAGATTGCCCACCAGCGGCGGTGCATCGGCCCCGTCGTGGGCCGGCGGCGTACGGTCGCGGGCGATCTCGGCCACGGCCGCCACGAGCCGGTCCACGTCCTCGTGCGACACACCGATCCCGATGCTCGCCCGGACCGCGGTGCCCGGCAGCGGCAGGCCCGTGCGCAGCCGGGCCCGGGTGATGAGCCCGCGGGTCAGCGGATGGGCGCAGAACAGCCCGTCGCGCACCCCGACGCCGTGCTCCGCACCAAGCCGGGCCGCGACCGTACCACTGTCCACTCCGGACACCACGAACGAACAGATACCCACCCGGTCGACGCCCTCGCCGAACGACCGTAACGGCACGACTCCATCGATGGCGGTCAGCCCGCCCTCCAGCCGCGCCGAGAGGTCGCGCTCGTGCTCGACCGCGCACTCATGCTCGTCGAGAGCGGCGCAGGCCGCGGCCAGAGCCACGACACCGGGCAGGTTCGGCGTGCCGGCCTCGTGCCGCGCCGGTCCGGTCTGCCATTCGACGTGCTGGGCCTGCGCATCTACCGACCGGGTCGCCCCGCCGCCGGCCAGGTAGGGCGGCGCGGCCTCGAGCCAGTCACCGCGCCCGGCCAGCACCCCGGCCCCGAACGGAGCGTAGAGCTTGTGCCCCGACAGCGCCACGTAGTCTACGTCTACAGTGGACAGATTGATGCGCCGGTGTGGGGCGAGCTGGGCGGCGTCCACCGCCAGGCGGGCGCCGTGGCGATGGGCCGCCGCGGCCAGCGAAGCGATCGGCCACACCTCGCCGGTGACGTTGCTGGCACCGGTCACCACGACCAGAACCGGCCGCGGGTCGCTGCTGCGCAGGGCGGCCAGCGCCGATTCAAGGCTGACCACGGCGGCCTCCGGCGATGCGGGAACCGGCAGCCGTACGGCCTCCGGCCAGGGCAGCAGACTGGCGTGATGCTCGCCGAGGAAGGTGACCACGAGGGTCTGCGGCGGGACGACGGACGCGAGCAGGTTCATGGCGTCGGTGGTGTTCCGGGTGAAGACGACCTGGTCGCTCGGACGACAACCGAGGAAGTCGGCGATCGTCTCGCGGGCCTGCTCGTAGGCCAGCGTGCTCCGTCTCGACAGTGGTCCCGCGCCGCGGTGGACGCTGCCGTAGTGGGCCAGCGCATCCCGTACGGCATCCACGGCCGCGGCCAGGGCCGGTGCCGTGGCGGCGTAGTCCAGGTTGGCGAACGGAACCCGCCGGCCGTCGGGCAGTTCCACGGTCGGCCGGGGTGCGGCGAGCCGGAGGAGATCGGACACGGGCGGGCGAAGCGTGGGCGGGGCAGGTGACACAGGCGAGCGAAGTGTGGGGGAGGCGCTTGACATCGGTGGCTCCAGCGTGGGTCCGGGGACCTCAGCGGGTGCCTCGGTCCGCGCTTGCCGGACACCTGTCGGGCCCGGCCCGGTCCTCACCCGGGGCACCCCACCGCGGACCACGTCCAAGAGGGTTGCCGGCCAGCAAGCCGGGGCTTGACGCTGGCGCTCATGACCTACGCGCACGCTACCACACGCCTGGGCGACCGGGCGCTGCGCTCCCCCTGAGCTCTGATCCATGTAGGTGAACTGAGAGATCCTTACGAACTCACCGGTATCGGCCTGGTGCGGCAACGAGCGCGCTGACGGCCAGCAGGGCGGCCGCGACCAACTCCAGGGTGGTGGTGAACACGGCGAGGCTGGCCGGAAAGTCCAGGTACGGCGCGATGCCGGCGAGTGCTCCCACCGCCCAGCCGACCGGGGCCAGCAGCGCCGCGGCGCTCCCGAGCAGGTACAGGGTGCGGGTGGGGTCCGATCCGCGAGGGCGGAGCCGTGGGTTGGGCCCGAAATGGACGGCAACCGCGGTGACGCCGACGATCCCGGCGGCGAGGACGTGGAAGACACCGCGCCCGGTGGCGGCCGGCCACTGTGCCCACGCGGCGGCGAGGTGGCCGACCTCGGCCAGCAGGAGGAGCAGCACCGGCAGCCGCGGCGTCACCAGGGTCGCCCCGGTGAGCCACGCTGGGAGCGGCCGAGGCGCCCGGTAGCTCGTGGGCCGCTGCAGCCGCTGGGTGTACGACCGGCCCGTGCTCCGGCTCGGGCGCGCACCCCGCTGGCGAACCTTGTTACTCATCGGGCGCTCACACGACCTCCAGGTTGGCCATCATCCCGGTGTCGCCGTGCTCCAGGTTGTGGCAGTGGAACACGTACTTGCCGCGGTGGCCGCCGAAGGTGACCGCCAGGCGCACGCCGCCATCGCTGATGAACACCGTGTCCTTGACCCCGGCGTCCTGGGGCAGTGGCGGCCCGCCGTCGCGCGCCAGCACGCGGAAGTTGCCCAGGTGCGTGTGGAACGGGTGGGCCGGATCGGCGGTCACATCCCAGATCTCGGTCGCGCCGAGCGCCGGGGTGGCGTCGATCCGGGCGGCGTCGAACGGCTGCAGGTTGATCATCGGTGGCAGCCCGGTGCCGTCCGGCCCGGAGAACAGGCTGATGCGTCGGTCCGCCGTCGTGCCGTCCGGCGGTGGACCCGGATCCGGGGCGAGCGTCTCCGGGATCCGGGCATCCTCGGTGGCCCGGGCCGTCACGACGAACCTCATCACGTACCCGGTCGGACCCTCCTCGAGCCGGTTCCGCACCGTCACCTCGGTGCCGTCCGGGTAGGCGGCGAAGTCCACCAGCACGTCGTAACGCTCGCCGGGCGAGACGTGGATGCTGTCGTGAGCGACGGGCCTGGGCAGCAGCCCACCATCGCTGCCGATCTGGACCAGGCCCGCACCCCCGGGCGGTGGCGGGTCCAGGTACAGGTCGTACGTCCGCGCGTTGGAGGCGTTGAGCAGGCGCAGGCGATGCAGCGCCCCGACCACCTCGGCCCGGGGCCAGGCGACGCCGTTCACAGTGACGGTGTCGCCGAGCATGCCGCTGTGGTGGTACGTCATGGTTACCCCGGGATCGAGCAGGTTCGGGTCGAGCGAGGGGTAGAAGAGCGCCCCGTCCGCTCCGAACGTACGGTCGGCGATCATCAGGGGCAGGTCGCGGTCGCCGCGCGGCAGGGGCAGCGCGTCCTCGACATCGTCGCTGATGAGATAGAAGCCGGCGAGTCCCCGGTACACCTGCGGGCCGGCGAACCCCATGCGATGGTCGTGGTACCAGAGGGTGGCCGCGGGCTGGTTATTCGCGTACTGGTACGTGCGCTGGCCGGTCGCCGTGCCGGCGACCCCGTGCTGGGCGTGCGCCGTCCATTGTGGAGCGACATCGCGCCCGGCCGGCAGGACCAGGTCGGCCGGGTAGCCGTCGTGCTCGGGCGCCACCACCCCGCCGTGCAGGTGCACGGCGGTCGGCACCTCGAGCGCGTTGTGCTGCGTGACCAGCACCGGCCGGTCCCGGCGGGTGCGGATCGTCGGCCCGGGGAAGGTGCCGTCGTACCCCCAGATGGCGGTGTCGGCATCGGGCCGGAACCGCGCGACACCCGCGCTCTGACGGATGTCATACCGGTCCACGCCGCCATCCGACGACGTCGGCGACGCGACCGCGGGGATCGGCAGCGCGGCGGTGAACGCCCAGGGCGGCGGGCCCGACGGCGACGGCGACGGCGACGGAGACGGCGCGGCGGGCGGCGGCACCGCATGCGGCCCGGACCTCGTCGCCGCGGCCAGCGCGGTCCCGCCCGGCACGACCACCCCGAGGGTCGCCATCAACCCCCAGCGCAGCACCTCCCGACGCTCCGCCACGACAACCTCCCGGTCCTCAGCTTCATACATCAGCCTGGGGGCCTGTGTCTATGAATCTGCCGCCGGGCGGAATGCGGCCGGTGATCGGGTGCGGCAGCATGACCGTACGTCAGCTGATCAGTAGACGCGCGAGCCGATGAAGTCGTCGTGGCCGTAGCCGACCGGATTCGCGGAGCTACGTGTCTCGACGCTCCACTTCTGCCGGTTGTTGGTGGAGCAGGTCTGCAGCTGCAGCGACGGCGCCCACAGGCCGAGGAACGGGTTGTCGAAGCCGAGGCAGAGGCTGCCGTTGCTGGCCGAGCGGATCTGCTGGCCGGAGACGACGAACTTCTGGTTCGCCGAGCCGTTGCAATCGGCGAGCTTGACGGCCTTGCCGCTGCCGATCGAGTCGGCCGACAGGCACCGGTCGTGCGACAGCTCGATGTTCAGCGTCTGCCGGGTCGGGTCGTACCAGTAGCCCTGGTTCCGGCCGCCGTGGCAGTCGTACGACTCCAGCTTGGTGCCGACCCGCGAGTTGTAGCCGTTGGCGTCCAGGCACTTACCCGTGCCGACGTTGCGCAGCTGCTTGAACTCGAGCAGGCCGTTGACCAGCGTCGTGGTGCCGGTGGAGTCGGGGGCGAGGCAGGTCGCGGTCGGCTGCCCACTGGCGTAGAAGGCCGTCATGCAGGAGGCGAACATGCCGTGGCCCCGGTAGTTGGGGTGGAACGACTGCCGGGCCGCGTTCTCGTCCCAGATACCGATCTCGATATAGAGGCCCCGCACCGAGGTGCTGTCCTGGCACACCTCGTAGCCATGGAACAGCCGGCTCGCGTCGAGGTAGCGCACGCCCTGGTTCAGCGCCGCCTCCCGTAGCTTCGCCTCGAACATCGGCACCGCCTTGTTCCGCGCGAACGCCATGTCGTGCAGGTAGAGCAGGCACCCGCCGGCGTACCACCCGGGGAAGTTGGGGTTGTCCTCGACGTCCGGGCTGCCCGGGCTCGGATACGACATGAGAACCAGCTCGTAGTCGCTGGTCAGGTACCCGGCGTCGTGCATCGCCTGTTTGATGCTCGCCAATGCCAGCTCGACCTGCTGCCGGCTGCCTTCGACGCGGGTCGCCCAGACATCGGTGTAGCTCCCGTAGCACGGGCCGAGGAAGAAGACCCGGCTGATGGCGCAGTCGGTGGCGACGGGCCCGAACTCGATCGTGCCCTCGCCGTTCGCGCCGACCACCACCCAGACCAGCTTGAGCCGGGTGTTGCGGGCCTTGATGGCGAGGTTGTCACCCTGGTTCAGCTCGTTCCACTGCTGCTGGCCCGAGCCGTAGATCAGGTGGGCCGGCTGCCCACCGGAGCACGCGATGTTGTACCGCACGTCCGCCGGGATGCCGGTCCGGAAGACCGCCTGGTCGAGCGACCGGTCGCACCAGTTACCGTCCTGGTGGGTGCCCGGGACGTAGTTGCCGACCCCCTCGCCGGAGATCTCGCTGTCGCCCATCGTGATGATCGACGTGGCCCGCTGCTCGATGGGTCGGATCTCGGGGCCGCCGTAGAGCGCGGTCGCCTCGGCGGCGCGGATCGCCTCCAGGCCGGCCGGCAGCGGCGCTATCGCGGGCCGGTCGATCAGGGTCTGCAGAGCTGTGGATGGGAGGTTCACCGCGAGAGTCGGCGTCACAAGGAGGGTGGGGACGGCGAGCCCGGCCACCACTGCGGTGGCGAGCCGGGCGACGCGCGACCGGTGCAATGATCGGAACATGGACACTCCTGGGGACGGAGCAAAGAAAGTTACTGGCAAGTTAGGCGGGCAACCCGCCACCTGTGAATCCCATCACCGCGCTCGATGTGCATAAACACGCCAATACGGCGCACCGGGTATTACCCGCATGATTCGCTCGCGGACGCGAGGAACCGCCACCGAAGCGAGCGGCGGAGGCGAGGAACCGCCTGCCGAACCGAGCGGCGGAAGCGAGAAACCGGGCTACCGAACCGAGCGGACCTTGTAGATGAGGACGCCGCCGAGCAGGGTCACCACGGCCGTGCCGGCGTACAGCACCGGGTAACCGCCCAGCGAGAGGACGACCGGGCCGGCGATCGCCGGCGCCATGACCTGGGGCGCGGAGTTGGCGATGTTGATGATGCCGAGGTCCTTGGCCCGGCCGGAGGCGGTCGGGAGCACCTGCGTGATGAGCGCCTGGTCGACGGCGGTGTAGATGCCGAACCCGACACCCATGACGCCGGCCGCGACCATCGCGCCGGTCCACGTCGGCCAACCCGCGAGGACCAGCGCGGCGACCGCCATCACAACGCCCGCGGTGATGACGTGGCCCTTGCGCCGGCCGGACCGGTCAGAGATCCGCCCCGCGACCACGGTTGTCGCGAGGATGCCGACCGCATAGATGATGATAAGCGTCTGCTGGTCCGCGGCGGGATCGGCGACCTTCACCTTGTCGCGCAGGAACTCGAACAGCAGCAGGGTGCCCAGCGAGTTGCCCAGTTGCACCAGGAAGCGGGTGCCGAAGGCCCACGCGAAGTCCGGGTGCTTCCGCGGGCTGATCCAGAAGGTGCGCAGGTCGAACCGAGGCCGGTCGGCGCGGTCGAGCGGGTCCTCCTTCGTCAGGAAGCTGAACGCGAGGCTGAGCACGACGACGGCCACGGCGATCGCCGCGTAGCCGGCCCGGATACCGGTGAAGACGCTCGTCACCAGGGCGATGCCGAGCACGATGCCGAGCACCTGCGGCATACCCATCCAGCCCGATACCGCCCCCCGCTGCCGCACCGGCACGCGGTCCGGGACTGCGGCCGTCAACGCGGCCAGCATCGCGTTGAGGCAGATCTGGACCCCGACCCAGCACAGGGTCAGGCCGAGCACGGTCTGCTGGAACGAGAGGACCACGAGCCCGGCGGCACCGAGGACCGCACCGCCGACGGCCCATGGCCGACGGCGACCTGCCCGACCCGAGGTCCGGTCGGACAGCGCGCCGGCGAGTGGGTTGGCGAAGATGGCGGCGAGCGCACCGACCCCGGTGACCGTGGCGACGATGCCCACGCTGCGCTCCAGGCTGATCGCCTCGGCCTGCTGGTGCAGCAGCAACTGGATCGGCGTGAAGAAGCCCATCCACACGCCGAGGTTGGCCAGGAACAGCGCGGCTATCCACCCGGCCTGCACCGGCGTGGTGGGCTCGGCCAGCGCCGCCGGTTGCAGTCGCGCTTGGGCGGGCGCCTCGGACTCGGTGGTCACCCGGCATCTCCGGTCCGGTCGGCGGCGATCCGGTCGCGCAGCCAGGCGTAGGAGGCGCGTGGGGTCCGCGCGAGGGTCTGGAAGTCGACGTGCACCAGGCCGAAGCGCTTGCTGGTCCCCTCCGCCCACTCAAAGTTGTCCATCAGGCTCCAGACGAAGTAGCCGCGCACGTCCACGCCGTCCCGTCGCGCCGCCTGCACCGCGTCGATGTGCGACGACAGGTAGTCGATGCGTCGCTGGTCGTCGATCTCCGCATAGGCGCAGCCGCTCTCGGTCACGTACAGGGGCAGACCGGAGTCGCGGTGCAGCCGGGTCAGGACCTGCCGCAGCCCGTCGGGCACGACCGGCCACCCGAAGTCCGTTACCGGGTACCCCTCAAGCTCGACGATGTCGAACGGAAGACTGTCCGGTGTGGACGGTGCGCGGATCCCGGTCGGGTTGTAGTAGTTGACGCCGAGCGCGTCGATCGGCGCCGCGATGACCTCCAGGTCACCGTCGCGGATGGGAAGATCGAACCCCTCGGGGTAGCCCCGGCCGAGCACCGGGTCGGTGTAGAACCGGTTGTGCAGCGCGTCGTAGGCGTCGCCCGCCGCCCGGTCGGCGTCGGTGTCCCCCAGCACGACGACGGGCGTGTAGTTGTTCGCCAGCGTGATAGGCGCGCCCGTACGGGCTCTGATGGCCGCGACCGCGAGACCATGCCCGAGCAGTTGGTGATGAGCGGCGGGCAGGGCGTCGAACATGAGCGCCTGGCCCGGGGCATGGATGCCGAAGGCGTGGCCGAACACCGTGTGCACGAACGGCTCGTTCAGCGTGATCCACAGCGCAACCCGGTCGCCCAGCGCGTCGGCCATGATGCCGGCGTAGTCCGCGAACCGGCCCGCGGTGTCCCGGTGCAACCACCCGCCGTCGTCCTGCAGCGCCTGGGGCAGGTCCCAGTGGAACAGGGTCAGCACCGGGTCGATGCCGTGCGCCACCAGGTTGTCGACCAGACGCTGGTAGAAGTCCAGCCCCGGCCGGTTGACCGGGCCGCGTCCGTCGGGCTGCACCCGGGACCAGGAGACCGAAAAGCGGTAGGCGTCGATTCCGAGCCCGGCCATGAGGGCGACGTCCTCGGCGTGGCGGTGGTAGTGGTCACACGCCACGTCCCCGGTCTCGCCGGTGGCGATCCGGCCCGGCTCGTGGGCGAACGTGTCCCAGACCGAGGGCCCACGACCGTCGTCGCGCACCCCACCCTCTATCTGGTAGGCGGCGGTGGAGACACCCCAGCGGAACATGCGGACTCCATGGTCGAGATGGTCAGCGCATCGTAGGCGCCGGGGAGGCGGGCTCCAAGGGCCCACCGGCCGAGGGTGGCGGCTCCCCGGTCGCCCCGGTCAGCGGCCGACCTCGGCCGCGCGGCGTCGCCGTATCGGTCGGCGGTCGGGCATGCCCGGGACGTACTCCCGCCACAGACCCCGGCCGTCGGCCTTCGCGACGTAGAGCGCCGCATCCGCCTCACCCATCAGGAACTCGACCCGCTCGCGCTGGTCGGTGTAGGCGAGCCCGACGCTCCCGGAGCAGTCGACCGGATCGCCGCCGACATAGGCGGGGCGGGACAGTGCCTCGGCGACCCGCTGTGCCACCGCCCGGGCGTCGTCCACGCTCGGCACCTCGCGGAGCACAATCGCGAACTCGTCCCCGCCCACCCGGGCCGCAAGGTCCTCGGCCCGGATGGCGGTCCGGATGCGCCGGCCCACCTCGGCGAGCACCTCGTCACCCGCCTCGTGACCGTAGCCGTCATTGACTGCCTTGAAGTCGTCGAGATCGACGAAGAGCACCGCGGTCCCCTCGCCCCGGCTCACCCGCCGCTCCCGCTCCTCACCGAGCGTACGGTCGAACAAACGCCCGTTGGCCAACCCGGTGAGCTCGTCGTGGTTGGCC
This sequence comes from Micromonosporaceae bacterium, assembly GCA_052038195.1. Lineage (GTDB taxonomy): Bacteria > Actinomycetota > Actinomycetes > Mycobacteriales > Micromonosporaceae > DATBGZ01. The sequence goes on along the minus strand of JBQGBY010000153.1, from coordinate 73,786 downwards.
CGGTGGTCGAGGTCCCGCCTCATCGCGTGCTCCGCGGTGATGTCGCGCAGGGTCGTCACCACCCCCCGTACGGTCGGGTCGTCGGTCAGGTCGCGGCGGTGGACCAGGACGGTACTCACATTGCTCGCGGCTGAGGGGGGCTCGCGGCTGACTTCGCCGTCAGGGCGCCGGATCGTGCCCTCGGCACCGTCCACTGTGTCCGGCCACGCTCGACCGCCCTCGCCCGGCGCCACGGCGGGCAGCGGATGCTCGACGTCGGTGTCCGGGTGCACGAGATCGTCGAAGCGCTCGCCGATGACCTCGCGACCGAACATCGCGTCGGCCGACGGCGTGGCGTACTCGATCCTGCCGTCGCGGCAGATGAGGATCACGTCGGTGCTGGTCGTCACGAGCGTCCGGAAGTAGCGTTCGCGCTCCTCCGCCCCGGCCGTCTCGGCCAGATCGATACGCAGCATCGCCAGGGCCGCCTGGTCGGCGAGGGACACCAGCAGGTCACGGAGATCCACGATCTGGTCTATCGGGCCGGCGAAGCCGAGCGCTGCGTCCGAGCCGGACAGGGGCACGACGAGCTCCCCGGCGCTGTCCCGCCGCACCGGCGTAGGCACGACCGGCGCCGCCGGACCGCGGCGATAGGGACGGACCAGCTCAACCGTGACCGGGCCCCGGCCGAAGGCGACCCGCTGCACCGCGGAGCGGGTGCCGGCGACCACATCCTCGGGGGTCGCCGCGACCACCATGGCCTGGGAGGCGATGCGGGCGGCGTGCTCGCGCGCGGCCCGGCGCTGGTAGGCGCGCCCAGTCATCGCCAGCCGGAACAGCATGAGGACGCTCACCAGGGCCGAGACGGTCGCGATCGCCACCCAAGCGTCGTAGGCCCCCGTGCTCGCCTCGACGAGAAGCGCGGTCGGCGCCACCAGCATCACCACCGCGATCACCGCCAGCCGCCCGGGGCCGAGCGTGTGGCGGGTGTGCGCCGGTGACGCGACGTCACGCATCGACGGTGTGAGCGCCGCGAGTCCGCACAGCGTGCTGAAGGCGAAGTAGCCGAGGTCCACCGCGGTCCCGGCGATCCAGGTGCCCTGCAGCACCTGGTTGATCTCCGAGATCAGGAAGGCGAGCATCGCGACGCCGAGCAGCCCCACGGCCGTGTTGCGGCGCCAACACAGCACCACCCGGACGGAGGCGGCGAGCACGGCGACGTAGCCCACCCAGGCCGCGATCGCCGTGGCGCGGCCGGCCACCGCCAGCGGCTGGTCCTCGATGGCCGGGCGCACCAGGGCGAGCCAGATGATCAGCGAGCCGGCGAGCGTGACGCTGACCGCATCGATCAGCGTGGTCTCGTCGCGGTACGGCGGGTTCGGCCGGCCGAGCCAGAACAACGCCATCGTGAGCACGATGTAGGTCGCGAGATAGAAGACGTCCGGCAGGGCCGGAAAGGGCACCGGCTCCGGTGACCGGGCCTCGAGCACGTTGAAGATCGTGTCGCCGATGGCGAGCACCGCGAGGGCAGCGGCCAGGCACCGCCAGGCGCCGGCCCGCTGCGGGCTCAGTCGGCGCACGCCGTACTCGATGGCGCCGACGGTCACCAGGCCGATCACCGCGGCCAGCACGGGCCGCGCGGCGGGCAGCGCGAAGTACGCGGTGACGAGCACGACCACCCCCACCGCGTACCAGACCCGGACACGCGCCACTGAAGTCAGCGTAGGAGGGCAGCGTGCCGCGACCGGGGCGATCGCCAAGTTGATCGAGGGCGTAGCACGGGTCCCGCGCTACGCCCTCGATCCACTCACACCTCGGGGCGGTCGGTGACGAGCTCGCGCGCCCGGGCGTACGCCTCCCGCACGGCCGGGGTCGGCGCGGCCTCGAAGGTCCGCGTGTCGCCTTGGGTCCACTGTGGAGGGTTGTCGCCACCGAGCACGACCCAGGCGGCCTGGCGGGCCGCGCCGTCGGCCACCGACTCGCCCTCCGGCGGCACCACCACGGGCACCCCGACGATGGCCGGTGCGATCTGCTGTACGGCCGACGAGCGAGCCCCGCCGCCGACGAGCAGCACCCGCCGCACCGCCACGCCCTCGGCGACCAGTGCGTCCAGGCCGTCGGCGAGGGCGCACAGCATGCCCTCCACGGCGGCCCGGGCGATGTGCCCCGGGGTCGCGTTGGCCAGTCGCAGGCCGTGGATGGCGCCGGTGGCGTTCGGCTTGTTCGGGGTGCGCTCCCCCTCCAGATACGGCACGAGGACGAGCCCGTCGGCACCGGCCGGCGCCGACAGCGCCAGATCCGCCAGCCGCTCGTGGTCGATGTCGAGGATCGCCGCGGCGGCGTCCAGCACCCGGGCCGCGTTGAGCGTGCAGACCAGGGGCAGGAAGCGACCGGTGCAGTCAGCGAACCCGGCGACGATGCCCGTCGGGTCGGCGGTCGGCGTGGCGCAGACCGCGAAGACGGTGCCGGAGGTGCCGATCGACACGACCACGTCGCCCTCGACGGCGCCCAGGCCGAGCCCGGCCGCCGCGTTGTCGCCTGCGCCGGGTCCGATGTGGACACCGGCCCGGACGACGCCGGGGATGGCCGCGGTGACGCCGGCATTGGCCGCCGGACCCAGCACCGTGGGCAGCAGCGGCACCTTTCCGAGGGCCCGCTCCAGCAGGTCGGTGCGGTACTCCCCGGTCGCCGGCGACCAGTAGCCGGTGCCGCTGGCGTCGCTGCGGTCGGTCACCAGCGCGTCCGTTCCCGCGTCGCCCAGGCCCGTCCCGCCGCCGGGGGCTCCCCGCAGCCTCCACGTGAGCCAGTCGTGGGGCAGCACGACCGCGGCCGTCCGGGCGGCGTTGGCGGGCTCGTGCTCGGCCAGCCAGCGCAGCTTGGTGACGGTGAAGCTCGCGACGGGCACGCTGCCAACCCCCTGCGCCCACGCCGTCGGGCCGAGCTCGGAGACCAGGTCGGCGGCGGCCGGCGCGGAACGGGTGTCGTTCCACAGCAGCGCCGGCCGGACGACCTCGCCGGCCTCGTCGAGGCAGACCATGCCGTGCTGCTGCGCGCCCACAGCGATGCCGGCGACATCGTCGAGGCCACCGGCGTCCTGCACCGCCTCACGCAGCGCGCTCCACCAGTGGTCCGGGTGCACCTCGGTGCCGGCGGGGTGGCTGGCCCGCCCGCTGCGGACCAGCTCCCCCGTCTCGGCATCCCGGATGACGACCTTGCTCGACTGGGTGGAGGAGTCCACCCCGGCGACGAGCGTCATCGCCGACCCCTTACGCGCCGACTTCGTTGCTCGCGACTGCGGGGCTCGCTGGCGCTCGCTCCTCGCGCTCGCGGCTGAAGCCGGTGAGGTGCTCGACCGCGAGCTGGTTCAGCTTCACGAAGCCGAACCCCCGTGACGACACCGTTTCGACGTCGAGGTCCTCGAAAGCGGTCTTGTCCGCGAGCAGGTCGGCGACCGTCTCGCCCTCGCCCAGTGTCGGCACCCGCAGGTCGGCCACGCCGCTGTAGGCCAGCGCCTCGGCCACCCGCGGGTCGGCCCGGAAGGCCCGCGCCCGCTCCTTGAGGATGAGATAGGTGCGCATGTTCGCACTCGCGGACTCCCACACGCCCGCCAGGTCCTCGGTGCGGGAGGGCTTGTAGTCGAAGTGGCGCGGCCCGTCGTAGGCGCGACCGCCGTCGGGTCCGCCGAACTCAAGCAGGTCGACAAGCGCGAATGCGTTGAGCAGGTCGCCGTGGCCGAAAACGAGGTCCTGGTCGTACTTGATGCCCCGCTGGCCATTGAGGTCGATGTGGAACAGCTTGCCGTGCCACAGCGCCTGGGCGATGCCGTGGGCGAAGTTGAGCCCGGCCATCTGCTCGTGGCCGACCTCGGGGTTGAGGCCCACCATGTCCTTGTGCTCCAAGGACTCGATGAAGGCGATCGCGTGGCCGACGGTGGGCAGCAGGATGTCGCCGCGCGGCTCGTTGGGCTTGGGCTCGAGGGCGAACCGGATGCCGTAGCCCTGGTCCTTCACGTACTGCGCCAGCGTGTCCAGACCCTCGCGGTAGCGGTCCAGCGCGGCCCGTACGTCCTTGGCCAGGTCGTACTCGCCGCCCTCGCGCCCGCCCCAGAACACGTAGGTCTTCGCGCCGAGCTCGGCGGCGAGGTCGAGGTTGCGGATCACCTTGCGCAGCGCGAAGCGGCGCACCCGGCGGTCGTTGCTCGTGAACGCGCCGTCCTTGAAGATCGGGTGGCTGAACAGGTTGGTGGTGACCATCGGCACGATCACGCCGGTCTCGTCGAGCGCCTTGCGGAAGCGCGCGATGTGCTCGGCCCGCTCGGTCTCGTCGGCGCCGAACGGGAAGACGTCGTTGTCGTGGAAGGTCACGCCGTACGCGCCGCGCGCGCCGACCTCGTGGACGATCTCGGCGGGCTCGAGCGCACGACGGGTCGGGTCACCGAACGGGTCAGCGGCCCGCCAACCCACCGTCCAGAGGCCGAAGGAGAACTTGTCTTCTTTGGTGGGCACTAGCTCGGTCATGGCCATCCCCTTCCGGAGGCGGATGTCGGCCCCGGACCACGCGCAGGTGCACCGGGGTTGCCAATTCTGTATACCCGTTGAACATATTTCGGGCATGTGTCAGTGTCAAGGGCATGGTAGGTGCGGCAGCGCGCGGCCAGCGGGGCCTCCGCGAGGCGAACCTCGCCCGTGTGCTGCGCCGGATCGCCGCCCACCCGGGCCCGGTGACCCGCGCGGATCTCGCCGCCGCTACCGGCCTGACCCGGGCCACCGTCTCCGGGCTGCTCGACGAACTGATCGCCGGTCGCCTGGTGTCGGAGCTCCAGCCGCTGCCCCGGGCCGGCGCCGGTCGGCCCGCCACCGGACTGGCGCTGTCCACCACCGGACCGGCCGGGCTCGGGCTGGAGATCAATGTGGACTATCTGGCCGCATGCGTGCTCGACCTCACCGGTGCCACGCGGGTGCTCCAGATCCGGCACGGCGACCAGCGCGGCCGGAGGCCGGCCCGGGTCCTGGCCGACCTGGCCCGCCTCGCCGCCGCCGCGCGGTCCGAGGCCGCCGACGCCGACCTGCAGGTGGCCGGGATTGCGGTGGGCGTACCAGGCCTGGTCGACGGCGACGGCCTGGTCCGGGTGGCACCGAACCTCGGCTGGCACGACGTGGATGTGGCCGGCGCGCTGCGCCCTGTCCTCTCGGCCGGAAACGGTGCGGGTCCCGGGACGTTGAGCGTCGAGAACGAGGCGAACCTCGCGGCCCTCGCCGAACTGCACGCCCATCCCGAGCCCCGGCCCCGCGGCCAGAGCGTCCCGGCCGAGCCCAGCTTCGTCTACATCTCCGGCGAGATCGGCGTCGGCGCCGGCCTGGTGCTCGAGGGGCGCCTGTTGCGCGGCCCGCGAGGGTACGGCGGGGAGCTCGGCCACGTCACGATCAGCCCCGACGGCCCAGCCTGCCGGTGCGGGGCCCGCGGCTGCCTGGAGGCGTACACCAACCAGGAGGCCTTGCTGCGGGCCGCCGGCCTGACACCGTCCACTGAGGACTCTCTGGTACGGCTGCGGGAGCTCGCGTCCGACGGCGACCGACGGGCGCTACGGGCGCTGACCGACGCCGGCACAGCACTTGGCGTCGCGGCCGCCGATGTGGTGAACCTCGTCGATGTCGATACCGTCGTCCTCGGCGGCATCTTCGCCCCCCTGACGCCATGGCTGGCCGCCCGTGTCGCCGAGGAGATCGCGGCCCGTACGGTCACCTCGGCCTGGGCTCCGGTGACCGTCCGGGCCGCGGCGCTGGGCACCACCGCCACCATCGTGGGCGCCGCCGGTTCGGTAGTCCGCGCCATCCGCGATGCCCCCGCCGCCTGGCTCACCCGCGGCGACTCCCCACCCCCCTCCCCGGCCCTCTCATCCGCCGATCTTGGGCGCGGCAACGTGAGTTGATCACCAACCACGTTGCTCAGCCCAAGATCGGCGCTCGGGCCGGTAGGCTGCGGGCCGGACGTGAGGGAGGCGGCGTGGTCTCGCGGCGAGGCGTGCTCGTTGGCTCGGCAGCGGTCGTGGCCGCCTTGGGGGTCGGAGCCCGCCCGTCGGCGGCTGCCGTGCCCCGGAGCCGGTCTCGGGCGGTCTTCGGAATGCCGCTGCCCGGCGGGCTGGTCTGCCCGGTCCCGTACCTGAACCGGGCCGCCTGGGGTGCGGACGAGTCGCTGCGGTGGAGCAACAGCGGAGGGTACTGGTCCGAGGAGTGGCACCCGGTGCAGACCCTCACCGTCCACCACGCCGGGTACTGGGGCAACCCCGACCCGGCGACGTGGGTGCGCGACATCTACACCCGGCAGACCCTGTACGGAGACGGCAGCGGCGCGTGGGGCGACATCGGCTACCACCTGCTCATCGACACGGCGGGTGTGGTCTACGAGGGCCGGTACTCCGGCTCCGACCAGTACCCTGTCTTCGACTCGAGCGGCTACTACATGGCGACGGGCGCCCACGTGCTGTACTGGAACACCGGCAACATCGGCGTCTGCCTGCTCGGCTACCTGAACGACTCACCACCCACGCCGGCCGCCCAGGAGTCATTGGTCAAGGTCCTGGCCTACCTGGCCGCCGTCGGCGGAGTGGATCCGCTCGGCACGGTCGACTACCACAACCCGGTCAACGGGAACAGCAAGACAAGTCGGGCGATCACAGGGCATCGGGACTGGGCCGGAACCGACTGCCCGGGTCACGCTCTCTACCCGCTGCTCGACGGCATCCGGCAGCAGGTCGCCGGCGCGATGCCGTCGCAGCCGCAGCCGTCGCCGTCGCAGTCGCAGTCGCAGTCGCCCGAGCCCTCGCAGACCTCCGAGCAGCCGACCCAGTCGGCGGAACCGACTCCCACGCCGTCGGCCTCGCCGACCGACGGTCAGGTGGACCCGTCGGCCTCCCCCACCGAGGGCGTTGTCAGTCCCGACCCGGTCCAGAGCAGTACACCGCCCGCACAGAACCCGCCACCCCCGCCGCCGGCCGCTGGCCCACCCCGAGGCGAGCAGGGTGGCGACGAGTACGTGCAGGAGGCGCGGGAACAGTCGCCGGAGGCGTTCCCGACGGTCGCCCCGAGCCCGAGCCCGAGCCCGACGTCTACTGTGGACGATCTCAGGAGTGCGGTACCGTCGCCGCGGCGGAGCCGCAGCGCAACCCCGACGCCGGCCGCCGCGCAGGAGCCGGGCGATACCGCCGGCTGGGGACTCGCGGTCACGCTGGGCGGCGTCACGGCCGCGGCCGCGGTCGGGGCGATCGGTGGGTGGTGGCTGCGCCGCCGGCGCGCCGCCGAGACGCCGGGCGGGCCGGGACTGACCGTCGTGGATGAACCGACGGTAGACCCGGTTCCGGACGAACCAGCCGCCGCCCCGACATCAGCCGAGCTACCGCGGACGGAACCACCGACGGAACCACCGGCCGAACCACGGACGGAACCACGGACGGAACCACCGACGGAACCACCGACGGAACCACCGGCAGAACCGCGGACGGAACGACCGACGGAACCACCGGCAGAACCGGCGACGGCGCCATCCGCGGAGGCGGACGAGGCAGCGGAGCCGGGCCCCGGGTCATGAGTGGCGTGATCGTGTTCGCCGGGGACAGCATTACCGACGGCGACCGGCGCAGCGACCGGCTGGGGCTGGGCTACGGATACGTCGACATGGTCGCCCGGGCGCTGCGGGCCCGCGGCGATCAGTCCACTGTGGTCAACTCCGGCATCGCCGGCAACCGGGTCGCCCACCTGCAGCTGCGGTGGCAGGCCGACGTGCTCGACCACCGGCCCACGGTGCTGTCCGTCTACATCGGAGTGAATGACACGCTGGCCGCGTTCTTCGAGGGCCGACCGACGCCGCCGGAGGAGTTCGCCCGCGGCTACGCCGACCTCCTCGACCGCGCCGTCTCCGCCGATGTCGGCCGGCTCATCCTCGTCGAGCCGTTCTTCGTCGACAGCGAGATCCCCAGCATCCGGTGGGGCGAGGGCGCCGCGTTCATCCACGAGGACCTGGCGGGCAAGCAGGCCGTCGTACGCGAGCTCGCCGCGCGGTACGACGCGGCCCTGGTGCCGCTGCAGTCCCTTGTGGACGCGGCCGCCGCCGAACGCGGGCCGACGATGGTCGCCGCCGACGGGGTGCACCCGACTCCCCTGGGCGCCGCTCTCATCGCCGAGGCCTGGCTCGCCGCCTACGACCCAGCCGCCGGTGACGGGCGTCAGCCGGCGAGGTGACCCCAGCGGGAGGCGAGGTCGCCCCAGGTGCCGTGGTCGACCGCGCGGCCGCCGATGAGCACGACCACCTGGTCGGCGTGCACGAGCGCGGCGTGTTTCGAGGTCGAGCCGACCACCGTCACCCCCCGCTCGCGCAGCGCATGCCACAGCGCCAGCTCGGTGGTCACGTCCAGCGCCGACGAGACGTCGTCGGCGATGAGCAGCTCGGTCTCCGGAGCGAGCGCGCGGGCCAGTGCGAGTCGCTGCAGCTGCCCGCCGGACAGGCGGATGCCCTTGTGCCCCACGAGCAGCGCGTGTCCGTCGCCGCCGCCCGCCGTGGACAGGTCGTGGCGCAGCTGCGCGGCCGAGAGCGCGCCCTCGAGGTCCACGTCGCGACCCAGCTCGATGTTGTCGGCGACGGTACCGGTGAGCACCCGCGGCAACTGGCCGACATAGCCGACCTGGTTGGGGCGCAGGAACACCTCCGGCTCGGTGACCCGGTGTCCGTTCCAGCACAGGGATCCGGTGTGGTGCACGATACCGGCCATCGCCCGCAACAGCGAGGACTTGCCCGACCCGACCGGGCCGAGCACCAGCACCAGCTCTCCACGGTGGACGGTGAGGTCGACGCCCTGGACGCCGACCGTTCCGTCCTCGTGGACGGCCGTGAACGACCGCAGTTCCAGTGACTGCAGTGAGTGCCTGGGTACGGCCGGTGGCGCCGGCCCGGTGCCGGCCGAGAGGTCGACGCCCGGCACCGCCGCCGAGTACTCGCCCGCGCCCGACATCTCGACGGTGCGGCGGGTCCAGACCCGGGCCGACGGCATCCCGGAGACGAGCGAGGCGGTCGTCCAGGCGAACCACCGGGCCGAGCCCAGCGTCGAGATCGCCACCAGGGTCGCCGCCGCGGACATGCCGCCGCCGAGGTACAGCGCCCACGCCGCGATCGGCAGCAGGCCACTCACCATCGCCGGCGTCGACCGGGCGATGACCTGGATGGCGATCTCGCGCTCCTGCCGGTCGCTGCGCACCCGGTCCAGCCGTGCGAGGTGGTCCAGGACGGGCCGGGTCGCGCCGGCGAGTTTGACGGTGCGCGCGGCCGACAGGCAGGAGGCCAGGGCGGTGGCGAAGGCGGCCCGGGCGCCGACCGTACGGCGGCCGGAACGCTCGAGCACCGGCCCGAAGACCGTCGCGATCCCGCCCGAGACGACCATCGTGGCCGCGAAGAACAGCGCCGGCACCCAGCTGCCGGAGATCAGCGTCATGGCGACGAGGATCCCGAACGCGATGACCTGGTCGACGAGGTTGTCGGCGAGGAAGATGACCCGCTCGGTGTCACCGGCCTGGGCGACCACCTCGGCCGAGGTGTGGTTGCTCACGCGGCGCGGCCCGGTCTGGCCATGCACCAGGCGCAGGTTGATGCGCAGCGACTGGCGCGTCCACCACTCGGGGAACCAGCGCGAGGTCAGGTAGGGGCCCGGGGCGCGCAGCAGGCTGCCGGCGATGATCCCGGCCGCGGGCCACACCACGCTGCCCGCGCCGTCGACGAGGTGCGCCCACAGGAAGGGCAGCACCACCCCGTCCGTGCCGAACAGGACCATGACGAAGAAGACCGCGACCGAGGCCACGCCGTACCGCGGGTCGTTGCGCGTGAGCTGGGCGATCTCCCGCAGGGTGCGCACCGGGGCCGGCGGCGGCAGCGGCGGCGGATCGGCCTTGACCGGGGAGACGGCACCGTCCACTGTGGTCTGAACCGGGCGGGCGGTGCCGACCGTACGGGTATCGTCGTCGGCCGCCTCGCTGGTGGCGAGCAGGTCGGCGAACCGCCGCGAGTCGCGCAACGGGCCGGCCTCCACCACCACGCCGTCGGAGAGCACCACCACCTCGTCGCACCGGCTCACCGAGGAGAGCCGGTGGGCGATGATGATGCCGATCCGGCCGCGCAGCAGCCGCTCGGTCGCGTGCTGCACCCGCGCCTCGGTCACCGGGTCCATCCGCGCGGTCGCCTCGTCGAGGATCACGATGCGGGGGTCGCGGACGAGGATGCGGGCGAACGCGACGAGCTGCGCCTGCCCGGCGGAGAGCACGTGCCCACCATCGCCGAGGCGCGTGTCGATCCCGTCGGGCAGGTCGGCGACCCAGGAGGTCAGGCCGAGCTCGGCCATCGCCGCCTGCGCCCGGTCGATCAGGTCGGGATCGAAGAGGGCGACGTTCTCGGCGAGCGTGCCGGCGAGGATGTCGGTGCGCTGCGGCACGATCGCGACCCATCGTCGCAGCGCGGCCAGGTCGAGGTCCACCAGGTCGCTGCCACCGAGGAAGACGGTGCCGCGGGGCACGTCCACGGCGCGGGTGAGGATTCTCGCGAGCGTGGACTTGCCCGACCCGGTGCGGCCAATCACGGCGTAGGACCGTCCACGGTGGAACGTCAGGTTCACGTCCCGCAGCACCGTGGTCCGATCGCGGGCGGCTGGGTCGGGGCGTTCGGCCGGTACTTCATCGTCGGCGTACCGGTAGGTCAGGTCGCGCACCTCCAGGTCGCCATCGACCGGCGTCGCTCCACCGACCGGTTCCTGCCGCGACTCGCGCAGTTGCCGCACCCGCCGCCAGGAGCCGAGTGCGGTCTGCAGCTCGGGGATGAGACGGCTCAGGTGCTCGACCGTGGCACAGAACGAGAGCACCAGCAGCCAGATCGCCGTCAGGCGCGCCGGGTCCACCTCGCCGGTGGTGAGCAGGAACGCGCCAGCGACCACGACCCCGACCACGGCGGCCCGCACGACCCCGGAGGCGATCACCGACACCTCGGCCGCCAGCCGCCACACCTTCCGGCCCCGATGTAGCAGCACGCTGGCCCGGCGGGCGAAGAGCCCCAGGACGTACGGCCGAGCCAGGCTCGTGCGTACGTCGTCCTGGCCGTGGATCGCCTCCTCCGTCACGGCGGCGACGTCCGACCAGGCCTCCTCCTCGGCGACCCGGGCCGGGCCCAGATCTCGCATGCGGCGGCGCAGCAGCGGCACGAGCAGCGCGGACAGGATGATCATGCCGACGCCGGCCGGCCACCACACGAGCAACGCGGTGATCACCGAGAGGACGCTGACGGTCGAGAACTGGACCACGCTGCGCCCGGCCGCCCGTACCTGCGACCCGACGTTGTAGACATCGTTGTCGATACGGTCGAGCAGCTCGCCGACCGGGGTCGTCTCCAGTTTCGGCAGGTCCTGGCCGAAGGCGACCCGGCACAACGACCGGCGCACCGCCGCGGTCCAGTCAGACGTGAGGCGGGCGAGCAGGAGGCCGACCGCGACGTCGGCGAGCACCACCGTGGACAGCATCGCCGCGAGAACCGCGAAGGCGGTGGGCGAGCGGTGCACGAGCACCTGTCCGGCGAGGGGTGCCGACCCGGCCTGCGCGGCCGCGCCGACAAACACCAGTAAGGCCACCACCGCGGTACGGCGCGGCGCGGCAGCCCACAGGTCGCGCAGGAGGTTCATGGGGACGCTCCGAGGTCGGAGCCTCCAGCCTCGCGGCCGCTCCCCGCCCCGGCAACAGGTTTTGGACGGGAATGATCACGTTAGGGACTGTCGATGCCGAGGGACGCCCGATCATCTATCAGCTTCGATCTTCTCGATGACCATGGTCCTGCCGCCGCACATCCTTCGCCTCTGCCTGGGCGCCCCCGCCAACGACACCATGCGGTCGTGTCCAGCCGCGGGTTGCCCGCCGTCGTTGCCGTTCTTCTTCCCCTTCTTCTCGCGGCCGGATGCGCCCGCCCAGCCGTGCGATCACCGGCGCCGACGGAGGCGATCACTCTGCGGCCGTGCGACGTGGCGGGTCAGCCGGCCGAGTGCGGCACGCTGTCGGTTCCGGAGAACCGCGCAACCCGCGAGGGGCGGTACATCGACGTCGAGGTCGTCGTCCTGCGGGCCCGCGGTCCCGAACCGGCCCCCGACCCGATCGTCTGGCTCGCGGGCGGTCCGGGAGGCTCGGCGATCGCCGACGCCGCGGACGCCCATGGCCTGCTGAACCGGGCGAACGTCGACCGCGACCTCGTCTTCATGGACCAGCGCGGCACCGGCGCCTCGAAGCTCCTGATCTGTCCACACGGGATGGATGTGGGCGCATGGTCTGATGACCTGAGCGACTGCCTCGCTCATCTCGATGCCGACCCGGCCGCGTACACGACCGCGTGGGCGATGGACGACCTCGACGACGTACGGGCGGCTCTCGGATACGAGACCGTCAACGTGTACGGAGGCTCCTACGGTGCCACCGCGGCCCAGGTGTACCTGCAACGGCACCCGGAGCGCGTCCGCACGGTCACGATGCTCGGCGGCAGCCTGCTGGAGGTGCCGATGTTCGAGCGCTACCCCACCAGCAGCCAGGGGTCGCTGGACCAGATCTTCGCACTGTGCGCCGCCGACCCGGCCTGCCGGGCGGCCTTTCCTGACCCGGCCGGCGACCTGCGGGCGGTGATCGCCCGTCTCGACGAGGGCCCCGTCGACCTGCCGCTCCGCGACCCGGTGACCGGCCGGGTGGTCCGCCTCAGCCGGGCCGAGTTCGGCCCCGGGCTGCACAACCTGCTCCGGGACGCGAGGACCGCGGTGGTGCTGCCCCATCTGCTGCACGCGGCCGCGCGGGGTGACTGGGGCCCGGTCGCCGACATCATGGCGGCGTCGCTGTCCCCCGGGGAGCCGACCTGGGTGGTGATGGGTCTGACCATCATGTGCTACGAGCCCTGGGCCGCGGTGCGCGAGGAGGCGACGCAGGCCGCGGGCGCCGGGTCCTACATGAGCTACGCCGACGTACGGGCGCTCACGGTGAGCACCGACTACTGCGAGAAGGTGCCCCACCCGCTGCCGCAGGCGCTGTACTGGTCGCCGGTCACACTCGACGTGCCGACGCTGCTCATCAACGGTGCGCTCGACCCGCAGGACCCGCCGGCCAACGTCGCCGGGGTGCTGGGCCGATACCCGCGCAGCCTCGCGGTGACGGCGCCGATGCAGGCCCACGTCTTCACGAACGGGGCGTGCCTGAGCGCCGTCATCACCGACTTCGTGGCAACCGCGTCGACCGAGGAGCTACCGATCACCTGCCTGACCGACGAGCCGGCGCCCGTCTTCGCCCTCGCCTGACCACCGCGCACGACATGTGCGGATGGATCCCTGTGCGGGCCTCTGCTACTGTCACTCGCGCCGTGGGGTGGCTCTCGGGCGTCCTTACTTCTCCTTCAAATACGCCTTCGGGCGAATTTAGACCTAGGGTGCCTAATCTCCACCCCGCGGCCCGGCACCGAGGAGGAGGTGAGGCGTGGACCGGGTGACGACCGCGGTGGTGGCGCCGGCCCGCACGCCAGCCGCCGTCCTGCTGCACCGCCGGAGTCTGGTCTACCTCGCCCCCGTGTCCCCGGCGGTGGCGGGAGCCGCGCCGGACCCGCTGGTGGCGGCCGGGGTCACGCTGCTGGAGGCCGACCTGCTCGAGCGGGGCCTGCTCATGGGGGTGCCGCTTCGCCGCCGGCTCGAACACGCCGACCCGGCGACGCTCGCGGAGGCGGGAACCCGGCTTTTGTCCGATGTGGACGCTTCGCTCGGAGCGGACCGGACGATGCTGCCCCTGTTCCGCGGCTTCCCCCACTCGACGCCCGCGGACACGATGGCGCTGTGGGTCGACCGGGTGCTGGCGGTGCTCGCCCAGAACCCGGACCAGGCGTGTGTCCTGTGTGGACGCGAGGGTACGGTCGTCGCTGTCTCGCCGTGCGCGCACCTGGTCTGCCGGGCCTGCTTCGATGGCGCCGACTACTCGGCCTGCCCGATCTGCTACCGCGCCCTCGACCCGGACGATCCGTTCCTGCAGCCCCGCGCGGCGGAGGGCACCCTGCGCGATCGCACCCTGCCGTGGCGCACGCGCGTGGTCAGTGCCGGCGACGACATCCTCGCGGACGCGCACGCCGAGGTCGCGACGCTGGTCGTCCGCCCGTCCGCCCTCTCATCGCAGGACCGTGACGACCTGCTCGCCCTGCTGGAGACCCACGACCGGGCGGATCTGAGCTGGCTGCCGGAGCAGATCCCTGGTCGGGAGAACAACGCGATCGTGCTGAACTGGGTGCTGCGCGCGCCGGAGCACTGGCCGAGCACCCTGCCCGAGGTGGGCCGGCGGCTGGGCACAGCGACCGACGCGCTGCGTCTGCTCGCGGTTCGCGGAGGCGGCGACGCCGGCCTGGTATGGCCCGGCCGGTTCGCGCCCGTCCCGCGGCCGCTGCGTCACACCATCCTCGCCGCCCTGGACCGCCTCGAGGCGCGGACCCTCGTCGAGGACCTGCGACGGCACGGTCGGCGGTGGCTGCGGGCCGCCGAGCGGCTGCACCCCTTCGAGCACGCCACGAGATACCCGGTGGCCGCCGCGGGGTTTGCAGCCCTGCGCCGCACGCGGCTGGCCGACCCACGCCTCGCCGACGCCGTGACGCGCACGGGGCTGCCGGTGCGCGGCGGCCGGGTGGGCACCGTCAGCTTCGGCTCCCAGGTCGAGGCGCTCCTGGAGAAGTCGGATGTCCCGGGCGCGATCCGCCTTCTGGCCAGCCGGCCCGGGGAGTTCGTCCGGCGGCTGAACGCGCTGCTGACGCGTGACCCGAGCGCCGCGGACACCGTCCTCGCCGTCCTGCCGGCGGCACTGCGCGGCGTGGCGCCCGCGGTGCTGCTCAGTGCGCTCGGCGCGCTGCGGGCCCGCGGCGCCGGCATCGCCACCCCGGCGCGCGTCGTATTCCCCAAAGGTCTGGACGCCAAGGCGCATGTCATGCCGGAGGGCCGAACGCCACTGCCGGCCGATGTCGTGCGCCGGGTCGAGGCGGCGTTCGTGGCCGAGGCGCTGGACCGGTGCGCCACCCTGGACCCGGTCGGCGTCGCCCTCGTCGACCGTCGGCTGACCGAGCTCACGGCGCCCTTCACCCAGCGGGTCACGGCGCGGGCGCTGGTGACGCTCCCGCGGGGCAGCCGGGTCGACGTGCCACCGGCGGCGCGGCTGCGCCTGTTCCTGCACTGGATGGAGAGCACGCAGCGGGTCGACCTCGACCTCTCCGTCGCCATCTTCGACGTCGACTGGCAGCACATCGGCACCTGTGACTACACCTCGCTGCGCTGGCAGAAGGGCGCCGCGGTCCACTCCGGAGACCGGACGGACGCGCCGGAGCCTGATGGCGCCTCGGAGTTCCTCGACCTCGACCTCGATGCGCTGGCGCGCCACCAGGCGCGCTACCTCGTGGTGAGCGTCTTCAGCTACAACAACGTCGCCTTCGACGATATGGCCGAGGCGTTCGCCGGTCTGTTGGCACTGTCTGATGTGGATGGACCGACCTTCGATGCCCGGGCGGTGGAGCAGCGCTTCGACCTGGCCGGGCGGGCCCGCGCCTCGGTCCCGTTCGTCCTCGACGTCGCCGACCGGAGCATGCGCTGGCTCGACGTCGCGCGGGGCGTGACCGGCACCGACCACGCGGTGCACCGCCATCGCGAGGCGCTGGCGCTGCTCGGCTGGGCGCTGACCGCCTACTACGCATCGCCGGCCCGGGTCCGGCTGGGCGAGGTTGCGCTGTGGCACGCGGCCGCGCGGGCCCGCACCGTGCTGCTGCGCGGCACCGACGGTGCGCTGACGGCGTTCCGCCGCGCCGATGGCGAGGCACTCCTGTCCTTTGTGGATCGTCTCACCACCGGTGCCGGGCCCGATCCGGAGGTGCCCGATCCGGCCACCGCCGGGCTCGCGTTCCTGCACCGTGGCGACGTCCCGGTGGCCGCGGGCGCGCAGGTCTACGCGCTGTATCCCCAGGGGCTGGACCCCGCCGTCGTCCGGCTGCTCACCGCTGAGGATCTCGTGGCGGGCCTGGCTCGATAAGGTGACGCAGGTAGCGCCGCGGATCGTCAAGGTAGGCCCGGAAGTGCGCGACGAGCTCGAGGTCGCGCCAGTCATCGACGTACTCAATGCCCTGGTCGTCGAGCCACAGGATGTGTGCGCCCGGCAACGCGACCAGGATCGGCGAGTGGGTCGCGATCAGAGCCTGCGCCCCCGCGACGGCGAGGTGGTGCAGATGGGTGAGGAGCCCGAGCGTCGAGGTGAACGAGAGGGCCGACTCTGGCTCGTCCATGACGTAGAACGCCGGCCGGTACAGCTTGCGACGCACGAGTTCGAGCAGACCCTCGCCGTGACTGCGCTCGTGCAGGTCCGCATCGGGAGAGGCGGGTAGTTCCTCCAGGTAGGTGTAGAGACCGTGCAGGGTCTCCGCGCGTACGAAGTAGCCGCCCGTACGGCCACCAGGCATACGTACCAGCCGCAGCACGTCGCCGAGCGGTGACTCGGTGGCCCGGGTCGAGTGACGGGCGCCGCGCGAACCGCCCTCGGGGTTGAGCCCGTACGCCGCCGCGATGCCTTCCACGAGCGTCGACTTGCCCGAGCCGTTCTCGCCCACGACGAAGGTCACGCCGGGGCGCAGATCCAGGCCGTGCTCGAGCAGGTCACGGACCGCGCCGACGCGGGCCCACCAGGCCGTACGGTCGAACTCCTCGCCGGACCACTCCACCCGCGCGACGATGGTCATCCGGCCGGCGTCAGCAGTTCCGTCAGCACGGCGGCCCGGGCGCCGCTGGGGTCCGGTGTGGACGGATCCCACGTGCCGGCGATGTCGAGGGCGGCCACCCGCCCCGTGGCCAGGATCCGCCGCACGGCGTCCACGACCGACGACGCCGACGGTCCACCCGGCACCGGGAACCGCACCCCGGGCAGGTCGGTCGGATTGACCACGTCGAGGTCGACGTGCACCAGCAACGGTCCCGGCGGCAGCGCCTCCGCGCTGAGATCCTCCACAGTGGAGCGCCGGAGCGCGGCGCCGTCGAGGTACTCCCGTTCCGGTGGGTCGAGATCACGGGCGTCGACGAGCATCACCCGATCCTCCGGCACCGCGCGCAGGCCGACGGCGTCGGCGACCAGCTCGGGCCGGTAGCCCACCATGATCCGCAGCGGCATCCCGCCGAGGTACCCGGATGTGGTCGTCTCCATCGTCTGCACATCGCCGTGCGCGTCGAACCAGATCACGCCCGCGTCGACACCGGCGCGCTGCAGGCCGGCGAGCACGCCGAGGCTGACGCAGCAGCAGCCCGACACCACCGTCGGCATGCCGCCCCCGGCCACGTCCTCGGCGACGGGATCGACCACGGCCCGGTACAGCGGCGTCAGGCGCGGCCAGCCGGCCGCGTCGTCCGGGAAGTCGACGGTGACCACGGTCTGGGCCCAGCCTGGCGGCAGCGCGTCCGCCAGCCGCGGCAGGAGCTCATCCTGGTGGTACGGAACAAGAATCACCCCGCGAGCCTACCCGTCCGCAGCGGCGGTGCGGCGGCCGAAGAGGTGCAGCAGGCGGTCCTGGACGGGAGAGCCGGGGGGAAGGTCGCCCGCGGGTGCGGCATAGAACCGGTGCGTCGTCTGCTCCGACACCGGGGTCTCCGCCATGCCGGCATAGATCTCGTGAAGGTTGACATCGATCCAGGCAAGTAGCTCCGCACCGAGGGTCTCGTCGCCGCCCACGGCCCGGGCCAGGTCCCAGGTGTGGATGACGGTGTCGGTCGTCCGCACGGCCAGCGCCTGGCGCCCGGTCAGCTTGCCCGACGGGTGGTCGACGACCCGGTCGAGCGCACCGGGCGCGGCGTACGCCTCAGCGCAGCCGCGCGCCGACGCCGCGAACCGGCCGACGGGATCGGAGCCGAGCGCGTCGGCGTCACGTAGGCGGAGGAAGTCCGCGGCGGTGGCACCTTCCAGCAGGCGGATGTAGTTGAGGTTTCCCTGAGCCACGTGGTTGGTCAGGGCCCGGACATCCCAGTCCGTACAGGGGGTCGGTGCCGTCCACTGGTCATCGCCGACCAGCCGCAGCCGGCGGGCGAACCCCTCGCTCGCCGCGACATACCGATCGACGAGTCCCTGACCGAGGTCCACCATGCGCACCAGCATGCCCGGCCGCGCGCCGGCTGCCAACCGTCAGCCCCGGTGCACGACGACCTCCGCGGTGGGAACGCCGTCGCGGGCCAACTCGGCCAGCACCTCGTCGAGCTCGGCGTCGCCGACCGGGTACGTCGGAGAGCGACCCGAGATCTCAACCAACGCCCCGTCGCGCGCGACGATCTCACCGGCGCCCGACGGTGGCCGACCGGCGAGCAGGCTCGAGTGGTGAAACTCGCCGATGGTCTCGACCAGCGAGGCGTAGAGGTTGCCCTGGCCGTCCATGACGTAGATGGCGCGCGAGGGACCGGGCCGGAGGGTGGTACCGCCGCGCGTGTCGAACGCGATCCCGTTGTCCGCCCGCCAGAGTCGTCCGTCAGCGGCGACCACGCGGAACATCTCCTGCTCACCGAGGGCGCGCCGGCCCGGCCTGGGGGTGGTCGACGGGCCCGCCGGCGCGACGAGCGAGTCGGCGGACAGCCTGGTCAGTTCGAGGAACGACGCGATAGCCGCGCTCGGATCGCCGTCGAGCACCTTGACCGCCGTGGTCCGCCAGTCGTCCGGCGACGGGCCGGTCGAGACGACGAGCGCGAGCACCTCCCCGGAGCGCTGCCGGAGGACCAGAGCCGGCACCATGCCATCACTGCGATGTACGAAATCGAATATCTGCCAGGTCCGCGATGAGGCACCGTGCATGCCCATCGCGACCACGGCGGTCATCGGTGCCTGCGCCCACGGCCAGTCGTCCAGTGGCAGCTTGACGAAGCGCGCCGGCGGCCAGGGACGCGCTGCCTCGAGATGGTGCACGACGCGGGCGCAGAAGTCCCGGACGGCCGGCTCGTCATGCTCGCTCGGCAGCGACTCCGGGCCGAAGAGCCGATCCACCCGTACGGCCTGGGTGAGAGCGAGGTGGTAGTCCTCGGGCCCGTTCGGGAAGACGCGCCGTTGCACCATGCGCGCGGCGAACACCTGGGCGGCCGCGTCGTCGGGCCGCCGGACGTAGCGCAGCCCATAGATCACCTGGTTCAGGATCGGACGCCACCCTTCGGCCGGCATGGGCGCTGTCACGATGACTCCTCTCGATCCGGTGCCGGGCGCTGCGGTGGCCATGGGCGGGCCGCGTCAAGGTAGTGCAGGATACGAACACACAGCGCTCGGATGGCCTCCGGGTCATGCTCGGCCTCCGGGGCGTGCTCGGGATCGGTACCGTGCCGGGCTTTCACGAAGACCCCCGGCTCGGTCACCTGCTCAGCCACAACCGCCTGGGACAAGGCCCAGTAGTAGACCTCCGGACCGGACGGGAAGTTGCGCCCGCTGATCATCTGCTCGGCGAGCCACCGCGCGGTCTCGTCGTCGGGAAGCGTGGCGTAGAGCAGGCTGTACCACATCTGGCTCAGGATCGATCGCCATTCCACGCCGGCTGCCGGGGTTGTCATCACCAGGTCCCCAGGGTGATCCCGGACACGTCCATCCCGTCGGCCTCCAACTCGTCGAGCACCTGCTCCCGGAACTGCACGGTCGGCTGGTAGTGACCGCTACGGTCGGTGAGCAGGGTGATCCTTCCGTTCTCGACCACCATCTCACCCGCGCCCGAGACCGGCCGCCCGGCCAGGAAGCTCGAGTGGTGGAAGTCGCCGATGCTGTGGGTGGTCGACAGGTACAGGTTGCCTTGACTGTCCATCACGAAGATCGCCCGACCACCGCCCCCTTGATGCAACGTGCCCGCCCCGCTGGTGTCGACGAGCCTGCCCTGGGCGTCGTAGAGCTGACCGTCCCGCACGAAGACCCGGTACCCCTCCGCCTGCTCGGGCGTGAGGTAGCGGACTCCGTTGCTCGGCGTTCCGAAGATGCGGGTGGCCGTGGCGGCGTCCGTCTCGCCGGCGTACCTGGGCATCAGCGGGGTCGTGGGCTTGTCCGGCAGCCCGCTCTTCAGCGGCGGGATGGTCGAGCCGCCCCCGATGGGCGGGTCGAGAACGCCGTCGCCGTCGCGGTCGGGGTCCAGGGCGTCCGGGCGGCCGTCGCCGTCCAGGTCCCGCGGATGCCCGCCCGGGTAAGGGGTTCCGTCGGGGGACAGGCCGCTGGCGCGGGGGCGGGCGTTGATCCCCTCGGTGTACTCGTCCACCTTGCGCAGCAGCGCCACCAACTGGTCGATACTGCGGATGAGACCGTCGACGACCTTGGCGATGCGCAGCGCCCACTTCGCGGCGAGTCCGCTGATCTGCGCCGCCACCCACGGTGTCGCACCGCCGAGCGTGAGGGCGACCTCGGCCGACCACTCCTGAGACCTGATCACCAGGGTGGAGACGAAGTCGGCGATCAGGTCGCGCACCACCGTGCGCACGATCTGCACGACGATGCCGGACCGATCGACCGCCGACCCTTTCGCGTCCGCCGCCTCGGCATAGCCTTGCAGCGCCAGGAGCTCCACCTCGGCCTGCGCCCGGTAGACGTCCGCGCTCGCACCGCTCCACTGTGGAAGCTCCCGCCACACGGCCGCGCGGAACTCGTCGGCCGCCAGCCGGGTGTTCGCCGCCACGTTCCGCCAGGTCGCAGCGTTGGCGGCGACCTGGTCGGGGTCGCCCGCCAGCCAGTCGAGAGCCTCGGAGAGAAAGTCAATGTGCTCGATGCACATCGCGACGATCCAGCTCCCCATCTGGCCCAACGGGTCGAGGTAGAGCAGGGCGCCGTCCACGGCGGCGAACGCGGTGCCGATCGTCGTGCTGACCCACGAGTCGGACTCGATGCCGTTCTTGACATCGACGATGCCCTCGACCAGCGTGATGCCGGCATACCACGGCGTGGTGTCGACCCGCTCGGCGATGAGCGGGTTGGGCCAGGGCGCGGTCACAGCGGAAGCCCGATGCCAGGGGCGCCGACGGCATCGGCGGCGGTCTGGTTCGCCCCCACGTTCAGGCCGACGACCGCCTCCAACCGCGTGGCCAGCCCGGTCAGCTCGGTGACGCTGGTCGCCATGCCATCGACGGTTACCTGTGCGCTCGGCTCGAAGTAGTCGACCATGAACTGACAGCAAAGACCGTACGCACCCCGGTCCAGATGAGTGGCCACCGCGGCCTCGTGGCTGGTCTGCACCCTGGCGGCGACCTGGCGCAGGCTCACCACGTGGTCGCGCAGACCCTGTTCCGGGAAGGAGATCGACTCGGTCACGTCTCGTCACTACCTTCGGATCGCCGCTGCCCGAACCGACGCTCGAGCCCGCTCATGACCGCGGCACCGGTGGGCGAACCGGCGCCGACGGTCGCATCGACCACCGACGCCACCTTGCCCACGATGTCGCCCCGGGCGGTACGGACCGTCGCCATGATCTCGGCGGCGAGCCGGGCGGGCGACATCCGCTGCACCGCGTCGCCCAGTTCGAGGCCGACGAGCGCGCCAGCGGCATCGACGGTGACCGTGATCGCGCCGGACGCGTCCCGTGCCGTGGCGGAGATCCTCGCGATCTCGTCGGCCATGGTCGAAGCTGCGGAGGCGTGCCGCTCGGCCCGCGCCGCCCACGCTCTGACGTGCTCCGCCGCACTCTCCACCGGACCTCCCCAGGTCGTGGGAGCCCCCCGCGCGGCCCCCGTTGCGCTGTGCAGATCTTCCCGCCTGCTCGCGCGGCATGCAAGCGCACCAACGATCAGATATTCGGATGTCGTCGCTGAGCGACGCGACCCGCCACCAACCTGAGCAGGTCGTGCGAACGCGACAAAACGACCGTAGCCGTGCGCCAGCGGCGATCGGACTACGCCAGCCACCCGTCGCGCTCGGCCGAGCGCAGCGCGCCGTGCAGGTAGGTGGCGGCGGCGAGCCAGGCCCGGGCAAGGTCATGGGCGGGGTCGTCAGCGGACGGAGCGTGGGTGGGTCGGTCGTGGTCGTCGGGCGCCAAGCGCGAGGCGCCCATCACCCGCCCGAACGCGTCCCGACGCGGACGTGACGCCGCCTCGAGCCGCGAAGCGAGCTCGGCCGCGTAGGGCAGGGCGGCCCGCAGGCGCTCGACCTCCCGCGGATCCCCCGGAACGGCGGCGCGCCCACCCTCGACGGCTCGCTCCAGCTGCCGTCGCAGCGGATGCACCGGCGGCGGCTGGTCCTCGGACCGGGCCGGGGCGGCGGCGGTCTCGCCGACGCCGGGCAGGTCCGTGCGCCGCAGCCGGTCGAGTCCGAGGTCGACGTGCCCGCCGGCAGAGGGCGGCAGCCATGGCGCGGCGAACGCGATCGGGGCGAGGCGGCGCCGACCGACCGGGCGCGCCACGACGCGCACGGCCGCCCCCGGCACCCGCGCCAGCAGCCGCAGGTTGTCCACATAGGTCAGTTCCGGCGAGTCGTGGGCGGCGACGGCGGTCAGTTCCCGTCCGCCGGCCAGGAGGGCGACGCCCGCCCCGGCCGCGCCGAGCACGGTGGCGTCGACGAAGAGGAGTCCCGCGACGGTAGGGCGCTGCGCTGGCGGCAACTCGCGCGCGGCCAGGTAGCGGTCGACCTGTTCCTCCCACGGCGCCTGCCAGAACATGTCGAGCGGCGGCTGGACCCAGGTCACCCCGTTGGCAGCCACGGCCGAGGTTCCCTTGCCGGAGCCGATGCGACCGTCGGCCGACGCGCTCACCTGGTTGGCGAGCAGTCCTTCCCGGCCGAGGTCGGTGTGGTTGAGCCGGACCTCGCCGACCGACACCGGCCGGCGGGCCGCGAACCTCGCGACCTCCGGTCCGCCGGGGACCACAGTGGACACCTGCCATACGGTGCCAGTGGCGTCCGCGAGCAGCGTGACGGCACCGGCATACCCGGAGGCGGTGGCCACCGGCTCCACGCACAGCCCGTACAGCCGGGCGCCGGGCGCGACCCGGTACTCGCGGCGGGCGGTACCGCGCAGCTCCGAGCCGATCCGCGCGTCCCGTTGGCGGAGCCGGTGCGCGACCGAGAGGAGGTCGCGCAGATCGCCCACCAGATCGGCGAGCCGGAAGGACGGGTCCTCGGTCGCGGCGGCGCGCAGGTGCTCGACGACCCCGATCGCGGCGGCGGCCCCCCGGTGCAGCTTCACCGCCCGGGCGTCGTGGGCCGCCCGCAGCAACGACGCCTGGGTGACCGCCCCGGCCCCGGGGATCCCGGTCTCCAGCACGGATGCCGCGGCCCGCCACAGCGCGTCGGCCGCCCGGGTCTCGGCCGCGCTCACCGGACGAAGGTCGTCGCCGCCAGGACCGTCGTCGCCAGCACCGTCGTCGCCGGCACCGTTGTCGCCGGCACCGTTGTCGGCGGGACCGCAGTCGCCGGCAATGGCCGCGGCGAGCTCCACTGTGGAGTCCGCCGTCGGCGCGAGGCTCAACACCGCCGCGCGATGCAGGCACCGGGGCGCCAGCAGGCAGGTGCAGCGTACGTCCTTGCCCGAGCGTACGGTCTGTTGCATGTGGACGGTCACGTCGGCGTCCACTCGGATCTCGACCGCCGCGCCCTGCACCGTGACCGGCCAGTCGCGGGCCGTCCGTACGGCCTCGTCCAGGCGGGACCGCAGGCGGGATGGCAGCGCGTCGACTGCCTCCGCGACCACCTGCGGCGGCACGGGGGCCAGCCCGGTCATCGGACCTGGTCCGCGACCCAGCGGGCCAGCGCGAGCGGGCTGAGCGCGGCGACCGGCATGCCCGCCGCGACAAGCTCGTTCGCCACCCCGACGGCGTAGCGGGGGCGGGCCTGGTCGTCGAGGCTGGCGCAGCCGAGCAGCCGGCAGCCGCTCTCCGCCAGCGCCCGCACCTCGTCGAGCAGGCCCCGCAGCGGGTGGCCCTCCTCGAAGTCGCTGACCACGACCACCATGGTGCGCGCCGGTACGGTCACGAGGGTCCGGGCATGGCGCAGCGCCGCTGCGATGTGGGTCCCGCCGCCGACCCGAACCTCGAGCAGCAGCGCGAGCGGGTCATGCGCCTGCTCGGACAGGTCGATCACCTCGTCGGAGAAGGCCAGGAAGTGGGTGGTGACCGCCGGTAGTCCGGAGAGGACGGCCGAGGTGAGCGCCGCCCACACCGTCGACTCCTCCATCGAGCCGGAGACATCCGTCACCAGGATGAGCCGCCAGTCGACGCTGCGGCGGGCCCGTTCCCGGAACCGCAGCCGCTCGGGCAGGACGAGCACGCGGCCGTCGGGCTCGCGGCGGGCGGTGCGCAGGTTCACCCGGATCGTCGCGGCCAGGTCGATGGTGCCGGTCCGGCGGCGGGTGGGCCGCGCCGTGGTGAGTCCGGTCAGTGCGGGCCGCAGCCGGTTGGCCAGGCGGGCGGTGAGCTCGGCGACGAGCCGGGAAACGAGCGGTCGCAGTCGGGCGAGCTCGGCCTCGGGCAACCCGCCGGCCAGCGACAGCACGGTGTGCAGCAGCTCGACCGACGCCCGCGCCCGCTGCGGGTCCAGCGCGAGCACCGCCTCCGGGTTGCCCCGCCGAGCGGCCTCGCCGAGCACCTGTTCACAGACCTCCGCGCCGAACAGGTCGGTCAGCTCGTCGCGCCACTCCCGGATGGTCGGCGGCGCGCGGTCGTGACCACCGCCAGGCCCGGCGTCGATGGTGCGCGACCCCTCGCCGCGGCCGGCCCCGTACAGCTCGTCCAGCGTCTTCGCCTGCCGGGCCGCCGCGGCGGGCAGCTCGTCGGTGCGGCGGCCCAGCAGCACGCGCCACCGGTGCTGCGGGGTGACCCGCGCGTCCGACAGCCCCAGCCGGTGCACCGCCGCTCCACCGGCCTCGTCGTGGCGCAGCCAGCCGGCGAGCGTGCCCGGGTCGTCGCGGGCGCGCAGGTCGCCGAACCGCAGCTCCAGGTCGGCGCGCATCCGCTCCCGGGCGGCCGGGCTGAGCGCGTCGAAGCCAGCCCGCAGGCCCGGTAGGCGGGCCGTGAAGGCAACGTCGGTATATTCCTCGATCCGTCGCTGCAACGGGAGCAGCGCCGGACCGCCGGCGGCGAGCAGGGCACCGGCGGCGACGAGGGCGCCGGCGAGCCGGGGTCGCAGCTCCTCGCCGGCAGTGTCCACCCAGGACGCCAGCCGCTCGCCGAACGCCTCGGCCGGTTCCAGGCCGATCAGCACGCCCACCGCCCCGGCCGCGCCCTGCATAGTCGGCGTGCCGTCCCGGGCGAGCTGGCGCAGCGCCTCGTGCAGGCGCAGGGTGCGCCCGGCGCGGTCGGCCCGGTGCGCCACCGCGAGCAGCGCCCGGGCGTCGTCGAGGCTGTCGGAGCCGGCGAGCCCGGTGATCTCCCGCACCGCGGCGGCGTCGAGCAGGTCCGCCACATCGCCCAGACCAGCGGGCGGCTGGGGCGTACCGGGTACGTGGCCTTGGGCCACCCGGTCGAGCAGCGCCACCGCCGTGATGATCTCGCTGAGGGTACCGGCCGCGGCGACGGTGCCGCGTATCTCGTCGAGCCGGGCGGTGGTGAGCTCTGACAGTCCACAGTGCACAGCGGTGGAGAACCCGTCGATCGCCTGCTGGGCCGTCGGCCCTCCGGTGTTGAGCTGGCGCATGCGCTGCCAGACCAGGCGGCCCTGGGCGGCCTGGCGCAGTGTCACGCCGCGCATGCCGGCGGCCGCAAGCGTGCCGTCGGTCGTCGGCGTCCACTGCGCGAACCAGACCGTGCTGAGCGTCTCCACCCCGCCCGCGCCGGCGGTCTCCTGCGCTTCGGCGTAACGGATCCCAGCGGCGGCAAGGCGCTGCAGCGTGACCTCGCGACGCCGGTCCAGGGGCGAGCGCAACGGGTCCAGCCGCAGGATGAGCCCCGGCTGGCCCGGGCCGGGCAGGCGCAGGTCGGTGATGAGCCGGCGCACCGAGGCGACGATCCCCGACTCGGGCGTGCCGGGCGCCAGCCGCCCACGCCGGTCACCGACGAGCACCTGGCCCATCGCCGCCGCCACGGCCCGGCCCCGGCCGAGCACCTCGCCGTGCGCCAGCACGGTCTGGATCGCCTCCACCAGCTCGCTCCGCCCGGGGGCGGGCAGTCCACGCAGCCGCGCCAGGTCCACCGCCAGCCGCGTGGCCTCGCGCGCCTCCGCCGGCCCGGCGGGATGCTTGGCCGTGCGCAGGGCGGCGGTCACCCGGACGGCGAACGCGCTCACCAGCTCCTCGACCGCCTTGGGTGCGGCGCCGGCGCCGAGCAGCTCCTGGTGCCACTGCGGGTCACGGACACCGGCCGGGTAGCCGGAGCGCTCGTCGAGCAGCTCGAACGGGTACGGGACCAGCGAGGTGACCACGTCACCGCCGGTCTCGGCAGTGTCCAGGATGGACACATCCGGCGGCGAGCCCAGCGCCGATGCGAGTGCCGGGTCGACCAGGGCGGGCGCATGGAAGGCACCCACGACGGTGGCCACCCGCACGTCGCCGGCGGCCCTGATCCGGCCCCGCATCCAGGCCTCCCGCACCAGGTCCACGGGGGCCACCGTCGCGGTCGTGTGCCGCATCGCCCAGCCGACGGCGAGTGCCGCCCGCCGTACCGCCTCGGGTTTGGCGCCCACCGCACCCGTCTCGACGAGCCGGTCCCACACGTCCTCACCGTCCCGGCCGCTGATCCGGGCGCGCAGAGCGTCCATGATGGACGGTGCCGAGTCCCCGCGGTCCTTCAGCCATCGCCGGTCCGACAGCGGCAGGTCGCACGGTGCCACGGTCACCCCGCTGCGCTGCGCCCACCGGATCGCGGCCAGTTCCGGAGAGAAGTCGGCGTACGGGAAGAAGGCCAGCGGCCCCTCCTCCGACGAGCTCGCGCCGCCGAGGGCCAGCGGCGCCTGGGCCTGCGGATGCCCGAGCCACGGCAGCCACGACGCGAACTCCATGGGCAGCTCGACGAGGACGACGTCGGGGCGGTACGACTCCAGCAGCGCCGGCACGGCGTGGGCGAGCACCGCCGAGTGGTGGCGTACCCCGATCAGGTACGGCCGGGTCGACGCGGCGAGCGCCTCGGTC
This sequence comes from Micromonosporaceae bacterium, assembly GCA_052038195.1. Classification (GTDB taxonomy): domain Bacteria; phylum Actinomycetota; class Actinomycetes; order Mycobacteriales; family Micromonosporaceae; genus DATBGZ01. The sequence goes on along the minus strand of JBQGBY010000153.1, from coordinate 46,732 downwards.
GCGGCGGCCGGGTCCGGGTCAGTCGGCGAGGACGTCACGGTGCTCCCACAGTTGCCGCCACATCCGCCCGCCCTCCTCGGCCCGGCGCTTCACGGCACCGTCCCAGTAGGCCAGCAGCCGGCCCTGGTCATCCGGCGAGTCCTTACGGACCACGCCGAGCAGGTGCCCGGGTAGCTCCGACATCGGGTCGATGCCCGGCTTGCGGGCGTCGCCGAAGTAGGCGGTCGACAGGCCGAGCGACGTCGCGACGGCCACCGCCTCGGCGGTGCTCATCACCGTCGACGGACGCTCGACCGCCCACCCCTCGACCGTGGTGCCGGAGCGCAGGTCACGGAAGGCGGTGACCAGCGCCTCCAGGACGGCTTCGTCCACAGTGAACGGTGCGCCGACCCGCTCCACCGCGGTCCGGGCCTGCCGCTGGACCAGCGCGATCTCGGCCTTCAGGTCACCGATCGGGGCCACCACCTCGAAGTTGAACCGCCGTTTGAGCGCGGCCGACATCTCCGAGACGCCGCGGTCGCGGAGGTTCGCCGTGGCGATGAGGGTGAACCCGGGCGCGGCGTGCACGGTCGCGCCCTCGAGGCCAGCCAGTTCAGGTATCGAGATGCGTCGGTCGGACAGCAGCGAGACGAGGGCGTCCTGCACCTCGGGCAGGCAACGGGTCACCTCCTCCACCCGGGCGACGCGACCCTCCGCCATCGCGGTGAGCACCGGCGAGGCGACCAGCGCGGCCCGCGACGGACCGTGGGCCAGCAGCATGGCGTAGTTCCAGCCGTACCGGATCTGGTCCTCGGTGGTGCCGGCGGTGCCCTGCACGGTCAGCCCGCTGGTGCCACAGATCGCCGCGGCGAGCAGCTCGGAGAGCATCGACTTGGCCGTGCCGGGCTCACCGACGAGCAGCAGCGCCCGCTCCCCCGCGAGCGTCACGACGCACCGCTGGACCAGCGCCCGCTCCCCCACGAACTTCTGCTCGATGGTGCGCTTCTTCTTCCCGCCCCCGACCGGGCTCTTCCCGGCGCCGACCAGGCTCTTCCCGGCGCCGATGGGGCCGCCGGTGACGAAGGTGACGACCGCCCGCGGAGTGAGCCGCCAGCCCGGCGGCCGTGGTCCGTCGTCGGCCTCGGCGAGCGCGGCGAGCTCGTCCGCGTACCGGTCCTCCGGCGGATCCACCTGCCGCTGCATGCCCGTCCCCCTCACCCGCCCACCTCACGGCCTCCGCCCGCGACCATATACCGCCCCCAAGACCTCGATACCGCCCCCAAGACCTCGACGATCGAGGACTTATGTGCGTGAGTTGATCTCCGATCACACGCACAACTCCTCGATCGTCGGACGTCGCGAGGGCGATCTTGGTGGCTTCGCCCACGGGAAGGGCACCGTCAAGATCCCTTATGGCGAGCCCGTGCCGGCCGACCTGCTGCGTCGGATGATCGCTTTCCGGGTGCGCGAGCACGAGGAGGATGGCGTCCTCTGGATGTGACCCCGCCAGCGCGGTCCACTGTGGAGCGAGGACGTCTCACAGGGACTCGAACCGGGGCCCGTCGCCCGCCTGGACCTGCCGCCACGCGTCGGCGAACAGGTCGGCGACGGGTGTGGTCGGCACCAGCGCCGGCAGCGGACCGGTGCCATCGGCGGCCAGACCGTACAGCCGCGTCTTCCACCCCTCGATGGGCGGGTCCGGTGCCTTGAGGGCCAGCCAGGCGCCCGGCAGGAAGACCGCCCGGCCCGCGCGCTCCCGCTTCGCCGCCACGACCAGACCCGCCGTGGTGAGGGTCTCGGCCAGGGCCTTGACGCGTCGGGCCGACCACCCGGTCCACCGGGCGACGTTCTTGTCGCTCGGATCCGGCAGCGCCAGCAGCTGCAGGTAGTACACCGCGGCATCTCCATCCAGCTTCAGCGCCGTGGCCACGGACTCTACTGTGGACGGTGCCGTCACCCGCGGGTCGTGCGGGACCGAGCCCGGCGGCGTGCCCTCCGGCGGGGTCCACCCGACGAGACGCGTGCACCCGTCCGACAGCAACCAGGCGATCGCCCGGACGGTCGCGACGCCGGGGAAGAGCTGCAGCGATAGATCGTCCGGGCCGGTCAGGCGGGCCGGGGTGAGCTCGTAGTTCCAGACCTGAGGCCAGTTCGGTAACGCAGACCCGGTCAGGGCCGGCGACCCGACGAGGCCAGGCGGAGCGTACTCCAGGGGCACCACGAACGAGGGTTCGCGGAGCCGGGCCCGCAGGCGGGCCACCGCCTGCGGCAGCGCCGACCGGGCCGGGTCGTCCGCGGCCAACCGGTAGGCCAGCCACGCGACCGAGGCCGCGGACGGCGCCAACAGATAGGGCCTCAACGCGCCCGGTGCCAGCAGGTCGACGCCGCCCGTCCCCAGCACCGACTCGACCACCGGCACGGCGTCGCGGCGGTTCGACCAGCCACTGGAGCGCCCGCCCAGCACGCGCGCTGCCTCCGCGAGCAGCTCGGGGTCCACCGCGACCTTCCGTCCACAGTGGTGGATCCAGGCCGCGGCCAGCGCGTCGACATCGGGACCGGTGCGCCACAGGTCGGCCGGGTCGGCCGGCATGGCGGCGTCGAGGACGGTGACGATGGTCCTGGGCGGCAGGGCGGCGAGGGCGTCCCGTCCCGTCCGGGCCTCGGCCACCGAGAGCCCCATCGTCTGCCGCGCGCCCCTCGGCAGGAAGTTAACCGCGTGACTGCGCAGGCCCGGCACGCCGGCGAGCAGCAGGGCCGCCGACCCGCGGCTGAGCCCGGTCAGCTCGACGAGCCGGGTTACCGCCTCGGGGCGCCACGGCGGTGGACCGGCGGAGTCGAACTGGCGCACCAGCTCGCCCAGACGCCCGCGGTCGGCCCAGCCGGTGGGACGGTGCTCGTTCTCGATCGTCATCCCGTCCGGGCGGGCGGATCCCGGCTTCGAACCCAGCTCGACCACCTGCACCACCGAACCCTTGCGGTCGCTCTCGCCCCACCGGGCCAGGACGACGGCCGTTCGGTCGCCGTAGCGCAGGACGGTGCCCCGCGGCGGGGCGGGCACCGCCGGCGTGGCGAGATTGAGCACCCGGATCCGGCCACCGGTGCCGACCAACGGGCTATGGGCGAACGCGTCGAGCAGTGTCCGCAGCGTTGTCCGGTGATCGGCGACCACGCCCGGGCCGAGCATACGCAATGCGAGCGCCGCCTCCGCACCGAGCACCGAAGGCCAGGGCACCCAGTCCCGCTCCGGTAGTGTGAGATCCGCCGCGGCGCCCGTGAGGAGCTGGCCGACCTTGTCGATCTCACCGCCGAGATCTATGCGCTCGGCGGACCAGTAGCCGCCGGAAACAGCAATCTGATTGAACCCGTCGATGGCTTGCGGGACCGTATACTGCGCCACGAGCTCGCGCACCGCGCCGCCATCATCGGCCGCGTCCGAACCAGCATGCGCGCCCCACTCGGCCAGGCGGCGGGCGGCATCCCACGTCCGGATGACCTCGCGGCGGACGTCGGCCACGAGGCGGTCGTCGGTGATCTCCGGCAGCACCGCCCGGACGAGCTCGTCGGCCCGCGCGGTCCGCTCCGGCGCCGTGGTCCCGCCGACTCCGGCGACCAGGCGCTCGGCCTGCTCGTCGGTGACCGACCGCAGCGCCGCCGACCCCGCCGGGTCCCGCGGGGTGGCGAGCCGCCACCAGAGCACCGGTGGCACCTCGCGGCCGGGCTCGGACCGCGACGCGGGCAGACCGGTGCCGGCTTCGCAGATGGTGTACACATCGGCATGCCCGTACCGTTCGGTGGAGCTCACCGCGCACGGCTCGTGGGCGCCCGGCAGGACCACGGCGAGGCGCAGCGACTGGCCGCGGTCCGGGCCGGCGGTGACGATCCGTCCGTCCACATCGGACCCCATGACGGAGCCGTCGGGCCCGGTCCACACCCGCATGCCCACGGCGCTCGCCCCGGGCGTGGGCGGCGGCAGCAGCACGCTGTCGTGGGGTCGCAGCGGGCCCGGGGCGTCGTCGAAGAATCGCGGCTGCGAGAACCGCCCCGCCGCGCCGGTGGCCGGGTCGTACTCCCGCCAGCGGAACTGACGGTCGTGGCCGGCGCCGTCGATCTCCTGGCGCCAGTAGGCGCTGCCGTCGGAGATGACCCGGCTGGTCGGCGGGTGTACGCGATCCCCCGCGCGTAGCGGCGCACCCCCGGTGGTCACACCGCCATCCGGCAGCGTGAGCGCCCAGGTGGACTCGGCCGACGAGTGCGGCCATTCGGTCTCGGGCCGGTCGAAGACATCGCCGGGCCGGTCCGACCAGTACCCTGCGCGGTCCGGGTAGCCGTGCCACATCACGAGCAGCCGACCGTCCACATAGCGCAGATAGAGCGCCCGGTCATGGTGGCCACGGGTCGGCAGCCGCATGGCGTGCTCGAGCAGGACACGGTCCTCGCCGAGCACCACCGCGCGGTGCTCGTCGTGCACGATCAGGTACGGCCACGTCGCCGCGTGCGACACGGTGGCCTGCGCACCGAGCCGGCCCACCGCCTCCTCGTGCGCCGGCCAGCGCAGCTCGCCGGCGAGTCCGGTGCGCAGGGTCCGGGCGAGCGCGGTCGCCACCGGCGCCGCCGCCAGCCGCCGCGACGCCGCCGGGTTCACGCCCGCACCAGCGCGGTTGCGCAACGGTCGCAGCTCGTCGATGAGGTCCAGCAGGGCCGCGAGCGGAAGATCCCCGGCCCGCTCGGCCATCTCCGCGACCCACTGCGCGATCGCGGTCCGGATCGCCGGGACCGCCGCGAGCCGGGCCACCCACGGCTCCCGGGCGCGACCACCCTCCCCGCGCCGCAGCGCCCCGACGACACCCCGGCGCCACAGCCGCGACAGGGCCGGATCCCCGGTCAACGCGAGCAGGTCGCGCTGTCCGGGTGTGGGGTCCTCGACCCACGACACCACGTTCAGCTGCGAGACGTTGCCCCTGGTCACCGCGGGCTCGTCGGGGGGTTTCACCGCCACGCCGCCGGCGAGCAGCACGTCCAGGACGTCGATGTCGGCCCACCAGGCGTCGCCGATCGCCCGCACCTCCCGGTCCTGGGCGAGCAGTCGCGGGATCATACGCTGGACCAGGGCGAGGAGGGCCGGGCTACGGCTACCGCTGTACTTGCGCGCACGGTGGGCCAGGAACCGCTCGAGCCACGCGCCGGCGCCGACACTCTCCGCGGTGGACGCCGGTCCGGTGAGCAGGTCGCTGGCCCCGGTGGCGTCGAGCAGGCCGACCCACTGTTCGGTGATGTCCGTGCGCCACCCCGGCGGGTCGGGCTGGATCTCGAGCAGGCGCGCCCGTACGGTCGGGTCCTGCCGGCACACCGCCACCAGGTGGGGGCGGGCCGAGTCCCAGAAGCTACCCGCCGCAGTCGCCACCGCCGGCCGCGCCACCAGCTCGGCCACCACCGCCGGCAGCTCGTCGTCGACCCGCAGCTTCGCCGCCCGGGCCAGGCGACCGAGCTCGGTCAACAGCCCGGCCGGCGGCGCGAGACCCCCGGCGACGCGCTGGACCGCGACCTCGCGGTAGCGCCGGTACGCCTCGTCGGCCGGCAGCCGGCCCGCCAGATCCTGGGCGTACCGGGTCAGCGCCTTGACCGGCAACGCGCCCGCGAGGGCGAACTCCAGGTGAACATCGGCGACCCGGCCCTCGTCGATGGCCAGGCCGTGCACCCGCTCGGCATCTCGCGCCCGGGTGAAGCAGACGGCGGCCTGCTTCGGGCTCCCAGCCTCCACAAAGGACCGAGCCGCCTGCTCCCAGAACGTCGGCAGGAAGTGCGGCACCGCCCGCTGCAGCCGGTCTGCCAGCGCCTCGTACCCCTCCATGGCCGCGCCCGGCCGGCCCGTCGCCAGCCGGGCCAGCCGCTCCAGCTCCTTGACCATCGCCAGCGCGTGCCGCCCGTTGGCCGGGTCGTGCACGACCGCCCACGCCGGGAACCCCACGGCCCGCCGCGCCCCCGTGCCGACCGGGCGAGGTTCGCCGTCGGTGGTGAACCCGAGGAACTCCAGCGCCAGGTCCTCGGCCTCGCCCAGCGCGGACGGCACCAGACGCACGACCGTACGGCCAGCCAGGACGGGATGCCCGTACGACCGGGCGGTCACCACGTCGGCACCGGGCCGGCCGCCGGCATCCAGAGCGGGCACGATGCCGCCGGCCTCCACCGCATACCAATCCACAGTGGACTGTTCGCGCGGCCGGCGCTGCCGCGGCGTCACGCGGCCGCCTCGGTCGGTACCATCCGGCCCGCGTAGAGGCCGGCCGCCATGCGCAACCCCTCCGACCAGGTGACCGGACCGATCCGGTCGAACTCCGCCGGGGCGCCGGCGGCGTCGACGAAGACGAGATCACCCGTCTCCGCCTCGGCCGACGGGTCATGGTCGCCCACCCAGACGCGCGCGTCCAGTACCGTTCCCCGCTCCCAGATCCGCAGCGTGGCGTAGCCGCCGCGGACCGGGTAACCCAGGCTCGCCGCCCGGCCGGTGACGTGACGCAGCTGCTCGTACCGGCCGCCCGCGTACTGCGTCAGCGCCGTCCGCTGCTGCGCGGGATCCGCGGGCTTGGGCCAGGTCTCGCGGAACAGCTGGGCGACGCCCTGCCGCACGCCGAGGTCGGTGGCGAACTGCCGGAGGTCGTCCAGATCCGGCAGCAGCACCGGGTGGGGCAGCACGACCTCGGTCGCCTCAAGCCGTACGGTCTCGCCATCCAGGTTCACGATGCCCAGCCGGCCGTCCTCGGCGGCTCCCCGCAGGAAGCCGCCGGCCTCGACCAGCCAGGTACCCGAGTCGTCGACCGGCGCCACCACGGCGTCGGTGAGCAGCCCGCGCCACGCCTCGTCCGGCCAGACCGCGGCGATGACCGTGGCCGGCACGGGCAGCGACCGCAGCAGCCACTCCTCGACGGTGCGCAGGCACTCGGCCTCATGGCGCCGCAACCACTCCTGCACCTGGCGCAGTGACAGGGCCGCATCGGAGTCGCGCACCTGCTTGGGCACGGACTTCAGCTGCCGCCCGGCCGATGTGCGGCACACGACCGCCCCATCGACCAGACAGACCTCGTACCCGTCGACGGCCGCCAACCATCCCATCTGCCCACCTCCGTGCGGTTTCGCCGGGTGGATTCTCACACCGACCACGGAGGCTTCGCAAAGTTCACGGGAGCGTCACGCGCCACGGAATGGACCGTCACCGACATGAGGGAACATCAATCCACCCAACGGTGAGGAGTGCAACCATGATCCCCGCTCTTGTCAAGATTGCGGCCGTATCGACAGCCGTCGCCGCCGCCTTCGTCGCCATCGTCGCCACGCCGGCCGAGGCGACCCCGCCGAACATCCCCTCCGCGAGCACGGCGGCCGGCCGTCTCGCCGCGCTGACGGTCGCGACCGAGTCCCACCACTCGACCTACAACCGCGACCTGTTCCCGCACTGGATCACGATCACCGGCTCCTGCAACACCCGTGAGCAGGTCCTCAAACGCGACGGCACCAACGTCGTGGTCAACAGCAGCTGCGCCCCGATCTCGGGCTCCTGGTTCAGCCCGTACGACGGGGCGACGTGGACGAACCCGTCCGACGTCGACATCGACCACATGGTTCCGCTGGCCGAGGCCTGGTCCTCGGGCGCCTGGGCCTGGACGACCTCGCGACGCCAGGCCTACGCCAACGACCTCGGCGGCCCGGAGCTGTGGGCGGTGACCGACAACGTCAACCAGTCCAAGGGCGACCAGGACCCGGCGCAGTGGCAGCCGCCGCGCAGCTCGTTCCGATGCACGTATGCCAGGGCGTGGATCCAGGTCAAGTGGTACTACGGCCTCACGGTCGACAGTGCGGAGAAGTCCGCTCTGACGAGCATGCTCAACACCTGCTGACGACGCCTCGTGACGACCCCCCTCGCCGGTGACGGATCGTCACCAACCGCGTTCGGCGACGGTAAACGCGGTCGATCCGGCACTGGACAACGACGGCCTGCGCCACGGAGCCGGCCGCCGCTACCCGGCCCATCCGGAGGTGACGGTCACCTCCGTGCCGGCCAGGAACCGGATCGGCTCGACGCCGTGCCTGGTCAGCGAGCGTCGCGCCGCACGGAGCAGTAGTTACTACCACACACACTTCACCGTCGCCGGTGCCGGTTGCGTGACGCTGGGTAGCGGTCGGTTAGGCTCACCGGATCATGAGTACGGAGCTGACCCGGAGGGCGCTGCACGGCGCGGTGGCCGAGGTCGTCGGCCTCACCAGCGAGCTGATCCGGTTCGACACCGCCAACGACGGTACCGGCACGGCCAACGAGCGGCCCGCCGCCGAGTTCGTGGCGGGGAAGCTGGCCGAGGTCGGGTTCGAGCCGACGTACGTCGAGAGCAAGCCGGGCCGCGGGAACGTCATCGCCCGGCTGCCCGGTGCGGGAACCGGGCCCGGGGCACTGCTCGTGCACGGGCACCTCGACGTCGTCCCGGCCGACCCTGCACTGTGGACGGTGCCGCCGTTCGCCGGCGAGGTCCGCGACGGATATGTGTGGGGGCGTGGGGCCGTCGACATGAAGGGCATGGTCGCGATGACGCTCGCGGTCGCGCGGGCCCTGCGCCGCAACGGCCAAGCCCCAGGACGGGACCTCGTCTTCGCCTTCGTCGCCGACGAGGAGGCCGGCGGGTTCGAGGGCGCGCGGTTCCTGGTCGACCACCACGCTGAGCTGTTCGACGGGGTGACCGAGGCGATCGGTGAGGTCGGCGGGTTCTCGGTCACGCTGGACGGTCGGCGGGTCTACCCGGTGCAGACGGCCGAGAAGGGCGCCGTATGGCTGCGCCTCCTGGCCCGGGGCACCGCCGGGCACGGCTCGTTCCTGCACGCCGACAACGCCGTCGTCAAGCTCGCGGCCGCCGTCACCCGCCTGGACGCGCACCAGTTCCCCGTCGTGCTCACCGACCCGGTCCGCGAGTTCCTCGAGGGAGTCGCGGGCCTGACCGGGTGGAGCTTCGATCCGGCCGACCCGGAAGCGCTGGTGGCAAGGCTCGGCAGCCTGACCCGGCTCTTCGGAGCGACGCTGCGGGACACCGCCAACGTCACGATGCTCGATGCCGGCATCGCCCCCAACGTGGTCCCGGAACTGGCACGGGCCACAGTGGACGGTCGCGTGCTGCCCGGCCGTGAGGATGCCTTCAGGGACGAGCTTGAGCACGTGCTGGGACCCGACGTCGAGCTCGACTGGCGGTCGCTGCCAGCGGTCCAGACGCCGTTCGCCGGCGGGCTCGTGGCGGCGATGGCCGCCGCCATCGCGGCCGAGGACCCCGGGGCCGTGCTGCTGCCGTACCTGGTCCCCGGCGCCACCGACGCGAAGTCGTTGGCGCGCCTGGGCATCCGGCACTTCGGCTTCTCGCCGCTGCGGCTGCCGCCCGACCTGGACTTCCTGGCGCTGTTCCACGGCGTCGACGAGCGCGTCCCCGTCGACGCGCTGGAGTTCGGCACCCGCGTGCTGTACCGCCTGCTGGCCACGACCTGAGCGTGTCGACGGGCGGTGCCGGGCCGGGTGAGGTAGGGTCCGACGCGTGTTCGATGCTCGGTGGGACGACGGCCTGGACGACGCGCAGCTCGCCGCGGCCACGCACGGTGACGGTCCGCTCATCGTGGTGGCCGGCGCCGGGACGGGGAAGACCCGCACGCTGGTCGCGCGGGTCGCGGCGCTGATCGACCGCGGCGTCGACCCGGAGCGCATCCTGCTGCTCACCTTCACCCGGCGCGCTGCCGAGGAGATGCTCTCGCGCGCCGCCAGCACGTGTGCCCGCCGCGACGCCGCCAGCAAGCTCTGGGGCGGCACCTTCCACGCGGTCGCCTACCGGCTGGTCGCCACCCACGCGCCGGCACTCGGCCAAGGGGGCTCACTGTCCGTGCTCGATCCCGGTGACGCGCACGACCTCATGGACATGTTGCGCCACGAGTTCGGCCTGGCCGGCAACGCCCAGCGGTTCCCCCGGGGCGAGACTCTGCTGGACATCTACTCCCGCGCGGTGAACACCGGGGTGCCGGCCCGGGACGTGATCGCGGCGACGGCGCCGTGGTGCACCCCCTACACGGACACGATCCTCGATCTGTTCAAGGGCTACGTGGCGCGCAAGCGGGAGCGGTCGCTGCTGGACTTCGACGACCTGCTGCTCGGCTGGCGGGCGTTGCTGGCCGACCCCACGCTCGGTCCGGCCATCGCGGGCCGGTGGGACCACGTGCTCGTCGACGAGTACCAGGACGTCAACCAGATCCAGGTCGACATCGTGCGACTGCTCTGCCCCGAGGGTCGGGGGCTCACCGTGGTCGGCGACGACGCCCAGGCCGTCTACGGGTTCCGGGGCGCCGACAGCCGCCATCTCCTGCAACTGCGCGACGACCTCCCCACCGCTCGTACGGTCTGTCTCGAGCAGAACTTCCGCTCAAGGCAACGGATTCTCGACCTGGCCAACATCATCCGGCCCGACGCGGGCGGGCCGCGGCTGCGCCTGCGCTCGCAGCGCGACGGTGGGCCCCGGCCGCGGTTGGTGCGCTGCCACGACGCCGCCACCGAGGCTCGAGCGGTCGTGGACTGTGTGCTGGACGCGCTGGACCGGGACCGTCCACTGCGGACACAGGCGGTCCTCATGCGGGCGGCCCACCACAGCGACCTGCTGGAGGTGGAGCTGACCAGCCGGCGGGTGCCGTTCGTCAAGTACGGCGGTCTGAAGTTCCTGGAGGCCGCGCACGTCAAGGACTTCGTCGCCGGGGTGCGGCTCCTGGACAACCCCCGCGACGAGCTGGCCTGGTTCCGGCTGCTGCGCCTGCACGACGGCGTCGGCCCGGCCCGGGCCCGGGGCATCCTCGAGGCGCTGCGGGTCACCGAGCCCGACACCGAGCAGCGCCACCCCGAGGCGGTCGCGGTCGCCCCGGCATCCAGCCGTACGGCCCTGGCCGCCAGCCTCGACACACTGGCCGCCGCGCGGGTTCGCACCGGGGTGGCGGTGCGCGCCGAGGCGGTGCTCGACGTGGTCCGGCCACTGCTCACGGCGCGCTACCCCGACCACGCGGTTCGACTCAGCGACCTCGACCGCCTCGTCAGCGCCGCCACGGGGTCACCGACGCTGGCCGAGTACGTCGCCAACCTCACCCTCGACCCGCCGGCCTCCACCAGCGACCTCGCCGACGCGCCCCACTTGGACGAGGACTACCTGACACTGTCCACTGTGCACTCTGCTAAGGGCCTGGAGTGGGACAGCGTGCACGTCATCCACGCCGTCGACGGCGCCTTCCCGTCCGACATGGCCCTCGGCTCGGCGGCCGGCCTGCTGGAGGAGAAGCGCCTGTTCTACGTCGCCGCCACCCGGGCGCGCGACGAACTCGCGATCTACACGCCGCTGCGGATGCCGCACCACCGGCGCGGGCTCGACGACAAGCACAGCTTCGCCGTGGCCAGCCGGTTTCTCGACGAGGCGGCACTGGCCACCATGGCCATCCACGAGGATCGACCAGCCGCACGGGCGTCGCCCGCCGCGGCGGGAAGCGTCCGGGTCGCGCTGCCCGCGCTGACCGAGCTGTTCGAGTGACGCTGGCGCACCAGAGACATCGTGGTGCGTCAGCGTCGCGGCGTGACCGCGGCCAGCACCTCCGGGCCGCGCCGGTCGAGCAGATCACCGGCGATGAGCGTCCCCAGCCCCACCGCGGCACCGCCGTAGAGCAGGCCCAGCCCCAGCACGAGCCAGCGGCCGCCGGGGACATCGGCCAGCAGGACGGTCGCGGCGATCACCGGCAGGCAGAGCGCGATCGTGCCCACCAGCCCGGCCAGCGCGAGCAGGCTCTTGGCGCTGGCGCCGCCGCTGTTGACCGCGAACGGGTTGTTGCTCGAGGGCAGCGGGTACGCCGCCACCACCGACAGCAGGCCCGCCACGGCCACCGACACACCGAACGCCGCGGCCAGCAGGCCCAGGCCGGTCGGCACCTGGTCGGTCACGCCCGCCAGCACACTCACCACCGCCACGACGAGTATCTGCACGGGCAACGCCGATATCCCGATCGCGGTCGCCCGCGCACGCAGCTCCACCCGCCCGGGCACCTGGGCGAGCAGGTGGATCGAGTACGCGCTGCCGTCGAACGAGAACTGGTTGGCCAGGAGCATCCCACCCAGCGTGCCCGCCATGCTGACCACGAAGCCGAAGGTGAGACCGGACGCGAGACCGGCCGAGCCCTCCTGCCGGGCGGCGAGAGTGAACACGAGCGGCAGCACCGCCGTGGCCACGAGCAGCGAGACGAGACTGGCCCGGCGGCGCGGGTCGCGCCGCCAGAAGCGCGACTCGCGAGCGACGATGGCGCCGAACACCGACGGCCGGATGAGGCCGCGCAGCGTGCGGGGAACCAGCGCGGCGACCGGACCACGGCTGGTCCGCCGGATGCTCGCCGATGCGCCGGTCGACGTGGCGAGCATCGCCGACTCGATCGTGCGCGACCACCACCACAGCAGGAGCCCGATCGCGCCGACCGCGATGACCAGGCGTACGCCCGCCTCGACGAATCGGCCCTCGCCGACGTCGAACGGCAGCGCGTACGCCGCGCCGAGCGGGGTCCACGCCAGGACCCGGGCGATCCGCTCGGCCTGGTCGATGTCGCCCCGCACGATCGCCGCATTGACCAGCAGCTGCAACGGCGCTACCGACGACGCGAGCAACGCGACGGCCACGATGGCCAGGTCACGCACCCGGCGGGAGCGCAGCAACGCCGCGAACGCGCTCGTGATCGCCCGGCTGGCGACCACGCCGAGGGCGAGGCCGGCCAGCGCACCGACCAGGGCGACCACCGCCCCTACCGCGCCGAACCGGAGCCCGGCCGCCGAGACGAGGCCGGCCGACGCGAGCAGCGAGGCCGCCGCGGGCACGCCCACGAACGCGGCCACGAACATGCCCTTGACCACGGTGGCCCGGCGCAGCGGTAGTAGCGCGAACCGCGCGGGGTCGAGCGTCTCGTCGACACCGAAGAACAGCAGTGGGAAAAGTGCCCAGGCGAGGACCAGGGCCGAGCCGGCGATGACCGCCACCGTCAGCGCCACCCCGACCGAGGCGAAGGCGGTGGCGCTGAACCCCACCACGGCCAGTCCCGCCACCCACAGTCCGAAGAGGACGCCGATCACGAACGCGACGACGCGCCATGGCTGGCCCCGGAAGCCGTTGCGCGTCAGGCGTAGCTTCAGCCGGACGAAGTCCAGCGCGCCCGGCTCACGGGGCGTGGCTAGGACAGCCACGTCAGCTCCTGCCCGGTGGCGGTCCGCCCGCCCACCACCTCCACGAACACGTCCTCCAGCTCGCGCCCACCCCGGACCTCCGCCAGGGTGCCGACCTTCTTCAGGGCGCCCTCGGAGATGATCGCCACGTGGGTGCACAGCTTCTCCACGACCTCCATGACGTGGCTGGAGAAGATGACGGTGCCGCCGCCGCGCACGTAGCGCTGGAGAATGTCCCGGATGAGGGCGGCCGACACCGGATCGACCGCTTCGAACGGCTCGTCGAGGACGAGCAGCCGCGGGGCGGGCAACAGGGCGCAGGCCAGCCCGATCTTCTTCTTCATCCCGGCCGAGTAGTCGACCACCAGCGTCCGGCCGGCCGCGGTCAGGTCGAACACGTCGAGGAGCTCGCGGGCCCGGGCGTCGACCTGCCCCGGGTCCAGCCCTCGCAGCAGGCCGGTGTAGGCGAGCAGCTCGGCGCCACTAAGCCGGTCAAACATGCGAATGCCCTCGGGCAGCACCCCCAGCCGTCGCTTGGCCCGGACCGGATCGGACCAGACGTCCTCGCCCAGGACGAAAGCGGTGCCGGCCGTGGGTCGCAGCAGCCCGACCGCCATCGATAGAGTCGTGGTCTTGCCCGCGCCGTTGGGTCCACACAGTCCGTAGAAGGACCCGACCGGGACGTCCAGATCGATCCCGGCCACCGCCAGCGTGGTGTCGAACCTCTTGACGAGCCCCCGCAGGGCCAGTGCGGGCGCCCCGGACCCCTCATCCCACTCGGTCACGGGTCTGACCATACCGCTCGATGTCGCGCCCGAGCGCGACCGGCACCCGTCGATGGCCCGCGGCCGTCACCGGGTCAGCACGGTGCCCTTCATGGCCCGGATGCTGTGTTCGTGCCGCCCTGCCCGATCCGGGACCTGTGGCCCCTTGTTCCGGGGACCTGCGAACCTGGTGCCCGAGCCGCGAGAGGATGACCCTATTAGCAGGCCTGGCGTGCGCACCGGGAGCCGCCCGCCAGGCCGACAACTCCAGGGCTGACGCTCCCCGGGCAGGGGGAGAAGCCAATGCGGCCGACACTCGCTGAGATCGGACTGGGATCGGGCAAGAAGGCACGGCTGCACCGGATCCTGTTCCGCCATGGCCTGGGCAATGGCACCGCCCTCCTTCTGCCGTACGACCAGGGGCTTGAGCACGGCCCCCGTGACTTCGCCGCCAACCCCGCCTCGGCTGACCCCCGCTACATCATCCGGCTCGCGGTCGAGGGCGGCTTCAACGGCATCGCGATCCAGATCGGGCTCGCCGAGAAGTTCTTCTGGGACTACGCCGGCGAGGTGCCGCTCATTCTCAAGCTCAACGGCCGGACCGAGATCCCACCCGACACCGAGGCGCTGTCGCCGTTACATGCCGGCGTTGAGGAGGCCGTACGGCTGGGGGCCGACGCCGTCGGGTACACCCTCTACGTCGGCACGCCGGCGGCGGAGCAGGACTTCGCCCAGCTGCGCCGGGTCCGGGAGGACGCGCACCGGCTCGGCATGCCCCTGGTGGTCTGGGCCTACCCGCGGGGCTCGGCGGTCGACGCGAAGGGCGGCAAGGACTCCTTCTACCAGGTCGACTACGCCGCCCGCACCGCGAGCGAACTCGGCGCCGACGTCGTGAAGGTGAACTTCCCCAACCCCGACAGGCGTTCGGGCGTGCCCACGGCGTACGACCGCGAGGTGTCCACACAGGACGCTGTCAACGCGGTCGTGCACTCGGCGGCCCGGACGCTCGTGCTCATCTCCGGCGGCGAGAAGGCCGGCGACGAGGCGATGCTGGAGCGGACTCGCGAGTCGATGGAGGCCGGCGTCACGGGGCTCATCTTCGGTCGCAACATCTGGCAACGCGAGCACGACGAGTCATTGCGCTTCGTCACCCGGTTGCACGAGATCCTCGCCAAGTACCCCAGCCACTGACCCCCACCCCTACCGCGATCTTGGTCCCGGCAACGTGAGTCGATCTCCTAGCACATTGCTCAGTCCAAGATCGCGAAGGACGGTAGCATCGCTGGAGTGCGCATCGTGGTGGACGACCTGAGTTCGGCGGCGATCGTGGCGCTGCTCGAGGAGCATCTGGCCGAGATGGTCGTAGTCACCCCCGAGCCGGAGAGCCGGCACGCGCTCGACCTCGACGGCCTACGGGCGCCGGGAATCACCTTCTGGTCTGTGCGCGACGGCGACGCCCTCGTCGGCTGCGGAGCCATCAAGCGCCTGGACGACGCGCATGCCGAACTCAAGTCGATGCGGACCACACGGACGCGGCAGGGCGGCGGGATCGGATCGATGCTGCTCACCCACATCCTGGACGAGGCCCGGTCCATGTGCTTCGCCCGGATGAGCCTGGAGACCGGGTCGGCGCCGTTCTTCGCACCGGCCCGCCGGCTCTACGAGAAGTTCGGGTTCACGTACTGCGGGCCGTTCGCCGACTACCGCCCGGATCCGAACAGCGTCTTCATGACCCGCACGCTGTAGCTGGCGGCGCGTCCCGTCGGGCGACCGGCACTCGGCCGTGGTAGGTATGACCGATGAAGGCCGTTGTCTATTCCCGGTACGGGCCGCCCGACGTTCTCCAGTGGACGGACGTGCCGACGCCCGAGCCCGGGCCCGGTGAGGTGCTGGTGAGGGTGCGGGCGGTCTCCGTCAACCGGTCCGACTGGGAGGGCCTGACCGGCCGGCCGCTCTATGCGCGCCTCGGTGGGCTGTTCCGCCCACGCCGCCCGGTCCTCGGCTCCGACATCGCGGGCACGGTCGAGTCCGTCGGCCCGGGTGGGTCCCGGTTCCGGCCGGGCGACGACGTGTTCGCGGACATTCTCGAGCGCCTCGGCGGCTTCGCCGAGTATGTCCGCGTACCGGAGCGCCTGTTGGCGCCCATCCCGGCCGGGCTGAGTCCCGAGCAGGCGGCGTGCCTGCCCCAGTCGGGCGCCATCGCCCTGCAGGGCATCGTGCAACGGGGCGGCGTCCGGTCGGGACAGCGGGTCCTCATCAACGGGGCCGGCGGCGGCTCTGGCATGTACGCCATCCAGCTCGCGAAGCTGCACGGCGCCGAGGTCACGGGCGTCGACAACGGCGAGAAGCTGGACTTCATGCGCTCCCTCGGGGCCGACCACGTCGTCGACCACACGGTCGAGGACTTCACCCGCTCCGGTCGGACGTACGACCTGATCCTCGATGTCGTCGGGTACCGGTCCCCCGCCGCCTACGCGCGGGCGCTGGCCCCGGGCGGGCAGTACCTGTTCACCGGTGGGTCGGTGTCGACGCTGCTACGGATACTGGTCACCGGGCGCCGCCGCGGAAAGCGGCTGCGGGTTCTGGCCGTGTCGCTCGGGGTCCAGCACCTGGGCCCGCTCATCGAGCTGTGTCAGTCCGGAACGGTCCGGACGGTGATCGACCGCCGCTTCCCGCTCGCGGAGGTGCCGGCGGCGCTGCGCTACCTCGGCGACGGTCACGCCAAGGGCAAGGTCGTCATCGTCGTCGACTGAGTTATCTGCGTGATTCGCTCGCCGGTGTCGTCCGGCCTAACGGTCGTGCGGGCTGATCTTTACAGTCGGCGCGTTCGCCCAGTCGGCCGCGCGGATCGCCCGCAACGCGGCCCGGCGGCGCGCGGCGTCCATCCGGTCGATGAACCACACCCCATCGAGGTGGTCGGTCTCGTGCTGCAGGCAGCGGGCGAGAAACCCGGAGCCGACGACCTGCACCGGATCGCCCTGCGCGCTGTACCCCTTGGCGGCGACGTTCATCCGGCGCTTGGTGTCGAAGTACAGACCGGGGATGGACAGGCAACCCTCGAGGCCGTCCTGCTCCTCCTCGTCCGGGAAGCGGAGCACCGGGTTGACGAGGTGGCCCCGCGCGCCCTCAACCGAGTAGACGAACACGCGCAGCCCGACCCCGACCTGGGGCGCGGCGAGCCCCGACCCGCCCTGGTCGGTGAGGGTGTCGTGCAGGTCCCGCACCAGCCGGCGCAACTCCTGGTCGAAGTCGGTGACCGGGTCGGCGGGCTGGTTGAGCACGGGATCGCCGAACAGGCGCACGGGTTGCACGGTCACGCTGTCGCCTCCGCGGAGGGAAGTACGTCGGCGGTCACGCTGTCGCCTCCGCGGAGGGAAGTACCTCGGCGGTCACCCCCCGAGGCTAGGCGGTTTGACGGTGCTTTGCAAAGAGGTAGGCTTTGCAAAGTGACCGTGGGTGGACATCCCGTCCGGGACGCGCTGCTGGAGCTGCTGCGCAGCCAGCCCGAGCTGACCTCCACGCAGGCGGCGGCGGAGCTGGGCGGCAGCAGCGGGCTGTACTCGTTCCATCTGCGCAAGCTCGCCGAGCAGGGTCTGGTCGAGGACGTGCCGGGAGCGACCGGCCGTGCGCGGCCGTGGCGGCTGGCGCGAGGCAGGAGACGCGCCGGCCGTACGGTCGCGCCGCCGCGGCCACCCTCAGGGCACGCACCGACCGACCTCGATGCGCTCAATCGCACACTGGAGGACGAGAGCTACCGACGCTGGCGGGCCAGGCGCGACCGGGTGCCCGAGCCGTGGCGGCACGACGAGGCGTTCAGCCAGGTCGTCTACCTCACACCATCGGAGCTGACCGCCGTGGGCGAGGCCGTACGGTCGTTGATCGCCCTGTTCCGGCCCCGCGAGGATGACCCCACCGCCCGGCCGGCTGGCGCCGCCCCGGTTGCCGTCGTCGCGCGGCTGTTCCCGATGCTGGACCCGCCGACTGGCGGGAGCGGTTAGGCGAGCCCGACGGCGCAACGGGAAGCAGTAGTTGAGTCCACAGTGGTCGGTCGCGATGGCGATGGCCTCCCGGTCGCCGGCGCACCGGGGGCTGGTTGTCGAGGGCGCGAGCGCGGCGGCGACCCGGCCGATGGCCGCCGCCCGCGTCAGCCCCGCCGGGGGTCCGCAAAGTCCACCGTGGACACGTGATCGCCTGCTGTTGATCAAGGCCGTTGGGACGAGTTGATCATCGGCGCTCGGCGCCCGGGACCGACCCCGGGAGGGCCGAACGTCCCGGGCGGCTCGGGGCGACGGTCGGTACTCCCGTCACCGTATGGCCCGGAGTATCACAGTATGGAGGCGGTCGCGATTGGCACCGGCGATGTCGTGCCGGAAGAGACGCTGCGCACGTGCCTGCTGGCCGCGACCGCCGCGCCCTCGATCCACAACACGCAGCCGTGGCTGCTACGGGTCCGCCGGGGGGCGGTGGAGGTCCTGGTCGACCACCGGCGCCACCTGCGCAGCCTCGACCCCTCCGGCCGGGAGATGTACGTCAGCGTCGGGGCGGCCGCCCATAACCTGGTCCTGGCCCTGCGCGCCCGTGGCTGGGCGGCCCAGATCGAGCTCAACCCCCGCGACACGACGACGCTACTCGATGATCGACTCGCGAGCTTCGCCGATGTGGCCGCCCGCGTGGTGGTGGTCCGGCCGGCGCCCGTTGCCCAGACCGTACGGGCTCTGGCCGAGGCCATCCCGAGGCGGCGCACCAACCGGCGTCCATTCGCGAACCGGCCGGTGCCCCCCGCCGTCCTGGCGGAGATCGCCGCCGCGGCCGGCGCCGAGGGCGCACGCATGCTGGTCGCCGACACCGCGTTGCGCCAGGCCGTCCTGAGCCTGACGCGGACCGCCGAGCGCCGCCAGCGGGAGGACCCCGACTACCTGCCGGAGCTGCAGCGCTGGACCACCGGTGGCGGACCGGGCCGCCGCGACGGTGTCCCGCGGCACGCGCTCGGCCCGCGCGCGGCCGACGCCGCCCTGCCGCTGCGGGACTTCGCGATCGCGCACGGCGCACCGACGACCATCGTCGAGTTCGAACGGGACCCGACGATCGCCGTGCTGCTGACGTCGGGCGACCGGCCGGCCGACTGGCTGAGCGCCGGCATGGCCCTGCAGAGCGTCCTGTTGACCGCGACCGTCGCGGGTCTGGCCGCCACCCCGCTGAGCCAGCTCACGGAGATCCCTGCCCTGCGCGACCTGCTCACCGACACCGACACCGGGGACAAGGTGCAGACGGTGCTGCGGGTCGGCTACGCCCTGCACCCCGCCGCGCCGACCCCCCGACGGGGTCTTGACGAGGTTCTCGTCACCGGAGAGCGCTGATGGACGGCCCCATGGGTCCACAGGGGCCAGACGGACCCGATCTCCTGGCCTGCGTCCGCGCCGCCACCCTGGCGCCGTCGATCCACAACAGCCAACCGTGGCGCTTCCGCATCCGTCCGGACGGCGTCGACGTGTACGCCGACTGGCACCGGCGCCTCGAGGTGATCGACCCGGACGGGCGACAGCTCCTGATCAGCCTGGGCGCGGCGATCTTCAACCTCCGCCTGGCCATCCACCACAGTGGATATTCGTCGACCGTACGGTTACGACCGGCCGCTCAGGAGGAGCTGTTCGTGGCCGCGGTCGACATCGATGGTCTTGCCGAACCCGATCCGGTGCGCGGGGAGCTGGCGCGGGCGATGCCGTTGCGCCACACCAACCGGCTGCCATTCCTGCCCGACCCGGTGCCGGGCGGACTGCTCCACGAGCTGGTGGATGCCGCCGCGGCGGAGGGCGCCTCTCTGCGCGCCGTGTCCGAGGTCGCCCGGGTCTGGGTGGGACGGCTCGTCCGGGCGGCCGAGGCGAAGCTACGCACCGCGGGTGTGTACCGGGCGGAGCTCGCGGAGTGGTCGCGGCTGCGTGCGGAGCCCGTCGCGTCCCGCCCGTCGGTCGGCTGGCACGCCGTCGAGGCCCTGCCGCTGCGCGACTTCGGTCTGCTGACGCCGCACCACCGGGGAACGGTCGTCCCCGAGGACACCTACCCGGCGATCCTCGTCCTGGGCACTCTCGGCGACGCGACCGAGGACCGGGTGCGGGCCGGCCAGGCACTGCAGCGCGTCTGGCTCACCGCCACCGCCCGGGGTCTGGCCGTGGCGCCGATGAGCCAGCCGCTGGACATCCCCACGGTGCGCCGCCTCGTGGCCGAGCCAGCGCACGGCGAGTGGCCGCAGGTCGTCCTCCTGCTCGGCTACGCCCCGCCGACCGCACCCACACCACGACGCGACGTGCGCGAAACCCTGATCGATCCATAGCCGCGTCAGCCGCGCTGCGTCTACTGTGGGCAACGACCGCGCCTCGGACAGTCGCGACCACCGCGAGCCAGCCGACGGTCACGGCCCATCCACCGAGCCCAAGACGATGGGCGATCTTCAGGTCATCCATACTAGTTTCAAGTGAGTCGATGGTGCCGGTGCCCGGGAGGTCTTCGATGCGGTTATTCAGAGTCATCGTTCCTGTGTCGGATATTGATGCCGCTGCCCGGTTCTACGAGGAACTGCTGGGGCTACCGGGAAAGCGCGTGTCCAGTGGACGGCACTACATCAACTGTGCGGGCACGATCCTGGCCCTGTTCAGTCCCCGTGAAGACACCGACCCATGGGATGCCCGGCCCAATCCGGAGCCGATCTACTTCGCGGTTGACGACCTTGAGGCGGTCCACCAGCGAGCGATCGAGATGGAGGCGCCGATCGACGACCCTATCGCCGTACAGCCATGGGGAGAGCGTTCCTTCTATCTTCGGGACCCGTATGGCAACCGTCTGTGCATGGTCGATCAACGTACCCTCTTCACGGGCTGACGGGGCCGTGACGGATCAACGGGAGCCAGGCAATGCGTAGCGGGTCTGAGGATCCGCTTGCGCCGTTGCTGTGGGAGCAGCACTGCTGCCTGCCGCTGTCCACCACAGCGGACATCGGCGAACTGGCGCGCTACCTTCGTCCGGGCGGCAGCTTCGTCTCGGTGAACGTCGGTTACGTCCCGCAGAGTGCCCACGACGTCACCCGGCTGCTGACGAGCTGGCGACGTCGGATCGCCGACGACGAGCGGATGCGGCTGGTCGCGACGGTCGCGGACATCGACCCCGCGCGCGAGGCGGGCCAGGTGGCGGTCGCCTTCGACCTCGAGGACGCCGGCCCGCTCGAAGGCCGGCTGGAGCGCGTGCGGGAGTTCTTCGACCTCGGCGTGCGCACGCTGCTGCCGAGCTACAACCACCGCAACGTGGCCGGCTGCGGGTGCCTGGACGAGGACGACGACGGGCTGAGCCCGTACGGCCGGGCACTGGTCCGGGAGATGAACGCGGTCGGGATGGTGGCCGACGGCTCGCACTGCAGCAGCCGCACCGGCCTCGACATGTGTGACGTCTCCGAGCATCCGGTCATCTACAGCCATTCCTGCATGCGGGCGGTATGGGACCATCCCCGCAACATCACCGACGAGCAGGCGCTGGCCTGCGCCGCGACGGGCGGGGTCGTGGGCATCACCGGGGTCGGGATCTTCCTCGGTTCCAACGATGCCTCGGTCGACGCGCTCGTCCGGCACATCGACTATGCCGTCGACCTCATCGGTCCACAGCACGTCGGCGTCGCCTCCGACTATCCGTTCGACTTCGAAGACTTCAACGCGCTGGTCACCAAGAGCCCCGAGCTCTTTCCCGACAGCTACACCCGTTGGGGGCCGATCAACTTCCTGCCACCGGAGGGCCTGCTCACGGTTGACGCTGCCCTGCGCGACCGGGGATACCCCGATGACGCGGTCGCCGCGATCCTGGGCGGCAACTTTCGCCGCGTCGCGGCCCAGGTCTGGCGGTAGCCGCCCCTCCGTGGGTGCGGGTGGTCGGCGCGACCGACGTAGGGCAGGCTGACCACGTGGCGACCACCTATGAGCAGACGCACCGCGATCGGGTCCGGCCCGCGCAGGCACGACGCAGCGCCGAGTCCCATGCGGCGTTCCTCCTGCCGTACCTGAGGCCGGGCATGCACCTGGTCGACCTGGGCTGCGGTCCGGGCTCGATCACCATCGGGCTCGCCGCCGCGGTCGCGCCGGGAACGACGACGGGAGTCGACCTCGACCCGGCTTTGCCCGCCGGCGGCGAGGGCGTCCGTCTGGTCCGGGCCGACGTGACCGACCTGCCGTTCCCCGACGGCACCTTCGACGCGATCTTCGCCGGCGCGCTGTTGCAGCACCTGCCCAACCCCCTGCGTGCGCTCCGCGAGGCGCGTCGGGTCGCTCGTCCCGGTGCCGTGATCGGTGTGACGGGCATCGACGAACCGACGTACATGATCTATCCGGGCGACCCGGCGCTCACCGCCGCGTTCGAGGTCAGCGCGAAGCTACGGACCGGTGACCCGCGGACCGGACGCCAGCTGCGCGGGCTGCTGCACGATGCCGGCTTTCGGCGGTGTGTGGCGCAGGCTCGGGCGTTCCATCACGGCGACCCGGCGGAGACCAGGGCGCTCGCGGACTACAACAGCTCCTGGTACGCCACGCCTGAGGTTGTCGAGCGTATCGTCGCCCGCGGCTTGGCCACCCCCGACGAGCTGGCCGCCATGAGCGCGGCGTGGGCGGCGTGGGGAAACCACCCGGCCGCCTTCTTCGCCGGAATGTGGTGTGAGGCAATCGGCTTCGCCGACTAACACCGGGTAGGAGGCCGAGTGACATCTGGGTAGGAAGGTGCTGCCGGGGCGACCTTCCTACCCCGTTGGGGGCTCAGGGATCCGGACGGTGAACAGGTCGCCGGGCTGGCAGGCCAGCGCCTCACACAGCGCGGTAAGCGTGCTGAACCTGATGGCGCGGGCCCGGCCGTTCTTGAGTACCGACAGGTTTGCCAGCGTGATCCCCACCCGATCGGCCAACTCGGTGAGCGTGAGCCCGCGCTCGGCAATCAATGTGTCGATATGGACCTGGATGCGGCTCGGCGCCTCCGGTGGCATCAGATGACCTCCGCCAGTTCCTGCTGCATCGCGAGGCCGCGGTGAGCGACCTCGGCGATCGCGAGGTAGCCGAGACCGGTGACCACCCACAGGGTCGAGCCCGAGAGGTCCAGGACCCCGCCTGGGCCACGCTGGCCCACCTCGAGGACCAGCAGGATGTGCGCCCCGAACTGGGCGAGCGCGGCGAGCGGGCCGCCAATCATGACGAAGACGCTGAGCGCCCGCAGCCGACGGATGACTCCGGCGGTGAACGGGCCGGCGCGCAGCGCGTCACCCACCACCCGGAACAGCACGGCCAGCATCGTGCCGACAACGACGGCGGTTGGCAGCCAGCCCAGGAGACCGAGTGTCGCCTGCTTGAACGTCGGATCCTCCACGATCACGATGATCTCGCCGCTCGGGTCGACGGCGGCGTAGGCGGGCAGGTTGGTCGGAGTCTGCGCCGCCAAGACGTGATCGATGGGTAGACCGACCCGCAGCTGGCCCACGTACGCGATGGCGACGCCGAGGACCAGCCCGGCGCCGGTCGCGGCCAGGCCGAGCCCGAGGACGAAGCGAAGGGTCCGTAGCCACCTGGCGTCGCGTCCGTTTGTGCCCATCAGACCTACCCCCTTATCGGTAAACGATATACCGATAATCGATAAGTCCCGGGCGTTTGTCAAGAGGCCACTCGGCCGTGCGCGGGAACGCGGATCCGTCGTGACGAGCTCGATCATGGTCGTCGTCGCCGTCGCCGGGCTCCGGCCGGTCGTGGGCGGCCCGAGCGCCCCGCCGACCTCCGCATCACGGGTCAACCGTCGTAGGTGAGTTTCACGCGGTCGGTCGATGGTAGCGACTGGCAGGTGAGCACGTAGCCGGCGTCGAGCTCGGCCTGTTCCAGCGCGTAGTTGCGCCGCATCGTCACCTGTCCCTCGGTCAGCCGGGCGCGGCAGGTGCCGCAGACCGCGCCCTTGCAGGCGAAGGGCAGGTCGGGGCGGACCCGCTGCGCGCCGTCGAGGATCCGGACCCCGGGTGGGATGGTCACCGTGCTCGTACGCCCGTCGAGCACGATCGTGACCTCGGCGCCCACGGTGGGCGGCGCCTCCTCGGGGTGGCGGGGTGGTGGTGGTTCGTCGCCGACGTAGAACAGCTCGCGGTGCACCCGACCCGCCGGTACGCCCAGCTCGGTGAGGACCGACGCCGCGTCCGTGGCCATGGCGAGTGGCCCGCAGATCCACCAGTGGTCGACGGCGCAGACGTCGACCAGGATCGGCAACAGCGCGCGCAGCTTAGTGGCGTCCAGCCGGCCGGTGAACAGGTCGACCTCGTGCGCCTCGCGGCTGAGCACGTGGACGACGCGCATCCGCGCCGGATCGGCGTCCTTGAGGTCGGCGATCTCGTCGACGAACATCACCGTGCCGGCGCGCCGGTTGCCGTAGAAGAGAGTGACTGTCGACTCCTTCTGCGCCGCGAGCACCGAGGCGGCGATGGACAGCAGCGGGGTGATCCCACTGCCGGCCGCGAGCAGCACGTGGTTGCCGGGCGTCTCGAGGTCGGGCGTGAAGGCACCAGCCGGTGGCAGTACCTCGATCAAGTCGCCCGGGCGTACGGTCCGGACCAGCCACGACGAGACGGCGCCGCCCTCCACTTCGCGGACGCCGATGCGCAGCGCCTCGCCCCGGGGCGCACAGATCGAGTACGAACGGCGCTCGTCGCCGTACTTGATCGTCAGCCACTGACCGGGCGCGAACGCGAACTGGGTCGCCAGGTCGGGCGGCACGTCGAAGGTGATTGCCGCCGAGTCGGGGGTGGGGTGGTCGACCCGCCGCACGGCCAGTGGGCTGAACTGGGCGCGGGCCATCAGATGTCCTTCACGTACTCGAATGGCTCTCCGCACTGGCGGCAGCGGTGCAGGGCCTTGCACGCGGTGGCGCCGAACGGCGCCGTCTGCGTGGTCTCCGACGAACCGCAGCGCGGGCAGGCGACGCCGTCCCGCGAGCTGAGCAGGAGCGGAACCGGGCCCGGCGGCACGGGCCGCGGCGGAGCGATGCCGGCCGCGTGGAGCTTGCGCCGACCCTGTTCGGTGATGGCATCGCTGGTCCACGGGGGCGCTAGTCGCATGTGGACGGTGACGTCAGGGAACCCGGCCGCGCCCAGGCGGCGGCGCAGGTCCGCCGAGATCTCGTGCAGCGCCGGGCAACCGGTGTAGGTGGGCGTGATCGTGACCTCCACGTTTCCGTCCCGCAGGGTGACCTCACGAAGGATGCCGAGGTCGGCGAGCGTGAGCATCGGCAGCTCGGGGTCGGGCACGGCCGATGCCACCGCGCGGGCCAGGTCCAACCCCTCCATGCCGGCCGTCACCAGGTGCCCTGCGGATGGGCGCGGGCGACGCTCTGCAGCTCGGCCAGGATGTGGCCGAGCGCCTCGGTGTGGACTCCGTCGCGGCCGGTGCGACCGCCGACCCGCGCCAAGGGCGGGCGCTTCGGCCGGTCGAGGGTCGCCGTCACCAGCACGGTGTCGAGCGCGGCGTCGAGCTCCGACCGCAGGGCAACCGGGTCGGCGTCGCTCGCCGGCACGTCGGCGAGTACGGGGTCGGCGAGGAACATCTCGTCGACGTACGGCCAGATGACCTCGAGACCGGCCTGAATCCGCTGCCGGGACAGCGGCGTGCCGTCGCCGAGGCGGACGATCCAGCCGGCGGCGTAGGCGCGGTGATACGCGAGCTCCTTGGCACCCTTGGCCGCGATCGCGGTCAGCGCGGGATCGCTCGATGAAGCCAGCCGGCCGAACAGGGCCAGCCGCCAGGCCGAGAAGATGAACAGGCGGGCGACCAATTCGGCGAAGTCCCGGTCGTCGCGCTCGACGAGGCGCACATTGCGGAACTCGTGCTCACTCCGGAAGAACGCCAGCCGGTCCTCGTCGCGGCCGAGGCCCTCGACGTGACCGGCCCGGCTCAGCAACAGCCGGGCCTGGCCGAGCAGGTCGAGCGCGATGTTGGCCAGCGCGGTCTCCTCCTCCAGCTCGGGCAGGCGGGCCACCCACTCCTGAAGGCGGTGCGAGTAGATCAGCGCGTCGTCGCCCAGCATGAGGCAGCGGTCCACGAGCTGGGTGGCGTCGCCGGTGGTCGGGGCCTGCAGGTCGATGCCGGAGAGCGGGTCGCTGAACCCGGTACCGAACGCCCACCGGTTGCTCGTGCTGTCGTCGTCGTCATCCATTGGCCGGCCTACATGTGTGGAACGTGCTCGGGGATGGGATAGAAGGTTGGATGCCGGTAGATCTTGTCGCCGCTGGGCGCGAAGAACGGGTCCTTCTCGTCCGGGCTGGACGCGGTGATCGCGTCGGCCCGGACCACCCAGATGCTGACGCCCTCGTTTCGGCGCGTGTAGAGGTCGCGGGCGTGATGCAACGCCATGTCGGCGTCGGCGGCGTGCAGCGAGCCGACGTGGACGTGGTTGAGCCCTCGCTTGCTGCGCACGAATACCTCGTAGAGCGGCCAGCTGGACCGGACGGCCGGGGGTGCCGGGGACTCATCGGGCATCGGGGACTCCCGCGTGCTTGGCGGCGTACGCGGCCGCGGCCTCGCGCACCCACGCTCCGTCGTCGTGGGCCGCCTTGCGTTGGGCGAGCCGCTCGGCGTTGCACGGCCCGCGTCCTCGGAGGACGGCCTGGAACTCATCCCAGTCGATGGCTCCGAAGTCGTACGATCCACGCTCGTCGTTCCAACGAAGGGCCGGGTCGGGCAGGGTGACGCCGAGCGCCTCCGCCTGCGGCACGGTCATGTCCACGAACCGCTGGCGCAGCTCGTCGTTGGTGTGCCGCTTGACCCGCCAGGCCATCGACTGGGCCGTGTGGGCGGACGCGTGATCGGGCGGGCCGAACATCATCAGCGACGGCCACCACCACCGGTCGGTGGCGTCCTGCACCATCGCCTGCTGCTGCGCGGTGCCGCGCATCATTGCCATGAGCAGGTCGTACCCCTGCCGCTGGTGGAACGACTCCTCCTTGCAGATGCGGACCATCGCGCGCGCGTATGGTCCGTAGGAGGTACGGCACAGCGCGACCTGGTTGCAGATGGCCGCACCGTCGACCAGCCAGCCGATCACGCCGATGTCGGCGAAGGTCAGGGCCGGATAATTGAATATCGACGAATACTTCTGCCGACCGTCGATCAGACGCTGGGTCAGGTCCGCCCGGTCGGCCCCGAGCGTCTCCGCGGCCGCGTACAGGTACAGTCCATGCCCAGCCTCGTCCTGGACCTTCGCCAACAGGATCGCCTTGCGCCGCAACGACGGCGCGCGGGTGATCCAGTTGCCCTCGGGCTGCATCCCGATGATCTCCGAGTGTGCGTGCTGCGCGATCTGGCGGATGAGGGTGGCCCGGTAGGCGTCGGGCATCCAATCACGGGGTTCGATGCGCTGCTCGTGACCGACCGTATGCAGGAACTGGGTCTCGAGGTCCCTTGTGGACTCGTCCGTCACCGTCATGGCGCCCACTCCTTCGCCACCATGGTCAGCACATCGTAGGCGGCGGCGACCGTGCCGTCCTGCTTGGTGACCTCGGCGTCCCACCGCACCTCACCGTAGTCACCATCGCGCGGGCTGATCTGCTTGCAGGTCAAGGTGACCGACAGCTCGTCGCCCGGGTACACCGGCGTGGTGAACCGGAGGTTGTCGATGCCATAGTTGGCCAGCACCGGGCCGGGATCCGGGTGCACGAACAGCCCGGCCGCGAGCGAGAGCACCAGGTAGCCGTGGGCGACCCGGCCGTCGAAGAACGGGTTGGCCCGCGCGGCCTCCTCGTCCATGTGGGCGTAGAAGGTGTCACCGGTCAACGCGGCGAACTGCTCGATGTCCGCCAGCGTCACTACTCGCGGTCCGGCCGCGACCGCGTCGCCGACCCGCAACTCCCGCAAGGACTTGGTGAACGGGTGCCGCTGCTCGTCGCGGGCGCCGCCCTTGACCCACCGGCCGGTCACCGTGCCGAGCAGACCCGGGCTCGCCTGGACGGCTGTGCGCTGCAGGTAGTGCAGCACGCCCCGCAGGCCACCCAGCTCCTCGCCGCCGCCGGCGCGCCCGGGGCCGCCGTGCACGAGGCCGGGCAACGGCGAGCCGTGGCCGGTGGACTCCGCGGCGGCGGTCCGGTCCAGCACCAGCAGCCGTCCGTGCCAGGGCGCGAGTCCGACGACGAGCCGGCGGGCGACGTCGGCATCACCGGTCACGATCGAGCCGGCGAGGCTGCCCCGGCCCCGGGCGGCCAACGCGATCGCGTCATCCAGGTCCCGGTAGCCGACGACGGTACTCACGGGACCGAACGCCTCCACCTCGTGGGGCTCGGCCCGCCCGCCGTCCTCGCAGCGCAGCAGGATCGGCGCGAGGAACGCGCCGCGTTGAGGGTCGGCGCCGGTGACCTCGACCTGCCCGGGGTCGCCGTACACCACCCGGCCGGCGGCGGTCAGCGCCTTCAGCGACCGGCGGACCTCCTCCCGCTGCTCCAGGCTGGCCAGCGGTCCCATGTGGACAGTCGGGTCAGCCGGGCTGCCCACGACGACCGCCTCCAGGCGGGACCGCACCGCGTCGACGACAGCGTCCAGGTGCTCGGCCGGGACGAGCGCCCGCCGGATGGCCGTGCACTTCTGGCCGGCCTTGGCGGTCATCTCGGTGACCAGTTGGGCGACATAGAGATCGAACTCCGGGGTGCCGGGGGCCGCGTCCGGGCCGAGGACCGAGCAGTTGAGCGAGTCGGTCTCGGCGTTGAAGCGCACCGACCGGCTGGTGACCGCCGCGTGCGTGCGCAGCCGATGGGCCGTGTCGGCCGAGCCGGTGAAGCTCAGCATGTCCTGCTCGCCCAGGTGGTCGGGCAGATCGCGCGCACCGCCACAGAGCAGCTGGATCGAGCCGTCGGGCAGGAGCCCCGACTCGACGATCAGCTCGACGAGCCGCGCGGTGACGTAGGCCGTCTGCGAGGCGGGCTTGACGAGCGAGGGTACGCCCGCGACGAACGCCGGCGCGAGCTTCTCTAGCGGCCCCCATACGGGGAAGTTGAAGGCGTTCACCTGTACGGCGACACCGAGCCGGGGCGTGAGGATGTGCTGGCCCACGAACTGCCCACCTCGGCCGAGGGGCTCGACGGGTCCCTCAACGTAGACCGTGTCGTTGGGCAGCTCGCGTCTGGCCCGGCTCGCGTAGGCGAACAGCACACCGATGCCGCCATCGACGTCTATCCTCGCGTCGCTCAGCGTGGCCCCGGCGCGGGCGGAGAGCGCGTAGAGCTCGTCGCGGTGCTCGCGCAGCATCGTGGCGACGGACTTCAGGAGGGCACCCCGTTCGTGGAAGGTCAGCTCCCGCAGCGCCGGCCCACCGACACGACGGCCGTGGTCGAGAGCGCCGGCCACGTCGACGCCGGTCGAGGAGACCCGGGTGATCTCATCGCCGGTCACGGCGTCGCGCACGGGCGTGCCGTCCGCCGGGGCGACCCATCGGCCGCTCACGTAGCTTCGAAGGACCATTGTCTCTCCACGGGTGGTTGGGCGGGGCCAGGAGGGCATACTCTCCATTGTGGATTTGGGCGCAGCCTCGCGGAGCGCATCACGCCGGCTACGACGGACTCGCCGGTGCGCGGACGGGGTTCTCGATGGCGTCGGCGATGCTTCGCACGAAGCCGGCGGCGGTAGCGCCGTCAGCGACCCGATGGTCGAAGACGAAGGACAGCTGCGTGATCTTGCGTATCCGTAGCTCGCCGCCGACGACCCAGGGCCGGTCGAGGATCCGGCCGACTCCGAGGATCGCCACCTGTGGATGGTTGATGATGGCCGCGCTGCCGTCGACGCCGAGGGGACCGTAGTTGTTGAGCGTGAAGGTGCCCGCCGCCAGCTCCGCCGCCCCGACCCGGCCCCGCCGGGCCCGCGCGACCAGGCCGTCGATCGCCTCGTCGAGCTCGGCAATCGACATCGACCCGGCGTCGCGCACCGCGGGGACCACGAGCCCGCGCTCGCCCTGGACGGCGATGCCCAGATTGATGTCCGCCGACTCCACGATCTCCTGCCGCTGCGTGTCGAGACGGCCGTTGAACATGGGGTACTCGACCAGGGCGGCCACGACGAACGACGCGAGATAGGCGAGCAGGCCCGGGCCGGCCTGCGCGCGTCCGCTTTCCCGCAGCTCGACGAGCGCCGTCGCGTCGACGTCGACCCAGATGGTCGCCTCGGGGATCTCCGACCGGCTACGGGTGAACGCCGCCGCGGCGCTGCGCTGGGAGCCGTTCAACCGGATCCGCCGTTCGCCCGGGCGGCCCGCGCCGGCGCGTTCGACATCCTGGCGGGTGACGGCCCCGCCGGCGCCCGTGCCGCGAAGGTCACGGACGTCGAGGCCTCGCTCGCGGGCGAGCTGACGGACGAGCGGCGAGACGACCAACGGCGCCAGTTCCGGCGACGCTTGCGGAGCGGAACCAGCAAGCAGTTCCGGCGACGCTTGCGGAGCGGAACCAGCAAGCAACTCCGGCGACGCTTGCGGAGCGGAAGCAGCAAGCAACTCCGTCGCGGCGGCGGCGGGCGGCGCGGGGGCGAGCCGGGGGCGGCGCCGTCGGCCCACCGCGGACCCGCTGCTGGTGCCGTACCCGACGAGGACGTTGCCCGAGCCGGCCCGCTCCTCCGCGCGGTACGTGGCGGCCTCGACCGGAGCCGTCTCGATGGAGAGCAGCGGCGCGCCGACGTTCAGGCTCTCTCCCTCGTGACCGTGCCGACCGGTGACCCGACCTGCGAAGGGCGTCGGCACCTCCACGACCGCCTTGGCCGTCTCGACCTCGACGACCGGTTGGTCGACCTGCACCTCCTCCCCCTCGGAGACCAGCCACCGTACGATCTCCGCCTCGGTCAACCCCTCGCCGAGATCGGGCAGCAGAAATACGTTGATGCTCATGCCCGTGCTCGCTTCGCTGGGCGCGGGCCTGGGGCTCCCAGTGCACTCCGCTTCATGATTCGCTCGCCTCGCTCGTTCATGCGTCCTCCCACTGCAGGGCGTCGACGGCGTCGAGGACGCGGTCGACACTCGGCAGGTGGAAGGCCTCGTACCGCGGTGGCGGATACGGGATGTCGAGGCCGGTCACCCGAAGGATCGGTGCGGCCAGCGCGTGGAAGCAGCGCTCGGTGACCCGGGCGACGATCTCCGACGAGACGCTGGCGAAGCCGCCGGCCTCGGCGACCACGACGGCGCGCCCGGTGGAGCGCACGGCCCGGACGACCGTCTCGTCGTCGAACGGCACGATGGTGCGCAGGTCGACGACCTGCAGGCTGCGGCCCTCCTGCGCGGCCACGGCGGCGGCGTCGAGTGCCACCGGCACGGCCGGACCGTACGCGATCAGGGTCGCGTCGGTGCCCTCGCGCCGCACCACGGCCGTGCCGATCGAGGGCACCTCCTCGGCCAGGGACACCTCCTCGCGGCTCCAGTACAGCTTCTTGGGCTCGAGGAACACGACCGGGTCGGGCGAGGCGATCGCCGCGCGGAGCAGACCGTAGGCATCGGCCACTGTGGACGGATTGACCACGTGCAGCCCGGGCGTGTGGGCGTAGTACGCCTCCGACGAGTCGCTGTGGTGCTCGACCCCGCCGATCCCCCCGCCGTACGGGATACGGATCACCATGGGGAGGGTGACGCGGCCCCGGGTGCGGTTACGCATCTTCGCCACGTGGCTGACGACCTGCTCGAAGGCCGGGTAGCCGAAGGCATCGAACTGTATCTCGACGACGGGGCGCAGTCCGTTCATCGCCATGCCGACGGCGAGGCCGACGATGCCGGACTCGGCCAGCGGGGTGTCGAAGCAGCGGGCGTCGCCGAACTCGGCCGCGAGGCCGTCGGTGACGCGGAAGACGCCACCGAGCGCCCCCACGTCCTCGCCGAAGACGACCACCGACTCGTCGCCGGCCAGCGCGTCGCGCAGGGCGCGGTTGAGCGCCTGCGCCATCGTGAGCTTCTCCCGGTCAGACATCGGTGGGCTCCCGGCTCAGCTCGTCGGCGACCAGCGCCGCCTGCTCGACCAGTTGCGGCGTGGGCACCGCGTAGACGTGCGTGAACAGGTCGGCCGGGTCGGGCTCGATGTCGCGGGAGAGCCCGTCGCGCATCCTCGCGGCCACGCGCTCGGCCTGCTCGCTGGCGGCCATGGCCACCTCGTCGGTGAGCAGCCCTTGCCTGGTCAGGTAGGTCTCCAGCCGGACGATCGGATCCCGCTCGAGCCAGGCCTGGACCTCGTCGTCGGCGCGGTACCGCGAGGCGTCGTCCGCGTTGGTGTGCGCGGCCACGCGGTAGGTGTGCGCCTCGACCAGCTGCGGTCCCTCGCCGGCGCGGGCCCGCTCGACGGCCGACCCGAGCACGGCGAGCAAGGCCGCCACGTCGTTGCCATCGACCCGGACACCCGGCATCCCGTAGCCCACCGCCTTGTGCGCGAGCGAGGGCGCGGCCGACTGGCGGGCCAGCGGCACCGAGATGGCGTACCGATTGTTCTGGACGAGGAACACCACCGGTGCGCCGAAGACCGCGGCGAAGTTGAGCGCCTCGTGGAAGTCGCCCTCGCTGGTCGCGCCGTCCCCGCACACCGCCAGCACCACCGTCGGGTCGCCCTTGGCCCGGGCGGCGCAGGCGACGCCGACCGCGTGCGGCAACTGGGTGGCCAGCGGTGTCGCCTGCGGCGCCACCTTGCGGTCGTACGGGTCGTAGCCGCAGTGCCAGTCGCCCTTGAGCAGGCCGAGCGCCTCGACGGGGTCCACCCCGCGGGCGACGACCGCGGCAGTGTCGCGGTAGGTGGGGAACAGCCAGTCGTCGGCGGTGAGGACGTGGGCGGCCGCCACCTGGCAGGCCTCCTGCCCGTGCGAGGACGGGTAGACCGCGAGCCGCCCCTGCCGGACCAGCGCGGAGGCCTGGTCGTTGACGCGCCGGGCGGTGACAAGGGCGGCGTACGCGGCGAGCAGCGCGTCGTCGCTGGGTTGCGTGTGCGTCTCGTGCGCAACGGCTTCGCCACGGGAATCGATCAGGACCACCGGGCTGGCCGGAGGGAGCAGACGCAGGGGGTCGGGCCTCATGACCGACGACGCACTCTTCTCCGCGGAGTCGGCATTCATGCAGGTATGGTCCGTCATGATCTATCCGTGTTGAAGATCCGGACGCAAGTCGAGAACATGTCAACCCGGACGGCTATCGTGAGGGCCAAACGTCCAGGCGGGCGGCGTCAGCGGAAGGGAAGGTGAGACTGCTGGACACTACCGACCGGCGCATCGTCGATGCCCTCGCCAAAGACGGACGGATGTCGATGCGGGCGCTGGCCCAGTCGCTGCACATCTCGCGGGCCAACGTCTACGCGCGCGTGGAACGGCTGCTCTCCTCGGGGGTGATCCGGGGGTTCCGCGCCGAGGTCGATCCGGCCGCCCTCGGCCTGGCCACCTCGGCGTACGTGACCGTCAAGCTGCGCCAGCCCGACTGGCGCGATGTGCGGGCCCGGCTGATGGCGGTGCCCGGCATTGTCCACATTGCACTCGTCGCCGGGGAGTTCGACGTGATCGTCCTGGTGCGGGCGCACGACAACGCCGACCTGCGCCGGATCGTGCTGGAGGAGATCCACGACATCCCCGGTGTCATCAGTACCCGCACCCTGCTCGTGTTCGAGGAGTCCGAACCCGGTCAGCCCTGGACGGAGTGACCGACCTGCACGCGGGCCGAGCGGAACCGGATAATGCCTGGCCATGGACACTCTCGTCTCGTACGACCTGGCCGACGGCGTCGCCACGCTCATCATGGACGACGGCAAGGTGAACGCGATCTCGCTGCCGATGCTGGCGGCGCTGAACGAGGCGCTGGACCGGGCCGAGGCCGATGGCGCGATCGTGGTGCTGGCCGGCCGGCCCGGGCGGTTCTCCGCCGGCTTCGACCTGAACACACTGACGGCGGGCGGGCCGGACGCCGCCACGTTGACCCGCGGTGGCTTCTCCCTCGCCTCACGGGTCATGCGGTTTCCCGCCCCGGTCGTCGCGGCCTGCACCGGGCACGCGGTCGCCATGGGCGCGCTACTGCTCTGCTCGTGCGACTACCGCATCGGCGCGACCGGTGACTACAAGCTGGTCATGAACGAGGTCGGCATCGGCATCACGCTGCCTTCCCTGGCCATCACCGCGCTTCGCTACCGCCTGCACCCGTCAGCCCTGCACCGGGCGACGGTGCTCGCCGAGGTCTTCACCCCCGACAACGCCGTGGCCAGCGGCTGGCTCGACCGCGTGACCGCGGCCGACGGTCTCATCGCCGCCGCCCAGCAGCACGCCCGGTCGCTGACCGCGCTGAACCGGACCGCCTACCACGCCACCAAGCTGGTGGCGCTACAGTCCACACTGGACAGTATTGCCGCCGACCTCGCCGCCGGCGTCTCCCTCGTCGTTCCCCCGTCCTGACGCCGCCGACCACCGGTCCGGCGACCGCGACCGACCTCGCTCCACGCCCGCTCCGCTCCCCGGTTCAGATGTCCTGATGACCGGCCGGGCACTCGGCTGTCCCGAGGTCGGGACGGTAGGGTGGTCCCGTGCGAATCAAGGGACGGTACCGGTGACGCTGCCGACCCTCGCCGATGTCGCCCGAAAGGCCGGGGTCTCCTCCGCTACCGCGTCACGCGTGATCAACGGGAGCCCGAAGCCGGTGCGGGATGAGTTGCGCCGACGGGTGCTCCGGGCAGTCGAGGAGCTCCGTTACGTGCCCAACGCCCAGGCGCAGATGCTTGCCCGAGCTGAGCGGGGGGCGGTCGGCGTCATCGTGCACGACGTCTCCGACCCCTACTTCGCGGAGATCACGCGTGGCCTGCAGCGCGTCGCCATCGACCACGGCACGTTGCTCGTGATCTGCAACAGCTACCGCGATCCGGTACGCGAGCGCGAGTACGTCGGCCTGCTCGGGGCCCAGCGCGTTGCCGCAATTGTCCTCGCCGGCTCGGGCTACCACGACGCGAAGGCGACGGACGAGCTCAACAGCTCGCTGCGCCGGTACGAGCGGGGTGGTGGCCGTGTGGCATTGATTGGCCGGCACGAACTCACCGGCCATGCCGTGTTGCCGGCCAATCTCGAGGGTTCCCGCGAGGCGGGTGCCCATGTCTACGGATTGGGCCACCGCACGGTTGGCGTGATCGCCGGCCCGAAGGAACTGACCACCACCAGCGACCGGTTGACCGGGTTGCGCCAGGCGAGCAGAGCCGTGAAGGCGTCGCTGCCCCTCCGCCGTATCGCCTACGCCGACTACACCCGCGACGCCGGCTTCCAGGCGGCGACCGACCTGCTCGACGCGGACCCGACCATCACCGCGCTGGTGGCCCACAACGACCGGCAGGCCATCGGCGCGCTGGCCGCGGCGCGTGCGCGTGGCCTCGCGGTCCCGCGTGACCTTAGCGTCGTCGGCTTCGACGACATCCAGGTCGCGATGGACGTGACGCCAGCGCTGACCACGGTCCGGCTGCCGCTGGAGGAGATCGGTGCGCGGGCGCTGACTCTCGCGCTCGACACCAGCATCGAAGCAGGACAACAGGTGGAGACCGTGGGGGCTGAACTGGTGGTGCGCGAGAGCTCAGGGCCGCCGCCCCGGGCCCGCTGACCCTCAGTCCCCTGTGGACGCTGGGACGAGGTGCATCCAAGCCGAGAGCAGCGGCAGATCACCCTGGCTCACCAGGTGGTGATCCTCGCCGGGATCCACGACGAACACGTCGCCGGCCTGGAACGGGGTTGGCGCGCCGTCGATCTCGATGACACCGCTGCCCTGGAGGATCACGAATACCTCCGGCACCGAGTGGCTGTGAGGACCCTCCGAATGACTGCGTGCCCCTCGCTCGTACCTGGTGATTCCGCCACGTTCGAGGTGGTGCCCGGGCACCAGTCCGTCCACCACGGGCCCGACACCGCCCACGGCCATATCACCAACCGTGTAGCGCTTCACGGTCGCCTCCCTTCGCCGGTTGCTGCTGCTGGCGTCGAACGGCCCAGGGCGCCGGCAGCTCGGAGAACAGAGCGAGCCGCTGCTCGGCCAGCCGAAGCGTGGCGTTGATGCCGGTGATGACGCGACGCGGGTGCGGCAGGTCGCCCGCGGTGACGACCCAGTCGGGGTCGACGGGTCGCACCGGGCTCGCGGTGATCGGGCCTAGGATCTCGGTGAACGTCAACGTCCGTGACAGCGGGGCGATCAGAGCAATCTCAGGGTCGGCCCGGTGGGCGATGAGGTTGCCGAGTAGGCTCGGCCGGCCGGGCACAACCCGCGGGTCGGCGTCCCCCGGCAACGTGAGGCGGTCCGTCGGGTACTCCAGTCGCGCGGCCGCGTCCGAGCCCGTCACCGTTATCTCGCCCGGCACGAAGTGCTCCGCACACAGCGTGACCGCCACCAGCGCCGTGACCGCGGCGTCGAACGTCAGCCGGACGACAGCAGTGTCATCAACCTCGATGTCCCGGGTCCGGTACCGTTCCGCCTCGACCCGCACCGGATGGCGGCGAACGATCGCGAGCACCTGCATCACCGCGTGCGCGAACGGGTTCGCCAGCGCGCCGTCGAGCACCCGGTAGCCATCGACGCGCTGGCGTCCGACCCACGCACCGCGCTGGTAGTAGCTGTCGTCGCGCTTCCACGCAGCGACTGCTGTGACCGTCTGAAGTGGACCCAGCGTCTTCCGGTCGATCGCGGCGAGCAGTTCAGCGAGCGCGGGCGACGCGAGCGCCTGGAACCCGACCTGGCAAACGCGGCCAGTCTGCGCCACGACGTCGAGCAGCGCCCGGTGTTCCGCAGCGTCGAGCACAGGAGGCTTCTCCAGCAGGACATCGCACCCGGCCCGCAGCGCGGTCACGGCGATGGGCAGGTGCACGTGCGGCGGGGTACAGATGATCACGGCGTCCGGGCGGAGATCTTCGATCATGGCCTCATGGTCGCGGTAGACCGGCACGCCCGGTGGCGGATCTACGACCGGCGCGATGTCGCAGAGCCCGACGAGGCGCACGACGCCGGCCGCCTCCAGCTTCGCGATCGTACGGCGGTGACTGCGGCCATGCCCGCCGGCCCCGATGAGCGCGACCGTCGCTGTTGTCATATCGCTCGCTGCCCCGCCGGGCCTTCCGGCAACGAGAACCGCTCGACCGGCTCGCGGCGCGGCCGCACGCCATGGCCGAAGGGCGTGGCCGACGGGTAGCTGCCGTCGCCGACCACGGCGCTCGGGGACCGCACGACGCCCACATCGACGCACATGATGACGTTCATCGGCGGAGCAGATCGGTGTCGATCAGGGCCGATACATCAACCGGGGCCTGGGTCGCGATGGACTCATTGGCGGCGAGTCCCGTCAGAAGCGCGAGCGCGCCGTCGACCGCGGTGGCGCTGCGTCCGAGCGGGTCGGGACCTACTCTGCCGGCGAACAGCTGCGCGGTCATTCGCGCGTCGGCGCCGCCATGCCCCTCGCGGACTAAGCCGCCCAGCTCAACCACGACCGGGGGCCGCCAGAAGGGATGTACGGTCAACCGGGTTGAGCCCTGCTCGGCGGGCTCGCGGCCGCCCTGCTGGGCCATCGCCCGGCGGCGTTGTCCGGCTCGCGAGCTCGCCGAGGTGGCACCGCCCTTCACCGACCGAGCGTGGGCACGGCTCACGTGGTCGCTCTCTATAACGGACAACTCGAGCCGGCCGGCCGAGCCGTTCACCATCACCCGGTAACCCTCCCACGGCGAGTAGGCATGCAGGTGGTACGACATGGTGGCGCCCGACGCGTACCGCACCAGCACGGCCATGTCGTCCTCGATCGAAACCCCCGGCGCGAAGACGTTGCGGTCACGCAGGTAGCCGTCCTCGCCCTCGGCCTCGAGGTAGAGCGCTCGCAGCCGTGGGTCGGCGTCCAGCGCGATTGCGAACGGATCGTCGGCGGCGGCGGGGTCGCCGTGCGCCCGCACGTAGCCGCGGTCATACCCGCGCGCCTTCCCGGCCGGCCCGTAGAAGAACAGCCTGCCGTCGGCGAACACCCGGACCGGCACGCTGGAGATCCACCAGTTGACCAGATCGAAGTGGTGACTCGCCTTGTGCACGAGCAGGCCACCGGAGTTCGCGCGGTCGCGGTGCCAACGACGGAAGTAGTCGGCGCCGTGTCGCACGTCGAGCAGCCACTCGAAGTGCACCGAGCCCACCTCACCGATCACGCCCGACGCGATGAGCTCCCGGACCCGCTCGTGCACCGGGTTGAACCGGTAGTTGAACGCGACCTGCACCGGCACCGTGGCGGCCCGGGCCGCGGCCAGTATCCGGGTGCATCGCTGTGCGTCGATGGTCATCGGCTTCTCCGTGATGACCGCTCGGCCGGCGTCAACCGCCGCCACGATGTACTCGTCGTGCGTCGAGTCGACCGACGTGACCAGAACCGCGTCGACGCGTTCCTTATCGAGCATGCTGACGAAGTCTGTGGCGGCATAGGTCGCGACCGGAGGATGACCGAGCTCATGCAACCACCGACAGTGGGCCGCCACCCTGGCGGCGTTCGTGTCCGCGATGGCGACGAGTTCAGCCGCGCCGCTGTGGTCGCGCACGATCGCTCGGAGGAACATCTCGGCTCGGGCGCCGGCTCCGACGATCGCGTACCGCTTCCGTGCCTGTGTCATGTCCGCCCCTTCCTGCGGCCCAGCGATGGTAGACCCCGTCGCCGCCCACTCGTCAAGGGTCCAACGCCACCCAAAGTTCAGTAGGAAAGCGCTTGCCTAACGGGGTTCCGAGTGGCAGAGTGGCGGGAACTCTATCCGGAGCCTTGGCGATCTCGTCCGGCGGCGTCAAACCCGCCTACTTCTCCATAGTTCCACTGATCAACGCCCTCAGGTCAACATCCACACCCTGAAGGGAGCGCGTATGCCTGCAACCACCAAGGTCGCGCGCGCCAACAGGTCACCGTCTCCACCGGGTCCAGAGCGTTCCGGCCGCGCCGGACCGTTGGGTCGGCACCCATGACGCACGCCGCCGATCCAAGCAGCGTCCCGAGCGAGTCACGAGGCAACGTCGGCCTCGTCGTCGCCGACCTGTCCGACTCGTTCTTCGCGCCATTTGCCAAGGCAGCCCAGCGGCAGGCGCGCAGGCGTGGTTACCGGGTCTACCTGGCTGACGCCGACTCCAGCGCGGCGATCGAGAAGGACCTTGTCCGGACGCTGACAACGCATGTGGCTGGGATTCTCCTGTGCAGCCCTCATCAGGACGACATCTCGATCCTGCGGCTCTCGCGTGACGTGCCGCTGGTCGTCGTCAACCGCACAGTCACCGACGTGCCGGGCGTGGTAGCCGATATCGCCGGTGGTGCCCGGCAAGCGATCGAGCATCTCATCGACCTGGGTCACCGCCGGCTCGTCTACATCGGCGGTCATAGCGGCTGCTGGAGGGACCGCGACATTCGCCGGGCGGCCGCCACCGCCGCGACGGCCCGGGACGTACTTCTCTCGGTCGTCGGACCATTCGCCCCGGCCGTGACCGGCGGTACGGCTGCGGCGGAGGCGATCCGCACCGGCCCGGCTACCGGGGTGCTCGCCTGCAACGACCTCGTCGCCGTCGGACTCCTCGAGGCGTTGCGGTCAGGGGGCACCGACGTACCCGCGGACATGAGTGTCATCGGTATCGGTGACACTCCGCTGGCCGGGCACGCCGAGCTCACGACGGTGGCGACACCGGCCACATCGGCCGGTGTCGCCGCTGTCGACCTTCTCCTGCACTCCGCGGGCTTGGACGGGACGGGCAATGGCCGCGTCCGATGCGGCGCCGTCGGCCGATGCGCCACCCGGGTGGTCCTGCCCGCCACTCTCATCCCCCGCCGGACAACTGGCGCCGGTCCATCCGGCGGCGCAGCACAGCCCGGGCGGTCATCCGACCGGCCGGTAGATCTCGTCCCTAGGAGTTGATAGATGTTTATCCGTCGACAGACTCCCCCTCGCCGGCTCATCCCGATCATCATGGCGGGCCTTGCCTTGGCATTGTCCGCCTGTGCTACGAGTGGCTCGAACACCCCGACGACGCCCGAGGTCGCGCCGCTGGAGACCGGTCCCGTCGAGCTGAGCGTCTTCTGGTGGGGCGGCGACGCCAGGGCGGAGCTCACCCATAAGGTGCTGGAGCTCTACCACCAGAAGCACCCGAACGTCACGTTTACGGAGACGTGGCAGGCCAACGCCGGCTACATCGACAAGCTCAACACGAACCTGGCCGCGGGCTCGGCTGCGGACATCTTCCAGCTCGACGACAACATGCTCGGCGGCGTCGCGGCGCGCGACCAGACCCTCGACCTGACCAACTACGTCGCCGCCGGACGCGTGGACATCAGCAAGCTGCCGGCCAGCCTGGTCGACTACGGCAAGGTGGACGGCAAGCAGGTGGCGATACCACTCGCCGAGAACACCCCCGCGATGATCTACAACAAGTCGCTGGTGGAGGAGCTCGGCGTCAACGAGCCGGAGATCGGCTGGACGTGGGAGAAACTGATCGCCTGGGCGACCGACGTCAGCGCCAGGACCGGCTACACGGTCTACGGGACGATGGATCCGTCCGCCGACTACAAGGCGCTGTGGGTCTGGCTGCGTCAGCAGGACAAGGTCTTCTACGACGGCGCCTCGATCGGGTTCACCGAGGAGGACCTGACCCGGTGGTTCGAGATGTGGGCGGTCGCCCGGGCGGCCCGAGCGACTCCGCCGGCGGACGTGATCCACGTCGCGAACTCCGGTAGCGTCACCAGCCAGCTCGTGGTGACCGGCCAGGCGGCGACGTCGTTTATGTGGTCGAACCAGATGCCTGAACTGGCGAAGAACACCGAGGACGAGCTCGGCCTGGTCTCCTACCCCGGCGACCCGAGCGGTCAGTGGGCTCGGGCCGCGCTGTATTTCGCCGGCTACGCCAAGACCGATCACGCGGCCACGGTCGCCGATGTACTCAACTTCTTCATCAATGACCCCGAGGCCGGCAAGATCCTCGGCACGGAGCGTGGGCTTCCGGCGAACCTGGAGATCCGCACGTCCGTGCAGGGCTCACTGACCGACAAGAACATGAAGGCGACGGTGGACTTCGAGAACGCCATGCAGGAGATGTTCGGCCCGGCGCCCTCCGTTCCTCCCAGCGGCGCGGCCGCGATCCGGACCCTGCTCACCCAGATCGCGGAGAGTGTCCAGTTTGGTCAGGCGACGCCCGCGCAGGCGGCCAAGGAGTTCATGCAACAGGCACCATCCAAGCTGGAGATCTGATCTCCCATCGTCCACTGAAGAGAGAGGAGGCTGGCGTGCTCACGGTTGACACGCCGGCCACCCCCCTCGGCGACCGCAGTCCGGTCCGGACCCCCGCGCGGCGACGCCGCCGGGGGCCCGGGATCGGGCGCCGGCGCGAGGCGGTTGCCGGGTACGTGTTCCTGTCCCCCTGGCTTCTCGGGCTGATGGCGATCACCGCCGTCCCGATGATCTACTCGCTCTACCTCAGCTTCACCAACTGGGACCTCATCTCCAACAGCGGTCAGTACGTGGGGTTCCGCAACTACGACCGCATGTTCACCGACGATCCGACGTTCTGGCACTCAGTCAAGGTGACCGCCACGTACGCCCTCGCGGCCACGCCGCTCAAGCTCGCCGTCGCCCTCGGGGTGGCGATGCTGCTGGTGCGACCGCGGCGAGGGGTCGGCGTCGCCCGGGCGATGTTCTACCTGCCCTCGCTGCTCGGTGCCAGCGTCGGGCTTGCCCTCGTCTGGCAGTCGTTGTTCAGTCGTGCCGGTGCGATCAACGAGATCCTCGGGTCGGTCGGCATCCAGGGCAAGCCATGGGTCAACGACCCGCGCTACGTCATCTGGACGATCGTGCTCCTGAGCGTCTGGCAGTTCGGCGCTCCGATGGTGATCTTCCTGGCCGGGCTCAAGCAGATCCCGAGCGAGCTCTATGAGGCCGCGGCGGTCGACGGCGCCGGCAAGCTCCGGCAGTTCCTCAACATCACCTTGCCGATGCTGTCGCCGGTCATCTTCTTCAACCTCGTCCTCGAAGCCATACACAGTTCTCAGATATTCACCTCGGCCTACATAATCGGTGGCGGGCAGGGCGGTCCCGTCAAGGCAACCATGGTCTACACGCTCTACCTCTACCTCGAGGGCTTCGGGGAGTCCCGCATCGGCTACGCGTCGGCGCTCGCCTGGATCATGTTGGTCGGGATGGGGCTGATCACCGTGATCATCTTCCAGACCGGTCGGTTCTGGGTCCACTACTCGGACGCGGAGGAGGCCAGATGACCACCGTGACCCTCGCCGCGTGGCGGGACAGGAGGTCGGTCCGCCGGGTGGCCGGCACCGTGGTGCGCACCGTGTCGATCCTGGCGCTGCTCGCGATCGTGCTGTATCCGCTGGCGTGGCTGGCCGCGTCGTCGCTCAAGCCGAACAACGAGGTGGCGCGCAACCTCAGCCTCATCCCCGAGGCGCCGACGCTGGACAACTACGTGCGGGGCTGGACCGGCATGGAGACGGTGAGCTTCGCCCGATTCTTCCTGAACAGCACGGTGATCGCCGTCGCCGTCGTGATCGCGAACTCCGCCTCGTGCCTGGTCGCCGCCTACGCGTTCGGTCGGTTGCGGTTCCCGCTGCGGGGCGCGTTCTTCGCCGTGATGATCGCGACGCTGCTGCTCCCGCACCACGTCCTGATCGTGCCGCAGTTCGTGCTGTTCAAGTTCCTCGGCTGGATCGACACGCCGCTGCCGTTGGTCGTCCCCAAAATACTCGCCACGGAGGCGTTCTTCGTCTTCCTGATGGTGCAGTTCATGCGGGGCATCCCGCGGGAGCTCGACGAGGCGGCCAAGGTCGACGGCTGCTCCTCGAACGGAATATTCAGACACGTCATCCTACCGCTGTCCCGGCCTGCGATCGTCACCACCGCGATCTTCTCCTTCATCTGGACCTGGAACGACTTCTTCAGCCAGCTCATCTACCTCTACTCGACCGACAACTACACCGTGCCGATCGGGCTGCGGCTCTTCCTCGGCAGCGAGGGGCAGACCGAGCTCGGCCCGATGTTCGCGATGTCGATGCTGTCGCTGATCCCCATGTTCTTCTTCTTCCTGGCCTTCCAGCGGCTACTCGTCGAGGGCATCAACACATCGGGGCTGAAGGGATGAGCCGGTCCGACTGGCGGGAGTCGGTGACCCAGGCGGCCGACCTGACGGTCCTGGGGTTCGCCGTGACGCTCGGCTGCCTTCCCGTCGTGACCGCGGGGGCTACCATCGCCGCCGCCAGCGTCGCCGTCGATCGGCTGTGTTCCCAGCGCAAGCTGCCCGACCCCCGTGAGCTACTCGCGGCCGCCCGACGGGGGTTGGGCAGCGGCCTGGCCGTCACCGCCGTCGCGCTGGTGGTCGCCGGCGTGCTACTCCTCGACGTCCATCTGCTCCGCACAGCGTCGATCCCAGGAGCGGGCGTCGCCACCGCCGCCCTGGCGCTGGTGGCTGCGGGGCTGCTCGCCGTCGCCGCCGCGGCGACCGTCCGGATCGGCCAGGACCAGGCTTCCGGTTGGCGCGCCGCCCTGCGGTGGT
Source organism: Micromonosporaceae bacterium (assembly GCA_052038195.1). Lineage (GTDB taxonomy): Bacteria > Actinomycetota > Actinomycetes > Mycobacteriales > Micromonosporaceae > DATBGZ01. The sequence goes on along the minus strand of JBQGBY010000153.1, from coordinate 3,235 downwards.
CGGTCCGCCTGCTCCTCCATCGCCCCAGTTGCGCGCTCGCGATCGTGGCGACCGTCGCGGTCGCGACGACTCTGGCGATGGCCATACCTGTCCTGTCGCTGCTGCTGCCGGGCCTCGTACTGTTCGCGCTGCACGTGGTTGTACGGCGCGCATCGGCCAGAATGACCGAACAAGCGCTTTCCTGACTGGCATTGTCAACTTCGTGGCACACTGGCGGCCACAGCGTCGCGGCCGCCGGGTGCGCATCATGTCCCAAAGGAGGGTCCGTGGCGTTGAGGACCGTCAGAGTCGCCGTCAACGGTGTGACCGGCCGGATGGGTTACCGCCAGCACCTTGTACGGTCGCTGCTCGCGATACGTGATGCAGGCGGCGTCCCGTGTTCCGATGGCGATCGGATCTGGCCCGAGATCGTCCTGGTGGGCCGAAACCCGAGTCGGCTCGCCGAGATCGCCAAACGGCACGGCCTGCCCGACTGGAGTACGGAGCTGCCGGACGTGCTCGCACGCGACGACGTGGACATCTACTTCGACGCGCAGCTGACCCAGTTACGGGAGCAGGCCACGCTCGCCGCTATCGCCGCCGGCAAGCACGTCTACACGGAGAAACCACTCGCGCCCACGACGCGGACCGCGTTGCGGCTTGCGCGGACGGCGCGCGACGCCGGCGTTCGGCACGGTGTCGTCCAGGACAAGCTGTTCCTGCCGGGGCTGCGCAAGCTCAAGCGCCTCGTCGACGGTGGCTTCTTCGGCCGGATCCTGTCCGTGCGGGGCGACTTCGGTTACTGGGTGTTTGAAGGCGACTGGCAGAGGGCCCAACGTCCATCGTGGAACTACCGGGCCGCCGACGGCGGCGGCATCGTGCTGGACATGTTTCCGCACTGGCACTACGTCCTCGAGCAGATATTCGCGCCCGTGCGTGCGGTGACGGCCCACGTCGCGACCCACATCCCGAGGCGCGTCGATGAGGACGGCATGCACTACTCCGCCACCGCGGACGACGCCGCATATGCGATCTTCGAACTGGAAGGTGGTATCGTCGCGCAGATCAACTCGTCGTGGGCGGTTCGGGTCCATCGCGACGAGCTGGTCGAGTTCCAGGTGGACGGCACCGAAGGGTCCGCCGTCGCGGGATTGCGTCGGTGCGCCACCCAGCACCGTGCCGTTACCCCCAGGCCGGTTTGGGACCCCGACGTCCCGTCGGAGCTGCCGTTTCGAGCGCAGTGGCAGGAGGTGCCCGACAACGAGGAGTTTGACAACGGCTTCAAGGTTCAGTGGTCGGCGTTCCTGCGCCACGTGATCGACGGCGAGGCTTTCCCATGGGACTTCTTCGCGGCCGCACGCGGCGTTCAGCTCGCGGAGATGGCTATGCGCTCGGCCCACGAGGGTCGCCGTATCGAGATCGCTCCACTTGAATAGGGCAATAGCAATGACCTTCTCGTTCAACCAGGCCACCGCGAGCCGGTGGCCGACATCCGACCTCATCGCCGGATGTGTCGAGGCCGCGGTGACCCACGTGGGGCTCTGGCGGGAGCAGACCCACGAGCACGGGTTGCTCCGCACGGCCCGGGCCGTCCATGACGCGGGACTGCAGGTGTCCACCCTGTGCCGCGGCGGCTTCTTCCAGCGCGAGCGCTGGCGTGAGGACAACCAGCGCGCGGTCGACGAGGCCGCCACGCTCGGGGCGCCGGTGCTGGTGCTGGTCAGCGGCGGCCTGCGCGACGGAGACCGGGACATTGACGGCGCCCGGTGCCATGTCGCCGACGCCGTCGCCGTGCTCGCGCCCTACGCGGCCGCCGCCGGCGTCCAGCTCGCCGTCGAACCCCTGCACCCGATGTTCGCCTCGGACCGGAGCGTCATCAGCACTCTGTCCCAGGCGCTCGACATCGCCGAGGCCCACCCGGTCGGGGTGGTCGGCGTCGTCATTGACACGTACCACGTGTGGTGGGACCCCGACCTGTACACACTGATCGCGCGGGCCGGCCAGCGCATCGCGAGCCTCCAACTTGCGGATTGGGTCACGCCGCTACCCGCCGGTGTCCTTAATGGACGGGCGCTGCCCGGCGCGGGACACGTGGAGCTGGCCCGGATCTGGTCGGCGGTGATGGCCACCGGCTACCGTGGGCCGGTCGAGGTCGAGGTCTTCAACGACGACCTGTGGGCACTCCCGGGCCCGGAGATCCTCGCTGCGGGCCGGGCCGCCTTCGCTACAGTCGCGAGTCAGGTCACTGCCGCCGGACCGCCCGACGGACTCTGAGGAGGAGCTAGCGCCCGTGGACGTCGACGAGAAGCTCACCGCGGCCGACCTGCTGCCCGCCATCGACCGGCTCTGGCTCGCCAGCGCAACGAAGATCGACTCGATCGAGCAGACCTGCCCGCCCGAACGCGCCTCACCGGTGTTCACTGTGGACGGTCGGTACACGGCCCGGGGCTGGACCGAGTGGACGCGGGGCTTCCAGTACGGCTCGGCGCTGCTGCAATACGACGCCACCGGTGACGAGCACTTCCTGCGGCTCGGGCGGGAGATGACCCTAAGGGTAATGGCTGGCCACGTCAGCCACATGGGCGTCCACGACCATGGGTTCACCAACGTCAGTACCTACGGCAACCTGCGGCGGCTGATGAACGAGGGTCGCTTCGCCGACTCCGACCGGGACCTGTGCGAGCTGGCGCTGAAGGTCAGTGGCGCCGTGCAGGCCGCCCGGTGGCGCCGCACGGCCGACGGCACCGGATACATCTACTCCTTCAACGGGCCGCAGTCGCTCTTCGTGGACACCATCCGCTCCGGCCGGTCGCTCGCGGTGGCGCACCTGCTGGGCCACGCGCTCATAGGCGAGCACGACGAGCGGATCTCACTGCTCGACCGGCTGCTCGAGCACGCCGCGACCACCGCCCGCTACAACATCTTCTACGGCCAGGGTCGGGACCGCTACGACGTGCGGGGCCGCACTGCCCACGAGTCGATCTTCAACGTGAACGACGGCCGGTACCGCTGCCCGAGCACCCAGCAGGGCTACTCCCCGTTCAGCACCTGGACCCGCGGGCTGGGCTGGGCCATGCTCGGCTTCGCCGAGCTGCTGGAGTTCCTCATGGGTGGCTGGGCGGGGGAGGAGGGCACGGAGTTCCTCGATGGCCGGCCCGACCCCGCTGACCGTACGGACGCGGGGGGGGCCCGCCCCCCCCCCCCGCCCCCGCCCCGCGCCGTCGACCAGGCCCACCCCCCCCCCCCCCCGCCCACC
>JBQGBY010000152.1:0-98443 GCA_052038195.1 Micromonosporaceae bacterium | reverse complement strand
GGCGACACCCGCTGGCCCTCACGCTCCGTGACCGGCGGCGGGGCCGCGGTCGGGCGGGGCGGGGCATCGCATTCACCCGGTCGTTCCGGGTGCCCACAGTGCAACCACCTCGACCGCCGGGCCTATCCCCGCCCCCCGGCCACCAACCCGGTCACCGACCGTGACCGCACCACGGTGCCGATCCCGCACCACCCGAGTCCCACATCCGGCACATCGTCGCCGATCCGAGCCACCCGCTGCCGTCTCAGGAGGGGCACCTTTGCCGTACGCAGCCGCGAGCGCGAGGACCGAGCTTGCGAGTCCCGCGGCTGCGAGCAACACAGCTTCGTTTCAGGAGGGGCACCGTGCTTACACCGCAGCGCGGCGGTGTCGGCCCCGCGGCGCCGCGCGCGCGTCACAGCACGCGGGTGAGGACGGCGGCCGCCCGGGCCAGCGTGCGCAGGTCGGCCTCGCCGAGGTCGGCCAGCAGGTCAGCGACGACGCGCACCCGGGCGGCGCGGCCGCGCTCCAGCAGCGCCCGGCCCTTGGCCGTTGCCCGGACTAGTACCACGCGACGGTCGGCAGCCGAGCGCTCACGCCGGACGAGCCGGGCCGCCTCGAGCGCCGTCACGGTCTTGGTGATCGCCGGTGCGGAGACCTGCTCCACGGCGGCGAGTCGACCGATCGGCATCGGGCCGGCGAAGACCAGCACCGACAGCGCCGACGCGCGAGGGCCGTCAAGATCCATGCTGGCGTCGGCCGTGCGGGCTCGGCGCAGCAGCCGCAGCGCGGCGGAGTGCAGCGCGTTGGCGGTCTCGTGCCGGTCGTCGGCGGGCAGGCCGGGCGGCAGCGCGGGCAATCCGTTACTCTGAACCACGGTTAATCTTTTACCATAGTGAAGGAGTAGCGATGGCACTCGGGGCATTGGGCCAGGTCCACATCAGCGTGACCGACGTAGAGCGATCGGTCGCCTTCTACCGCGACGCGCTGGGCATCCCGCACCTGTTCACCGTCCCGGGACAACCGATGGCCTTCTTCGCCAGCGGCGATGTATGGCTGTATCTCGGGGTGCCCGAGGCGAAGGAGTACACCAGCCGGTGCGTGCTCTACTTCCGAGTGGAGGCGATCGACGCCGAGGTGGCGCGGTTACGGGGTGAGGGGATCGAGATCGGCGACCCTCATGTGGCGCACCGCGACGGCTCCACCGAGCGGTGGCTCGCCGCGCTCGTCGACCCCGATGGCCACCACATCATCCTCATGGAGGACCGCGAGCGCGAGAACTGAGGCAACGAGGCTCCGCGAGCGCGAGGAATGAGCGCCAGCGAACCCCGCCGCCGCGAGCGGACGACGGGGCCATAGTGATGCAGATGGGGCTGGTGGGACCCGGGTTGCCGGCGCCACGGCGGGGCGGCTACCGTCAACTCGACCGTTCCGCAGCGAAGCCGGTGGGATTCCGGCGCTGTCCCGCAACTGTGATGCCCCTCGAGATCGAGGGAACGAGCCAGGTCGCCTGAGGTCGGTCGCGAATCAGCGCTCTCGAGGAAGAGTGCCTCGCGGATGGCGGCCAGCCCCATCAGTGCCCCTGTCGGCGATGCCCAATCCCTCGACCGACAGGAGGAACGATGAGACGTACCCTGACCACCCTCGCCGCGGTCGCACTGGCCGTTGCCGCCGCCGGCTGTGGCTCCACATCAGACGGTCCGATCCCGACCGAAACCGGCAGCGGCTATCCGGTGACGGTCGGCTCCGTGACCCTCGACGCACAGCCCCAACGGATCGTGTCGCTCTCGGCGGCACTGACCGAGATCCTCTTCGCCGTCGATGCCGGACCGCAGGTCGTGGCCGTTGATGAGCTCTCCAACTACCCTGCCGACGCACCAGTCACCGACCTGTCCGGCTACACCCCCAACGTCGAGGCGGTCGCTGCCTACGAACCCGACCTGGTGGTGGTCTCCGACGATATCGGGGGCATCGTGGCGGCGCTGCGAGCGTTGGACATCCCCGTCTACCACGGCGCGGCGGCGACCACAGTGGACGACACCTACCAGGAGATCTTCGACCTGGGCGCGCTCACCGGGCATTCGGACACGGCCGAGGCACTCGTCGAGACGATGACGACCGAGTTGACCAAGCTGGTCGAGGACCTGCCGGCACGGTCCGAGCCGCTCACGTACTTCTATGAGTTGGACACCAGCTACTACACCGTGACCTCGCAGACCTTCATCGGCACCCTGTTCACCGCCGCCGGTCTGGAGAACATCGGCGACGAGGGCAACGAGGCCAACGCCTACCCCCAGCTGTCGGAGGAGCGCATCCTCGCCGCCGACCCCGATCTCATCTTCCTGGCCGACGCCTTCCCGGGCGGCGAGACCGCCGAGACGGTGGCGGCCCGACCCGGCTGGTCGGGGCTGACCGCGGTGCAGACCGGCGCGATCGTCGAGCTCGACCCGGATGTGGCCTCCCGCTGGGGGCCACGGATCGTCGACCTCCAACGGGCCATTGTGGACGCCGTCGCGGCGGTGCCGGCGAGCTGAGAACCGTGGCACTAACCCGTGCGGACCGGCCGCGACCGGCTCGGCTCACGGTGGGCTGGTTGGCCGCCGGAGTCGGGGCGGTCGTGGTCGCGTCCGTGCTCGGACTCGCCCTGGGCCCGGTCCGGTTGAACCCGATCGGCGTCGCCGCCGAGGTGCTCAACTTCCTCCCCGGCGTCGATATCCACAGTGGACTGACTCCGCAGCAGCAGGCCATCGTCACCCAGCTCCGCCTGCCCCGCGTGATCCTCGGCCTGATCGTCGGGGCGATGCTCGCCCTGGCTGGTGGCTGCTACCAGGGCGTGTTCCGCAACGCGCTGGCCGACCCGTACCTGCTCGGGGTCGCCGCCGGCGCCGGCCTCGGGGCGACGGCCGCGGTCGCCCTCGGCCTGTCCGGGAGCACCGTCACCGGGGGCGCAACGACCGGCGGCAGTGGGCTGGTGCCGGCGTTCGCCTTCGCGGGGGCGCTGGTCGGTGTCTTCCTGGCGTACGGCCTGGGCGCGGCCGGCGCCCGGGTGCGGACCCCGACGACGCTCCTGCTCGCCGGCGTGGCCGTGGTCGCGTTCCTCACCGCCATCCAGACGTACATCCTGCAGCGCAACGTGGAGACGATCCGGGAGGTCTACACATTCATCCTGGGCAGCCTGGTGACGAGCGGCTGGGACGAGGTACGGCTGGCGCTGCCGTACGCGCTGCTGGCCGCCGTCGTGGTGCTGGCCCACCGGCGCGAGCTCGACGTGTTCGCGGTCGGCGACGAGGAGGCGACGAGCCTCGGCCTGCACCCCCGACGGTCGCGGGTCATCCTGCTCGTCGCGGCGTCGCTCGGCACCGCCGCCGCCGTCGCCGTGTCGGGCCTGATCGCGTTCGTCGGCATCATCGTGCCCCACATCATCCGGCTCGTCGCCGGAACCAGCTACCGACTCATCCTGCCGCTGTCGGTGCTCTTCGGCGGCGCGTTCCTGGTCATCTCGGACCTGCTCGCCCGGCTGGTGCTGGCGCCGACCGAGGTGCCGATCGGCGTCATCACGGCGTTCCTGGGCGCGCCCTTCTTCGTGCTCGTCCTGCGGACTGCGAAGCGGGTAGGTATCTGATGGCTGGCGATGCGGTCACGGCCGAGGGCGTACGGGTGTCGCTGGGCGGTGCGCCGATCCTGCACGGCGTCGACCTTCACGTCGCCCCCGGTGAGTGGGTGACGGTCATCGGCCCCAACGGCGCCGGCAAGTCCACCCTGCTGCGGGCGGTCGGCGCTCTGGTCGGTTTCCGGGGCGAGATCCGGCTGCACGGTACGCCGGTGGACCGGCTCAGTCGGCGTGAGCGGGCCCGGCTCGTCGCCATGGTGCCGCAGGCGCCGGAGGTGCCGCCCGGGATGGCGGTGCTCGACTATGTGCTCCTCGGGCGTACGCCGTACATCCGCACCCTCGGGCGAGAGTCCACATCGGACGTTGACGCGGTCGTGCGGGTGCTGGACCGCCTGGACCTCACGCCGCTCGTCGGCCGTAGACTGGAGACGCTCTCGGGTGGGGAGCGGCAACGCGCGTTCCTGGCCCGGGCGCTGGCCCAGGAGGCGGGAATCCTGCTGCTCGACGAGCCGACCTCGGCGCTGGACATCGGCCACCAGCAAGAGGTGCTCGACCTCGTCGACGAGCTTCGCCGGGACGGCAACCTCACGGTGGTGGCGACTATGCACGACCTGTCGGTGGCGGGCGAGTATGCCGACCGCCTCGTGCTGCTGGCGGGCGGTCGGGTCATCGCCACCGGGAAGCCCGCGGAGGTGCTCACGGAGGAGGCGCTGTCGACACACTACGGAGCCCGGGTCCGGGTCATCACCGGCGAGCACGGCCCGCTGGTTGTGCCGGTACGGGCGAGCCACCGTCAGTGACGGCCGCGCTCGCTGGAGCGGCCCAGGCCCGCACCCGTACGACCGGTCGATCGACTACGCCGCGCCGAGCGCCACCGCCACGATAGGTTCATCAGCGTCGATCATCGTCGGTGGGCTCGTCCTCACCGGCCAGCGCGGCCCGCAGCCGCTCCTTCTCGTCCAGCCGGCGGCGGCTGCTCGTGGACAGCTGCTCAGCCACCTCGTCGCGCCACTGGCGCAGGAGGAAGAACGAGGCGACGGACGACACCAGCAACGCGATGAGCAGTTTGAGCAGCGGGTTCAGGCCCGGTGGCAGGAACACCAGGCCGACGCAGACCGCGAACAGCGCGACGCGGGCCAGCGTATACCTCAACACGGGATTCATCTCGGCCTCCGCCTTTGGCGTGGTCCACCCGACTGGTGCTGCGTACGGCCGGAGGTGAGGCTGCGGATGCCGACGAACCATACGGGCGCGAAGGCGAGCACGGCCACCAGCGCCCCGACGGCGCCGGACACCAACGGTCCCGCATCGCGCGCGAACCCGGCTGCGAACAGCCCCAGCGTGATCCCGACCAGGGCCGCGACCGGCGCCACCAGCCAGCGCAGCCGGTACGCCTTCCACCCCCGGAAGTCGTCGAAGTACAGGAATGCCGGCAGGATCATCACGAGCCAGCCCGAGGAGCGCCCGAACGACGAGAGGCCAAGCACCGCCAGCAGGCCGTCGATGGCCACGAGCCCGACCGCGTTCACCACGGTGAAGCCCACGGCCGCGGCCACGAGTTCGGGCAGGCTCACCACCCGGCCCTGCTCGTCGCGCCGCGGCACGGCGGCGACCGGGCGAGACCGGGTGGTCATGCCCAGACGTCCTGCGGTTCGGCTCGGCGCTCGCGCTGCGTCGGCGGGGCGTCGTACTCCCGGACCACCTCGTAGCGGGTGTTGCGCTCGACCGGCCGGAACCCCGCGTCCCCGATGAGCTCGAGCAGGTCCTCACGGCGCATCGTCGTCGGCGTGCCGTACGCGTCGGCGTCATGGGTGATCTTGTATTCGACGACGGAGCCGTCCAGATCGTCCACGCCGAAGTTGAGCGACAGCTGCGCGAGCGAGACGCCATGCATGACCCAGAAGCACTTCAGGTGGGGCACGTTGTCGAAGAGCAACCGGGACACCGCGAATGTCTTGAGCGACTCGGCCGGCGAGGCCATCGTGGTGCGCGCCTGCAGCCGGTTGCGGATCACGCCGTCGGCGGAGTCGACGAAGTCGTGCTGGTAGCGCAGCGGGATGAAGACCACGAAGCCGCCGGTCTCATCCTGCAGTTCGCGTAGCCGCAGCACGTGGTCGACCCGGTGCCGGGGCTCCTCGATGTGGCCATAGAGCATCGTCGCTGGTGTGCGCAGGCCCTTGGCGTGGGCCAGCCGGTGGATGCGCGACCAGTCCTCCCAGTGCGTGGCGTGGTCGACGATGTGCTCCCGTACCTCCCAGTCGAAGATCTCGGCGCCCCCACCCGTCAGCGAGGACAGACCGGCGTCGATGAGTTCGTCGAGGATCTCGTCGGCGGGCAGGCCGGAGATCTTCTCGAACCAGTGGATCTCGGTGGCGGTGAAGCACTTGAGCGACACACCGGGCAGCGCCTCGGAGAGGGCGCGCAGCACCCGGGGGTAGTACTTCCAGGGCAGCGTCGGGTGCAGGCCATTGACGATGTGCAGCTCGGTGAGCTGCTCGCCCTCCATCTCCTTGGCCTTGGCCACGGCCTCCTCGACGCGCATCGTGTACGCGGACTTCTCGCCCGGCTTGCGCTGGAACGAGCAGTACGCGCAGGAGGCACTGCAGACATTGGTCAGGTTGAGATGCCGGTTGACGTTGAACATCACCCGGTCCCCGTTGAGATCGGTGCGCCGGTGGTGCGCGAGCCGGCCGAGCCACGACAGGTCGTCGCAGGCGTACAGTGCCTCGCCATCGTCCCGGCTCAGGCGCTGCCCGCCGTAGACCTTCTCCTCGATCTCTGCGCGCCAGCCGCTGTCCCCGCTCATGGCCGTGCTCGCTTCGCTGCGCGCGGCCATGAGGCTCCCAGCGCACTGTCCCTATGACTCGCTCGCTGGCGCTCGCTCATGGCCGTGCTCGCTTCGCTGCGCGCGGCCACGACGCTCCCAGCGCACTGTCCCTATGACTCGCTCGCTGGCGCTCGCTCATGGCCGTGCTCGCTTCGCTGCGCGCGGCCACGAGGCTCCCAGCGCACTGTCCCTATGATTCGCTCGCTGGCGCTTGCTCATGTCCGCAGCGTACCCAGGGGTGTCCGTTTCACAATGAGGTGCAGTGGGCATGCACAGTCATCATCGGACAGGCCGTCCGGCGTAGGGTTTATCCGCTGGCCGTCGGCCTGGCGACATCCAACGGGCTGTGCACACTGGCTCGGCTATGGCACGGTGATACCCGGCAGAGGACAGGGGTGGGAACGGGGAAGGAGGACAGGCGTGGTCGACAACTCGGACGGGGCGACGCTGGGCAAGGATGACGTGGCTGATCGGCCCGAGCCCCCGACGAAGCTCATGGCTGCTCCCGATGGCGCTCGGCCGCCCGCGAGCACGGCCGAGGACCCGGCCGAGCCAACGACGACCCTGACCGCGCCGCCCGACTCCGCCGCCGCGGCGGGTGACCGGGACGGATCTCCGGAGCGTACGGAGCCCGTCTGGCCGGGGCTCACCGCCGCCGGCCTGCCGACCCGCGTGCCGCTGCAGACCGACGAGGAGTCGATCCGGGATGCCTTCGCGGAGTCCTGGGAGGCCTCGCCGACCAAGCCAACCCCGTTGACCCGCAAGCCGTTCACGCCGACCTACCTCTCCGAGCCGCCGCGACAGCGCGGTCCGTGGTCGGGCCTGGATCCGAGGACCCTGCTCACCCCGGCGATGTCGTCGCCGGACCCGAAGGAGCCGCCGGAGCCGAGGGAGCCTCCGGAGCCAGCCGAGCCACCCGAGCCGCACCAACCGCCGGAGCCCAAGGAGCCACCGGAGCGACCGGCGCCGCCCGGGCCGTCTCCCTTCCCCTCGCCGGTGCCGCCACCCCCCGAGCCGGTGCCGACGCCCCCGGTGCCCTCCCCGGTGCCACCGGGCCCACCCGGACCCCCGGTTCCCACCCCACCCCCGCCGTTCCCGCCGCCGCCCGGCCCGGTCCCGCCGCCCCCGACCATCAGCGCGGTGCACGAGCCGGCTAAGCCGTCAACCGCTGGCCCGCCTGCGGCACCGAGCCGGCCGAGCGTCCTCGCGGTCGCTGGCACGACGTCCACGCCGGCGCCCCCCATCGTTCCGGGCTCGACTGTTCCCACGCCTGTCACGACGCCACCTCCGGTACCCCCCGCCCCGCCGTCCGCGAAGCCATCGCCAGCGCTACCGCCAGCCCCGTCGGCCCCGCGAACCCCTTCGCCCCCGACAACCCCTTCGCCCCCACGAGCCACGAGGCCACGCCTCATTCCCGCCGCGAGCACGTATCAGGGCGGCAACTACACGGAGCTGGTGACCGAGCCGATCACCGGCGTCGCGGTCCCGGGCGGCAGCACGGTCACCACCGGAGCCGAGATGTCAGGGTCGCTGACCGGGCATCTGCTCTCGCGCGGCCAGGAGCTGTACCGGCGTCGGGAGCGCCGCCGGCGGCTGCGGACGATCCTCTGGGTGACCGGCGCCCTCGTACTGTTCGCCACGTTCATCGCGGTGGTGGTCAACATCCTGGCCGGCGAGTTCCTCCGGTCGATCTTCGACACGTTCTCCGGGTGGGCCGGCTGACGGCGGGCGGCCGGTCACACCGCCGGTAGGGTCGGAGGGGTGACGGGTCAGGCGACGGCTCTGTTCTGGCGACGCACCGACACCGCCGGGTCTGAGCACGCAATGTGCCAGGAGCGGGCCGGGCTGCGGGCGCGGGGAACCGCGCTCGCCGTGGACCCCGTGCCCTACACGTGCCGGTACGACATCGTCACCGACGACTCGTGGGCGACCACGCGCTGCGAGGTGACGGTTGAAGGCGCTGGTTTCCTGCGCTCGGTCCGGCTCGAGCGCGCGGCGGGGCGCTGGCGCGTCACCGCCACCGAGCAGGGGAACCTCGACGCGGTGCTGCTCGCGGCGGGACACGCCCGCGCCGACCTACCGGGATGCGAGGAACCGGGTCTGCTCCAGCCGGCCTTCGACGTCGACCTGGGCGGCTCCCCGCTGACCAACACGTTGCCGATCCGGCGGCTCGGGATGCTCGACGCCCCGGACGTAGCGCACAAGGTCGAGGTCGCCTGGATCCTGGTGCCGAGCCTCGAGGTGGTCCCGGCGACGCAGGGATACCGGGCGCTGGGCGACGGCCTGGTTCGCTTCACGAGCGGGACCTTCGTCGCGGAGTTACAGGTCGATGAGCGGGGGTATGTCTTCCGTTACCCGGGCCTGGCCGACCGCGTCTGAGTGCACGTCCACTGTGGAGCGTCGCTCTCCAGATGATCATAGTGTCGGTCTACCATTTTCCGGCCTATACCCCGCCAAGATGGGGTGAATCGTGTTTGTCGGACATGCCGCCATCACGGTGCTGTAATGGGCGTACACGCCAGGTAAGGAGCACCAACGCCTCACGCCAGGGAGTCCGAATCCGGGCGAACCTCGGCGCCGGCTCGGGATCTCGACCTTCGTGCGACGCAAGGAGGGGGTTTGTGGACACTGGAGATCGTCTGCTGACGCCAGGTGAGGTGGCCGCTCTGTTCCGCGTCGACCCGAAGACCGTGACCCGGTGGGCGGCAGCGGGCCGGATCAGCAGCATCCGCACCCCCGGCGGGCATCGACGGTTTCGGGAGTCCGAGGTCCGTGCGCTGCTTGAGGGCGAAGAGGGCATTGGCGGCGGGGCGAGCATCAGTGAGTCGGCACCGAACCAGTCCCGCTGACCGCACGCCTGACGGTCGGGGTACCTCCCGTGTGTGGAGTCGGTAGACCCGCCGCCGTGTGAAGTCAGTAGCCCTTCCACCGGGTGAAGAGGGTGTGCGGGACGGCCATCGCGTCGAGCACCTTGCCCGCCACGAAGTCCACGAGCTGCGCGGCGGTCGCCCGCGCCCCCGCCGTGTAGAAGCCTGGGCTCGCCGGCAGCACCGTGGCACCGGCGTCGTGCAGCGCGAGCAGATGCTCCAGGTGACTACGGGTCACCGGGGTCTCGCGAGGCACGACGACCAGCGGACGGCGCTCCTTGAGAGTCACCTCGGCAGCGCGCTGCAGCAGGTCCTTGGAGAGCCCGACCGCGATGCCCGCGCAGGCGGCCGTGCTCGCCGGTACCACCACCATGCCGTGCGCGGGGTACGAGCCCGAGCTCGGCCCGGCGGCGAGGTCACCCGCGGGCCAGTACGCGACGTCGGCGCCACCGAGGGGGGTGCCGAGCCACGCCTCGAGGTCCGTGCGCCAATGCGCGTCCCGGAACGACCCTCCGGTCTCGTCGAGGATGGTGAGCCTGGCCGCGCGGGAGACCACGAGATCGACGGCGCAGCCCGCGTCGAGCAGGCCCCGCAGCACCGCGGCGGCGTACGGGGTGCCGGAGGCCCCGGAGACCCCGACGAGCCAGGGTGTGCGCATGTCCCGACCGTACCCGTCTCCCGGCCGAACCCGTCGTCTCCCGACCGCCCTCCTTACACCGAAGCGAGAAAGGCGTCACGCGCGCAGGCCAAGCCGCATCACGAGATCGGCGACGGCGAAGACGAACAGCGCGATGCCCACGAAGCCGTTCGCGGTGAAGAAGGCGCGGTTCACCCGGGACAGGTCGCCCGTCCGGACGATGGCGTGCTCGTACACGAAGGCGGCCGCTGCGAGTCCGAGCCCGACCCACCACAGCCAGCCGAGGCCGACCAGATCGCCGTACCACACGAAGAGCCCGAAGGTGACGGCATGGACGGCGATCGACAGACTCAGGGCGAACGCGACACCGTACCGGGCCGGCACGCTGCGTACTCCGATCGTGCGGTCCACCTCGGCATCCTGGCAGGCATAGATCAGATCGAATCCGCCGATCCAAAGCCCGACCGCGGCGCCCAGCACCCACGCTGGGCCAGAGCCGGCGAGCGTCGCGGTGACACCGAGCCACGCGCCCACCGGTCCGACCATCTGCGCCACCGCGAGCACGGCGTGCGGCCAGTCGGTGAACCGCTTGGCGTACGGGTATCCCGCGAGGGCCACGAGGGCAATCGGAGCCAGGGTGAGGCACAGCGGGTTCAGCGCACCGGCCGCGATGAGGAAGACCCCGAGCGCGATCGCCGAGCCGATCCACGCCGTACGGACGGACACCGCACCCGTCACCAGTTCACGCCCGGCCGTACGAGGGTTACGTGCGTCGATGCCTCGGTCGACGATACGGTTGACCGCCATGGCGAACGTTCGGGCGCCGACCATCGCCACGGTGATAAGCAGCAGCTTCACCCAGTCGACCCGTCCGTCCTCGCGGGTCATCGCCGTCAGCGCCGCGAGATAGGCGAACGGAAGCGCGAAGACGGAGTGCTCGATGGCGACCAGGCGCAGGAAGCTCGTGACGGGTGATGTGGGAGCGGTCGCCGTCATAGGCCGTACTCCCTCCAGCGGCGGTCGACGCGGGCCACGATCTCGGGCGACATCACGGCCGCGTCGGGCCAGCCTCGCGTGTACCCCTCGCTGGGCAGCTTACGGGTGGCGTCCAGCCCGGCCTTGCCGCCCCAGAACTGCTGGTACGACGCGTGGTCCAGGTGGTCTACCGGTCCGGTGGTCAGCTGCAGGTCGTGCGCGTAGTCGACGTTTCCGAAGGCGCGGAACGCCACCTCGTGGTAGTCCGACGGATCGCAGTCGTCGTCGACGACCACGATGAGCTTCGTCAGCGAGAGCAGGTGGGCGCCCCAGATCGCGCTCATCACCTTCTGGGCCTGCTTCGGGTACCGCTTGCGGATCGACACGATCAAGCAGTTGTGGAAGACCCCCGGCTCGGGCATCGACATATCGACGATGTCAGGAATAAGCAACTTGATGAGAGGCAGGAAGATGCGCTCCGTCGCGTGCCCGATCGGCCCGTCCTCCTGGGGCGGCTTCGACGTGACGATCGAGTGGTAGACCGGGTCGCGTTGGGTCGTCATGCACTCCACATGCAGCACCGGGAACGGCTCGACCGGCGTGTAGAAGCCGGTATGGTCACCGAACGGTCCCTCGGGGGCGCGCTCACCAGGCTCGACGTACCCCTCGAGCACGATCTGTGCGCTCGCCGGCACCTGCAGCGGGACGGTCCGGCAGTCGACCATCTCCACCCGCTCTCCGCGCAGGAACCCCGCGAACAGGTACTCGTCGATGTCGCCCGGCAACGGGGCGGAGGCCACATAGGACACCACGGGTTCGTTGCCGATCGCGATGGCTACCGGAAGGCGCTGCCCGAGCCGCTCGGCGACGGCGTGGTGGGCGGTCGAGTCCTTGTGGATCTGCCAGTGCATGCCCAGGCTGTTGCGCGAGTGCTGCTGCAACCGGTACAGGCCCAGGTTGCGCTTACCGCTCTCGGGGTGCTTGGTATGGGTCAGCCCGTAGTTGTGGAAGACACCCCCGTCGTCGGGCCAGGTCTGCAGGCCGGGCAGCCGGTTCAGGTCCACCTCGTCGCCCTGATAGACGACCTCCTGGCACGATGCCGTCTTCACCCGCTTGGGCGGGACGGACTTGAGCTGCATGACCTTGCCCAGCGCCTCGCGTAGGCCGGAGAGCCCGACCGGGATCTCGGGCCTCACGAGCTCGCCGATCCGGGCGCCGATCTCGTCCACATCGGACACTCCGAGCGCCATCGCCATCCGCTTGGGGGTGCCGAAGAGGTTGATGGCCACCGGCATGTCGCCCCGCGTCGGCTGCTCGAACAGCAGCGCCGGACCCTTCGCCCGCACGGTCCGGGTCACGACCTCACTGATCTCCAGGGTCGGGTCCACCGCCGCCCGCACCCGGTGCAGCTCTCCCGCCGCCTCCAGGGCCGCGAGGAACTCCTTGAGGTCGCCGAAGGGGAAGCGCGCCACCGACATGGTGATCAGTGTGCCAAGCCCGATTCGTCACGGGCGGCTGGGTGGGGTGGAGGGGCCCGTCCGGCCACCTGCTCGCGCCAATACCAGCGCGCTAGGCCTAGCCAGCTAGCCCACGAGCAAGCTGTACGCCGTGGCGTGACCCGTCACGGGTGGCTGGATGTTCCCGGACGATCGAGGTCAGTCGACGCCGGCGTAGGTGTGCAGGCCGACCGCGACGAAGTTGATCACGTACAGGTTGATGAGCATCGTGCCCCAGGCGGCCACGGCGAACCAGGTCGCCGTCGTGCGTTTCACACTCGGCGTGGCGCGGGCGTGCAGGTAGGCGGCGTAGGCGACCCAGGAGATGAACGACCAGGTCTCCTTCGGGTCCCAGCCCCAGTACCGGCCCCAGGCCGACTCGGCCCAGATCGCGCCGCAGATGATCGCGAGCGTCCAGATCGGGAACGCGAACGCGTGCAGCCGGAACGTCAGCCGCTCCAGGGTGTCGGCTACCGGCAGCCGGCGGCTCGATCCGTACGGGAAGCGCTGCTTGCCATCTTCGAAGCCCGACCGGATCAGGAACAGGGCCGCCGGGACGAAGGCGAGCAGCAGCAGCCCCGACGCCGTCGCCGCGGCCGAGACGTGGATCTTCAGCCAGACCGACTGCAGCGCCGGCATGAGCGGCGCCGCCGGGGTGGTGAGCACCAGGCCCGCGAACCCGAGCAGCAGCGCCTGGACGGCGGTCACGAACAGGCCGAGCGGGCGCAGCGCGGGCCGGCTCGCCAGCAGGACGAGCCAGCCGGCCGCGAAGACGGCAGTCAGCGTCACCACGAACTCGTACATGTTGCCCCACGGCACCCGGCCGGCCGCGATCCCGCGGGTCACCAGGACTCCGATGTGGACACCCAGCGCGGCGACGGTGAGGCCCACCCCGATGCTGCCGGCGATGCCCGTACGGCCGGGAGCGGGCGTGGCAGCGCGGTCGGCGACCACGTCGCCGCCGGCAGCCGGCGAAACCGGCCGCCCCGGGGCGCCCGCCGTGACGAACTCGCGCACGGGCCGGGCCGCGACCCGGGCGACCGCACCGCGCGTGCCGAAGGCGTACTCGACGAGGTAGCCGATCATCGCGGCCACGTAGGTCACCACCGCCACCAACAACAGCGTGTCGGACAGCTCAGCCATCACGGACCCCTCTCACCGACCGTCACCGGCTCCGCGTCCCGATCGGGAACGAGGGCCACCACACCCGCGAACTCTTCCGCGAAGCCCGGATACTCGGTCCGGGCGAGCCCGCCGAGTGTGATCAGGCTACCGCCGCCGTCGGTGGGCGAGATCCGCGCCCAGACCCGGCGGCGCTTGCCGAACAGGGAGACCATCAGCCCGACCAGGAGCGTCCCCGCCCCGACCAGCACGATCGCCGACCCCGGGTCATGCCGGACCGCGAGCGTGACCCACGGCTTCGTCCCGAGGAACTCCACTGTGGACCCATCCGGCAACGTCCAGCTCTCCCCCGGCCGCAGGGTCGTCGTCCCCACGTTCTCCAGCCGGCCGAGCGCGACCTGCCGCGAGTCCAGCTCATAGACCGACTGCGGTGCACCGCTGCCGAGCCCGAGGTCGCCCTGCCAGGCGGTGAGGGTGAGCGCGGGATTCCGCTCAGCCGGGAAGACCGATGCGGCCAGGGACTGCTCCGCGCAGCCTGCGGAGCGGACCGGCCAGCAGAGCGGGTTCAGCGTCGGCTGGTACACGCCGGCCAGGCCGAGCTGGGCCGGTTCGGCGGCCGATGCGTTGGCGTACGCGAATTTCGCCACGCCCTCGCTGGTCAGCATCCCGTCGACGGGCAGGAACGGGGCCGCGGTGGTGAACTGCTCGCCGTCCCGGTCGGTGTAGCGCAGGATCGGCGCGTACCCGTGGCCGAGCAGGTAGACGTTCGCCCCGGACAGGCGCAGCGGGTCGTTCACCCGCAGCGTCCAGTCCCGCGGGGGCTCCGCCACATCCTCCACATAGGACAGATTCGCCGTGTACTGGGCGGGCTGCCCGGTGTCGAGGAACTCCGCCTCGAAGTCGAGCACCCGGACGCAGAACGGCGGCAGGTCCTCGGCCACGGTGCGCGCACCGAGGCCGTACTCGTCGTACTGCTGCAGCGTGTCGCAGAACTCGTCCCCGGCGACCACGAGCCGGTTGCCGTGCCAGCCGTACCAGGCGCCCCACGCGACGCCCACCAGCAGCGCCAGCAGCGCGAAGTGGAAGACCAGGTTCCCGGTCTCCTTCAGGTACCCCTTCTCGGCGGCCACCGTGATGGTCCCGTCGCCGTGCGAACGCATGATGGTCCGCCAGCGCCGCGTGCGAAGCGCAGACCGTACGGCCTGGGCCGCCGGGGTCGGGTCCTGGGCCGTGGCCCGCCGGGCGTGCTGCGGCAGGCGGTCGAGCCGGGCGGGCGCGTCGGGTGGTGACTTGACCAGGTTCTGCGTGTGTTGGCGCAGCCGGGGTACCAGGCACCCGACGAGCGAGACGAACAGCAGCAGGTAGACGGCCGAGAACCAGGGCGAAGCGTAGACGTCGAACGCCCACAGCCGGTCCAGGAAGGGCGCCAGCGACGGGTGCTCCCGGAAGTACTGGGTGACGGCCTCCTGGCTGACGTTGCGCTGCGGCCAGACCGAGCCCGGGACCGCCCCCACCGCCAGCACGAGCAGCAGCACCAGGGCCGTGCGCATACTGGTCAGCCACCGCCAGAACCCCCGGACCGTCCCGCCGCCCCCGACGCCGCCGCCACCGCCCCCGACGCCTAACCGGTCAGATTCCCTAGGATCCTCGGGATTCTCACCTGGGAGTTGGATCTTGGCGGTCACAGTGCCACCGTGCCGGCACCGATGGTGACCTTGAACCAGGTCATGATGCTGTCCCAGACCCCGGTGACGAGGGCCAGCCCGACGAGCACGAGCATCGCGCCGCCGGCTCGCGTCACCCACATGTTGTGCCGCCGGAGGGCCGTCCGTAGGCCGATCAGCTTGCGGAACCCGAGGCCGAAGGCGAGGAACGGCAGCCCCAGCCCGAGGCAGTAGGCGACGGTGAGCGTGGCCGCCCGACCCGCCGAGCCCTCCATGCCCGCCAGGGTCAGCACGGCGCCCAGCGTCGGCCCGGTGCACGGCACCCAGGAGATCGCGAAGACGGCGCCGAGCACGGGGGCGCTGGCGAGCCCAGCCGCGGGCAGCCGGTGGATGCGCCACTCCCGCTGCAGCCCCGGGACGAGGCCGGCGAACGCCAGCCCGAGCACGATCACGAGCACTCCGGCGACGATCTGGATCACCCGCTCGTTGCCCAGCAGCGCCCGGCCTACCGACGAGACGAACAGGCCCATGAGGGTGAACACGGCCGTGAACCCGGCGATGAACCCGAACACGCCGAGCGTCAGGCGCCCGCGAGCGGCGGCGGTCGGCCGGTGCAGGGCGTCGTCCAGGTCCGCCCCGGCCAGACCGGTCACATAGGACAGATAACCGGGTACGAGCGGCAGGATGCATGGCGACAGGAAGCTGACCAGCCCGGCGATCGCGGCAACGCCCACCGCGAGCAGCAGCGACCCGTCGTAGGCGATCCCCGCGAACTGCTCGCCCATGTCAGACGGCCTCCTCGAGCAGGGCCACGACGACCGGCTCGAGCTCTGACCGGACCAGCGGGATCCGGGCCACCGCCGCGATCCGGCCCTGACGGTCGAGAACGATCGTCGCGGGGACCGCGTTCGGGTGGACCTCGAAGCCCAGCGCCAGCCGCGACGAGGGGTCGAAGATCGACGGGTAGCTGGTGTTCTGCGCCGCGAAGGCGCGTGCGTTGTCGATCGAGTCCTCTCGCACGTTGATGCCGAGGAAGGCCAGACCCTCGTCCCGGTGCGCCTGGTAGACCGCGTCAAGCTCGGGTGCCTCGGCCACGCACGGGGCGCACCAGCTCCCCCAGAAGTTGACCACCAGAACCTTGCCGTCGTGGGTCGCGGGGTCGTACGTACCGCTACCGTCGAGCAGTTCACCCGTCAGTTCCGGCGCCGCCTTGCGGTCCTCCAGGGCAAAGACCTGGATCAGGCTCTGTGGCACCGGGGTGTCGGAGGTACACCCGACGAGCGCGAGGCTCAGCACGACGGTGAGCACCAAGAGATCGCGACTGGCCGAACGCACGCGAAGTCCGGCTGCACCTTTGTACGGCCAGCGGCGATCATGGCGGTCCATCACGCCCCCTTGGCGGTCTTCGCGGTGGCGGAAGTGGCGATGAGCTGCTCGGCTGGCGAGGAGTACGTGATCTCGACCAACCCCTCCCCCGCGAAATGGAAGCTGGTGAGGCTGGCCAGCGCGCAGTGGCGCCGCCGGGGGTCGTGCCAGAGCCGCTCGCGTTCCAGGTAGCGGCGCAGCGTCCAGATCGGCAGCTGGTGCGAGACGCAGACCGCCTCGTGCCCGTCCGCCCGGGTCCGCGCGTCGAGCAGGGCGGCGTGCATGCGCACCGCGATCTGCACGTAGGGCTCGCCCCACGACGGGCGGAACGGGTTGAACAGCACCCGCCAGTTGCGGGGGTCACGCAGCGCGCCGTCGCCGACACTGAACCGCTTACCTTCGAAGAAGTTGGCGCTCTCGATAAGCCGGTCGTCGGTGTCGACCGGGAGTCCACTCTGGACAGCGATCGGCTCGGCGGTCTGCTGCGCCCGTTCCAGCGGGCTGGAGAGGACCAGGGTGAGGTCCCGTCCCCGCAACGCCTCCGCCGCCACCTGCGCCATCTGCTCGCCGAGCGGGGAGAGCCGGTAGCCGGGTAGCCGTCCATAGAGGACCTTCGTCGGGTTGTGGACCTCGCCGTGGCGCAGCATGTGGACGACGGTCCGCGGCCCGTTGGTGCGGCCAGTGGTCACGATGTCCGCCGGACACGCCGGGCCGCCACGGCGGCGTGGGGCAGGGCGGCGGCGATGATCTCCAACTCGTCGTCGGTGATGGCGGTCGATACGAACCATGCCTCGAACGAGGACGGTGGCAGGTAGACCCCGCGCGCGAGCATCGCGTGGAAGAACGCCGCGAAGGCCGCCACGTCCTGTGTCCTGGCGGTGGCGTAGTCCGTCACGGCTTCGCCGGTGAAGAAGACGGAGAACATGCTGCCGGCGTACTGCACCCGGTGCGGCACCCCGGCCGCCTGCAACGCGCCCGATACCAGGTCGCCGATGGCCGCTGCGGTCGTCTCCAGCCGGCCGTACGCCTCGTCCGTACACAGGCGCAGCGTGGCGAGCCCAGCGGCGCAGGCGAGCGGGTTGCCCGACAGTGTCCCCGCCTGGTACACCGGCCCGGTCGGCGCGAGCAACTCCATGATCTCGGCCCGGCCACCGAAGGCCGCGGCCGGCAGCCCGCCTCCCATGACCTTTCCATATGTGTATATATCGGCGTTGATAGTCTCGCCCGCCGCCGCCGACAACCCGGCCCAGCCGCCGCGGGCGACCCGGAACCCGGTCATCACCTCGTCGAGGATCAGCAGGGCGCCGTGCCGGTGGGCGATCTCGGCGAGGAACGCGTTGAACCCCGGCGCCGGCGGCACCACCCCCATGTTGCCCGGCGCCGCCTCGGTGATAATCGCCGCGATGTCGTCGCCAGCCCGAGTGAACGCGGCGTCGACGCCGGCACGGTCGTTGTACGGCAGCACGATCGTCTCGCGCGTGGCGGCCGCGGTAACCCCGGGCGAATCGGGCAGGCCCAGCGTCGCAACGCCGGACCCGGCGGCGGCGAGCAGCCCGTCGGCGTGGCCGTGGTAGCACCCCGCGAACTTGACGATCTTCGTCCGGCTGGTGGCGGCCCGGGCGAGCCGGATCGCGCTCATGGTCGCCTCGGTGCCGGAGTTGACCAGGCGCACCTGCTCGATGCCCGCACGGTTGGTGATCTCCGCCGCCAGGTCGACCTCAGCCCGGGTGGGCGCGCCGAAGCTCGTGCCGTGGGCCGCCGCCCCGGTCACCGCGGCCACCACCGACGGGTGGGCATGCCCCAGGATCAGCGGCCCCCAGGAGCAGACCAGGTCGACGTAGCGGCGGTCGTCGGCGTCGTAGAGGTAGGGCCCCTCACCCCGGACCATGAACCGTGGCACTCCCCCGACCTGCTTGAACGCCCGTACGGGCGAGTTGACCCCACCCGGCACGATGGCTCGGGCCCGGTCGAAGAGGTCCTGGGAGACTGGCGCGTCAGCGCTGTAGGGAGCTTCCACTGCTCGGCCATTCTGTCAAAGCACTCTGCGTGACGATCGTGGGCCTACCAGTAGCGTGTCGTCCATGACATTGCAGCCTCCCAGTCGCGGGCGTGAGGAGCGAGCGCCAGCGAGCCCCGCAATCGCGAGCAAAGCTCCAGTGCCTAAGAAGGTGCCCGTCGAGCGCGTCCATCACGGTGACACGGTCATCGACGAGTATGCCTGGCTCGCGAATACGGACGATCCGGACACGGTGGCGTACCTGCAGGCCGAGAACGCCTACACCGCGGTGCGCTCGGCCGACCAGGAGCCGCTCCGGCAGGCGATCTTCGAGGAGATCCGGGGGCGGGTGCAGGAGACCGAGGTGGAGCTCCCGCAGCGCAAGGGCGGGTACTGGTACTACTCCCGGACCGAGGAGGGCAAGCAGTACGGCATCCACTGCCGGCTCCGGATCGAGCCGGACGAGGCCGATCCAGTGGTTCCGGCGTCGAACGTCCGCTCCTCACTCGCCGGCGCTCGCCACGATGCTCCTGGGGCCGGCAAGCCCCCGCTCAGCCCCGACGGGTCGCCCCTGCCGGGCGAGGAGATCCTGCTCGACGAGAACGTGCTCGCGGGAACGTCCGAGCACCTGACCCTCGGCACCTTCGACGTCACCCCCGACGGGCGGCTGCTCGCGTACTCGGTCGACCTCATCGGCAACGAGCGGTTCACCCTCAAGGTGCGGGACCTGACGACCGGAGAGGATCTGCCCGACGAGGTGACCGACGTGTACTACGGCTCGGCCTGGTCCGCCGACGGGAGCACCCTCTTCTACCACCGCGTGGACGACGCCTGGCGCTCGTACCAGGTCTGGCGCCACCGCCTGAGTCGCGCCGCCCTTCCTGGCACTGACGACGTCCTGGTGTACGAGGAGCCGGATGAGCGGTTCTCGGTCGGCATCGGCATGACCCGTTCCGAGCAGTACCTCCTGCTCGGTGTCAACAGCATGGTGACGAGCGAGTGGTACGTCATCCCCGCCGACGCGCCCGAGACGGCCCCCCGTCTGGTCGCCCCCCGGCAGCAGGGCGTCGAGTACCAGGTCGAGCACGACCGCGACCGCGACCGCCTGCTCGTCCTGCACAACCGCGACGCGCTGGACTTCGCCCTGGCATGGTTCCCGACCGACGAGGTTGCCGATAAGTCCTCTGTGGAGTATCCGGAGTGGAGGCCGCTGATCCCGCACACGCCCGGACAGCGGCTGACCGATGTGGACGCGTTCGCCGACGCGACGGTGGTCTCGCTGCGCACGGACGGGCTGACCGCCTTGCGGATCCTGCCTGCCGCCGGCGATCCCTACGACATCTCGTTCCCCGAACCCATCCACACCGTGGCGCTGTCGGCGAACCTGGAGTACGTCACCGACGCGATCCGGGTCTCGTACTCGGATCTCATCACGCCACAGAGCATCTACGACTACTCCCTCGCCACGCGCGAGATGACCCTGCTCTGGCGGCGGCCGGTGCTCGGTGGCTACGACCCGGCCGAGTACGAGCAGCACCGGACGTGGGCGCTCGCCCCGGATGGCACCCGGGTGCCAATCTCCATCGCCCACAAGCGCGGCACCGCCCAGGATGGCACGGCGCCGTTGCTGCTCTACGGGTACGGCTCGTACGAGGCCAGCATGGACCCGTGGTTTTCGTACTCCCGACCGTCTCTGTTGGACCGTGGCTTCGTCTACGCGGTGGCACACATCCGCGGCGGTGGGGAGATGGGGCGGCAGTGGTACGAGGACGGCAAGCTGCTGGCGAAGAAGAACACATTCACCGACTTCATCGCCTGTGCCCGCCATCTCGTTGACGACGGGTGGACGTCGGCCGATCGCCTGGTGGCCATGGGCGGGTCCGCCGGCGGGATGCTCATCGGCGTCGTGGCGAACCTGGCCCCGAAGGAGTTCGCGGGGCTCGTGGCCCAGGTTCCATTCGTCGACGGGCTCACCACGATCCTCGACCGGTCGCTGCCGCTGACGGTGGCGGAGTGGGAGGAGTGGGGCAACCCGCTCGACTCGGCCGAGGTATACGAGTACGTCAAGTCCTACGCGCCGTACGAGAACCTGGCCGACCGGCCGTACCCGCCCATGCTCGTGCTGGGCAGCCTGAACGACACCCGCGTGCTGTACCACGAGCCGGCCAAGTACGTGGCGCGGCTACGCGCTGTGGCGCCGGAGGCCGACGTCACCCTCAAGACCGAGATGGGCACCGGGCACGGCGGCCCGAGCGGCCGGTACGACGCGTGGCGCGAGACGGCGTTCATCTTCGCGTGGATCATCAGACGGGTCCAAGATCCAACTCCGCGGTGAGGATTCCGAGTTTCCTCGGAAATCTGACCGGTCAGCGCGTGAGGGCGGCGGCGAGCACGGCCGGTTCGAGGTTGCCGCCGCTGACGACGGCCACGACCGGCCCGTCACCGATCCCGAACCGCTCACGGATCGCCGACGCGTGGTGCAGCCACGCCGCCGGGGCCACGGCTCCGCTCGGCTCGGCGACCACCCGGAACTCCCGCGCCAGGGTGCCCACTGTGGACAGGATCTCCTCCTCGGTGACGGTCACGATGCCGTCCAGATGCGCGGCGAGGTGTGCGAAGGTGAGCTCGGACAGGGCCGTCCGCAGCCCATCGGCCACCGTCCGTACGGTCTGGTCGGCCGGCCACGCGACCAGCCGGTTGGTCATGAGCGACTCGGCCGCGTCCGCGGCGAGTTCCGGCTCGACCCCGATCACCCGGGTGCCGGGCGACAACCCTTTCACCGCCGTCGAGATCCCGGCGGCGAGCCCACCGCCACCGACCGGCACGAGCACGGCGGCGGCGCAGGGCGCGTCGGCGACGATTTCGAGACCGACCGTGCCCTGGCCCGCGATGATGTGCCGGTGGTCGTACGGCGGCACCATCGTCATCCCCCGGTCGGAGGCGATCTCCTGCGCCCGCGCCAGCCGCCGCGCAACCGGCACCAGCTCGAGCTCGGCGCCCAGCTGCCGTACGGCCTCGACCTTCACGGGCGGTGACACGTCCGGCATCACGACCACGCACGGGATACCCGCCCGGCGCGCGGCGTAGGCGAGGGCCTGCCCGTGGTTGCCCGACGAGTGGGTGATCACGCCCGCCGCCCGCGCCTCGGCCGGCAGCGACGCGACGGCATGCACGGCACCCCGCAGCTTGAACGCGCCGGTCGGCTGCAGGCACTCCGGCTTGATCAGCAGGTCCGGCCGCGACGGGCTGCCCAGCAACGGTGTGCGCACCGCCACGCCGGCGATACGGGCAGCCGCGGACCGGATGTCGTCGAGCGTCACCAGCATGGGCTGATCTTCCGCCATGCCCTGACTCGCCCTCACGCCAGGTGCTGGTCGCGGGCGGACCGGACGGCCTGCGCGATAGGCAAGCTCAGCGCGGGAGGAGTTGCGGGCGGCGACGGGCGGCGATGTCCTCGACCCAGCCCACGGCGACCGTCGCGGCGGCGGTGAGGGCGAGCGCGATCGCGGCGCATAGGACGTTCCCTGTCCCTTCACCAAAGCGCCAGACGTCGAGCCGGTCGCCGATGGGGTACGACACGCTGATGGCCGGGTTGTGCCAGAGGTAGATGGTGACGGCCCGGGCGTTGACGGCCGTCACCATCCAGTTCAGGGCCGAGGCCCGGCGCAGCCAGCCCATGCCCGGGCGCAGGCGCAGCGCCAGCAGCACGAAGCCGAAGGAGTAGAGGCCCTGTGCCAGCGGGATCTCGTTGAGGTCCAGGCCCGAGTCGCCCAGGTGGGTGAACGCCCATATAGCGCCGGCGAGCATCGCCGCCGCGGCCACGCCCACGAGCAGCGGCAGCCGCACGCGCTGGAGCCGACCGTCCCGGTGCGCGAAGCCGACGAGCCAGCAACTGCCGAACATCGCGAGGTTGAGCACGACCGTGCCGACGACCGACTCCAGCTCGAACCCGGCGATCTGCACGATGGCCAGGGCCACGAGGGGCAGGACCACCGTCGGCAGGGGCCATCGCCGGTACGCCCGCAGGGCGAGCGGCGAGAGCAGCACGAACCACAGGTAGGTCACCAGGTACCAGAGGACGACCGTCGCGGGCAGCGTCCACTCGGTCCCCGGTGGATCGACGACGGGGAACACCCAGGCCAGCAGCCAGCCGGGGCTCGGCAGATCCCAGACATCGCCCTGCCGCACCTCGTGGTCGATCATGAGCGGCACGACCACGGCACCGAACACCCACAGCGCCGGCAACAGGCGGCGCAGCCGGTTGCGGACCGCGCCGTTACCCGGCCGGGCCAGGGAGTTCGCCATCAGCGATCCGGCCAGGGCGAACATCACACCGATCGACGGATAAAAGTACGTAAGCCAAGCGAACCCAACGACGTGGTATACGATGATCCGCCCGATCGCGAGGAACCGCAGCGCATCCAGGTAGCGGTCGCGCTCACGGCCGGCCGTACGCCTCGTGGTCGGCGTCGATGTGGTCGGCGTCGACGCCGCCTGATCGACGTTGTCCGTTAACACCGCCGGACTGATGTCACCCGCTTGAGACATGGCGGATCTGACGATAGCGATGGCCCGTGGGGATGCGGTGCGGATTCTCCCAATCCGGCGGAACCGTTCACGGTGGGATTACGCCCACAGCCTCACTGACCGTACTGGAGGTAGGTGAGGACGACGCGGACGCGGCGGTGACCCTCGATCTGGGCGCTACCAGTGCGGACTTATCGTGGCGCGCTGCTACGGGATGAGGATCTCCACGTCGTAGCGCTGAATGTCCGCGTCGCGGGTGACAAGTGTGAGTCCTTCGACCGTGGCCTGCGCGACCAGTATCCGGTCGAAGGGGTCGCGGTGATGGACCGGCAGCCGACCGGCCACGATGCCATGCGCATGCGTCACTGGCAACTCGCGGAACCCCATGTCCCGAACGCGCTCAGCTAGGTCCGCTGGACCGTCAAGCTTGCCGGCCGCCCGTTTGATGGTGATCTCCCAGAGTGTCACCGGGCTCAGGAAGATGTCTGGGTCGTGACGAAGCCGATCAAGAAACTCGTCGCCGAGTCTGGAGTCTCCGGTGATGCCCCACAGCGCGATGTGGGTGTCGAGCAGCAGCATGCTCACGACGAGATGCCGAAGTCGGCAGCGATCTCGGCGTTGGTCTGCGGCGAGTCCCAATCACCCGAGAGATCAAGTCGACCGGCCAGGGAGCCGATCGCAATGCGGTCGACCCGGCGAACCAGAGGGATGATCTTGGCCACGGGCTTACCGGCTCGGTCGATGATCACTTCCTCGCCGCTCTCAACCCGCTCGATGATGCGGGAAAGATGCGTCTTGGCATCGTGCATGTTGAAGTGAACTGGCTCGGCCGACATCGCCCACCTCCTCCGCACTTAGCTAAGCACTTAGTCTAGTGACGTGGACAGCATTCGGCAAGTTCGAGCGTCCCGCCGTGGCTGTCGACGAACACGCCTCCGGCCGGCCCGCCTCGCCCCGCCTCGTCGCGTCTTCGCTTACGAGGCGCACCGCCCGGCAACGCGGAGCTACGCGAACTTGACAGAGATTCGGTGGACGAAGTACAGTCCGCTGCTCAGGTCCAAATATGTAGATTGGAAGATTCGTGGAAAGCGACATGCGGGCTGCCGCGCGGTGGCCGTCGTCATCGCGATGATGGCGACGATCGCTGGCGTCGCTTGGTCGACGTCCGCGTTCGCCTCGAATGATGCTGGCCACAGGCTCCCTAACGCCAACGTCACTGTCAATCTCGTAAGCTTGACCGGCACCTTCGATACGGCATCGTCGTTCGTCGTCAACAGCCGACTGAGCCCGACTGATCTCAATCCAACCCTTTATTGGAACAGTTCGACGAAGACTGTTAATGTTTATGATGCTAACTATGGGTTGGGCTGGTACGGCCGGTGGTCTTGTACGAACAGGGTCGGGATATACTGCAATACCAGCAGTGTCCAGTTCGACCTCTCCAGCCCACCCGGCGGCTCGTACAGCGACACCGAAGCCAAGTCGTTGGCGTGTGAGGAGTTGGGACACTCCGTCGGGCTCGACCACAACTACGGCAGCTACACAAGCTGCATGAGCGGGTCGTGGCTTCGAATAGACTATGACTACCACGATGTGTACCAGCACATCAATGTCTGGTACTAGTCGAGGGCCAGGTGAGTGCGTTGGCGACGAACGCAGGCGGCCTAAGGTGCCGTCTCACTACCGGTGTGATCGCGACGTTGGTGTTCGTCCTTCTCGGTGGCTGCGGATCCAAGGGGCTGGACGACAGCGACAATCGTGTCGACGCAGTTCCCTACATGATTCCAGCCGAGGGGGTCGAGGCTCGGGAGCGATACCACTTCTCCTCCCTTCAGGAAATGGTGCGGGCCTCGGAGCTGGTGATCATTGGTTCGGTGGCTGCGGTTGAGACCGGGCCCACGCTCGGCGGCGGCGAGGCCGGCCCAGCGTTCACGTTGCGGGCGCTGACAGTCAACGTCGAGGCGGTACTCAAGGGCGCGGCTGATCTCAAGTCGGTGACGGTGGTCGAGGAAGGGATATTCGAGGGGGGCAATGAGTATTCCATCAACCATAGTCTATGGGCGAAGATCGGCGCCCGCGCACTGTTCTTCCTCGTCAAGCTGGTCGCTGTGCCGGGCCAGCCATATGGGCTCGTCAACAGCCAGGCCCGGTTCTTCCTTCACAACGACAGGGTGGTACCAAACAGTCACCCGGACCGTCTCGAGCCGTTCGAGCAGCGGCTGGCTGGCGCAGGTGTCAACGAGTTGCTCGGCGAGGCACGCAACGCCTTGTAGCCTCGCCACGTCTGCAAGGCCTGGCAAAGCGCGCAGTCAGGGGCGGTCATCGACGTTTGACCATATAGCGTCGGGAAAACGGCCACATTCGCACCAGCGTTCTCGCTAGTGGGGCGCGTAGGACTCGAACCTACAACCTACGGATTAAAAGTCCGCAGCTCTGCCATTGAGCTAGCGCCCCAAGCGTGTCATACGGTACCGGACCGGCCCGGGGACTTGGCAGACTTTCCCGTTGCGTCGAAGTTCGCGAATATCCGCTGGCTGGCAGGGTGTCGGGACGCCTCGTCCCGCTCGACAGCCTCGGCCGGTGGGTCGGCGCGCCTTCGTCACCGCGCCCTTGAGAACCGATCCGCCTGCCCTGTACGTCGCGGTACGGTGCCGCCCATGCGCTCACCACAGACAACGGCGGAGTGCTCGTGACACGGACACCAGCGCGTCCGGTGTTGGTCACCGGAGCAACCGGCCGGGTGGGGCGCGCCGTCGTCGATCTATTGGTAGACGCGGGCGTGCCGGTCCGCGCCCTCACGCATCGCCCGGAGGCGGCGGCGACGCTACCAGCGGGCCTCGACATCGTCACCGGCGACCTCACCATGCCCGAGTCGCTTGACGCAGCGCTGCAGGGTGTCGGTGCCGTGTTCCTCGTCTGGACGGTCCCACCGGCGACGGCGGCGGCGGTCGTCGAGCGCCTCGCGGCCTCCGCGCAGCGTGTCGTCTTCCTCTCAGCACCGCATCAGACCCCGCACCCCTTCTTCCAGCAACCGAATCCCATGGCGGCGCTCTACGCCGAGATTGAGCGGTTGATGGCGGTGGCCGGGCTTGATTCGACCATTATCCGGCCGGGGGTGTTCGCGTCGAACGCCTTGTTCTGGTGGGCGCCCGCGATCCGCGCCGACGGTATGGTCCGGTGGCCGTACGGCGCCGCCGAGACGGCGCCCGTGGATGACCGCGACGTGGCCGCCGTCATCGCCCGGACGTTGCATCAGGACGAACACGCTGGCGGCGACTACGTCCTCACCGGCCCCGAGTCGCTGAGTCAGGCACAGCAGGTGGGCATCATCGGCGAGGTCCTGGGGCGGCGGATCACATTCGAGGAGCTGTCGCCCGAGGACTTTCGGAGCCAGACCGAGGGAAGCTGGCCGCGCCCAGCGGTGGAGATGCTCCTCAACGCGTGGGACGCGACGATGGGAACGCCGGCGCTCATCACCACCACGGTGCGCGACATCCTCGGATCGCCACCACGGTCGTTCCGGCAGTGGGTCGCCGATCACGCCTCCGCATTCACAGAAGGCCCGACCCCGTCGAGCTGACCTTCTTCGCGGCCAGGCCGGCCGCGGCAGCCACCCCGGTCGTCTGGACCGCTTGGTTCGATAGATGTACGTACTTGTGCGTGCCCAGGGAGTTGCTCGACCGGAGCTGGGATCAGAACTCGGGTGTCGCCCAGGACGCGTTCGCGTTGAGCCACTCGATGAGACGGCTCACCTGGTTGGTCTCCGGGTCGAGCCAGGAGATGGTGCCGGTGACTGCGAGGGCACCAACCGCGGCCGCGGCGAGGCCGAGGACCAGCCCGATGATGGCGTTGCCCCGGCCGGCGATGTGCCGGTGCCGGTTCGCGATGATCCCGAAGATCCCGAAGATCACACCGGCCAGGCCGAGCACCCCCCCGGGCGCGGCCAGCCCGCCGGTGGCCACGGCGAGGGCACCAGGCACCGCACAGAGGAGCGAGACCGTAGCCAGCACGCTCGACCGGGGCGGGTGGTGGCTGGAGACCATTCCGGCGGTGCTGGGCGTCTCGAAGCCGGACACGAACGTCGAGTCCTCATTGGACAAACTCAGCAGGGACATCGCACACCTCCGTCACGGCGGGCCGACCAGCGTGAGGGTGACCGTACCGGGAAGTGTCCGGCGCCGCACGTCGACAATGAGGCCGGTCAACCCGCCGCAGCGATGGTGCGCAGCAGCTCTACGAGCTGGTCGGCCTTGTCCTGGGAGGAGCCGCCGCTGAGCACCGTGTAGTTGAGGAACACGGCGTGTTCGCCGTCCCAGTAGGCCGCGACCGTACCCGCGACCGTCTGGCGGATCAGAAAGGCCTCCTCGCCGATGCCGTCGATCGGCTCCGGCGTGCCGCCCCAGGTGGTCGGCGAGAAGTAACTGCGCTGGCGGTACACCTGGAGGTGCACCTGCTGCGTTCCTGTCTCCGCCAGCCAGACGCACGCGCTCGCGCTCAGCTCGTCGACCCGAACGGGCTGGCCCACGAACTGCGACACGGCCTCGACGCTGAGCATGTCGCAGGCGCGGACGGCCTGCGACGCGCCCAACGGTGTGGCCGACGCCTCGACGACTGCGGTGGTGGCGGCCGGGCCCGGGTCGGCGATCCCGCCAGGGACGTCGTTCCCGCAGCCCATGGCCGCTGCCAGGGTCAGACCTGCGACCGCCGCCAGCGCGAGTCGTCGCATCGGCATCATCTGACATCCTTCTTTGTTACCGGCGCGTAAAGATCACCAGGTTACCGGATGAGAGCGCTCCACCGACCAGCGGGATGCTGGCCGCAGCGTGCGTACGGTCAAGGCCGTACGGCCGCGCAAGATCGTACGGCCTGAAGCGCCCGCCACCCGCCCGCCACTTTCTCTGAAACCCACTGGGATGCCATCGGCCCTAGGCTAGGGAGCGGCGTGGGTGTGCCGGGGTGGAGGGGGCCCTCATGAGAACGGTCACCGGACCGACCGACCGGGTGGTCATCGTCGGGGCAGGTCTCGGAGGGCTCAGCTGCGCACTGCACCTGACCGCGGCCGGCCGCGAGGTCACGATTCTCGAGCGGGATCCCGGCCCCGGTGGGCGCGCGGGACGACAGTTCGTGGACGGGTTCGCATTCGACACCGGCCCGTCCGTGCTGACCGCACCGGAGCTCATCGCCGAGCCCCTCGCCGCTGTCGGTGAGCAGCTCGAGGACTGGTTGACGCTGACCCGGCTGGACCCGGCGTACCGCGCCTTCTTCCCGGACGGCACACACCTGGACGTGATCAGCGACCCCGACCGGATGGCCGAGGAGATCGCACAGGTCTGCGGACCCGAGGAGGCGGCCGGGTACCGCCGCTTCGCCGCCTTCGCCACCGAGATGTGGCGGCTGGAGCACAACGACTTTGTCGCCCGCAACCTCGACATGCCGCGGAGTCTGCTGCACCCGAACCTCGTCCGGCTCTTCCGCCGCGGTGCCTTCCGGTCGCTGCGGGGCAAGATCGGCGAGTACTTCCGCGACCCGCGCACCCAGCGCGTCTTCACGTTCCAGGCCCTCTACGCAGGGCAGGCGCCCCAGCGCGCACTCGCCCTGTACGCCGTGACCTCCTACCTCGATGCGGTGAGCGGCGTGCACTTCCCCCGCGGCGGCATCCACGCCGTCCCCACGGCGCTCGCCGCGGCCGCCACCAAGCACGGGGTCACGGTGCGCTACAGCACCGAGGTCAAGCGGGTCGAGACCTACGCTGGGCGGGCCCGGGCCGTGCACACCACCGACGACGAACGGATTCCCGCCGACGTCGTCGTGCTCAACCCCGATCTGCCGATCTCCTACCGGAGTCTGCTACCCGCTGCCACCCCACCACGGCGTTTGAACCAACCGCGCCTGCCACCCTCCTGCGTCGTCGTCCACATCGGATCCGAGCAGTTCTACGGCAGGATCGCCCACCACAACCTCCACTTCGGACGGGCGTGGACGTCCACGTTCGACGACGTGACCCGCCACCGGCGGCTTATGCACGACCCGTCGCTGCTCGTCTCCAACCCGACGCGCACCGACCCGGGTCTGGCTCCGAAGGGTCAGCAGGTCTACTACATCCTGGCGCCGGTGCCGAACCTGGTCGGCGGCGGTCCGGACGTGCGGGCATGGCGCGACCACGGCCTCGCCGACCGCTACGCCGACGAGCTCGTGGCCACCCTCGAGGCACGCGGCTACGTCGGCTTCGGGGCCGGCGTCCGGGTCCGGCGCGTCACCAGCCCAGCCGACTGGGCGGAGCTCGGCCACGCCGCCGGCACGCCGTTCGCGCCGACACACGTGGGGCGCCAGAGCGGCCCGTTCCGGCCGGGCAACCTGCATCGCAATCTATCCAATGTGGTCTTCGTCGGTTCTGGCACGCAGCCCGGAGTGGGGGTTTCCATGGTGCTCATCTCGGGGCGGCTCGCGGCGGAGCGGGTGGTGGGGCAGTGACCGCCTCGCGCCCGCTCACCGGCCGCGAGCTCGAGCTGGTCGAGCTGGTCGACTCGTCGGGCACGCCGGTGGGCGCCACCACCGTGACGGCTGCCCACACCGCGCCCGGGCAGTTGCACCGTGCCTTCTCAGTGCTGCTCTTCGACGCGCACGGGCGCACCCTCCTGCAGCAGAGGGCGGCGGTCAAGACCAGGTTCCCGCTGCGGTGGGCGAACACCTGTTGCGGGCACCCGGCGCCCGGTGCCTCCGTCGTCGAGGCGGCCACCCGACGCCTCGCCGAGGAGCTCGGGGTGACGGGGGTGTCGCTGCACGACGTCGGCGTCTACACCTACCGGGCGACGGACGAGGCCACCGCGCGGGTCGAGCACGAGTACGACCACGTGCTCGTCGGTCACGTGGCGGACGATCTCGCCCTGGCCCCGGACCCCGCCGAGGTCGCCGCGGCCCGCTGGGTGCCGGCCGCCTCGCTCGAACCCAGCGGACCGGACTACGCACCGTGGCTGTCGGGTGTGCTCCCCATCGCCCTCGCCGCCCCGACCCCCTCCCCCTGACCGGTGAGATTTCCGAGGATCCTCGGAAATCTCACCTCGGAGTTGGATCTTGGGAGCCGTTCGGGTATCTCTGTTGGTGTCCCCTCCGGCGGTCACGTATGCTTTCCTGGCCTCCGGCGGGGCCGGATGGGAGCACTGAGGTCAACCGCCCCGTATGGGATGATTGCCAAGCCGCCCCCATCGTCTAGCGGCCCAGGACGCCGCCCTTTCAAGGCGGTAGCACGGGTTCGAATCCCGTTGGGGGCACGTACAACTCAAGGTCCTGTGGAGCAGTCGGAGTGCTCGCCGCCCTGTCAAGGCGGAGGTCGCGGGTTCAAGTCCCGTCAGGACCGCGCAAGGCTCACGGCCAGGTAGCTCAGTTGGTACGAGCGTCCGACTGAAAATCGGAAGGTCGGCGGTTCGACCCCGCCCCTGGCCACCACCCACCACCTCCGATGACCTGCCGTCCGTGCAGGTCATTGCCGTTTCTGGAGATCTTGACCGTGGTGCGCGGATGCCGAAACCGGCGGCCGGTTGGTGATCGACTCCGACCCAACTCCGGGTCTTCCAGGCAAGTGCTCGGCCACATTGCCTGGATTCGGCGTCGCGCGCGACAATCGCCGCCGTGAGCGTCGGAGCCAAACTACAGATCAAGCCTGGAACCCATGTCGTCGTGCTCGGAGCGCCCGACGGCGTCGACCTCGAGCTCCCCGACGGTGTGACCGTCGGGCAGGACGCAGCCGAGGCTGATGCCGTCGTCGCCTTCGTGCGGGACTCTGCGGCGGTCGATGCCCTCGCCGCTCCCGCGATCCAGGCCGCGCGTGACGACCGCCTTGCCTGGATCGCCTACCCCAAGGCGGGCCAGCTCGGTACGGACCTCAACCGGGACGTCCTCGCCCGGCTCGTGACCGAGCGCGGGGCTCAGCCCGTCCGTCAGGTCTCGATCGACGACGTCTGGTCGGCTCTGCGCTTCCGCCCCTGACGTGCGTGGCCTGGCGATATCGATGCCGATGATGCCGCTGGCGCTGAAGATGAACGTCATGACGATCTCGGGTCGTCCCCGCGGGGCCACGACGATCGCGGGCGCGCCGTTGAGGAGGACGACGTCGGCGTGCCCGGCCAGTTTCGCGAAGGCGAGCGCCTGACGGGCAACCCCGCGGGCCCCCCGCACACGCGTCGGGGCACCCCGCGGTGCCACTGCGGCATCGGCGCACACGACGACGTCGGGGTCGAGCAGGGCGATCAACGCGGCGAAGTCTCCTTCGCGCGCCGCGGCCAGAAAGGCATCGACGATCCGGCGCTGCCGGACGGGGTCCGCGTCGGGAGACCCGGCGACGCGTACACGCTGGCGCGCGCGGCTTGCCAGCATCTTGGTGGCCGCGACGGAGCGCCCCACGATCGCGGCGATTTCGTCGAAGGGCACCGCGAACATATCGTGAAGCACAAATGCGAGTCGCTCCGCCGGCGTCAGGGTGTCGAGCACGACCAGTAGAGCGAGGCCGACCGACTCGGCCAACGCGGCCTCTTGCTCGGGGTCGGGCGACTGCGCCACGGTGGTTGCCTCCAGGGGCACCTCCCGTCTCGCGCCGCGGGCCCGCAGCAGGTCAAGACACACCCGGGCGACCACAGTGGTAAGCCACGCTCGCACGCTCCGCACACCATCGGCGTCGGCCCGAGCAACCCGCAGCCACGCCTCCTGGAGCGCATCGTCCGCTTCGTTCGCGGAGCCGAGCATGCGGTACGCAACCGCCCGCAAGTGCGTCCGGTGCGCTTCGAACTCATCGAGCTTGTCCACTGTTACCTCCTCGCGGTCAGCGCCGTCTTACTGTGACGAACGAGGGCTCACCGAGGTAACCGGGAGGCGCCATGTCCAAGCTCGAGTCGACCATTGAGATAGCGCGCCCGCCGGCCGAGGTGTTCGCCGTCGCCGCCGACCCGACCCGGTTTCCCGAGTGGCAACGTGATGTGGTGAGCGTACGCATGCTCCCCGACGACGTCTTCGAGACCACGCGTCGGTTCGCCGGTGCGCAGCGCACGCTGCTTCAGCGGATCACCCGCAACGAGCCACCTCAACACTTCGCCGCGGCGGGCATCGATGGGCCCATCAGGCCGCACGCCACGATCACCGTCGAACCACTCGACGGTGGCACCAGGTCGCGAGTCACGTTCACCCTCGACTTCGAGGGTCACGGCGTCGGTGTCGCGATCCTTCCGCTCGTGCGCAAGCAGGCTGAGCGCGGTGCTCCGACGAGCTACGACAACCTCAAGCGCCTCCTCGAGCGCTAGCGGACGCGTCGCTGTCCGCATCGTCAGCTGCTCCCATCGGAGATCAGAGGACGAGCAACGTCCAACCCCGAAATGCCCGGTGGACCGGGCGGAACCCCGCGTGAGTCCAGTCGCTGCCGCGGACAGTCGTCCGCGGCGGGCGGCGCTGGTGCATGAGCGGAACAGAACGACAGACGTGATCTCGGTCAAGCGTCGGTAAACGGCCTGCTAACGCATGAGATGATCAGCCATATAGCTGAATGCACACTAGCGCTGACCCGGCGCAGCACTCATACTCACCGGTAGGCAGCGCGGCCGATAAAGGCACAGATGCAGCGGCGCCCGGTGGCACCCGGACGCCGCTTGTAGTCCAACCCATCGTGAGGAGGGGAGGACCCGCAAGATGCCATCCTCGCGCATTGCCAACCCTCCTCGCAACGTCACGTCGAGGAGACAGGGACATGGCAGAACTATTCCCCGGGCCCGATGTACGGATCACCCACGAGGTCGTCCAGACGCTCACCGGCCAGCCGAGGTCCTTCCGGATCGTGGAACTGTGCCATCCGCACGTCGTCCATGAGAACATCATCGATGCCGCTCTCGCCTCGCCGACCGCGAGAGTCTGCTCCGGCACGATGACCGGGTTGTCCGTGGCGGCCGCCGCCGCCGGCACCGACGTCCTGCACAGTCCACACACGACAGTGGCGGCGACCCTCCTCGCGGTCGCGGCCGCGGTGACCACGGTGCAAGGCTGGCGCCTCTGGCGGCGGCCGCGGGCGCTGTGGGCATACCACCGGGGAGAACGGGTGTGCCTGTTCGTCACCCGGGACCGCCTCCTCTTTGGACAGGTCAGACGCGCACTGCTCCGAGCGATCGAAGGCGTCGAGTGGACCGGCGCCGAGTAGGGGACTAGACGGGCGGCCGTTGCCGGCAGGCGGCAGTGTCGGCAACGCGCCAGGAGCGACACCGGGGACCGTACGCCAGGCGACTGATGCGATCTGCTATATAGCAGATGGACGCCCGGCACGCTCACGGAGCCGGGACAGACCACGGCAAGGGAACCGGATTGCCCACCACCCCGGCGGCCGCCCGCCGCCGCCTCCGCTTCGCGCTGCGAATCGCCCGCGAAGCCGCCCAACTGACCCAGGCAGAGGTTGCGGAGACCCTCGAGTGGAGCGTGTCGAAGATAAACCGGATCGAGAACGGTGAGGTCACCATCTCCGCCACCGACCTCAGGGCGCTGATGGCGCTGCTCAAAGTGACGGACAGCGCCACCGTCGCCCTCCTGACCGCCTACGCGCGGACCGCGCGCAGCCGGGGCTGGTGGGATGGTCCGGAGTTCCGGAACCTCCTCACCCCGGCCCTGCGCCAGTTGATCCAGTACGAGGCGGAGGCAACCGCCATCCGCTGCTTCCAGCCGACGCTCCTCCCAGGCGCGCTCCAGACCCCCGACTACGCCCGCGCGGTACTGGAGTACTGGAGCGAGATACCGGAAGACGCCCGAGTCGCTCGGCACAGGATGCGGGCGGAACGACGCCGTCGCCTATTCGGCGACAAGTCGGGCGCCCCCTACCACCTGGTGCTGGACGAATCGGTCGTCCTGCGCCGGGTCGGCGGCTCCGCGGTGATGGCGGCCCAACTGCGACTTCTGCTTGAAATGATCCAGACCGCCAACCTCTACGTACGGATCATCCCGCTCGCGGACGGCGCCCTCGTCGGTCAACTCGGGAACTTCATTGTGCTCGACCTTGAAGGCGACGAAAACGCGATTCTGTACCGCGAGGTCCCACCGGATGACATCATCAGAGACACCCACGACGTCGTTCAGCAGTACCGGCAGGCCTTCGAGCACATGTGGGGCGTCGCGCTATCGATCGAGGACTCAGTCTCATTCATCGACGCACACGCAACCCTCCTCGCGCGGGCGCCGTGACAACCGGACGCCCTGGCAACTGGCGCGCCGTGAACGAGCAAGGACAAATCAAGGACTCATGAACCTAACAATGGCTAAGGTGCTGTGACCAAGCCGTGACCAGCCGGTGCACACCTGATTACTTGCGCAGCGGCCAGCCATGCGGAAGCATGCCCACAGTCAACGATCATGTGGAATCCTCTCAGCATTGGAGGAACCGTGCCAGCAACGCGGCCAGCAGGGTGGATCAGAAGTCGTCGATGCGAGGCCAATACATGTCTCGAGGCAACGCTCGCCGGAGACGAAGTTCTCGTGCGCAACTCGACTGACCCCGGCGGTCCCATGCTGGCATTCACCCACGCCGAGTGGGTCGCCTTCCTCGGCGGCGTCCGAGATGGTGACTTCGACTTCGGACTCGTCGATGCGAAGCTGCCGGCAGGCCGGTAGCTGCTGCGGTTAGCCCCACTTGGCGGCGCCTTCACGACTGCAGGAAGCAGCGGTAAGCGCGGCCTGGTCTCCCGGTTCTCGCCCGAACGCGCGGCTGGTGCTCCCGCCGGTGGGCCGGCCAGCCAGTGCGCTGGATTACCGATCCCCTAATGCGACGGCCACCGCGGCGTTACCTGAGCGGTTCTGTGCGCCGTGGCGGCTTCTTCTGGATCGAGGTAGGGAAATCCCTCTTCTGAGGCTCGCAGCCTCACCTGCGCACGCATTTCACGAACTGCGTCGTTGCCGGGGGTTCAACGACCATTGACCAAACGTCGGATGGCTGAGTAGCCCTACGGCCAGTGCGCGCTGACCTAATGGCAGTTGCATGACCCACCGGGGTGCTGAAGCATCCCGAGGTCGGCCGACCACACTGGACGGCCGCGACAGGACGATGGCCCCTTCGCTGCAACGAAAGGGCCACCATGTCCGAGACCACTCACGCCCCATTGCTGCCACGCATAAGAGCGATCAACTGGAGGCTCAAACGTGGAGACCGTAGTAGTTGGTGTTCCGGACCGCAATGGCGGGTTGACGAGCTGGGTTAAGAGCCGCCGGTGCGAGGCCAGCTCGTGTGTCGAAGTTGCGATTGAGGAGGATAAGATCCTTGTACGTAACTCCACCGAGCCTCACGGTCACGTGTTGAGCTTCACCGCCGACGAGTGGGTCGCCTTCGTCGGTGGTGTGCGTGACGGCGACTTCGACCTCGGTCTCGTCGACACCCAGCCGGCCCGCTGACGGCCGAGCTCATCGAGCGCCGGGCTCATCGAGCGCCGGGCTCACCCGGCGCCGAGGCGACCCGCCACGGGGCGACCGAGGCGCGTGCCCCCGAGGTCGGCGCGCTGGCCCGCCGCATAACCATCGCCGGCACCGCTGCCCATCAGGCGGCGCGGGCCGGACACGCCCAGCCGCGGGTAGACCTCGGCGAGCCGCCGCGTCACCCGGTCACCGCGGTCTGCCAGCACCAGCGCCATCGACGGCCCGCTGGTCTCGGCGGCGGCCGACGCCCGGCCCTCCGCCGCCCGCAGCCGCTGGTCGACCGCCCTGGTGAACCCGGCGAGCCACGAG
Organism: Micromonosporaceae bacterium; assembly: GCA_052038195.1. Taxonomy (GTDB): domain Bacteria; phylum Actinomycetota; class Actinomycetes; order Mycobacteriales; family Micromonosporaceae; genus DATBGZ01. The sequence goes on along the minus strand of JBQGBY010000152.1, from coordinate 62,649 downwards.
CGACGGAACGTCGCCACCGGCTCCCAGGAGGGCGCCGGCGCCCCGGCAAGGCCGTACGACGCCTGCACCAGCAGCGACGTGTAGAGCAGCTCCGTGCGCTCCAGATCAGACTCGCAGCCGAACAGGTGCATGGAGTACGTGTAGCCGCCAGCGACCCACTCCTTGCGCCGGACGCTCCGGCACCGCAGCGCGAAGGCGACCGCGGCGAGCAGGCCCGCCTTGTCCAGCGCGTACGGCGGATCGACGCGCACCACGCGGTCGCCGACCGGATCGGCCTCAGGTGAGGCGGCCGCGAGCAGCGCCCGGTCGACGCCGTACTTGGCTATCAACTCGGCCGCCTTGTCGTTGAGCGCCGCCGCCTCGGCCGGCGTGCACCCGGGATCCTCGGCTTTGGCCAGGAGTTTGCGGATCCGCTCGAGCATGGACGGCGCGGAGTCCGCGCGCGCCGACGTCATCGTCTCAGTCATGCGAACAGATGTACCATGCACCACCGACAAAGACGGTCAGGGTCAGGGCGACATGCCGCGGCGACGCAGCGTCGCCACGGTGGAGCCGGCCAGCGTCGTGAGGCACTCCGCCAGCCGACCATCGGCCATGGCCGCGCCGAACAGGGCCTGGCCGGTCGGCGCGTCGGCGTTGGCATAGGCGCTGACGAAGCGGGCCACCCAGCGTGCGTCATAACGAGCGCGCTCGATATCAGGAAAATCGAGCGCAGCAAATCCTACCGGTCGCGGGTCGCCGACGATGGTGGCGGCGAGGCAGCACGCCACGTCATACGCGGTCCGTAGTCCGCCCCGGTTGACGGCGGCCTCGAACCGGCCGACCACGCCGTCCCGATCACCACGCAAGGCCGAGTCGAGGATCGCCGCCGCGTCCTGATAGACCTCCTGCGGGACGCCCGATCGCGCACCGGAGCCACGTGGAGCAGCCGGTTGCGCACCGGAATCGTCGTGCGGGCCCGCCTCCCCCACCCAGCCACCGGAATCCGGACCCACGACAGGCAGCCTAGGCGCCACACGCAAATGGATCCAGATGCGACGCCGCCGCCCGAACATCGCCGCGCGTGGCGGCGAGGGGTGGATGCCGGGCCGCGCGTCGGACAGCGGGTGCTCAGCGCCGGCGAAGCACGCAGGTGAGCCGGGCGGTACAGACGCGCTGACCCGCCTCGTCGCCGATGACGACCTCATAGGTGGCCACGGTGCCGCCGCGATGGATCGCGGTGGCGACACCGGTGATCAGGCCCGACCGGACGCTGCGATGGTGGGTTGCCGAGATCTCCAAGCCGACGGCATACCCGCCGAACGCCTCGTATGCGTGCAGGGTCGCGGCCACGGACCCAAGGGTCTCGGCGAGCACGCAGGAGGCACCTCCGTGGAGCAGGCCCAACGGCTGGGTGTTCCCTTCGACCGGCATCGTGCCGACCGCCCGGTCGGGCGTTGCCTCGATCAACGTGATCTTCATTCGCCTTAGCAGCGCCGCCGTGCCCATCGCGCGCCAATCGGCGATGCTTGCGAGCCGATCATCAGACTCAGCGGCGATGCTTGCGAGCCGATCATCAGACCCCGATGCGACGCCCGCCAACCGCTCGTCTGGCAAACCCATGTGGGGCACGCTACCGGTCACGGATTGTGAGCCCCGCCAACGGTCTGCACAGGTTGCCTTCGCAACAACGGGGGCAGGACCGCCGCGATTCGTGCCGGGCCGTGACGCTGAGGTAACCCTACGGATAGCGACACAAAGGGCGGGACGCCAGGGCGCATCGGCAATCCGGGACAGGTTACTCTCCCTGGCGAGCCGTGCGGACCGGAAAGCTCCCGCGGGCTCGGCCAGGAAGGAGTTCAGGAATGCGCCGGAACGTTGCCCGGCTCGGCGGCCGTCACCAAGAGTGCACCGCCACAGCCTTCGGTGGGCGGCTCACAAGTCTTGCCGCGGTGAGTGTCGCCATCGGCTTGGCGCTGTCCGGCTGCGGCGGCCGGTCCGCGGCACCGCCCGATCCGCTGCATCGCCAGCCTGGACAGATGTACTTCTACGGATCCGACGGCAACATGTCCAACGGTGTGGGCGACCTGGTCACCGAAGTCCACCCCAACTCGATCGTGGGCATGAAGGGCACGCTGCCGCTGACGCCGATCACCCAGAGCTTCCGTGACCGGCTCCGCGCGGTCGACCCGTCGCTGGTGGACGAGACCTACTCCGGCGAGACGTACGACGCCGTGGTGATCAGCGCGCTGGCGGCGCAGATCGCGGGAACCACCGACTCCCGAGCGATCGCGGCGCAGATCAACGGCGTGACGGTGGGCGGCGAGACCTGTGACACCCCGGCCCAGTGTCTGGACATGATCCAGTCCGGCCGCGACATCCGTTACCGGGGGATCACGCTCGGCCTCGGTGGGTTCACCGACGTCGGCGAGCCCTCGGCCAGTACGTACGGCATCCTCCGCTTCGGCGCGGGCAACCGCCTCGCCATGAGCCAGACGCAGTACGTGCCCGCCGGCAACCCGAACTCTGCGACCCAGGCCCCGCCCCCGGCCGCGACCGGCGGCACCGGCGGGAGCGCGGAACCACTGCGCATCGGCGCACTGATGCCCCACACCGGCGCACTCGCGAGCGCCGGCCCACCGATGTTCGCCGCTGGGATTCTCGCCGTGCTGGAGATCAACGAAGCTGGGGGCATCCTCGGCCAGCCGGTCGAATGGTTCGATGGTGACGACGGCACCAGCGGCGATGTGGCGATGGCGACCGTCACCCGCCTCATCGAGCAGGAGAACGTGCAGGTCATCATCGGCGCCGGCGCCTCGGGCGTGTCGCTGGCCGTGCTGCCGATGATCATGGAGGCGGGCGTCGTGCTGTTCTCGCCGTCAAACACCTCCGTCCTGCTCACCACCTTCGACGACCAGGGCCTCTACTTCCGCACGGCGCCACCGGACGGGCTCCAGGCGGCGGCGCTCGCCGACATCATCGTGCGGGACGGCTCACGCAAGCTCGCGATCATCTACCGCGACGACGCGTGGGGCGTCGGCCTCGCCGAACAGACGAAGGAGAACCTGGTGGCGGCCGGTCTCGTCGCGGACGAGATCACGTTGTACGCGTACACGTCCGAGGAGGGGGCTCCGTTGGAGTTCTCCGCCACGGCGGCCGAAGTACGGCAGTTGAACCCCGACGGGGTAGTGCTGGTCGCCTTCGATGAGACGTCCCTGATCGTCGACGCGCTGGTCCAGGCGGGTATCTCGTCGATCGTCAACTAACCGATCGATGAACGCTCGGCGCGACGCGGCAGCACTGCGCGCGACCAACACGCTGACCGACGGCATCGCCTCGGCGCGGATGATCCGGTACGGTCTGGTGACGGCTGGGGAGCCCGTAGCGGCGAGCCCACCACTGAGCCACTGTCCGTGAGGAAGGGCACACCATGAGCGACAACGACGCCGCCGCGACCCGCGGTGATGACCGGGTCGAGCTGATCGCGGCCGACACCAACAACGATGGCAAGACCGACCTGTGGGTGGTGGACACCGACGGCGACGGCAAGGCCGACCTGTTCCAGTTCGACCACGACGGAGATGGCAAGGTCGATCTGTCGATCATTGACCGGGAGCAGACGGGTAACCCGGACCAGGTCATTGACGGCGACGCCGGTCTTCCCCCGGCGTAGACACGCGCGAGGACGTCGTCTCGACCATCGCGGCATCGCCTGCCAGGATGGGGGGTGCCGTGACCATAGAGCAGACGCCCACACGGCGTGAACGCAAGAAGCTCGAGACGCGACAGGCGCTCGAGCAGGCAGCGTTGCGCCTGTTTGGCGAGAAGGGCTACGACCAGACCACGGTCGAGGACATTGCCGAGGCGGCCGATGTAGCCGTACGGACCTTCTTCCGATACTTCGCATCCAAACAGGACGTTCTCTTCGGCGAGGTCGTGACCGACCGGATCGCGCGGCTGCGCACCGAGCTGGCGAAGCGACCCCTCACCGAGGAGCCCCTGGCCTCCGTGATCGCGGTGATGGACCTGCTTAACTTCGCGCCCGATGAGGAGCAGCAGGTCCTCGACCGCATGGAGCTCATGCGCCGCCAGCCGACGCTGGTGACCCGCTATCTGGAGATCATCGATGAGCTGCGCGCCGCGGTGGTGGAGTTCGTCGCCGAGCGGACCGGGCTGGACCCGAGGCGGGACCTCTACCCCGCGCTCGTCGCCGGCGCCTGGGCCACCGTCTGGGACGCGGCGCTCAAGCTCTGGGTGGAGTCGGGCGGGCGGCGGTCGCTGCGCGGGCTCTGGAGCGAGGGGTTTGCCGCTCTCACTGAAGGCCTGCGCCGGTCATGACCACGGTTGAGTCGCTGGGCGCGGCGCCGTACGTCCGGGTCACCACGTACCGCAAGGACGGCCGCGCCGTGCCCACTCCCGTCTGGGTGGTACGCGACGGCGACGCCCTGGCCATCTGGACCGTCCGTGACTCGGGGAAGGTCAAACGGGTGCGCCGCGACGGTGGCGTGATGGTCGGTCCGTGCGACCTGCGGGGCAACCTGACCGGTGACGAGGTGCCCGGCCATGCGTCCATTCTGGACGCTGCCGGGACGGCCCGGGTACGCACGCTGCTCAAGCGGAAGTACGGTCTGCTGGGCCGGCTCTCGCTATGGGGCAGCCGGATCCGGCGCGGCACCGATGGCACGGTCGGCATCCGCATCACGCTGACCTGACCTGACCTGACCTGACCTGACCTGACCTGAGCTGAGCGAGCTGAGCTGACCGTACGGTCAAACCGCCCGGCGACCCTCGAAGGCCCGGCCGAGGGTGACCTCGTCGGCGTACTCCAGATCACCACCGACGGGTAGCCCGCTGGCGAGCCGGGTGACGGACAGGCCCATGGGCTTGACCAGCAGCGCCAGGTAGGTGGCTGTGGCCTCGCCCTCGGTGTTGGGGTCGGTGGCGAGGATCAGCTCCTTCACCTCGCCGCCGGACAGGCGCGTCATCAGCTCCCTCACCCGCAGGCTGTCCGGCCCGATACCCTCCAGCGGATTGATCGCACCACCCAGCACGTGATAGCGACCCCGGAACTCACCGGTCTTCTCGATCGCCACGACGTCCTTGGGCTCCTCGACCACGCAGATCGTCTCGTCCGTACGCCGCGGGTCGCGGCAGATGCGGCAGCGTTCGGACTCGGCCACGTTGAAACAGACGGAGCAGAACCGGACCAGTTCCTTGACCCGGGTCAGCGCCCCGGCCAGCCGGTTCACGTCGGCAACGTCCGCCTGGAGCAGGTGGAACGCGAGCCGCTGCGCACTCTTGGGACCGATGCCCGGCAACCGGCCGAGCTCATCGATGAGGTCCTGGATCGCGCCCTCGTACATTGGCCGTACCGGCCCTCCTCCCCCACCCAGCCACCCGAAATCCGCGCACCGCTACAGACCCGGTAGCCCGAGCCCGCCGAGGCCCGACGAGAGCGGCCCCATGAGCTCCTCGCTCTTGGCCCGGGCGGCCCCGGTCGCGTTGGTGAAGGCCGCGAGCACGAGATCCTCGAGGGTCTCCACGTCCTCCGGGTCGACCGCCTTCGGGTCGATCTTCACCGAACGCAGGTCACCCGACGCCGTCATCGTCACGGCCACGAGACCGCCGCCCGCGGTACCGGTCACCTCGGTCCCGGCGAGCGTGGCCTGGGCCTGCTCGATCTGCTGCTGCATCTTGGCCGCCTGCTTCATGAGCTGCTGCAGGTTCGGCTGTCCCCCTGGACGCATGCCGACGAGGGTAGCCGCCCACCCCCGACCCGGTCAGGAGCGGGGAGCCGTGTCGCCGATGTGCTCGACCGAGAACACCTCGGTGACGGCCCGCATCGCCTGCGCCTGACTGGACTCACGCGCCCCGGGTGCCCCGTCGTCCAGCGGTTCGTCGCCTGGGTCGAACCCGTCGTAGTCGGCGTCGAACTGCGGCTCGTCGGGTGGCGGCACGTCCTCCCGGGCGGCGCGTCCTCCGCGCGCCGGCGCTCGGGTGGCCGTCTGGGGTGCCGTCTTCTTCGCGACTCGACCGCCGCGGCGGGCGGGGGCGCTCGGCTCGCTGGCCGGAACCGGCGGCGCCTGGGCCGGCCCGGTCGGGCGTGCGCCCCCCGGCCGGACGATCTCCGGCCAACCGTCGTCCGCCTCGGCGTCGCCGGCCGGCGCCGCGTTCGAGCCCGTACGAGCTGCGGGCGCAGGCGTCGACCGGGTGCGCTCGTCGCCCCCCAGCTCCACCCGAACCCGCCAGGTCCCACCCAGTACCTCGTGCAACGCCTCGATCAGCAGCTCCGGCTGGCTGCGCGTCGAGTCGGCGTGGAACGAGGTCCGGAACAGGAGCACGATCTCGTCACCCAGCACGTCACGGACGGTCGCGTCGCGGACGAACGCGTGCACCTTCGCGCTGCGCCGGCGCACCAGAGTCATGACCTCGTCCCAATGCCGGCGGACCGTGGCCGCGTCGATGGCTCCGGCCGGGGCCGAACGATCCACTGTGGATGCTGCCTCAGCGGCCGCCGGTGCGGGCTCGCCGGGGGGCGCCGGCCGCCGGGCGGGCGGTGCGGGCTCGACCGCGCGCTCGGGATCACCGGCCCGCGGCTGCGCGGCGCGCGGACGGTCAGTCCCCTCGCTCACGGCGGCCGTCGGCTGGCCGGTGGTGGTGACCTCGGCCGGGTCGGCGGCGCCGAGCCGGCGCTCCATCCGCTCCAGCCGCTGCAGCAGGGCGCTGTCGGAGTCCTCCGCTCCGGGCAGCAGCATGCGGGCGGTGATGAGCTCCAGCAGCAGCCGGGGAGCCGTCGTGCCCCGCATCTCAGTGAGTCCATTGTGGACTATATCGGCGAGCCGGGAGAGCGTGGCTGGGCCGGTGCGCGCGGCCTGACCCGCCATCCGCTCGAGCTGGTCGGCCGGTGCGTCGATGATGCCGGTCGCCGTCGCGTCCGCCACCCGCTGGAGCACGATCAGGTCCCGCAGCCGTTCGAGCAGGTCACCCGCGAACCGCCGCGGATCGTGGCCGGCGTCAGCGACGCCGTCGATGGTGGCGAACGCGGCCGCGCCGTCACCGGCCGTGAGTGCGTCGACCATCTCGTCGATGAGCGCGACATCGGTCACCCCGAGCAGTGCCACCGCCCGCTGATAGGTGACGCCGCCCTCACCGGCGCCGGCGATCAGCTGATCCAGCACCGACAGGGAGTCACGGAACGATCCACCACCGGCCCGCACGACGAGCGGGAAGACCGCCGGTTCCACCGGCACGCTCTCGCGCTGGCACAGCTGCTCGAGGTATGGCCGCAGCACGCTCGGCGGGGCGAGACGGAACGGGTAGTGGTGGGTGCGGGAACGGATCGTGCCCAGCACCTTCTCCGGCTCGGTCGTGGCGAAGACGAAGACCACGAAATCCGGTGGCTCCTCCACCAGCTTGAGCAGGGCGTTGAAGCCCTGCGACGTGACCATGTGCGCCTCATCGATCACGTACACCTTGTAGCGGCTGGCGACCGGAGCGAAGAACGCCTTCTCACGCAGATCGCGGGCGTCGTCAACGCCACCATGGCTGGCCGCATCGATCTCGATCACGTCGATGGAGCCGGCGCCGTCCGGAGCCAAGGCGACACAGGAGTCGCACTCACCACAGGGCTCAGGTGTCGGCCCCTTGGCGCAGTTCAGCGAGCGAGCCAGAATGCGCGCCGACGAGGTCTTGCCGCACCCGCGCGGGCCGGAGAACAGGTAGGCGTGGTTGACCCGCCCGCTGCGCAGCGCTTGGATGAGCGGCTCGGTGACGTGCTCCTGCCCGATCACCTCGCTGAACGCGCGCGGGCGGTACTTGCGGTAGAGCGCCAGCGCCACACCGCACCCCCTTCGCGCCTGCACCGCCTGCACCACCAGCCAGCCCGGCGGTCCCTTCGGCGTCGGCCGTCACGCTACCGCCCCCCACCGACACCCGCCACGATCCACGCGGTTACCCCCGGCCCTCGATGCCACAGCACCACAGGGCAAAGGCGACCTGCACTCCTCGCCGCCACAGCACCCCAGGGCAAAGGCGACCTGCACTCCCCGCCGCCACAGCACCACAGGCAAGGGGGGTCCGGGGGGCGAAGCCCCCTCGGTTGGGGTCTGGGGGCTCAGCCCCCAGGGAACAAGCCAAGCGACCCAGCGAGCCAAGCGCAGCGAGCGAGCAGGGTCGCCGAGAGTGAGGCCCCCCGTGCACCCGCCAGAGCTCGCTTATCCTTGCTGCCTTCCGGCCCTGGGGAGGTTCACGAGATGGGCGCCGCACGAGGGGCTCCATCGACTCTACCCGAGTGCGCGTCCGGGTGGGTCATGGGTATCCTGTCCGGCGGAGGATTCGCCTAGAGGCCTAGGGCGCACGCTTGGAAAGCGTGTTGGGGTAACACCCTCACGAGTTCGAATCTCGTATCCTCCGCTCCGACCCGCGCGACACTGGCGCCACAACACGTCGCGCAACGCGATCCGCCGCCTTCGCACGCTCCGGTGGGCCATACTCCTGCCGTGCTGACACCGATACTCGCCACGCTCGTCTACGTGCTCTCCCCGGACCGGTCGCGGGTCCTGATGCTGCACCGCAACAAGCGCACCGACGACATCCACTTCGGCAAGTACAACGGTCTGGGCGGCAAGGTCGAACCGGACGAGGATGTCGTGAGCGGCGCGATCCGCGAGGTGTACGAGGAGTCCGGGCTCACCGTGACGGCGATCGCCTTGCGGGGCACGGTCTCCTGGCCCGGGTTCGGTCCCGGCGGCCAGGACTGGTTCGGCTTCGTGTTCCGGGTCGACGCCTTCACCGGCACGCCGCATGACGGCGGGGACGAGGGAACGCTGGAGTGGACGCCGGTCGAGGCGCTGCATTTGCTGCCCATGTGGGAGAGCGACCACGAGTGGCTGCCGATGGTGCTCGATGACGACCCCCGTACGTTCCACGGCGTCATGCCGTACCAGAACGGCAGCATGGTGAGCTGGAGCTACCGCCGCGTATAGGCATTGGGCCTCCATTCAGCCGCATCCAACAGTGGATCCGAGGCTTTCGCGAGCCACTGTCAACCCCTGGATCCCCGCTGTGAGCAGGGTTTTCGACGCTGGACTCGGCGTAGTCCTGTCGGATCGCAGGCACAACAACAAAATTCAGGCGCGCCCGCGTTGAGTGTCGAGAGTGGACGGGCTACTGTATGCGAAGAACCGCTGATACTGAAGGACAGTAGCGGACGAAGGAGGAAGTAAGTCGTGAACAAGGCCGAGCTTATCGAAGCTGTGTCGGGACGTCTGGGTGACCGGAAGTCCGCTGCCGCAGCGCTCGACGCGGTTCTCAGCGAGATCCAGAACGCGGTCACCACGGGCGACAAGGTGTCCATTGCCGGGTTCGGTGTCTTCGAGAAGCGCATCCGCGCCGCCCGCACCGCTCGCAACCCCCGCACTGGTGAGGCCGTGAAGGTGAAGAAGACCTCCGTGCCGGCGTTCCGGCCGGGTCAGACCTTCAAGGAGCTCGTCGCCGCTGGCAAGCTGCCCAAGGCCGCTGTCCCCGCCAAGAAGGCCGCCCCGGCGAAGCGGGTCTCCGCCGCCCCGGCCAAGGCTCCCGCGGTCAAGCGCACTGCCCCGGCGAAGTCGGCCCCGGCCCGCACCGCGGCCGCGGCCAAGAAGGCCCCCGCCCGCACCACGCGCGCTCGTTAGGCGCCACAGACACAACGAACGCCGAAGGGCGCCCGACTGATCGGGCGCCCTTCGCGTGTGGCGGTGGCGGCGGGATTTGAACCCGCGGAGGAGTCACCCCCTCACACGCTTTCGAGGCGTGCTCCTTAGGCCACTCGGACACACCACCGCCGAGTAGGGTACCCGACCGGCCGAGCGGCCGTCGCGTGCCTATCCCGGTCCGGCCCGGATCTCCCGACAGAGTCTGGGATGATCGGCGCCATGAGCAAGCGTGAGCGGGCGAAGCGAGCACGGGCATGAGCACCCACATCGGCGCGAAGCCGGGCCAGATCGCGGAACGGGTCCTGATGCCGGGGGACCCCTTGCGGGCCAAGTGGATCGCGGAGTCCTTCCTCGAGGACGCGACGTGCTACTCCACGGTGCGCAACATGCTCGGCTTCACCGGCAAGTACCAGGGTGTAGAGGTATCCGTCCAGGGCTCGGGCATGGGCATGCCGTCCTGCTCCATCTACGCCCACGAGCTGATCAACGAGTACGACGCCCGCACCCTGCTCCGGGTCGGCACATGCGGTGCGCTGAGCGAGAACCTCGACATGCGCGACGTCATCGCCGCGAGCGGATCGTCCACCGACTCCGCGATGAACCGGTTCCGCTTCGACGGACTCATCGATTACGCGCCGGTCGCCGACTTCTCTCTCCTCCGGGCCGCGGTCGACTCGGCCGAGCGTCGGAACATTCCCATCCGTGTAGGGCCGATCCTGGCCGCGGATGCCTTCTACACCGACCGACCCGACCTCTACGACCGGCTCGCCGACTACGGCGTCCTGGCGGTGGAGATGGAGTCCGCGGCGCTCTACACGATCGCGGCGCGGTTCGGGGCCAGGGCGCTCACCCTGCTCACCGTCAGCGACCACCTCAAGACCGGCGAACACACCTCGGCCGACGATCGCGAACAGACCTTCCGCGAGATGGTCGAGATCGCTCTCGACGCCGCGGTCGCGTGACCACGATCGCGCGTCAGCGGAAGTGCTTCAGGGTTCGCTCCGCAAGCGTCGCGGACATTGCCTCATGATTCGCTCCGCAAGCGTCGCGAAAACCCGCGCAGGAGGGCGGCGCACTCGTCCGCGAGCACCCCGGCATAGACCTCCGGGCGGTGGTTGTTGCGCGGGTCCCGTACGACATCCCACAGGGTGCCGACCGCACCGGTCTTCGGTTCCCACGCACCGAAAACCAGCGTCGCGACGCGGGCCAGCACCACCGCGCCGGCGCACATCGTGCATGGCTCGATCGTCACCACGAGCGTGCATCCATCGAGGCGCCACCCGTCCCGGGTCGCGGCGGCCGCGCGCAGGGCCAGGATCTCGGCGTGGGCCGTGGGGTCACCGGTCAACTCACGCTCGTTGCGTCCGATCCCGAGCTCCTCACCAGAGGGCCCGAAGACCACGGCACCGACCGGCACGTCCCCCGAGTCCGGGGCGGTGCGCGCCACCTCGATCGCCCGGCGCATGTACGCCTCATGACGCGTGAGCCGTCCCGAGGTCATCGATCACCGCCGCTCCATCTGCCGGCCGGTTCCGCTGTGCCAGCGTCGCCGGATTGGCACGGCAACCACAAGCCGTACGGCCGGAAGCCTATGCCTCGCGGACACTCGTCGGCTCGGCCGGTCCGCTCCGCGCTCGCCAGCCCGCTGCGACGCCGCTACGCCTCGCGGAGCTCCTCCACCTCGTCACCCGCGCCGATGGCCATGCACAGCTCGGCCGTGATGTCGGCGGGCTCCAGTTCCTCGTTCCCGCACAACTCCAGCAGACGGAACGAGCTCACGCCGAGATCGGCCAGCAGCGTCGGATCGCCGGCCGACTCGACGATGGCCGGGTCGCCCGGGTCGGCGGCGCCCAGGAGGGGTTCCTCGTCCGGCGACGCGGGCGAGGTGAGTTCGGCATCGATCTCAACCGACGACATCGGCTCCTCGCCGAGGAGGAGGGCGCCGACGCGCGACTCGTCGGCGAAGGCGGCGTCGGAGGCGAAGACGCGTGGATCCTCACCCTCGTCCAGTCGAAGGATCGCCAGGTATGTGTCGTCTGACTCCACGAACAGCAACGACACATCGGCGGCAGGATCGGCATCGCGCAGCCGGTCGGTGACGTCCTCCACGTCGGAGGCGTCGGCGAGCGACACCGGCCACGAGCTCCAGGTGCCCCTCGACCGGACCACCGCGGCCGCGAAGTACGTCACGTCTCCCCCGAGTGCTACCAGAGCGGCCAGCCCACGGTGAACCAGCGCACGGCGACCAGGACGGCGGCCACCGACCCGCCCACCGCCGCCGTGATCGCCACACCCACCGCGGCTCCCCGATCGCCGAAGCGCACCAGCAGCCAGGCGACCACCCACGCGACGGCCACGGCGAGGATCAGGCGCCAGAACAGCCCTCGTAGCGATGTCGCGAAAAGGGCGACGAGGATCTGCCATGCCAACGCCGCCGCGCCGCCGACCAGGGTCATCGGCACCCGGACGGGATGGGCCTCCCGGAACGTCGGCCGGTACGGTCCCGCTGGGAACAGGCCGGACGGCATCCGCCTCTGCACGCCCCAAGGGTAGCGATCTCGCCGGCGACCACGGCCGGTTCCCGGCACGCTTCACCATGACCGGGGCTCCACCGTCGCCCACCCGGCGCCTATCGTGAGCGGCGTGAACGTCGCGGTGATCGGCATGGGACTCATCGGCGGGTCGCTCATGCGCGCGCTCGCCGCCGCCGGTCACTGGGTGATCGGGTACGACCTGGACCCCTCCACGCGCGGACTGGCGCGTACGGGTGCAGCGCAGGCGCCCGTTCACGCGCGCTGGCAGGTCTCCGCCTCGATCGCCGACGCCGTCGCCAACGCTGAGCTCGTCGTCGTGGCGACGCCGCTCACGGCCGCCGCACAGGTGCTCGACCAGATCGCCGCCGCGAGTTTCACCGGCCTGGTCACCGACGTGGTCTCGGTCAAGGAGCCGATGCGCCAACTGGTGAAACGCCGGCTGCGTGGCGACGAGCTGACCCTCGCCGGGTACGTCGGCGGGCATCCCATGGCCGGCAAGGAGACCGCGGGTTTCGCCGCGACCGACCCGAGCCTGTTCACCGGATGCGCCTGGGTGCTCTGCCTGGACGAAGAAACCAACCTCGATGACTGGCTCACCCTGGCGCGGCTGGTGACGAGCCTGCGCGCGCGCGTGGTCCCGACAACGGCCGAGGACCACGACCGGGTGGTGGCCGCCGTGTCGCATGTACCGCACCTGCTCGCGGTGGCGCTGGCGAGCGCCATCGGCGACCCCCTCGCCGGCACGCTGGCCGCCGGCTCTTTCCGCGACGGCACCCGGGTCGCCGGCAGCCCGGCCGAACTGATCGCCTCGATGTGCGGCGGCAACGCCGGTCCGGTGCTCGACGCGCTCGACGCCGTGATGAGCCGGCTCGACGACGCCCGCGCCGCGCTGGAGTCCGACGATCCGATCGCCGCCATCCGCCGGTGGGCGCTACCGGCGCACGCCGCGCGCACCCGCTGGCCGCACGGTTGGGGCGAGCCGCACCAGATCCCGGCCACTCCAGAGCACCTGCTCGCCCTGGGCGACGCGGGCGGCTGGGTCATGGCGGTCGCCACCGACGGGCGTACGGTCACCGCCGCCAAACCGGTGTGAGGCCCGAGGGGTGGTAAGCACGGTGCATTCCTGACACCGGCACGGTCAGCGGAGTACGCGCTTCTCGGTGACGACGGCCGTCACCAGGTCGTGGGGGGTGACGTCGAAGGCGGGGTTCACGGCATCCGCCTCGAGCGGGGTGACCCGGGTCGGCCCGAACCCTAGCACCTCGGCCGGGTCGCGGTCCTCGATCGGCACGTCCGCACCGGTCGCGGTATCGGGATCCACAGTGGACTCGGGGGCGACGACGACGAACGGGATTCCAGCCGCGCGGGCGCCGAGGGCGTGGGCGTACGTGCCGACCTTGTTGACGACGTCCCCGTTTGCGCAGACACGGTCCGCGCCGAGCACAACCGCGTCCACCTCGCCCCGGGCCATCAGATAGGGCCCCGCGCCGTCCACGGCCAGGCGGTAGTCGATGCCGAGCCGCCCGAGCTCCCAGGTGGTGAGGCGGGCGCCCTGCAGCAGCGGTCGGGTCTCCGACGCGACGACGCCGCGTAGGTTCCCGCGCCGGTGCAGCTCCGCCACCACCGCCAGTGCCGTCCCCCCGGTGACGGCCGCGAGCCCACCGGTGTTGCAGTGCGTCAGCAGCGTCGGCGCCGGCCCGCACAGGTCGGTGAGCAGGTCGGCGCCGAGCCGGGCCATCGCCTCGCTCGCCGCAATCTCCGCGTCGCGCAGGCCGAGCGCCGCCGCGAGCGCGGCCTCGGGGTCAGGCAGCGCGGCGGCGGCCAGATCGACACCGCGGGCCAGGTTCACCGCGGTCGGCCGGACGGCTCGCAGGGAGCGTACGGCCGCGGCCAGGCTGGCCTCGTCGGCGCCGTACTGCCGGGCCGCGAGCGCCACCCCCAGGGCGCCGGCCACGCCGAGCGCCGGCGCGCCCCGCACGGACAGCCGGGCGATCGCGTCGACGAGCTCATCCACAGTGGACAGCTCAAGCCACACCTCACGGGCGGGCAGGGCGGTCTGGTCGATGATCAGGATTGCCGAGCCCGCCCAGTCAATCGTGCGCACGTGCTCAGTCTGCCCGGCCGGGTCAGGTCGAGCGGGGCCAGGGCGCGGGCTGCCCCGACTCCGCGATGATCATCCTGCCGGCCAGCATCGTCACCGCAACGGCGACGCCGAGCACGGCTATCAGCCATCGACGCATCGGGCGCGGCTCGTCACTTGGACCAGGTCTGGGCGGCGGCACTCGACTCGGGCAGGCGGGACTGCAGCCCCGCCACCAGTGTCTCCGGATCGTCCTTCGTCAGGCTCTCGCCGGTCCAGGTCCACCGCAGCGACACGGTCCGCCCGCCGTGCAGCCCGACCTCGGCCCGGATCGGCACCCGCTTGGTCACGTTCACCGAGGTCACGTCCTCGTAGGCGACGAAGCGGTTGCGGCGAGCGAGCTCCTCGACCGGCGCGGACCGGACGATCGTGACGAGACGGTCCCGGCCGTTGTCGGTGCTCTTCGGGCCGGGCACGAGGATCAGTCCATTGTCGAGGATGAGCACGTCGTGCCATGCACCGTCGATCTTCACGTTGGCGAGGCCGCCGACGACGTCGCCGCCCTTCGCGGTCGCCGTCGCCTGGACCATGGCCGCCTTCGTGCCGTCGACACCGAGTTCGGCCAGCCGCGCCCGGGCGTGGGCCACCATCGCCGGCGACAGCGCGAAGCGCGCGATCTCGCCCGCGTCGAACGGCGCACCGTCGGGCCGGACGAGCGTCGCCGGGCCGGCCCACGAGTGCCGCCACGCGGCCGCGCCGGACCGGACGGCGGCCAGGCTCACCAGCACGCTCAGGGCGTCGACGGGTGACTCGCTCAGTGGCCCGCGCACGGTGCCGAGCTGTCCGGCCGCGGCGAGGTCGAGGACCGTACCGAGATCTGCGTGGCCCGCGCCGGTGCTGCGGGCCACGGCGCGATAGATCTCGTCGGCCGACCCCTGGGCGCCGGCCGTCGCCGCCTGGGCCGTGAACTGGTCCCACGGCAGGACAGTGCGGCTGCCGAGCTTCAGCGCGCTCGCCGCCAGGGCCGCGCACGCCTGGTCGAAGTAGGGGACCAGCACCGTGGCGGAGCGACTCGCCGGCGCCCGTTCCGCGTCCTCGCGGCTGACCTCGGGCATCGCGTCCATCGCGGCGATCCGCACCGCGATCGGCGGGTGGGAGTCCCACCGTGAGCCATCGCTCGGCGGCGCCTCGGCGCGCAGCCCCGCCAACTCCTCGGACCGATGGCGCAGCAACTCGCCGAATCCGCCGAAGATGTCGTCCGGTGCGTAGCCAGCCTCCCAGCCGGGCGCCACGTACCGTCCAAAGTAGAAGTTCCAGGCCGCGTCGATGACCGGGATCTCCCGCAGCGCCGCCTGGGCCGTAGCCCGGCCCGCGACCCGGACCGAGGCCTGGTCCGCCTCCAACTCCTGGCGCCGGCTCACCGCCGCCTCGACCAGCAGGTAGACGCGGGCGTAGAGCCCGAACACCCAGGCCACAATGCCGGAGAGGTTCTCCACCGTGCCGATGATGGCGACCCGACCGCGGTAGGCCACCGGTGCGAGACGGGTGTGGCTGCCGGAGTAGTGCCCGAGCTCGTGCGCGAGCACCGATCGCAACTGCGCCACCGAGAAGGCCTGCAGCAGCGGCACACCGAGCAGCATCGTGCGCCGGCCGCTGAGCAGGCCGAGCAGCCGGGCTTCCTCGGTCACGGCCGCGTTCACGTCGGGCACGAGCAGGATCTGGTCGGGGCGGCGGGTCTTCAGGTGCTCGGCGAGGTCGGTGACCGTGGCCCACAGCTCGGGCGCCTGCGCAGGAGAGACCGGCAGGCCGGTCGGCGCCTCCGGCTTGGTCCGGATGACCCGCCACAGCGCGATCAGGATGCCGGCGGCCACGGCCACGGTGATGTAGCCGAGCTTGGCCGCACCCGCCCCGCCGTGGCCGCTCGCGAACGCCCAGTAGGTCAGCGCGCCGAGCCCGCCAACGATCGCGAACGCGAAGACATAGAAGCCGAGCAGCATCACGACGGCGATGGTGGCCCGCAGCGTGGTGAGCATCGTCGCTCCCTCCCCAGGTTTCCGCTTTGCCCGGCTTCCGACAGGCGCCGAGGCGGCACCATTAGCCCACAAACGGCGCCGCCGCGCGACCCCGTGAGAGCCTCTCCACTACCGCGCATCAGGCCCGCTCACCAGCGCGGACTGCAGCGCCTCCGCGACGGCCTCCAGGCCATGATCGCCTCGCGTGGCCCCGGGGCGAACCGGTCGCTCCCTGTGGCGAGGGCGTCCGCGTAGGCTCTCGGGATGGCCTCCCCTCAGGACCGGACGGCCGCGCGGGATCCCGTCGCCGATCTGCGACAGATCGCGTTCCTCCTGGAGCGGGCCGGCGAGAAGACGTTCCGGGTCAGGGCGTTCCGGGGTGCCGCCGACACCGTGGCCAAGCTGCCGGCGGAAGAGTTGGCGACCCGGGCGGCGGACGGCACCCTGGCGAAGGTCAAGGGTCTGGGCGACGTCACCGCGCGCTGTGTCGTCGAGTCACTGCGCGGTGAGGAACCGGTGTATCTGCGGCGGCTGCTCGCGACCGAGGGAACCGACACTGACGAGGCTGCGCAGGCGATCCGGGCCGCCCTTCGGGGCGACTGTCACAGCCACTCGGACTGGTCCGACGGCGGCTCGCCGATCGAGGAGATGGTCGCCACCGCGCTGGCGCTGGGCCACAGCTATCTCGTCGTGACCGACCACTCGCCGCGGCTCACCGTCGCGCGGGGCCTGTCGGAAGACCGGCTCGCCGAGCAGATCGAGGTCGTCGCCGCCATCAATGCCGCGCTGGTCGAGACCGGCACCGACTTCCGGCTGTTGACCGGCATCGAGGTCGACATCCTCGCTGACGGGTCGCTCGACCAGACCGACAACCTGCTCGCTCAGCTCGACGTCGTGGTCGGCTCCGTCCACAGTGGCCTGCGCGACGACGGGGACGGGATGACCCGGCGGATGCTGCGCGCGGTGGCGAACCCGCACCTGGACATCCTCGGCCACTGCACGGGGCGCAAGCTGGTCGCGGCCAACGCCGGCAGTGACCGGGCCCACTCGCGGGGCGGCCGGGGTCGCCCGCCGAGCGAGTTCGACGCGGCCGCCGTCTTCGCGGCCTGCCTCGAGCATGGTAAGGCGATCGAGATCAACTGCCGGCCCGACCGGCTGGACCCGCCCAAGCGCCTGCTCCGGCAGGCATACGAGGCCGGCTGCGTGTTCGCCATCGACACCGACGCCCACGCACCCGGCCAGCTCGACTGGCTCGGGTACGGATGCGAGCGCGCCGCTGCCTGCGGCGTCGACCCGGCCCGCGTCGTCAACACCTGGCCGATCGACACCCTCCTCGACTGGACGACGTCCCACGCCGCGAGACGGTGACCCGGCACGCAGGGGCTTCCCCCCGAGAAGTCGGGGGTACGGGTGGTACCAGATGGGCTAGCCTCGCGGCGTGGGACATGTTGACACGATCGCGGACAGCTACGTCGAGGAGTGGGCGGCCCTCGACCCGATCGGCGCCACCTTCGTTGGGATCGCCGGCCACGACGACCGCCTCACCGAGTTCACGCCCGAGGGGTACGCGGCGCTCGCGGAGCTGGACCGCCGCACACTGGCCAGGCTCGACCAGGTGGCCGCAGCCGACGAGAGCGAGCGAGTCGCCCAGGAGGCGATGCGGGAGCGGCTCGGGCTCGCGCTCGAGATGTACGACGCGGGTCTCGTGACCAGCGAGGTGAGCGTCATCGCGGGTGCGCTGCACGCCGTACGGTCGGTGTTCGACCTCATGCCCATCGGCGGTGAGGAGGCGACCCGCAACGTCGCCGCGCGCCTGCGGGCCGTGCCCACGGCGCTCGCCCAGGCCCGCACCACCCTGCTGGAGGCGTCCGCGCACGGCCACGTCGCGGCGCGACAGCAGATCATCGAGGTGGCCAAGCAGTGCGACATCTGGGTCGACGCTGAGCAGGACGACTTCTGGCCGCGGCTGGCGGACCGGGTGGTGGGTGGGCAGGGCATGGGCGGGCAAGCTGGCAACGCCGGCGACGACGTTCCGGGAGCGCTGGCGGCCGAGGTGGAGCTCGGCGCCGACGCCGCCCGTGAGGCCACCGTCGACTTCGCCCGCTTCCTGCGCGAAGAGCTCGCGCCGCTCGGCCGCGACAGGCAGGCCGTGGGGCCAGAGCACTACGCCCTCGCGTCCCGGTACTTCCTCGGTGCCGCGGTCGATCTCGAGGAGACCTACGCCTGGGGCTTCGCGGAGCTGGCCCGCATCGAGGGGGAGATGCGTTCGGTCGCTGACAAGATCGTGCCAGGCGGGACCGTGCGGGAGGCGATTGCCGCGCTCGATGCCGACCCGGCTCGGCGGATCGAGGGCAAGGAAGCGTTCCGGGACTGGATGCAGGCGTTGGCCGACCGCGCCATGAGCGATCTGCACGGCACCCACTTCGACATCCCCGAGCAGGTGCGGCGCATCGAGGCGTGCATCGCGCCCACCTCGGACGGTTCGATCTACTACACCGGCCCCAGCGAGGACTTCTCCCGCCCCGGGCGGATGTGGTGGGCGGTCCCCGGCGGCATCGACTCCTTCGCCACCTGGAAGGAGGTCACGACCGTCTATCACGAGGGCGTGCCCGGCCATCACCTGCAGATCGGGCAGACCGCAGTCCGGGCCGAGCAGCTCAACCGGTGGCGCCGGCTCATCGCCTGGTGCTCAGGGCACGGTGAGGGCTGGGCCCTCTACGCCGAGCGGCTCATGGACGAGCTCGGATACCTCGACGACCCGGGCGACCGCATGGGCATGCTCGACTCGCAGGCGATGCGGGCGGCCCGGGTGGTCGTCGACATCGGGATGCATCTGGAGTTGCCGGTCCCCGCCGACAACACGCTCGGCGACGTCGACGGGCGCACCGCGTTCCACCCGGGCGAGCGCTTCACCCCAGAGCTCGGTTGGGAGTTCATGCGGGAGCACTGCAGCATGCCGGACGAGAACCTGCGGTTCGAGCTGAACCGGTACCTGGGCTGGCCTGGGCAGGCGCCGTCGTACAAGGTCGGCGAACGCATCTGGCTGCAGGCACGGGCCGACGCCCAGGCGCGCAAGGGGGCCAGCTTCGACCTCAAGGCGTTCCACCGCGCCGCGCTCGACCTCGGCGCCGTCGGCCTCGACCCCCTCCGCGCCGCCCTCGCCCGCTTGTAGGCGGCGCGGCAGCGCCCCTTGGGCTGACGACGCCGGAACCCTCGCGACGGCGCCCGCGTCGCAGTATGCGTGCGGTACCTGCCTGCTCGCGGCCGATGTGTCGCCCCGATCGTGTCCGTCCTCGGTTGCCTCGTGCTGCTGGGCTGTGGCAGCGAGGTGATCGAGCCCACCGGCCCACCGCCCAGTCCGGTGCCGCCCAGTCCGTCGGTGACGATCACGCACGGCAAGTGGCAGGACACTGAGCAACCCCCACCCTTCCGCGTGCGCTACGCAGACACCGAGCTCGAACTGTATGCGTTTACATTTTGTTATTCGATGGGCTGCGTCGACGGCGCCGATCCCGATCCGCCCAGGGTCGGCTCGCCCGAGGAGCTACTCGTCTTCGTCCCAGTCCGCGACTTCGACAACCTGTCGGTTCATCAGGTCGAGGCGGGCGAGGACTGCGGCGGACGGCGGGTGGCCGCGCATGTCACGCCTCTGGGGAACGGTTGGTGGTTGGTGCGCCCGCGCGGTCCGGCGGGTGACTACGCAGTCGACCTCTTCGCCAGCGGTGAGGGTAGTGGGGACATGGTCGCCACCGTGCGCTGGCAGACACCGTCCGACCAGCCGCTGCCCGAACCCGAGGCCTGGCTGGCTCTCATCGCCGACCACGACGGCCGCCCCGACTCCTACGGCCTGGAACTCTCGGTGATCAACCTGGCCGCGTCCCCGGCCGAGTACGCCGCCACCATCACGGTCACCGCCGGCAACGGCCAGTCCCTCACCTTCGAGGCGACCCGGTCGCCAGAACGCTGTACCGGCGAGGGAGAAGTCGTCTTCGACGGGCCCGCGAGCGAGGGAACAAGGGCGGCCGCGCTGGGGGACTTCCCGTTCACGCTAGAGGTCGAGCTGATCCTCGATGGGGTCGCGCACACCGCCAACGCGATCTTCCCCGACGACGTGATCGAGGGCAACGAGCCGGCGGTCGCGCTGCGGTTCAGCCCGCCACTCCAGTAGGGATCAGCGTCCGAGATCAGGGACAGGTCTGCTGGAAGGGACGGTCGGGGAGGTAGGTGGCCCACTCGTCCGGGGTCATCCCCCGACCGGCCAGCCCGCACGCGAGCGAGACGAGGGCGGGGTCAGTGTCCACTGTGGAGGCAACCGTCGCCCCGATGCCCCGCTCGCCGGTGAGGTCGAAGGCCAGCAGCGCCCCGTCCGCACCGGCGGCATAGAGCGTGCGGGCATCGGGGGCGAACCACACCGCGGTTGTCGGCGCCGGACCAGCGGTGAAGCTCCGCAGCGGTGAGAGCGTGTCGATGCTCCACACGACGGCGTTCCCGTCGGCCCCGACGGTGGCGAAGCTCGTTTCGTCCGGCGCCCACGCCGCGCCGATCGTCTGCTCCCGGTGCGCCGTCACCGTCCGTGGGTCGGCCGCGGCCTCAGCGTCGTCCCCGGACAGCTCCCAGATCTGGACGTCGGTGCCGGCGGCGGCGAGTAGCCTCCGCCCGTCCGAGCTGAACGCCAGCGGAGCTACGGCGCCGGGCAGGGTCCGGGTCGCGCCGTCCGCGATGTCGAGCACCACCGTGCCGCCGCCGGCACCGAACGCGATCCGCTCACCGTCGACCGAGACCACCAGGGAGTCCACGGTGGAGGTCGGCAGCGGGTAGGTCGTCGACGGCGTCCGGGCGTCGATGTTCCAGGCCACCACCGTGGCCGGGGGCTGCGGGTCGCGCCCGTGCTGGGCCAGGACGAGCGTCACCTGGTCCGCGAGCAGGCCGCCGCCGGCGTCCGGCCAGACCTGACCGAAGGCGGTCCCGGTCGGGCGCCGGGTCGCCACGTCCCACACGACGATGCTCGCCGCGTCCGTACCGGCCGAGGTGCGGTCACCGCCCCAACTGACCAGCCGATCCCCGTCCGCGGTGAAGGTCAGCCCGTTCACCGGGCCGTGCCCGGGATAGTCCACCGTGCCCAAGGCCTCGAGGCTGTCCCCGTCGAGTAGCAGGATCGGCCCGTCGCGCGTCCCGGCCGCCACCGTGCCACCGTCCGGGCTCACGGCGAAGGTTGTCACGCCGCTCCCCGCCAGCGCGAGGAGGTCGGGGGTGCGCTGAAGGACATCACGCAGCACGTCCGCCTGGCCCGGGTCGAGCTGGGTCGCGGCGACGGCGAGCAGGAGGGCGCTGCGGAGGTCGGGCTCCGCGAGCGCCTGGACGCCGAGCCGGGCGGCGTCCGCGCGCTCGGCACTCGCGGTCGTACGGATGGCGGTGACGGTGGCGAAGACCGCGATGGCCGTGGCGAGCAGGGCCAGCACGGTCATGCCGGCGACCCACTTCCACAGCAGCGTCATCCGGCGCCGACGACGGGTCTCGGTGGCCAGCGTGGCGCGCTGGCCAGCGGCGAGGAAGTCACGCTCTACTGTGGACAGCTCGCTGCTCTGGCGCTCGGCCCACTCCAGAACCGTGACCAGGCGGGCGCCCCGGTACAGGGCGCTTACCGGACGTCCCCCCGACGCCCACGCGGAGGCCGCCCGGCGCAGGTGCCGCCGCAGGCTGGTCTCGGCGGCGTTGTCATCCAGCGCCTCGCGCAGCCGGGGCCAGGCTGTCAGCAGGCAGTCGTGGCGCAGAGCGACGGCGTCGATGTCCGGGCTGACCGTGACCAACCCGCCCGCACTTAGCACCTCCAACGCCGGCAACGCCCCGGCACCCGCGCGCGCGAGCAGCTCGCTGAGGTTCGCCCGCGCGCGCACCGCGAGCCGGTCGTCGGTGAGCGCGCACATGCCGGCGAGCAGAGTCCGCGCGGCGGCCCGGGCCTGCGGCGTCGGCAGAGCGGCGAACACGGACTCGGCGAACGCCCCGACCGCATCGGCCAGCGCCGGGCCGGCCTGGTAGGCGGCGAGGGTCAGCGTCGTACCGGACCGGCCATGCCACAGCTCCCGCAGCGCCACCGCGAGATGGGCGAGCCCGCCGTTACCGTCCTCCACCTCGGCGATGAGGCGGTCCACCAGACCCAGCTCGACGTCCAGGCCCGCGAGCTCCGCCGGCGCTACGATCGCGCGGCGCAGCTCGTCCTCGGTCATCGGCGCGACGGGCAGCAGGTTCGCGGAGACCAGCTCGGCCAGCCGGGGGTAGCGCGCGCAGTGCCGGTAGAAGTCCGACCGCATGCTGATCAGGACCCGGCCGGTCTCCGTCGCGGCAAGCAGCGCATCGACGAACTCATCGCGTTGCCGGTCATTGAGGAGCACGAATACTTCCTCAAACTGGTCGATGACCAGCAGCGTCGGGACGGCCTCGTCGGAGGTGGCGGCTGGGCCGGCCGCCCCCGCCCGCAGCGCCGCAATCCCGGACCGTGCGGCACCGCCCTCGCCCGACCGGCCAGGCACGCCGTCCGCGGACGGGGTGCCGGGCGCGACCACGTCGACGGCCGGCGTGCGCCCCTGGGGCAGGCGTAGCGCCGGCAGGCCGGCCGTGGGAGTCAGCGCGGTGAAGGCGCCGGTCGGCAGGATCCCGTTCATGCCGCCCAGCCCCCGGGCCGGCTCCTCGGGGGGTGCGGGTGGCTCCTCGATTCTGGGCCCGGCCGGGGCGAAGTCGGGCACCTCGTCGACCGGGTACGCCGCCTCGCCGACCGTCCCCTCAGGACTGTCCTCGGTGGTCCCCGGTCCCGCCACGGCGAGCGGGAGTGGCGCCGTGGGCGTGGTGAGCGGGTTCGACCGGGTGAGCTCCGGAGGGACCACCGGCGCCGGGCCGGGTGGGGGCGCCATCAGGTCGGCCAGCGACGCCATGGTGCCGGCCCGCCCGCCGTCGCCGCCCATGGTGGGTGTCACGAGGACCTGGCGCCAGCGGCCGGAGTCCGGCAGGACGCCGGCGCTGATCGCGGGCAGCACCCCGGCCCGCAACAGCGATGTCTTGCCGGCTCCGGCGTCGCCGACGAGGGCGAGTAGCGGCGCCTCGACCAGCCGTGCCAGCACCTGCGCGACGAGATGCTCGCGGCCGCAGAACAACTCCGCGTCGCCCGGGCCGAAGCCGGCCAGACCCGGGTAGGGGCAGCCGGGTGTGCGCACCGCCGGTCGCAGGGAACGGGCCCGGCCCCGCACGTGGGCGAGTTCCAGGGCGCCGGTGACAACCTCCTCGCGGAGCGCCTCCAGCGTGCGCCGCGGCTCGGCGGCGTCGACCACGGCCCGATCGATCCGCCGGCCGGCGCGGGCGAACGCCCACTCGCTTGCCGCCCGGTGCACCTTCGCCGGCACGCCACCCGTGTTCGCCATGGCCGCGGCGGCGGCCTTGTCCGACGCCGACGGGGCGTAGGCGCGCACGATCTCGGCGATCGCGGCATCGTCCAATGCGGACAGTACGAGTTTCGGCAGGCTCGCGAGGTCACCGACGCGCACCGGGTCCCGACACGTCACGAAGGTGACCACCGGACGCGTCATCGCCGACCGGATGAATGTGACGACCCGGGCCACGTCCTCGTGCTGGGCCTGGTCGAGATCTTCCACGATCACCACGCTCAACCGGTCCGGGTCGGCGGCCTGTGACTCGAGCCCGCGCGCGTCGGCTCGCCAGTACCGGACGACGGCGCCCCGCTCGGCCGCGCGCTCGGCGACCTCGGCGACGATCCGGGTCTTGCCCGTCCCGGGTGACCCCACGATGAGCCGGGCCTGCGCCCGCCGGGTGGCGGCGAGGTCCATCGCGGCACACAACCAGTCGATCTCCTGCTGCCGACCGAGGCACGGCGGGACGCTGGCCGCCAGCGCCGCGGGCACGGTGGTCGGCTGAAGCGGCACGCCGAACAGGCGCGGATCGCGGTCGATGACCGCCTCCTCGACCGCGCGCAGCTCGGCGCCGGGCCGCACGTGCAACCGCGACGCTAGCTGCTCCTGGGCCCGGCGGTGCACGGCCAGCGCGTCGGAGCGCCGGCCCAGCCGCACCAACGCCGTCATGAGCTGCCCCCAGAGGCGCTCGCGGTGCCAGTACTCGACCACGAGGTTCTGCAGGTCGGTCAAGAGCTCCGGCGGGACGCCGGGTGCGGCGAGCGCGAGCAGAGCATCCACTCTGGACTCAACGGCCGACAGGCGGAGATCCTCCAACCGTTCCGCCTCGGCCCGCGCGAACGAGACGTCCCCGAAGTCCTCGTAGGCGTTTCCTCGCCACAGCATCAGCGCGGAGTCGAGGCGGCGCAACGCGAGTGCGGGCTGGCCGACCGTGACGGCCCGCCGGCCGTCGGCCAGTAGCCGCTCGAAGCTCAGAATGTCCGCATTGGACGGTTGGATGGCGAGGACGTAGCCCGCTGGCAGCGTGACCACGACGCTGGTCGGGTCCACATTGGGCGCCACCACGGTGAGCGCCTTGCGCAGCCGGGACACGCAGGATGCGACCTGCACCTCGCTGTCCTCCGGCGGCTGGCTGCCCCAAAGGCCCGCCACGACGGTCGCCGTGCCGACCTCTTCGCATGGGGTGCGCGCGAGCAGGGCGAGCAGCGTGCGGGTCGTACCCGAAACCTCGACCGGAACGCCGTCGTAGGTCAGCTCGACCGGGCCCAGCACGTTCAACCGCCATGCTCCGTCGTCCGCGGTGCCGGCCGCGGGTCGGTTCTCGGTCATGGTCATGGCAGCAGGGGTGCCCCGAGAGGTCAGGGCACGCCACCCCCTCCCCAGGTTCATCGGAGTGTCGTGCTCATCCATATGTTGACTGACCGGGTGTGAAACGCCCGCGTCATCGGCTGCGCGACGGCGCAGGCAGCGGGAAAGGTCTAGGCGTCCGGGCAGGTCGTCGGGATGGTCAGTCGACCCCGCGTGGCCGCGGAACATGCGCAGCATACACCGCCACCAACCATCCGGAACAGACAGGTTTCGGCACGCGGCAACCGCGACGGCGCAAGAGCCTCCACTATGGATTTCGCCGCGGATTCCGCTCCGGCCAGGATCGTCAGCCGGCGGAGGTGTTCAGAGCCCGCAACCGGCTCAGCAGCCGACCGCCGAACGCATCACGATTCGGTAACAACCGGTTGCTGTGGCTGCCAGGCGTCGCCGGCCGCAACGGTGACGAGGCGGTGCGTGGCTCGGGTCAGGGCGACGTAGAGCACCCGGACGCCGGCGGTCGACTCCGCCGCGATCTCGTCCGGCGCCACGACGACCACGCCGTCGTACTCCATGCCCTTGGCCTGCATGGCGTCGACGATCTGTACCCGCTCATCCCCACCGAGTACGGCCGCCGTCGCGTCGCGCCGATCGACCGGCGTGATGACACCGATCGTTCCCTCCACCTCGGCCCGCAGACCATCGACCGCGTCCCGAACCCCCGCCACCAGGTCGGCCGGAGCAACGGTGCGGTGAGTCGGCGGCACGCCGGTCCGGCGCACCGCCCGGGGTAGGTCGGCGTCAGGCACTGCCCGCCGGACAACCGATGCCGCGAACTCGAAGATCTCCGCGGAGTTGCGGTAGTTGGTGGTGAGGTGGAAGCGACGGACCTGCTTGCCCCGCAACGCCTCCTGCCGGGCCCGGCGCGCGTCGTCGGCGTCCGGCCAGGCCGACTGCGCCGCGTCGCCCACGATGGTCCACCCGGCCTGGCCGCCGCGACGCCCGAGCATGCGCCACTGCATCGGCGAGATGTCCTGGGCCTCGTCGACCAGGACGTGCGCGTAGCCGTCGTAGTTCTCCGGCCGGGCCGGCCGCAACGGGGCGCTGAAGTAACGATCGGTCACAGTGGACAGTTCCCGCAGGTCGTCCCCGGCACTGTCGATGCCCATGCCGCGGTGCGGCGGGCGCCGCCGGACGGGCTTGGCCGCCTCGCCCAGCTGGACCCGCAGCTCGTCCACCAGCGCGACGTCCGCGACCGACAACCCGTCCCCCGCCCAGGACGCGGCGAGCGCGGTCACGTCACGGTTCGCCAGCCAGTCCTTGCCGGCGTCGCGCACCCGCTCGGGGTCCGCGAGCCAGCCCAGCACCGTCGTCGGGCGCAGCATGGGCCACCACGCCCGCGCGAAGCTCTCGAACTCGTCCCGGCCATAGAGATCGGTCGAGAACGCCTTCGTCGTCCAGGTCACCTCGGGCGGACGCTTGGACCACAGCGCCACGACGAGCTGGCGCCGCGCCTCCGGGCCCGCCGCGTTCGGCTGCGGGACGAGCTCGTGGACACGACGCCGTACGGCCTGCAGGTCCTCGGCATCAAGGCGTAACACCTCGCCGGCGAAGGTCACGCGCAGCGTGGTCGGGGCGCCCACCGGCTCCTGCCGGATCAGGCGCTGCAGCAGCCGCCGCATGCGCAGCGACCCCTTGAGGACAGCCAGGCGGGGCGGGTCGAGGCGCTCCGAGGAGATCCCGTCGACGACCGCGCCCAGGGAGCGCAGCTCGGCGGTCTCCTCACCGAGCGAGGGCAGCACACGATCCACATAGGACATGAACACCGGCGACGGCCCGACCAGCAGGACCCCGGCCCCCTCGTAGCGGCGCCGGTCGCGGTAGAGCAGGTGCGCCGCGCGGTGCAGCGCCACGGCCGTCTTGCCGGTGCCCGGCCCGCCCTCGATCAGCGTCACCCCACCGGCCGGCGCGCGGATCGCCTCGTCCTGCTCGCGCTGGATCGTCGCCACGATGTCGCGCATGTGACCCGTCTTCGCCCGGGCGAGGGTGGCGAGGAGGGCACCGTCGCCGACCACGGGTAGGCCGGCCTGGCCCGACGCCGCCGCCTCGAAATCGAGCAGGTCGTCCTCGATGTCCACGACCATCGGCCCGCTGCACCGGATCACCCGGCGCCGGATCACGCCCAGCGGATCCTCCGCGGTCGCCTGGTAGAACGGCGCCGCGCCGGGGGCCCGCCAGTCGATCACGAGTGGACGGTGTTCCTCGTCACGCAGGCCCAGACGTCCAATGTGGCGGGTCTCACCGTTGCGGAGATCCAATCGACCGAAGACGAGGCCCTCGTACTCGGCGTCGAGCGCCCGCAGCCGGACGGCCGCGTGGTACACCATCGCGTCCCGCTCCACCAGCGAGCCGGGCGTGCGGGCGCCAGCGAGGCGATGACCCTCGCGCTGCATCCGTTGGGCCTGCGCTCGCAGCGCCTCGACACGGGCGTAGACGCGGTCAAGGTGGCGCTGCTCGGCCGCGATCTCGCCGTCCCGGGTGACCTCGCTCGCGACCCCGGTCGGGGGTGCGGCCGACGACGGCGGCAAGGGTGCCGCCGCACGCTGGCCCGCAACCGGTTTCTGCGGCACAACGCCTCCTTCGACCACGACCGACCGACTAGCCTACGTCGCCGTCCCGCCCGTTGTGGGACCACATCCGTTTCCGTCAGATCTTGGAGAAGCAGCGCCCCATGGCAGCACCCACCACCGATGAGCTCGCCGAGCGGCTGTTCCGGGCCTTGCTCGGATTCGTCACGGGTGGCTGGGCGGGGGAGGAGGGCATGGAATTCGTCACGGGTGGCTGGGCGGGGGAGGAGGGCATGGAATTCCTCGACGTTATCGCGACCTAACTCGGCGACCGCCTGGACTGGTACCGCGCCCTCGCCAACGGCGGCCCCGCCACCCCCCGAGGAGCTCGTCGCCCGGGCCGGCGGCACGCCCCGCCACGCCGCGAATGGCTGGAACAGCAGGCCGTCACCGGGCCGCCACGCTACGCGGGTACGCCCGCGAGGCCGGCTTCGCCGACGCCGAGGTGCTGCCCACCGGTGAGTTCGGATTCTGGCGGTTCTACCGGCTCACCACCTGATCATCGTCCACAGTCGACAGTGCCAAAACCTGTTGTCCGGCCCCGGCCACCACCCTTACCTTGAGTCTCGTCCTGATCGATGAGCATGCGAGGGAGGTGAAACCCGGTGGAGGGGGTACTGGTGCTCAACGCAGACCTCGGGCCACTGCACCGGGTCAGCCTCAAGCACGCCGTCCGGATGCTGGTGCGGCAGGTGGCCGAGGTGCACGAGGCGGTGCCCGACCGGCTGATCGGTGTCTACCCGGTCCCGCGGGTCGTGCGTCTGATCCGCTACATCGTGACCCGGTGGCGGTTCGGGGCTGGGCCGGCGTGGTCCCGCGCGGGTGTGCTCATCCGCGACGGGCACCGGTGCGGCTACTGTGCCGCACCGGCGTCCACTGTGGACCACGTGCTTCCGCGTTCGCGCGGTGGTCACAACAGCTGGCTCAACACCGTCGCCGCCTGCGGCCGCTGCAACCAGCGCAAGGACGACCGCACCCCCGCCGAGGCGGGCATGGTGCTGCGGGTCAAGCCGACGGCCCCGACGTGGGCGTCGCTGGTCTTGCGCTGAAGGATGGTGAAAGGAAGGGTCCCTTGTTGACGCCCAGGCGTCGACAAGGGACCTTCCGGCGTCCCCGATCGGGTTGACCCAGGCCGGGCTCGCCGGCGGCGGCTCGGTACTGGCCCCGCGCAGCGCTCCCCCGGCGGCCCCGCGGGGGCGGCGGCGCCCCGGTTCTCGGGGTTTCGCCGGCCAACCGGCCAGAACGGCCTGGCGGCGGTACTATCTGCCGGTTTCGCTGGTTTCGGCGCCGAGCGCTCCGGACGCCGCCTGCCTGGGCCATGGCCGAGCACCGCCACCGTCACCGTCACCGCCGGAGGGAGGACCGCCATGGAGGTCGCCGGCGCAGCGGACAACGACCCCGGCCGGCGGGCCTCCGTACGGGAGGTGGCCTGGCTCTTTCTCCGCCTGGGGTTGGTCGCCTTCGGCGGCCCGGTGGCACACACCGCGATGATGCGCGAGGAGCTGGTACGGCGGCGGCACTGGGTCACGGACGAGCGGTTCGTCGATCTCATCGGGGCGACGAACCTGATCCCCGGTCCGAACTCGACCGAGCTCGCCATCCACCTCGGCTACGACCGGGCCCGGTGGCGCGGGCTCGTGACGGCCGGGGTCTGCTTCATCCTGCCGGCCGCGTTGATCGTCACTGGCCTGGCCTGGGCGTACGTGCAGTACGGGGACACGCCCGCCGTCGAGGGGCTCCTCTACGGCGTGGTGCCGGCGGTCATCGCGATCATCGTCTGGGCCCTGGTCGGCCTGCTCCGCATCGCGCTCAAGCTCACCGGGCCCATCCGGCGCCCGTCGGGGACGTCGATCTCGCTCGGCGTGCTCGCCGTCGCGGCGTTGGTCGCCTACCTGCTCGGCGTCAACGAGCTGGCGGTGCTCGCTGGCGGCGCCCTGGTGGCGGCGGCCGCGCGGTTCGCGCGGCACCCACCACGCTTCGGGCGCGGTGCGTTCGCCCCGCTGCTGTTCGGCGGCCCGCTGTTCCCGGACCCGACCGGGTCGCAGCTGTGGCAGCTCTTCGTCACCATGCTGAAGATCGGTTCTGTCCTCTACGGCAGCGGGTACGTGCTGCTCGCCTTCCTGCGCGGGGACTTCGTGCAGCGACTGGGTTGGCTGACCGAAGCGCAGCTCATCGATGCCGTCTCGATCGGGCAGGTCACCCCCGGCCCGGTGTTCACGACGGCCACCTTCGTCGGCTACATCGTGGCCGGGCCGATCGGCGCGCTCATCGCCACGGTGGCGATCTTCACTCCGTCGTTCATCTTCGTCGGGCTGCTGACCCGGATCACCGATCGCCTGCGCGCGTCACCGTGGACGTCGACGATGCTCGATGGCATCAACGCGACCGCGCTCGCGTTGATGGCGGGCGTTTCATGGCAACTCGGGCGCGCCGCGATCGTCGACCCGCTCACCGCCGGCATCGCCGTCGTGACGCTGGTCCTGTTGTGGCGCACGAAGCTCAACAGCGCCTGGTACATCGCCGGGGGCGCGGTCATCGGACTCGCCCACACATTCGTGTAGGAAAGGCACCTTGCTGACACCTGATGTACAGCAAGGTGCCGTTCCTGACACTGCCGACGGGGCTGCTCAGGTGCCGATGACCCCACCGTCGTTGCGGCGGATCACGACGGTGGCCGACCGGGGCCGGCCGGCCGAGTCGAAGTCCGGCCAGTTCGAGACCACCCGCGGGTTGGCCGGGGTGGGCGCACCGATGGCGGTCGTTGTCTCACCCGGGTGCTGCACGTTGACGAACAGCGTGCGCTGGTCGGGCGTGAAGGTCAGACCGGTGATCTCGGCCCCGCGCGGACCGACGAGGAACCGGCGGACCTCACCGGTGCGCGGGTCGGCGACCAGCGCCTGGTTGTTGCCGATGCGGTCGTAGCCGCGGTCGGCCCGCAGCTGCGAGCTGTTGGAGATGTCGGTCTCGATCCACAGCCGGCCGTCGGCGTCGAACCCGATGCCGTCCGGTGAGCCGAAGATGGCCGTGTCGTCGAGGTCGACGGACGGGTCGTAGACCGGGTCGCCCGCGAGCAGGAAGATGTCCCACTCGAACGAGGTGGCCGTGTGGTCACCGTCGCGCTCCGACCAGCGGATGATGTGCCCGTACGGGTTGGGGTCCCGGGGGTTGGGCGGGTTCGGTCCGCTGGTGCCGTTGGTGAGTGTGCAGTAGACGTCGCGGTTCTCCGGGTGAATGGCGATCCACTCTGGACGGTCGAGCCGCGTGGCGCCCACCGCGTCCGCCGCCTGGCGGGTCCGCAGCAGCACGTCGGCCTGGTCGACCCAGCCGTTCGCGGCGGTGAGCGGGCCGGTGCCGTGCACGAGGGGCAGCCAGGTGCCCGTGCCGTCGTCGTCGAACCGGGCGACGTAGAGCGTGCCGTGGTCGAGCGGGCTGCGCCGGCGGAGCCGGTGCTCCCGCCACGGCCGGTCGCCGACGAACTTGTAGATGTAGTTACCATCCTCGTCGTCGCCGCTGTAGACCACGACCCGGCCGCGGGACTCGGCGAACGTGGCCCCCTCGTGCTTGAACCGGCCCAGCGCGGTCCGCTTGGCCGGCGTCGAGCGAGGGTCAAAGGGGTCGATCTCCACCATCCAGCCGAAGCGGTTCAACTCGTTGGGGTTCGCCGCAAGGTCGAACCGCGAGTCGACGTCGTGCCACCGGTAGCCGAACCCACCCGCCGTCACGCCGTAACGGGCCTGGTCCGGCGTGGGCGTCCACGTGGTGTCGTTGGTCCCGAAGTACCCGTTCCAGTTCTCCTCGCAGGTGACGTACGTGTCCCACGGCGTGGCGCCGCTGGAGCAGTTGTTCAGCGTGCCCTTTGGCTGCGGGTCCAGCGCCTGCAGCGCGGGGTGGTCGGCCGTAACGGGGCCCGAGAAGCCGACCGGCGTGTTGCCGGTGATCCGCCGGTTGAACCGGGAGTCGACCTGCCGCCACCCGTGACGGCCGAGCTCGACCTGGATGATCGTGACGCCGTGCCCGGCGAGGGCCTTGTTCACCTTCTCCTGCGTCATCGGCAGCAGACCCTCGGTCCAGGTGAGCACGGTGTCGATGTACTCGTGGTTCACGGCAAGCAGCCCGCGACGGCTGGCCTCGTGGCCGCGCCCCAGCGGGAAGTAGTGCATGCCGTCGTGGTGCTCGCCGACCTGGACCTCCTGCTCCGCGGCGGTGTTGGAGGCGTCTTTCTTCCACGCCGGTCCGGCCGAGCTCAGTGGGGTGCCCCACGGGATGAGCACAGCGGCCGTGTAACCCTCCGGCACGATCAACGTGTCGGCCGACCCCGCGGGCACCGGAGTGAAGCCGAGCAGCGGTCGCGGCCGACCGGGGCCGCGGCTGCGGTCGTCGCCAGCGAGGGCGGCACCGGCCCCGGCGGCGCCGAGGAAGCCGGCGGCGGCGACCATGGTCCCACCCCGCAGGACGTTGCGCCGTGACAGGTTGGCCGCGAGCACCTCGCGGAAGTGGCGGTTGCCAGAGTTGTTCGAGCTCGTGTTGTCCGGGTCGAACTCCGGGAAGGTCCTGGGTCGAACATCATCATCGATGGGCATCGAATCCACCCCGATCAGCGTCAATTCACCCGCCCTCCGCTGGGCGCGGCTACCGAACCGGACCCTAGGGATCCGACGGCCCCGATCCAACGACGTGGCGGCGACGATCAGGTGAACGCTGCATGTCGTTCGGTGAATGCTCCAGCCGCCCTCCGGTGATCGACGACTTATGTGTGTGATTGGAGATCAACTCACACACATAACTCCTCGATCGCCGAGGAGGCAGGCCGGCGGTGAGGGCGGCCGCCACGATGAGGACGCCGATCGCCTGGGCCGGCGCCGGCCACCGTCCGTCCTGAACGGACGTAACGATGATCGTCACGACGGGCAGCAGGCCGACGAAGAGCCCCGCCCGCTCGACCCCGAGGCGGGCCAGCCCGGAGAACCAGGCCACGAACGCGACCACGGTCAGCAGCACGGCCAGGTAGCCGAACGTGGCCGCCTCGACGGTCGTGGGCATCCGCGGAGTCTCGCCCAGGACGGCCGCGCCGACGGCGAACATCGGCACCGCGAACGCGCAGCTGTACGCCGATACGCGCACCGCCCCGAGCCGGGGCAACGCCATCGCGGCGAACATGGCGAACGCGATCTCACCGACCAGCGTGCCCAGGGCCGCCAGGGTGCCGATCAGATCCGCCGCGCCGGTGCCGTGCACGAGCGCTGTGCCGGCGGCGATCACCGCAGCCGCCGCGAGGATCCGGACCTCGGGGCGCTGCCGGCGCATGAACGGGCCGACGAGCGCCAGGCCGACCGGGGCCGCGCCCAGGATCGTGCCGACCACGGCCGGGTCGGCATGCTGCACCGCCACGATCATGCAGAAGTTGAACCCGACCAGCCCGGTTGCGGCGAGGGCCGCAAGCGCGAACAGGTCCGGTCGGACCGGCCACCCCGGCCGGGTGGGTCGACCCCCGAACCCGGCCCGCGCCAGGAGAGCCAGGATCACGGCGGCCACGGCGTACCGCATGGCCTGCCCGGTCATGAGCGGGTACTCGACCACCCCGCGCATCAGCGGCACCGACGCGCCGAGGATGGCCTGCGCGAAGACGCACGCGGCCACGCCACCGAGATCACGGTTGTTCACGCGACGAGGCTACGAGGTCGGGCCGTACCCGGAGTAGGACCAGATCCAGCTCGGTTCGCAGGACCAATGGCGCCGCGGCTCGCGGCCGGTCCCATGACTCTCCACTGTGGTCGGATCCGGACCCGATCCGGTGAACCTGCGGAAGTCCCGGCCCCGGGCGGGGCGGCCTCCAGTAGAGAAGGGGCAATGGACACCCGGCGGCCCCCCGTGTGGTGGGAACTGCCGCTCGGGCTTGTCGCGTTTCTGGCCTGTACCAGCCTCTCCCGGGCCTCGCTGGGCGACAAGGCGGCCACCGCGCGCGCGAACGCCGAGCAGGTCGTGCAGGTCGAGGCGCTGCTCAGGCTGGACATCGAGGAGCCGGCGAACCGGTGGTTTGCCGGGCAGGGGTGGATGACCGTGCTGGCCGGCTACCACTACGCGGCGGTCTACGTCCTGACCTCCGTCGCATTGCTCGTGTTCCTCTACCTGCGGCACCCGCCGACGTTCCGGTGGGCCCGGCGCTCCACGCTGCTGCTGAACCTCATCGCCGCCGTCTGCTTCGCCCTCTACCCCGTGGCCCCGCCGCGGCTGAACCCGGAACTGACCATTGTGGACACCGTCACCGCGCAAGGGATCTGGGGAAGCTGGGGATCACCGATCGGCGATGCCGTCAACCAGCTCGCCGCCCTTCCGTCACTGCACTTCGCGTGGGTGCTCTGGGTCCTGGCGATGCTGGTGATCTCCGCGCGGCGGCGCGTGCTCGGTCGCGCGCTGTCGATCATCCTGATCACGCTGGCCTCGACCGACATCGTGCTCACCGCCGTCGTCGTCGTCGTCACCGGGAACCACTACCCGCTGGACCTCGTGGCCGGCGCCGCGCTCGTGGCGGTGAGCATCCCGGCCACCCGGCCCTGGTCGCCTCCCACGCGGGAACGCTTCGCCCGTCGGCTCGGCCGCCTCGGCGACGCGCTGCGGTCGAGGGCGGTACTGACCGACGACGCAGACGCGTCCTCGCAGCGGTCGCGGTCGTGACCGTGCCGCCGGCCGGCCGCGGGCCCCGGCCCGGCAACGCGCGAGAGCCGCGGTCATCCGGTAGAAAGGCTTCATGGCTGGACGGACGTTGCTGCGGCGGCTCGCCAGCCCGGTCGGCTTCCTGCTCGTCGCGGGCTGTTTCCTGCTGCCGTTCATCACGGTCTCGTGTGGGAGCCGCGACGGCACCGACACCGTGCGCGCGGCCTACTCCGGCCTCGACCTGGCCAACGGCCGGCCGGCCACCGTCGAGCCGAACCCGGGGGGCGGCGCCCCGGTCGACGCCGGCGATGCCCCGGCATCGCTGGACGAGCTCATCGACCTCGCCGCCGCCCAGGGGTTCCCGCGCCCGATCGACTCTCAGCCGTTGATCACCGGGGCACTCTGGCTGGCGGTCCTCGGTGCCGCGGTGGCCCTGGTCCCGTGGCCGTGGTGGCGGGCGCTTGCCGGCACCGCGATCGCCGTGCTGGCGCTGATATCGCTCACGGCCGGTGGGCTCATCAGCCAGCGGGCGGCGCTCGACCGGGCGGAGCAGGACCTGACGCCACTGGTCTCAGGCCGGACCGGTCCCGGCACGCTGATGATCGCCGCCAGTCTGGCCTACGGCTACTACCTCGCGCTCGGTGGTCTGGTAATCCTCGCGCTCGGATCGGCCCTGGCCGTGACCGTCCATAGTAGACGTATCTCGGTCCGGACCGAGCCGAAGCCCGAGCCCGAGCCGGCTCCGAGCGCGGCGGCGCCTCCCGAGTGAACAAACCTTGCGGCTGGCAACCGTGCCCGCCCTGGGGGCGGTGAGGTCCGTCATGGCACCGACCGCGGTGGCGACGACTGTCGCATCTGGACGGCGACCTGGCCCAGCGGCTTGGGCATCGCACCGACCGGCATCCATCGGGTCGCCTTGCACCGGGTCCTGCTCGACGCCCTGCCCACCGAGGCTCTGCACACCTCGGTGAAGGAGATAGAGCTCGGACCGGCACGGGTGACCTACCGGCGTGGGACCGAGCCGGTCACGGTGGACGCCGACCTGATCGTGGGCGCGGACGCATCAACAGAGCCCGTTCGCCGGTGCGGTGCGCAACGGCGTGATGCGGATGCTGCCCACGTCGGTGGCGACGCGGGCACTGACCCGCCACCTGGCGTGGTACCCGCCGGCGCCCGGACGCCCGACCCCGGATGGATCCCCTGCTCGTGGTTTAGGTTAGCCTATGCTAACTTCCTCGCATGTCTGTCGAGACTGCCGCGCGGATCGCGGCGGTGCCGCTCGCCGGTCGCCTCGAGACCTTCGGCGACCGCCCGGCCCTCATCACGGCCGACGGAGCCGTCTCGTACCGCGACCTCGCGCGGCGGTCCGACGAGATCGGCGAGCGGCTCGGACCGGTGCGGCGCCTGGTCCTCGTGGCGGCCGCGAACGACGCGGAGGCGGTCGCGGGTTACCTGGCCGCGCTGCGATACGGACACCCCGTGCTGCTGGTCCCCCGCGAGCGCGACGCGATCGAGGCCATGACCCGGGCGTACGCGCCCGATTCGATCCTGGACGGCTGGGAGATCACGGAGCGAAACCCCGGTACGACGCACGACCTGCACCCTGACCTCGCGCTGCTCCTGAGCACATCCGGCACGACGGGGTCACCGAAGCTGGTCCGCCTGTCGCACGAGAACGTGCAGTCCAACGCCGAGGCCATCGCCGACTTCCTGGGCCTGCGCGCCGACGACCGCGCGGCCACCACCCTGCCCCTGCACTACTGCTACGGGCTGTCGGTCCTCAACAGCCACCTGATGCGCGGCGCCGCGATGATCCTGACCTGCCGTTCCGTTGCGGAAACCGAGTTCTGGGACCTCTTCCGGCGCGAGCGGGGGACGTCGTTCGCTGCCGTGCCGTACACGTTCGACCTGCTCGACCGGGTCGGCTTCGCGGAGATGAACCTCCCCGACCTGCGCTACATCACCCAGGCCGGAGGTCGGCTCGACCCGGAGCGGGTCCGCCGCTACGCCCGCCTCGGCCAGTCCCGTGGCTGGGACCTGTTCGTCATGTACGGGCAGACCGAGGCCACCGCCCGGATGGCGTTCCTGCCGCCGCACCTGGCCGAGTCGGCACCGGACGCGATCGGCGTCCCGATCCCCGGCGGATCGTTCCGCATCAGGGGCGGCCGGGCGGGGGAGGAGGGCAGGGAATGCATCACGGGCGGCCGGGCGGGGGCGGACACGGGCGGCTGGGCGGGGGCGGACGGCATCGGAGAGCTCGTCTACCGGGGTCCGAACGTCATGCTCGGGTACGCCCAGAGCCCGGCCGACCTCGGCCTCGGGCGGGTCACTCACGAGTTGCGCACCGGCGACCTGGCCCGCCGCGGCGACGACGGTCTGTACCGGATCGTCGGCCGCCACAGCCGGTTCCTCAAGCTCTTCGGCCTGCGCGTGGACCTGCAGCGGATCGAATCCCTACTGGCCAGTCATGGGGTGACCGCGTTCTGCGCCGGCGACGACCGGACTCTCGTGGTGGCGGTCCAATCCCCCGGTGCCCGCTCGGGCCCGGCCAGGGCGAGAGCGCTTGATCGCCCCGACCGTACGGCCGTACGTCGCCTGGTCACCGAGGCCACCGGCCTGCCCGCCTCGGCGGTGGCTGTCCACCTAAGTCCGCGGATCCCACGCCTGGCCTCGGGCAAGCCGGACTATCCGGCGATCGCTGCCCTGACCCGGCCGTCGTCGGCACCAGCTCCCCGCCATCGACCTCCCGGCGAGGGCGATCGGGTCGCCGAGCTGACCCGTCGCTACGCGATGATCCTCGATCGCGAAGACGTCACCCCCGCCCACAGCTTCGTCGACCTCGGCGGGGACTCGTTGTCCTACGTCGAAGCATCGATCAATGTTGAACAGGTCATCGGCACCCTCCCGCCGGACTGGCATGTCAGGCCGATCGCCGACCTCGCGGCCACATCCGCGTCGCGCCGCCGCCGTCGGCTGCGGATGGTCGACACCAGCGTTCTCCTGCGGGCGCTCGCCATCGTGCTGGTGGTGGGCACGCACGTCCAGCTGTTCGGTATCCCCGGCGGCGCCCACATGCTGCTCGGCGTCGCGGGCTACAACTTCGCCCGGTTCCAGCTCACCCGGGCCGCGCGCGCCGAACGCGTCCGCGGCGTCGCCCGCAGCGCCGGCCGGATCGCGGCGGCGACCGTCGCCTGGATCGCGCTGGTCATGCTGGCCACCGACCAGTACACGCTCGCCAATATCTTCCTGGTCAACAACATCGTCGGCACCGTCGAAGTCCGCAATACCTGGCACTTCT
Organism: Micromonosporaceae bacterium; assembly: GCA_052038195.1. GTDB lineage: Bacteria > Actinomycetota > Actinomycetes > Mycobacteriales > Micromonosporaceae > DATBGZ01. Next base: position 25,056 of record JBQGBY010000152.1, on the reverse strand, counting down.
GGTACATCGAAGATCTGCTGTATGTCGTGCTGGCGGCGACCGCCCTGCTGAGCCTGCGTACGGTCGACCGGGCCGAACGCCGGTGGCCGTTCGCTGTGCCGCTCGTGCTGATGGCGGTCGGCCTCGTCGCGCGGTACCAGCTCGTGCCCGGGGTCGAGCTGCACAAGACCATGGCCAACGGGTGGCTGTTCGCGATCGGCTGGGCCGCGGCCACGGCGAGCAGCCGCGGGCAGCGCGTCCTGCTGACGGTGGCGATGGTGGCCACGATCCCCGGGTACTTCGGCAACCCCATCCGCGAGGCGGTGATGATCGGCGGCCTGCTCCTGCTGATCTGCGTGCCGGTCGTTCCGATGCCCCGGCTCGTCGCCGTCGTGGCCGGCGGGCTCGCCGGCGCATCGCTGTACATCTACCTGGTGCACTGGCAGGTCTACGTGCACATCTGGCAGTTCTCCCGACCGCTGGCGCTGGTGGCGTCCCTGGCCGCGGGCCTCGTCTACGCCGCGGTGTTCCGGCGAGTCACCGGCTACGTCACCAAGGCCACTCGCGGCGGCATCCGTCGATCGCGCCGGGAGCCGGCGCCAGCAACATCGCCGGCGGGCAGCAGTGCTCGCCGGGGGGATCCGGCGGACTGGACTGCCCACGCCCGACTTCCTTAGATTAGGTTAGGCATACCTCACATCGTCTGAAGGAGACGGCATGCGCATCGCCCGGACGATCACCGCCCTCGTGGCCGGTGTCCTGATCGCGTCCGGCCTCGCGGCCTGCGGCGAATCCGCCGACCTGACCATCTACAGCGGCCGCGGCGAGTCGCTGGTCGGACCGCTGATCGAAAGGTTCCGCGAAGAGACCGGCATCAGCGTCGACGTCCGCTACGGCGACACTGCCCAGATGGCCGCCCAGATCCAGGAGGAGGGCGACCGGAGCCCGGCCGATGTGTTCCTTTCCCAGGACGCGGGCGCGCTTGGCGCTGTGGCCAAGGCGGGCCTGTTCGCTCCGCTGCCCGGCGAGGTTCTCGCGCTCGTCCCCGACGCCTACCGTTCCGCGAGCGGTCTGTGGGTCGGGGTGACCGGCCGTTCGCGCGTGCTCGCCTACGACTCGCAGGTCCTCACGCCTGACGACCTTCCCGCGTCGGTGTTCGATCTGACCGGCCCCGAGTGGCGTGGCAAGGTCGGGGTGGCCCCGACGAACGCCTCGTTCCAGGCCTTCGTGACGGCCATGCGGGTGCAGCACGGCGACGATCGCGCCCGCCAGTGGCTGGTGGACCTGGCCGCCAACGACCCGCAGATCCGCGAGAACAACGTCGTCATCGTCAGCGATATCGATGAGGGTCGGCTGGAGGTCGGGCTGGTCAACCACTACTACGTATTCGAGCGGGCCGATGAGGCGGGGGTCGGCGTCGACGAGCTTCGGGTGAAGCTGCACTTCTTCCCGGCTGGCGACACCGGCGCGCTGGTCAACGTCTCGGGCGTCGGGCTACTCGCCAAGGCCGCCGACGACGCGAACGCGCGGTCGTTCGTCGAGTATCTGCTCAGCACCGCCGGCCAGGAGTACTTCGCCGACCAGACCCACGAGTACCCGCTCGTCGCCGGGATCGCGCTCGATCCCGCGCTGCCGGCCCTGGACGAGTTGGAGGCGCCCGCCATCGACCTCAACGACCTGGACGAGCTCGCCGCCACCGTCGCGATGATCCAGCAGTCGGGGTTGCCATCGTCCTGACCAGTCCGACAGCACCGGCCCGGCGGTCGCTGGCGGACACCGTACGGCAGGGCTGGCGTCGGGGTGCGCCCCGGCCAGCCCTGCTGGCCGCGTCCGTGCTGGCGGCCTCTGTGGCCGCGATTCCGCTGGTGTACCTGGCGATCCGCACGACCCAGGCGGGCTGGTCGCGGATCAGCGCCCAGCTGCTCACGCCCGGGTTGGTCCAGCTCGCCGCGCGCAGCCTCGCCCTGACGGTGGTGGTCACCGCTGGCTGCCTGGTCATCGGCGTGGGTACGGCGCTGCTGGTCACCCGGACCGACCTACCGGCGCGCCGGTTCTTCGCGGTGGTGGCCGCCCTGCCCCTGGCCGTGCCCACGTACGTGGCCGGCTTCGCCTGGGTGTCCCTTGTGGACGGATTCCACGGCTTCGCCGCCGCCGCGCTCGTGCTGACCCTGTGCTGCTCGCCCTATGTCTACCTGCCCACCGTCGCGGCCCTGGCCGGAACCGATCCCGCCACCGAGGAGGTGGCCCGAGCCCTCGGCCGGGGCCCGTGGGCCACGTTCGTCAGCGTGACGCTGCGCCAGATCCGGCCCGCGGTGGCGGCCGGTGGACTGCTCGTCGCGCTCTACGTGCTGTCCGACTTCGGTGGGGTCGCGATCCTGCGGGTCAACACCTTCACCCGGGCCATCTTCACCTCCTTCAGCCTTGGCTTCGACCTGACCGGTGCCCTCGTGCTGGCCACGGCCCTGGTGGTGATGACGACGGTGATCGTCGTCGGCGAGCTACTGGCTCGTCGCACCGGGACCCGCTACGCGCGGGTGGGGTCGGGTGTGCGCCGGCCGCGCGACCGGTTCCCGCTACGCCGGTGGCGGTCGGTCGCCGTGGCCGCCCTCGCCGTTGTGGCCCTGGCCGCGCTCGGCCTTCCGGCAGCGGCCCTGGCCCGCTGGTTCAGCGCGGGCGTCTCCCGCCCCGGCAGTCTGGCCGAGATTGCGGTCGCGGCCGGCAACTCGCTGACCTTCTCCGGCGCGGGTGCCGCACTGACCGTCCTGCTCGCGCTGCCGATCGGGCTGCTCGGTGCCCGCGCCCCGGGTCCGATCCCGGCCCTGCTCGACCGCGTCACGTACCTGACCCATGGGCTGCCCGGCATCGTCGTCGGTCTGTCGCTGGTGTTCTTCGGCATCAATGTCGCCTACCCGCTGTACCAGACTCCCTGGCTGCTGGCGCTGGCGTACGCCGCGCTGTTCCTGCCACTGGCGGTCAGCGCGGTCGCGGGGGCGGCCGCCCAGGCCCCACCCGGGCTGGAGGAGGTGGCGCGTTCGTTGGGACGCGGCCCCTTCGCCGTGTTCCGGACCGTGACCGTGCCGTTGACGCTGCCCGGCATCGGCGCGGGGGCCGCCCTGGTCTTCCTGACCTGCATGAAGGAGCTGTCGGCGACGCTACTGCTGCGCCCCACCGGCGCCGACACCCTCGCGACCGAGCTGTGGACGCACACCTCCGTCGCCGAGTACGCCGCCGCCGCGCCCTACGCAGCCCTGCTCGTGCTGCTCGCCGCCGGCCCCACGTGGCTTCTGGCGGTGCGCAGCGGTGCCACGGGCACGGTCGGCGGCCGGGCCGGACCCGTGACACACCTGGATACCGGAGGTGGATCATGATGACCGGGCCTGACGGTTCGCTGCGCACGCGCCGCGACGTGGCGCCCGATCCCGCGCCGCCGCCGTCGCGGGGACTGTCCGTGACGGGCGCGCGCAAGCGCTACGGCCCGGTCGACGCGCTGGCCGGCGTGGACCTGACGGTCGGTGCTGGCCTCCTCCTGGCTCTGCTGGGACCGTCCGGCTGTGGCAAGACCACGCTGCTGCGCTGCCTCGCCGGCCTGGAACGGCTCGATCAGGGGACGATCACGGTCGATGGCGAGCTCCTCGCCGGCCCCGTCACCCACGTACCGGCGCACCGACGGCGCATCGCAATCGTCCCCCAGGAGGGCGCACTCTTCCCCCACCTCAGCGTCGCTGGCAACATCGGCTACGGGCTGGGCGGCGGTCCCGGCCGGAAAGCCCGCGTGGCCGAGGTGCTGCGGCTGGTCGGCCTGGCCGGGCTCGGCGACCGCATGCCGCACCAGCTCTCCGGTGGTCAGCAGCAGCGGGTGGCGGTGGGCCGCGCGCTGGCGCCCCGACCGGCGATCATTCTGCTCGATGAACCATTCAGCGCCCTCGACGCCCACCTACGCGCCGAGATCCGGCACGATGTGCGGGCGGCCCTGCGCGATGACGCGGCCACCGCGATCCTGGTCACCCATGACCAGGACGAGGCGCTGTCGCTGGGCGACCAGGTGGCGGTCATGAAGGACGGTCGCGTCGTGCAGCACGACATGCCGACCGTGGTCTATTCCACGCCTGTAGATGCCTGGGTCGGCGGATTCGTCGGCGGTGCCGTGGTGCTGCCCGGCGAACCCATCCCGTCCGGCGCCCGCACCGTCCTCGGCGAGGTTCCGCTGCGGGAACCCGCACCCCAGGGCGGACCGCTGACCGTGCTCATCCGCCCGGAACAGATCCACGTGGGGCCGCGCACCGGCGCGACGGTGCCGGCGACGGTGGTCAGTCGCGACTTCCACGGCCACGACGCCCTGCTGACGCTCCGGCTCGCCAACGAGTCCACTGTGGTCGCCAGGGTGCTCAGCAGCGCCGACACCCCCGCCATCGGTGACGCCGTAGGGCTGCGCGTCGCCGGCCCCGCCTCCGCCTGGCCGAGGTGAGGCGGAGGCGGGGCGGCGCGTGTCGCTGGCACTCCCCGGCCGCTCCGGCGGTACGGTCAGCGGTATGCGGAGGAAGACATCGTTGACACTGGACGAACACGCTATCGCCATCGCCCGCGCGGGAGCACAGAACGAGGGCAAGCCGCTGTCCCAGTGGGTGGAGCAGGCCATCCTCAACGAGGCATCGCGAAACGATGTCGAGCTTCTCGAGGCCTGGGAACGGTCACTTCCTGACGAGGACCGGGCAGTGCTGGCCGCCTTCGCCGACGCGGATCGCCTCGCGGTTCTGGACACATGAAGCGCGGCGAACTCTACGAGTACACGATCGGGAATCAACGGGCACGGATAGTGATCGTGTCGGCGGCACGGTACAACCCGCGCCGGGCGACGTTCTGCGTCGTGCTCGGCGCCGCAGTGGCGGCACCTCCGATCTCCGTACTCGTACCCACGTCCGACTCCGACCCGGTGCCCGGCACCATCGACGCGTCGCGGCTGCGGCCGCTGGACCCGTCGGCCGTCGGTGCACGCGTGGGTCAGCTATCACCGCCGACACTGCGACATCTAGACCGGGCGCTCCGGACCTACCTCGACATGCTGTAGGCCCGCCACGAAGAAGCGTCAGCCGCGAGGGCTGTAGCCGACCGCTTCGGTCAGGCGGGAGCGACGGCGCCCGGAGACGGGAGCCGCCGGGGGACGCGGCGCGGGCGGCGTGTAGGTGGCGCCCTTGACGATGTCCTCGGCGAACCCATAGAGGAGCGGAAGCGCCCCCGCCACGACGCCGCCGGTGCGGTTGATGTGCTCGACACCGGGATCGATGAGCGTCGCGTTGGCCTTGATGGTGCGCACGAGCTCGGCGCACTCCTCGAGGTTGCCCGCGATGCGGGTGAGCTGTCGGCCGACGATGAACAGGTAGATCGCAAGGCCCGCGATGAGCGCGACGATGTCGACCACGGAGAGAACGATCAGAGTGTTCACGAGCGGACCTTCCCGAGCACCCGACCGAGGAATAGATGATGCTGCAGGCCCTCGGCGAGGACCGCGTCGACCCGTTTCGCCGTCTCCTCGATGAGGGCCGTGTCGGACGTGTTGGCCGCCGCCCGGCGGAGGTTGTCACGCACGGCCACAACGCGCTTGTCGATGGTGTGGACGAAGACAACCAGGATGGTGAGCAGCGCGGCCACCGCGACGATGATGACAGCGCCGCCGATGATCGCCCCCCACCAGAGGCTCTCGTGGTCCATGGGTCAGCCTCCTAGACGCTTACGGCCGCGGTTGAGTCCGGCGACGATGACCTCGGCGTGGTCCATCGTGGTGCGCAGGTTCGCGAGGGCGGCGGTGTTGCGGACCGACTCGGCCAACGAGTCGTTGATCTCCCTGGCCTGCTTACCGATCGAGCGCGCCAGCGCCAGGATCGGCACGACCAGGGCGACGACGACGAGCACCACGACGATGGTGATGCCGTAGCCGAGATACCAACCAAAGTTCTCCATATCGCGACTCCTCAGATCGATTCGCAGAAGTCGCGAACGGGCTTGAGGTTGCCGTTGACCGAGGCCAGCACCGGAGGAACGGTGCTGGTCCGGTCGGCCACGGCCTGCACGCCACCGATCACGGCGCCGAGCGTCTGCCGCACCGCCCTGAGGTGGAAGATGACCCGCAGCAGCCCGAGGGCCGCCGCGGCGATGATGAGCGCGGTGATGGCCAGGGTCACCCACGCGGTTGCCGGCATACCGATCCTCTCCCTACTTCGATTCCGGGGCGGGCAGCAGCTTCGCGACCGAGCCCGCGTAGCGGACCGCGCCGACGGTGACCGCCGCGACGGTGCGATCGGTCTGGGCCAGCAGCTCCTTGGCGTTGCCGAGCTCCCCCACCAGCCCGACACCGCCGTCGAGGATCTCGTCGGAGGCCTTGCGGATACGTTCGAGCGCGGCCAGCACGCGGTTGAGCAGCCAGACAAGCACCGGCACCACGACGAGTAACAGGACCGCGTTTCCGATCCACCAGAGCGTCATCGGGCTCCTCCTCAGACTCGGCTCGGCTCGTAGGGCAGGAAGAATCGCCGTAGCACCCGGGCCAGCGCCATCCGGGCGGCCCGGAGGGCGAGCCCGAAGCCGCTGGCCGGCGCGGCCGAGCCGACCTGGTCGGGGTTCAGGCCCCGGCTGATCGCGTTGATCCGGCTCTGGGCGTTCGCGCTGAAGTCGCGCAACAGCACCGCGGTGACGTCGGAGACCATGCCGCGGCCGTACTGGGCGGCGGCGCCGGAGATCTGCAGATCCAGTGCCGTGTCGACCCGGGTGCCGCCGCGGGTCGGCGTCAGCGTCGCGGTGAGCAGCAGCGCGGCCTGGCCACGGCCCGACTCGTCGGCACCGGCGGCGTCCACCACGAGTCGCCTGGCGGCCGCGTCACGCTCCTTGATCTGCGCGACACCAGTGAACTGCAGCTTCACCGGGCCCATCCGGATAGCGACCTTGCCGCGGTACTTGTCGCCGCCGAGGTCGTCGGTCAGCTCGGTGCCCGGCAAGGACGCGGCCACCTGCGGGATATTATTGAAGAACTCCCATACCTTGTCGATCGGGTGGGCGACCTCGAAGTCGCTCTTGATCAGCATCAGGCCTCCACGGGTGGCTGGGGGGGGGTGGAGGGCCGGTAGGCCTCCTCGGGTGGCTGGGGGGTGAGGTACGCGTGGGGGTCCCGCTCGAACGACCGACGGCACCCGGGGCAACAGAAGTAGTAGGTGACACCCTCGTACTCGTACGGGCGGCTGGTGGCGTCGGCCTTGACGGTCATGCCACAGACCGGATCGACAGCCTCCGCTGTCACGATCGGCAAGGCCGTACGGCCTTCGGCGCCCGGCTCGGCGACCGAACCGAGCTGCCATTCCGGCCCTCCTCCCCCACCCAGCCGCCCAAGCTCGCCGGCGGCCCGAACCTTCACCAGCTCCGCCAGGATCGCCACCGCGATCTCCCGGTGGGTGGTGTGCCCGAGGTCGAGCCCGACCGGCACCTTCACGCGGTCCAGCAGGTGGCGGGGCACGCCTCGGTCGGCCAGTGCTCCCAGCACGGCCTCGCCGCGCTTGCGCGAGGCGACCAGGCCCACGAACGCCGGCAGTGATGTATGGTCCGGCTCCGCAAGCGTCGCCGAACGTGCGGACAGGGCCTGCTCCAGCGCCTCCTCGTCGAAGTGGCCCTGGGTCGCGACCACCACGATGCTGTGCGGGCCGATGTCCGCGGCGGAGAACTCCGCCCCGTCGCGCAGCTCCGCGCGCCAGCCCAGCGCCCGGGTCAGGTCAACCAGCGTGTGGGCCATCGGCGAGCGCCCGACGACCACCACCTGCGGGCTCGGGATGACGGGTTCGACATAGACCTGCAACGCGCCCTCGCTCTGGCATGAGATCGCCACCGGCACAACCCCCTCGGGCAGCGCGCTAACTCCCGACGACCCGCTGCCGAACTGCTCGGGTGACCCCAGGGCGAGCAGCTTCGGCTTCCCCTCAGCGATGGCCCGCTGTGCCTCCCGCACGACGACGGGCTCGGCACAGGCGCCGCCGATCCAGCCGTAGAGCTGACCGGCCGCGGTGATCAGGGCCCGGGCGCTGGGTTGGCCCGACGACGGGCCAGCGCGCCACACCACCGTGGCGAGGGCGAACGACTCGCCCCGCCGCGACAGCTCCCGGGCCTGGTCGAGGACGTCCCAACCGTCCAGACTTGCATTCATGTAGCGCTTCCTAATCCTCGATGCGCACCGGGGGGGCGCCCGAGACGTCGTGGCGTTCGGTGAGCGCCTCGTAGACCCGGTTGGGGAGAAGCGGCATGTCGATGTTGCGTACGCCCGCGTCCTTGATGGCGTCCATGACCGCATTCACGAAGGCGGCCGGACCACCGACCGTCGCGCACTCGCCGACGCCCTTGGCCCCGATCGGGTGGTGCGGGGACGGGGTCACGACCTCGTGCAGCTCGTACCCGGGCGTCTCCCACGCCGTCGGCAGCAGGTAGTCCATGTAGTTGGACCCGATGCAGTTGCCCTCGGCATCGAAGGTGATGTACTGCATCGCCGCCTTGGCGTACGCCTCGGTGAGGCCGCCCATGATCTGGCCCTCGACGATCATCGGGTTGATGCGTACGCCGCAGTCGTCGACCGCGACCACCCGCAGCACGTCCCAGACGCCGGTGGCCGGGTCGACCTCGACCGTCACGACGTAGGCAGCGAACGGCCACGTCATGTTCGGTGGGTCGTAGTACGAGACAGCCTCCAGGCCGGGCTCCATCCCGTCGGGCATGTTGCTGTAGGCGGCCGCCACGGCCTCCTGGATGGACACGCCCCGGTGCGGCGCGCTGCGGATGTAGAACCGGCCCAGCTCCCAGTCGATGTCCTCTTCGGACACCTCGAGCAGATGGGCGGCCAGCTTTCGAGCCTTGGCCCGGACCTTGCGGGCCGCCATCGCGACCGCCGCTCCGGCGACCGGCGTGCTCCGGGAGGCATAGGTACCCATGCCGAACGGTGCCGTGTCGGTGTCGCCCTCCTCGACGACGATGTCCTCCGCTGGGATGCCGAGTTCGTGGGCGACGATCTGCGCCCACGTCGTCTCGTGGCCCTGCCCCTGGGTCTTGGCGCCGGTGCGCAGCAGCGCGCGGCCGGTGATGTGCACCCGCAGCTCAGCCGAGTCGAACATCTTGATGCCGAGGATGTCGAACTCACGGCTGTTACCGGCGCCGAGCGGCTCGGTCATCGTCGATATCCCGATGCCGAGCAGCCGGCCGGACTGCTTGGCCTCCTCCTTCTCCCGGAGGAAGTCGGCGTACCCGATCTCCCGCAGCGCGAGGTCGAGGCACTTGGCGTACTGCCCTGAGTCGGTGAGGAACCCGAACGGCGTCCGGTGCGGGAACTGGTCGTCCTTGACCAGGTTGATACGGCGGAACTCGGCCTGGTCCATGCCGAGGTCGTCCGCGGCTGCCTGGATCATCCGCCCCTGGAAGAACATCGCCTCGGTCACCCGGAACGAGCACCGGTAGGCGACCCCGCCGGGCGCCTTGTTGGTGTAGACGCCACGGTTGGTCAGGTGGGCGGCCGGGATGTCGTAGCACGAGAAGGCCGAGTGCAGCAGACCGATCCTGAACTTGCTCGGCTGGGCGTCGGAGTAGAACGCCCCGTGGTCGGAGGTCGTGTTCATCCGGACGGCCAGGATCCTGCCATCCCGGCGCATCGCCACCTCGCCATGCAGGTAGATGTCGCGCCCGAACCCAGTGGAGATCAGGTTGCCGGTCTTGTCCTCGATCCACTTGACCGGCCGCTCCAGCAGGATGGAGGCGAGGATCGACACCACGTACCCGGGGTAGACCGGCACCTTGTTCCCGAAGCCACCGCCGATATCCGGCGAGACGATGCGGATCATGTGCTCGGGCAGCTCGGCCACCAGCGCCACCGCGGCGCGGATGATGTGCGGCGCCTGCGTGGTCATGTAGACGGTCAGCTTCTGCGTCGCCCGGTTGAAGTCGGCGATCGAGCCACAGCACTCGATCGGCGACGGGTGCGAGCGCGGGTAGTGCAGGTCCAGTGTGGACACCACGTCCGCCGCAGCGAACGCGCGCTCGGTCGCCTCCTTGTCGCCGACCTGCCAGTCGAAGACGACGTTGCCGACCTGGGTCTCTTTGTCGTCCCGGATCACCGGCGCCGCGTCGGCCAGCGCCTGGGTCGGGTTGACGATCGCCGGCAACACCTCGTACTTCACGTCGATCGCGTCGCACGCGTCCTTGGCGATGTAGGGGTCGTCGGCGATGACGGCCGCGATCTCCTGGCCCTGGAACCGCACCTTGTCCGTGGCCAGCACCGCCTGGGTGTCGTAGGAGAGGGTCGGCATCCAGGCCAGGTTGCGGGTCGCGAGCATCTCCCCGGTCAGCACCAGGCGTACGCCCGGGATCTCCCAGGCCTTACTGGTGTCGATGGAGACGATCCGGGCGTGCGCCAGCGGACTACGAAGGATCTCCATGTGGAGCATGCCGGGCAGCACGATGTCGTCGACGTAGTTGCCCTTGCCCCGGATGAACCGGTTGTCCTCGACCCGCTTACGGCTGGCGCCGAGTCCACCGATCTTGATCTCGTCGAGTGCCTGGGTCATCGTTCTCCTCCGCCCTCAGTCCGCTCCTCGCTCGCAAGCTCGCTGCGATGCTCCTTCGAAGGCGGGATCATGCTTCACCCCGCAGCTTCTTCGCCGCCCACAGGACGGACTTGACGATGTTCTGGTACCCGGTGCACCGACAGAGGTTTCCGGACAGCGCCCAGCGCACCTCTTCCTCGGTCGGGTTGGGATTGGAGTCCAGCAGCGCCTTGGCGGCCATCATCATCCCGGGCGTACAGAAGCCGCACTGCAGGCCGTGCTCGTCCTTGAACCCCTCCTGTACGGGGTGCAGCTCGCTCGGCCCGGACAGACCCTCCACTGTGGTCACCTCGTGACCGTCGGCCTGCACGGCGAGCATGGTGCAGCTCTTGACCGGCGTTCCGTCGACCAGGACGGTGCAGGCGCCGCAGTTCGTGGTGTCACACCCGGTGTGGGTCCCGGTCAGCCGCAGACCCTGCCGCAGCAGGTGGGCCAGCAGCAGTCGGGGCTCGACCTCGACCGTCCGTGGCTCGCCGTTGACGACCAGCCTCACCCGCCGCGTCGGGACGTCGGCCGGAGCTTCATGGATCTCCTCGAACAAGCTGGTCATTGGTTCTCCCCATGCACGCGGGTCAGAATGCGCTCGACGAAGGTCGCTACGATGTGCCGCTTGTACGCGGCGGTGCCCCGGTGGTCGCTCTTCGGCCGGGCCGCGGCGGCGGCGAGCTCGGCCGCGCCGGCGATGGTCTCGGCCGACAATGGCTTGCCCACCAGCGCCTGCGCGGCCTCAGTGGCGTTGATGGTCGATCCGCCGACGCCGGTCAACGCGATGCCCGCCTTCGACACGGTGGCGCCCGAGAGCTCCAGGGCCACCGCCGTGCCCGCCGTCGCGAAGTCACCGACCCGGCGCTCCAGCTTCAGGTAGCCGCCGGCGACCTTGCCCTTGGGCGCCGGGATCACGGCCTCCACCGCCACCTCGTCGTACGACAGGACGTTCTGGAACGGACCGGTGACGAACTCGGCCACCGGGATGGTCCGCTTCCCGTTGGTGCCCTGGGCGACGACCGAGCCACCCAGAGCGGTCACCACCGCGGCCCAGTCGCCCTGTGGGTCGGCGTGGCACAGCGACCCGACCAGGGTGCCGCGGTTACGGACGATCGGGTCGGCGACCAGCCGGGCGGCCGCGGCCATCGTGGGCTGGCGGCTCGGCAGCACCGCAGAGCGCTCGAGGTCGACGTGCCGGCACAGGGCGCCGATGCGCAGCGTGCCGTCCGGGTCGACCCGGTGGTAGTCCAGGCCGGGCAGGCCGTTGATGTCGACCAGCAGCTCCGGGGAGGCGAAGCGCAGCTTCAGCAGGGGCACCAGGCTCTGGCCGCCCGCGAGCACCTTCGCCTCGCCGCCGCCGGACTGGAGCAGAGCTATCGCTTCGTCGATGGAGCGCGGTGCCTCATAGCGGAACCGGGGGGGATACATGCGCTCTCCTGGTCAGATGTGGCCCGCGGCGTTCCGGGCTATCCGTGGTCGGAGCCCTACGGACCGCGGGGGCGCAAGGCTCGCGTTGGGTGGCGTCAAGAAACACGCACTGCTGTTGGCGTGGGCTCAGGGCGCTAGAACGGGCGCCCCGTCGCGGGGTCGGGAACGGCGACCGGCAGCGACTCCGCCGCGGGATCAGGTCGGGGCTCCTGGTGCGGGGGCCACGGGCCTTGGACCGGCTGAGCGGCGACCTTGAAGTAGTCCACGATCTGCGGCCAGGCCCAGATGGTCGGGCTGGGTCCGGTCTTCGGCGCGTGCTCGATCAGCTCGTACAGCCGCGGGTTGCCCTTGGGCTCGGTCATTGGTCAACACCCCTTCTCGGACCGCGCCAAGAAGAGCGCCGTCGCCGGTGTGGTGGGCGTCATACTGCCGCCGTCCCATACGGCCCGCAACCTGTGATTAAGCAATCGCTTACGTCACTCCTTGGTCGATCGTTCTTTGGCTTTTACACCAAACGGCCGAATTAAGGAAGTCCTCACGCGGCCTTGACACGACCCGCGAGAGACCACCCAATGGGGACATACAACCCCGAACGCCGTTGAAGGAGCTGAGGATGCAGGTGCCGGCTCCGTTCGACTACGAACGGGCGACCAGCGTCGACCAGGCGATCGGGTTGCTGGCGCGCCGGGGCAACACGGCCCGCCTGATCGCCGGCGGGCACAGCCTCCTGCCGATGATGAAGTTGCGCCTGACCCACGTCGAGTACCTGATCGACATCAACGATCTTCAGCGCGAGCTCGGCCGTATCAGGATCGAACCGGGGCAGATCCGCATCGGGGCCCTGACCCGGCACCGCGAGCTGCTCGAGAACGCGGACCTGGCCCGGATCTTCCCGATCTTCGCCGAGGCCGAGCGTGTCATCGCCGATCCGCTGGTCCGCAACCGCGGCACGATCGGCGGCGCGCTCTGCCAGGCCGACCCGTCCGAGGACCTCACCGCCGTCTGTACGACGCTGGACGCGAGCTGTGTGATCCGCGGTGAAGGTGGCGAGCGGGTGGTGAGCATGGCCGAGTTCTACCGGGGCCCGTACGAGACGGCGGTCGGCGCCGGGGAGATGCTCACCGAGATCCGCGTGCCGGTACGGCCGGGGGGATCGAGCGCCTACGAGAAGGTCGGACGCCGCGCCGGGGACTGGCCGATCGTCTCCTGCGGTGTCGCGGTCTGGCTGGCCGACGGCGTCATCGCCGATGCCCGCGTCGGTCTGGCGGCCGTGGGTCCCAACACGACCGGCATCCCCGAGGTCGCGGCGGCACTGCGCGGACAGACACCCGCCGAGGAGCTCTACCTGCGAGCCGGCGCGATCGCGGCGCGGCACTGCACTCCCGTCACCGACCAGCGAGGGAGCGCGGAGTACAAGCGCCATCTCGCCGGGGAGCTGACCCGGCGGGCGCTGCGGCGGGCGGTCGAGCGCATCGGTACCGGCGTCGAGGACCGGAGCTGACCGTGCGGGTACGGATGACGGTCAATGGCGAGGCGGTCACCCGCGAGGTCGAGGCGCGCCTGCTGCTGGTGCACTTCCTCCGCGACGACCTCGGGCTCACCGGCACCCACTGGGGTTGCGACACCAGCAACTGCGGTGCCTGCGCCGTGTGGCTCGACGGGGAACCGGTCAAGTCCTGCACCGTCCTCGCGGCGATGGCCGACGGCCACGACGTCCGTACGGTCGAAGGGCTGGATCAGTACGGGGAGCTGGACGCCCTGCAGCGCGGGTTCATGGCGTGCCACGGAGTCCAATGTGGATTCTGCACGCCGGGCATGTTGATGACCGCCCGGGCCCTGCTCGACCGCAACCCCGACCCCTCCGAGCGTCAGATCCGGGAGGCGATCTCCGGCCAGGTGTGCCGGTGCACCGGCTACGCCTCGATCGTGCGTGCCATCCAGTGGGCCGCCGCCGAGGAGGCGGGCCGGTGACGTCGTTTGTGGATGACAATCGTCGACCGCTGGGCCACGGCCGGATGCTGCGCAAGGAGGACCCCCGTTTCCTTCGGGGCAAGGGCCGGTTCCTCGACGACGTGCGACTGCCCGGCATGCTGCACCTGGCGATCCTGCGCTCCCCGTTGCCGCACGCCCGGATCGTGAGCATCGACATCACCGCCGCCCAGGCACACCCGCGCGTGGCGCTTGTCGTCACCGGGCCGATGCTGGCGGAGCTGCCGGCGCCAGGAGCATCGCAGCGAGGAACGAGCGAGGAGCGGACGGACGGCGCCGGAACAGGCAGGTCGGGTCTGGCCTGGATGCCGACGCTCTCCGACGATGTGCAGGCGGTGCTCGCCACGGACAAGGTGCGTTTCCAGGGTCAGGAGGTCGCCTTCGTCGTGGCGCACGACCGGTACGCCGCGCGGGACGCCCTCGAGCTCATCGATGTCGAGTACGAGCCGCTGCCCGCGGTGGCCAGCGTCCGTACGGCTCTCGACCCCGATGCGCCGGTGATCCGCGACGATCTGGGCCGCACCGACAACCACTGCTTCGACTGGGAGGCCGGTGACGGGCCGGCCACCGACGCCGCCTTCGCCCGGGCCGACGTGGTCGTCCGGCAGGAGATGGTCTACCCGCGGGTGCACCCCGCGCCACTGGAGACGTGCGGCGCCGTGGCCGACTACGACCCGGGTGAGGCGACGCTGACGCTGTGGTGCACGACGCAGGCCCCCCACGCCCACCGGACCCTGCTCGCGCTCATCACCGGGCTGCCCGAGCATCGGATCCGGGTGATTTCGCCGGACATCGGTGGCGGGTTCGGCAACAAGGTGCCGATCTACCCCGGGTACGTCTGCGCTGTCGTCGCCTCCCAGCTGACCGGCAAGCCGGTCAAGTGGACGGAGGACCGGTACGAGAACCTGGTCAGCACCGCCTTCGCCCGCGACTACGTGATGCGCGGTGAGATCGCGGCCGCCCGCGACGGCCGGATCCTCGGAGTGCGCGCCAGCGTCCTCGCCGACCACGGCGCCTTCAACGCGGTGGCGGTGCCGTCGAAGTTCCCGGCCGGGTTCTTCGGGGTCTTCACCGGAAGCTACGACATCGGGGCTGCTCACTGCAGCGTGACGGCGGTGTATACGAACAAGGCCCCGGGCGGTGTCGCCTACGCCTGTTCCTTCCGGATCACCGAGGCGGTGTACCTCATCGAGCGGCTGGTCGACTGCCTCGCCGTCGAGCTCGAGTGCGACCCGGTCGAGCTGCGCCGGCGCAACCTGCTGCGCGCAGACCAGTTCCCGGACCGCACCCCGACGGGATGGGTCTATGACTCGGGCGACTACGCGGCCACGCTCTCGGAGGCGCTGCGCATCGCGGACTACGAGGGCCTGCGTCGGGAGCAGGCGCAACGCAGCGAGCGGGGCGAGCTGATGGGCATCGGCGTCTCGTTCTTCACCGAGGCGGTCGGGGCCGGTCCGCGTCGCCACATGGACATCAAGGGCATCGGCATGGCCGACGGCTCGCAGCTCGTGGTCCACCCGACCGGCACCGCGGAGCTTCGCGTGTCGTGCCAGACGCAGGGGCAGGGGCACGAGACCACGTTCGCCCAGATCGTGGCCGAGGAGCTCGGTCTCGACCCGGCGGACATCCGCGTGGTCCACGGTGACACCGAGCTGACCCCCTTCGGCCTGGGCACGTACGGGAGCCGGTCGACCCCGGTCTCCGGGGCGGCGGCGGCGCTGGTCGCCCGTCGGGTCCGGGACCAGGCCCGGCTGGTCGCCGCCGCCATGCTGGAGGTCGCACCCGACGACCTGCGCTGGACCAAGGGGTCCTTCCACGTGACCGGGGACGAGGCCAAGGCGGTCACCATCGGCGAGGTCGCCCGATTCGCCTACGGGCCCGACCTGCCCGACGGGATGGATGCCGGCCTCGGGGCGCAGATGGCGTACGACCCGCCCGCCATGACCAACCCGTACGGCGCCTACATCTGCGTCGTGGACATCGACCCGGGTACGGCAGTGGTCACGGTGCGCCGGTTCATCGCGGTCGACGACTGTGGCACCCGTATCAATCCGATGATCGTCGAGGGCCAGGTGCACGGCGGCCTCGCCGACGGCATCGGCATGGCGCTCATGCAGATGATCGCTTTCGACGAGCTCGGCAACTGCCTCGGCGGGTCGCTGATGGACTACCTGCTGCCGACCGCGCTGGAGGTGCCGGACTTCCAGACCGGCGCGACGTTCACGCCGTCGCCGCACCATCCGCTCGGCGCCAAGGGTGTCGGCGAGTCCGCGACCGTCGGCTCACCACCGGCCGTCGTCAACGCGGTCATCGACGCACTGCGACCGTACGGCGTACGCCATATTGATATGCCGCTGACGCCCTCGCGGGTGTGGGAGGCGATGATCGGTCAGGCGCGGCCCCCCTTCTGATCGCCCGGTGCCGCTGCGACCGCTAGGCGCCGACCGCCTCGCCGGGAAAGATGCGCGCCCGCGTCCGCGCCACCGCTTGGCTCAGCAGCCTCGGCAGGTGCGGCTCCAACCCTCGACCCTTTCGCTTCCTGGTGAGCATGACGGTGGTTCCGCCCATCCACGCGATCGCCCGCCGACCGCGTACGAATGCCCCGTCGCCAACCCCTGTCAGCGGCTGGCCTCGGGCGTGGAGCCACCGCACCACGGCGCCCATCCGCCCCCACGAGGTCTGGACCAGCATGACCTGACCCCGGCCGCGAGCCGGCCGGAATATGGTCGTACTCACCATCTCCAGGCCGGGCACCGTCTGGCCGCGGACGGATCGGCCGAGGGCTGCACCAATCTCGTCGGCGGTGAGCAGTCCACGCGAGTCGACCGCCCAGCTCGACCGCGGTAAGGGCGGGTCGACCCCGGCCTGGCGACGGGCGAAGCGCATCAGCCGGTAGAGCCCCGCCGTGAACGCAGCCACGACCAGCGCACCGACGACTTCGGCCAGCAGACTCCAGTACACGCCCGGATCAGCTCCAGAGAGTCACATGGATGGAAGGGCGGAACCGACCCAGCGTGACTCCGGAGCCTCGCAGCATCGCCTGGGTGGCCCGCGGCGTCGTCGCGAATCGACAGAGCTCGACGGCGGCCGGCGGGGCCTGCGACGGGGCCAGCGTGAGGATGCTCCACGTGCCCTGGGCCTGCAGCGCCTGCGCGAGGACCCGCTTGAGGTCACCGGTGGCGAGGTCCGGGGAGACCGCGAACGCGACGGCGAGCGCGATCCCGCGACCACGCTTGGCCTCCTCGGTCGCGGCCGCCTGGCTCTGGAAGATGCGCTGCCGGTCCTCCGGCACGTTGATGCGCCGCAGCATGTCCGCGATCGCGCCGGTGCCGTAGGCCGCCGACGGACCGAGCAGCCAGATCTGCTCGCGCAACTCCGCCAGGGTCGGGGCGAGCCGGGTCATCGGGTGGTCGGGTGCGGCCACGGCGACGACCTGGAAGTTGAGGAACTCGGTGCTGGTGATGCCGGGGTCGAGGTGGGTGGGTTTCGGGCCGATGGCGGCGTCGACCGTACGGGTCAGCAACAGCGACTCGAACCGCCGCGGACTATGGCTACTCATTTCGATATCGAGATCGCTTGCCCGGTCGGCGAACAGGTCGATGAGGCCGGGGGCGGCGTGCTCGGCGAACAGGGCCGAGGTGGCGAGCCGGAGCAGCCGCCGGCCCCCGCCGGCCTGGCGCACCTCGATGATCGTGCGGTCCTGCAGGCTCAGCATCTCCGCCGCCCGGCTGGCCAGGCGCAGCCCGCCCGGAGTGAACGCCAGCCCCGAGTTGGTCCGGACGAAGAGTTTGTCGCCGAGCTCGCGCCGCAGCTGGCCGACGTGGAGCGAGACCGCCGCCTCGGTCACCTCGAGATCGGCCGCCGCTTGTTTCACCGAGCCCAGCCGAGCCACGGCGGCGAAGGCACGCAACTGCGTCGGTGTCACGCGCGTGCTCCTCCCTCCCGCGGCCCAGCCAGAATCCCTTTTGGTACCGGGACAGGTAAGTGTATGTCGCACGCCGCCGTGACGATCCAGATCGATGGCAATTACTGGACAGCCCGGCCAATCCGGCAGCGCACCAGGCCCGGGTCGCGATCGCCGTCGTTCCCACCTCGTCACGCCCGCGACATCGGGTTAGGCTCCCGGGAGTGTACGAGATCGCACTGAGCGTGTCAGCCTGCCTGCGGGCCGGGACCCGGGTGGATGTCGCCTGGGCGGTGCAGACGCACGGGTTCAGCTCGCGGGACCCCAACGAGGCGCTGGCCATCACACCGGGCGGCGGCCGGATCGGCACCCTACTCCAGGGCGCCGGCAACGATCAACTCGTCGCTCTGGCCGGCCGGGGTGCCGGTGGGCGTCTGGTCCATGTCGCGGTCGGCGACCTGGAGGCGCAACTCGCCGGTCTGTCGTGCGGCGGTGACGCCGACTGTCTGTTGATCCCAGCCACCGAGTTCCCCGCGCCGCTGTGGGACCGCCTCCACGACCGCGCTGCCGTCTGCCTGGTGGCACGGCGCGAGGGCGACCGCGTCACATCGGTCGAGCTCTACGACAAGGACACCGTGGCGCACGCCGGCGAGGAGGCCGCCCGCCTCTTCGGGCGCGGCGTGAGCGAGAGTCTCGTCACCCCCGATGCCGTCACCACGGTGCTGTGGCCCGTGCCGAAGTTGGTGGTCGTCGGGGCCGGCGCCGTGGCCGACGCCCTGCGCGCAAACGCGGACCTGCTCGGCTGGCGCACCGAGGTCGCGACGGGAGCCGACGCCGCGACCGGACTGATCGCCGGACTCGCCGTCCTCGACAACCTCGTCGTGACCAGCCACGACCTGGAGGTGGCCGGGCCCGCTCTGATGGCGGCCCTGTCGAGCGAGGTCGGGTACATCGGTGCCCTCGGTTCCCGCCACACCCAGCAGGCCCGGGCGGACTGGTTGGCCTTCCGGGACGTGACCGACCTGTCCCGCGTCCACGGGCCAGCGGGCCTGGACATCGGCTCCCGCACCCCCGCCGAGATCGCACTATCGATCCTGGCCGAGGCAGTGGCCGTCCGGTCGGGCCGGACCGCCGCCGCCCTCTCCGGCCACTGACCTCTCCCGCCACCCTCTCCCGCCACTGATCGAGGACTTTTGCGTGTGAGTTGATCTTCAATCACACGCATAAGCCCTCGATCGACGAGCGGGCGCTCTAAGGGAACGCTTAACCGGGCATCGCCCAGGCGGGCGGGCCCGCCTAGTGTTGGGGAAGGTCGGAGAAGGAGGCTGACATGGCGTCGCCTGACGAGGTCGAGGTGCTCCGTGCGGTCTGGGCCGCCGAGGGCAGCGTGGCCCAGTTCGACGAGGAGTGCGGCCCGACCAAGACGTGCCGCAACATGAAGGACTTCACCTTCGACGGCATGGCCGAGCCCGGCACCGACCTGGGCTCTGCCTGGCGGGAGCGCCTGCGTCGCGAGGGCAAGCTCTCGGCCTCCGATGGCTCGATCCGGGACCTCGTGCTCGGCCCCGGCGAGGACCGTTGACAGAGTCCGTCGCCGATCTCACGCGGGCCCTCCGTGACGGCGGCTACCTCGCCGACCGGGGGCTCGCCACCGCGCTGTTCGTCGGTCTGACGTTGGACCGCCCGATCCTCATCGAGGGCGAGGTCGGCGTCGGCAAGACCGAGGTCGCGAAGACCCTCGCCACGGTGCTCGGTCGGCGCCTCATACGGTTGCAGTGCTACGAGGGCATCGACACCAATCAAGCATTGTACGAATGGGACTACGCCCGCCAGATGCTGTACATCCGGGCGCTGTCCCAGCGTCAGCTCGACAGCGACGACGCGGTGGAGAAGCTCTTCGGACCCAAGTTCCTACTCGAGCGGCCGCTGCTGGACGCCGTACGCGCGGGTGCCTCCGCGGTGCTCCTCATCGACGAAATTGACCGCGCTGATGACGAGTTCGAAGCGTTCCTGCTCGAGATCCTCTCCGACTTCCAGATCACGGTGCCCGAGCTGGGCACCATCCGGTCCGACTCGCCACCGCTGGTCGTCCTCACCTCGAACCGGACCCGGGAGCTGCACGATGCCCTGAAGCGACGCTGCCTCTACCACTGGGTGGACTACCCGGACCCGGAGCGCGAGGTGCAGATCGTGCTGACCCGGGCGCCCGGGGTGTCGGAGACACTGACCCGCAAGGTGGTCGCCGCGGTCAACCGCCTGCGCTCGCTCGACCTGGCCAAGCCGCCGGGGGTCGCCGAGACGATCGACTGGGTCCGAACGCTCGAGGTGCTCGGCGAGGCCGACCTGGACGCCCGTACGGTCACCGAGACCCTCGGCTCGGTCGTCAAGGAGCGCGACGACCTGGAGTTGGTCCGCGGCAACCTCGACCGGATCGCCAGTGGCTGAGGGGTTTGTTTCGGGTGGCTGGGCGGGGGTGGAGGAGCATGGAGTTCGTTTCTGGTGGCTGGGCGGGGGAGGAGGAGCATGGAGTTCGTTTCGGTGCTGGTCGAGTTCGGCCGGCGGCTGCGCCGGGAGGGCATGGCCGTCGGGTCCGGCGACGTGCTCACCTACTGTGCGGCCATGGCGGCGCTCAACCCGGCCGACCTCATCGACCTGTACTGGGCCGGACGCTCCACATTGGTCACTCGTCGCGACCAGATACCGGTCTACGACCGCGTGTTCCGCAGCTTCTTCCTGGGCGAGCCGGACGCACCGGGCGCGCCGCCCTACTTGAGGCTGCACGCCACGAGCCAGTACAGCACCGTGTTCCAGATCCCCGCCACCGAGCCTGGTCAGGACGATCCGGAGGAGAACCGGGCGCAGCTCGGCCTGGTCGCGTCCGATGTGGACATCCTGCGGGACAAGGCGTTCGCCGCCTGCACGACCGAGGAGTTGGCCGCGCTGCGGCGCATCATGGCCACCATGCGGCTGGCGCCACCGCGCCGCCGTACCCGGCGTACCCAGCCGGCGCGGGACGGGCGTAACCCGGATCCCCGCCGCACAATCCGGGAGACCATGCGCCGGCATGGCGAACTTGACATGCCGCGCTGGCGGTCGCGGCGGCGCCGGCCGCGTCGGCTGGTCCTGATCCTCGATGTCTCCGGTTCGATGGCCGACTACTCCCGCAACCTGGTGCAGTTCGCCCACTCCGCCACAAGGGCCAGCGACCGCGTCGAGGTCTTCTGCTTCGGCACGCGGCTCACCCGCGTCACTCCGGCGCTGCGCCGGCGCAACGTCGACGACGCCATGGATCGCGCCGCGAAGGCGGTCGTCGACTGGGAGGGCGGGACCCGGATCGGCGACAGCCTCGCCACGTTCGTCCGGGACTGGGGCCGTCAGGGCATCTGCCGGGGTGGCATCGTGGTGCTCTGCTCGGACGGTCTCGACCGCGGCGATCCGCAGGTGCTGGCCGCCGCCATGGAGCGACTGTCGCGGCTGTCCCATCGCATCGTATGGCTCAATCCCCACAAGGGTTCGGCGGTGGACTTCCGGCCCAGCACCGTCGGGATGATGGTGGCCGCGCCCTACGTCGACCTGCTCCTGTCCGGGCACGACCTGCGTAGCCTGGAGGAGTTGGCGGCGCGCCTGCCCGAGCTAGGGTAACGAGACCGTACGGCCTGGAGGTTCGTGTTGAGGTGGAGCGTGACGGTGGTCGCCGAGGGTGACCAGCTCATGAGCCGCGAGCAGATCGTCGATCTCGCCGACGCGGTGGCGGCCTCGGGAGGGATCGCCTCGGGCATCGGCACACAACGATACGGCGCGCAGCTCATCGTCGAGGCCGACGACGAGGACGCGGCCCTCGTACGCGGAAAGGCCGAGTTCACCGAGGCAGCCGCCCGGGCCGGACTACCGGCCTGGCCCATCGTCGACGCCGACGCGATCAGCGAGGCCGACGACGAGCTCCTGGGCGAGTACTGATGATCCGGCTCGGAACCCTGGCCGGGTACCCGTTCGAGGGACCCCGCCTGCTCGGCGGGTGGACGCCGCCCCCGCGACCGGCCGTGTACGCGATCCTCTACAAGCCTGATGCGAACTCGGAGCGGTATGCGGTCAGTTACGTGGATCATTCCGATGATCTGTCGACCGAGTCGTTCCCCTTCAACCATTCCGCTGCCCCGCGGTGGATCCAGCGCGCGGGCGGAAAGTGGCGCGTCTACGTCTGCTGGTACGAGGTGCCCGGCGGTCTGCGCTCCCATCGCGAGCAAATCGCGCAGGAGCTCGTCGCGATCTACCACCCGAGCTGCAACGAGCAGCAGTACGACCAAGCCTGGCGCGAGGAGTGGATCCAGGAGTACAACGCGCCGACCACCGGCCCGCTGACGACCGGCCGCACTCCGACCGATCGAGGGGTGTAAGTTCCTGATAACCGAGTCCGGGCGGCGGGATTCGAACCCGCTCAGACAGGCACCTGTTACAGATAGGCCCGACTCTCCCACGTCGGCGCGCCCGGCTGACGGTACATCGGCGTGTGCCCGGAGGGAGTCGAACCCTCACGCCCGAAGGCACTGGGGCTTGGGGCCCAGCATGCCTTCCCGTTGGATTAGCCGACCTCAGCCGGGACTGTAGGTGATCGTGGATCCTTCAGAGCTGGTAGAGAGCGTGGATCCGCCGGCGGCCACCGACCGTACCGGGAACTCGGCGAGCAACCGCTGCAGCCGGTAGACGGTCGAGTGGTCCAGGTCCGGCTCGGTCGCGAGGAAGAGCCGGACCTGACGGGGCTCGGCCAGGGCCGCCACCAACGGTGCGAGGTCGTCGTGTTTCGGGTGCCGCGGTACCGCCACCTCGGCGAGACTCTCACCGTCGGGAGTGGACAGTCGCAGGGTCAGTCCGTCCCTGGTCGTGGCGACCGACACCACATGCTCGGCGCGGCCATCGAGCTCGGCCAGCACGTCCGCGAACAGGCGCGCGTCGGCGACGCCACCACCGGCCAGTGCGGCGCGCAGCGGAGCCGCGGCGGCCGGGCCAAGGGCACGAAGCAGGTCCCCGGCCATGATCCCTTGCGCGGCACCATCGGGCGGTCGCGTCGCCAGGGCCGCGACGACTCGGCGGGCCACCTCGTCGGGGTCTCCGGAGTGGAGCAGCCGCCGCAGCGGGTAGGCCCCGCGGAGGCGGGCGAGCACGCGCGTCCGACGCTCGATCGGCAACGGCTCCAGTAGCCAGTCACGGTCCTCCGGACCCAGCGATGCCGCGATCACGGCGTCATACGACTCATCGAGCACCTCGCCTCGGGTGCGGGCGAGTGTGGCCAGCGGCATGATGACGAAGGCGGCCTCGTCCCCGCGCGGCACCTCGCCCAGGTCACGCGCCCAGGCCGTCAACGCACCCTCCACCGTGGACGAGCTCTGCTCGATCAGCCCACGCAGCAACGCGATGCGACGGGAGCTGGTCATCGGATCGGCGTAGGCGCCGCCGAAAGCGTCGCGAGCCAGCGCCACCAACTCGTCGGGTGTGCGTTGCGCGACCAGCCCCTCCCGTACGCCGTCGGTGGCCTGCCCGTCCACCGAACAGAGCCAGAACCAGACTGGGGCGGTCTCGGTCATCCCCGCCCGGGTGACGGTCAGCGGGCGCTCCAGCGGGCCGTCCGGCGGGTCGAGGAACCGCCGCATGCGCTCGGGATCGAACCACGGTACGGCCCGGACCGGGATGGGCAGGCCGAAGTCCACCGTCCAACGCAGCATCGCCAGCTGCGGCTCGGTCAGCTCGTCGCGGGTCGCCAGCCGCTCCCGGCCAGCCAGGTCGCCGAAGACCAGCGGAGTGAGCACCGTGACCAGGGCCCGCAGGGCCTTGTCCCGTGACCAGGTGAGATGGGTGTGCGACCCCCAATCACGGACGTCGACCGGGCGGTGACCGGCCGCCAACCGACGGTCGATGGCCGCCCGCAGGACGGCTGCGGCGTCCGCGGGCCGATCCTGTGCCAGTGCAGCCAAGGCTCCGGCCGCGAGGACGCCGAACACCGCCCCCCAGACCACCTCGGATGGCTCCAGGCAGGCCGCGTCCACAAGGGACTCCAGGTCATCGACCGACGCCGGATCGAGTCGCGTCCGCTCGATCGCCACCGCGGCGCGTACCACCTCGCCCGGATCGTCCCTCAGGGCGCCCAGCTCGTCGGATGAGACCCTCAGCCGCCCGAGGGCGAAGACCTGGTTCGCTCGCACGAGCGGGTCGGGTTCACCGCGCACCCGGCCGAGGAGATCCGCCCGGGCGGGCTCGTGCGCCTCCGGACATCCCACGATGAGGTACGCGGCCGCGGCACGGACGGCCGCTTCGGTGTCCCCGAGCAGGGGCAGGTACACGGCATGCCCCGCCCGCACGGCCGCGATGCTCTCCTGAGCCTCCGGATAGTCCACGTAGTCGTTGTCCGACCGGAAGGCGTACGGGTTGAACTCCACGATCTCGTCGTCGAGATGCGCTCCGCTGAGATCCGCGAGCAGGTACAGGATCTCGACCCGGGCCGCCCGCGGCTGCCGCAGCGCGTCGATGAGGTACGGCACGGCCACCGGTGTCGCTGGGAAGTACGAGCCCTGATGCAGCAGCGCGGCGCTGAACTGCGAGGCCGCACTCGAGGCGCCCGGGCCGCCCGCTGCGAGAGCTCGGATCCAGTCCGGGACGTCGACCGCGGCGCCGTACGCGTGCTCCAGATTCGCCCACGCGACCGCATCGAGAGGCTGCATCCCGGCAGCGTACCGAACACGCCAAACGCGGCCTCAGTCCTCGGTGAGGATGATGTCGCCGTCGGTGGTGACGTCGAAGGATCGTCCACAGGGGATGGTCCATCTCGTGATGGTGCCTTGCTTGCTGATGGTGAAGCCGGTGCGGTCGCGGAGGTGGTGGTGGCGTCGGCAGCGGGCGTCGACGCAGCCGCGGTGGGATGGTCCGCCGGTGGCGTGTTCGATGCGGTGGTCCAGTTCGCACCGGCGGGAGGGTACCGGGCAGCCGGGCGTGCGGCAGGTGCGATCACGGGCGCGGATGAAGGCTTCCTCGACGGCGTCGGGCATCCGCCCGGTGTGGCCGTGGTGCTTGAGCTGGCCGTGTTCGTCCACTTCGGACCACTTGCCGGACGGATTGAGCTCTGCGTCGGCCGCTGCCTGGGCGGCGATGTCGGCGACGACCTGCTCG
>JBQGBY010000151.1:0-15982 GCA_052038195.1 Micromonosporaceae bacterium | reverse complement strand
CCGGACCAGCGGGCGCTGAAGACACCGGGCATGCCGTTGAGCGCGTCGACGGCGAGCCCTGAGTCGTCCGCGGCCGTGGGCCGACCGGTGTGCGCGGCACCCTCGCGGGCCTTGAGCAGCGCGTTGTCCACAAAGGTCAGTCCGGTCTCCGGTGTCTCGTCATAGGGTGGGACATCACCGAGCCCCACCAGAGCGACCGCCCCGCCGCCGAGCGCCCCGTCGAGAATGCGCTGCAGCTCGGCGAGCTTCTTCACGTTGCGGGTGGCGAGGAACAGCCGCTCGCTCACGCTGGCGCCTCTGCGGAGGGGAGTGCGTCGGCGGTCATGCTGGCGCCTCCGCGGAGGAGAGTGCGTCGGCGCTCACGAGGCGAGTGCCTCTGATTGGGCGGCGGCGAGCAGCGTGCACCCGGCGACGCCGAGGTCGAGCAGCGCGTCGAGCTCGGCGCGGGCAAAGACGCCGGACTCGCCGGTGCCCTGGACCTCGACGAACTCGCCCGTTCCGGTGCAGACGATGTTCATGTCGACCTCGGCGGTGACGTCCTCGGCGTAGCAGAGATCGAGGCGTGGCTCGCCGTCGATGAGCCCGACGCTGACCGCCGAGACCGACCGGTAGACAGCCTCGTCGGGCTTGCCGGCCAGCAGCTTGCGCGAAGCCATCCAGGCCACTGCGTCGCGCAGCGCCACGTAGGCGCCGGTTATGGCGGCGGTGCGGGTGCCGCCGTCGGCCTGCAGCACGTCGCAGTCGATGACGATGGAGTTCTCTCCGATCGCCTTGAGGTCGATGCTGGCGCGCAGGCTGCGGCCGATGAGCCGCGAGATCTCGTGCGTACGGCCGCCGATGCGCCCCTTCACCGACTCCCGGTCCGAACGGGTGGTGGTGGCGCGCGGCAGCATCGCGTACTCGCAGGTGACCCAGCCGAGCCCAGACCCCTTGCGCCACCGGGGCACGCCGTCGGTGACGCTCGCCGTGCAGAGGACCCGCGTCTGTCCAAACTCGACCAGCACCGACCCCTCGGGGTGGATGCTCCAGCTGCGGGCAATGGTGATCGGGCGAAGCTCGTCGGGTGCGCGTCCATCGGGTCGGGCCATGCTGCTAACCCTATGCGCACCGGTAGCTACCCGATGGACGCCCTCGCCCGGACGCGCCGGCGGGTTACCGGCGGGACGGGGTCGGGCGCGGCGACCGCCCGGGGCCGGCCGGCGCGCTCCAGCGCCGCCAGCTCGTCGACGGTCGACAGCCCGCAGACGGCGTGGTAATGCGCGATCAGCTCGTCGCCGATGGCGGCCCAGGTGCGCTGCTCGACGGAGGCTCGCGCGGCGACGCCGAAGTGGGCGCGCCGTACCGGGTCCGCGGCAAGCTCGGTCACCGCTACCGCAAGCGCTGGGCCGTCCCCGGGTGGGACGAGAAAGCCCGTACGGCCGGGCTGGACCAGGTCGAGCGGTCCCCCCGCCGCCGGGGCGACCACCGGCACGCCGCTGGCGAGCGCCTCCTGGATGGCCTGGCCGAAAGTCTCCAGCGGACCGGTGTGCACGAAGATATCGAGGCTCGCGAAGAGCCGGGCCAGCGGCGCACCATGGCGCTCGCCGACGAAGGCCGCGGCCGGAAGCTCCCGCTGTAGGGACGCGCGGGCCGGTCCGTCGCCGACGACCACGAGCCGGCAGCCCGGCAGGTTCGCGACGGCGCTGAGCAGGTCCACCCGCTTCTCCACCGCGATCCGCCCGACGTAGCCGATCAGCACCTCGCCGTTCGGGGCGAGCGCCCATCGGGTGGCGTCGTCGCGTCGCCCCGGGTGGAACAGCACGCTGTCGACCCCCCGCCGCCACAGCCAGACGTCGCCGATCCCGTGCGCGACCAGTTCCGCCGCCGTGGACGAGGAGGGCGCCAGGGTACGGGCGGCCCGGCTGTGGATACGCCCCAGCCACCGCCACGCGAACCGCTCACCCCGGCCGAGCCCGTAGTGGCGTGAGTAGCCGGGTACGTCGGTCTGGTACACCGCGACCATGGGCAGACCCAGGCGCGCCGCCGTCGTCGACCCCCAGGCTCCGACCACGAACGGGCTCGCCAGGTGCACCACCTCGGCGCGGTGCTCGCGCAGCGCTCGGGTGAAGTGCCGCCCCGGCAGGCCGAGCCGGAACCCCGGGTAGCCCGGCATGGAGACCGACGGCACCCGGACCACCGGGTATGGCGTCGGCGCCGGGACGCGCGTACGGGCGAGCGACGGCTGTGGGGCGATCACCATCGGTTCGTGGCCACGGGCCACCAGGTGGTCGGCCACCCGCACGACCGAGTTCGCCACGCCGTTCACGTCAGGCGGGAACGACTCGGTGATGATCGCGACGCGCATGCCCCCACGGTCGGGTCATCGCACGAGCACCCGACGACCGTCGGCTGTCGTGTCAGCGAACCCTGGACGAACAGCTGTGTGAACGTCAGCCCGTCCGGTAAGCCCGACGCGCCCGTATTGACGATCGGCTGTCTCGAGCGGATGATCGTCGTGCGTGGCGAGCCTCGCTGCCGCCACCTCGAGGGAGCTGATCATGTGGCGTCAGCCCAACGTCCTCGTTGAGGGCACCGACAGCCCGTTAGGCTACGGGGCTGGCCTGGTCATCGTGTTGGCAGTTGTCATATGGATGATCGCGATCGTCTTCAACGTCGGCGGGCTGAGAGGCAACTACGTCGAGCGCCGCGCGCAGAGGTGGCCCGGACGCCGCCGGTCCGATGAGATTCTGTTCGTTGTGGTCGGCAGCATCATGCTTCTCGGCTCGACGGTGCTGGCCGTGGTGACCGCACTCGCACTGATCCAATCGCTGTCACCCGGACCATGAACCGACCGGTAGCGGTCAGCTGGTCTCGCCGACCACCGAGAAGGAGCGCAGGCGGTCGATGGCCAGCACCGTGAAGCCGGCGGCGAAGATGAACGCCATCGATAGCGCCACCGGCAGCGACACCTCCGACGCGATCAGGGTGCTGTCGGAGACGCGGTCCACGACCGTGACGACGTACTGGAATATGGACAACACTCGCGATCCCTCGAGGATGTTTGTAAGCAGGCTCTCCCAGATCAGGATGTAGGCCAGGCCGATGAGCACGGGACGCTTGGTCAGCAGGCTCAGCGCGACGAAGAGTGAGCAGTAGGCGAGGGACCCTACGAACGCGCCGGCGACCAGACCGATCGCGAGGTCCGACGACCCCGCGATCACACCGGTCAGGGCAAGTGGGATGCCGGTGGTGACCGTGGTGACCCCGACCGCGACGACGAGCTTGGTGAGCAGGATCTGCCGGCGGGCCAGCGGCTTGGCCAGAATGTGCGCGAGCGTTCCGTCGTCGATCTCCGAGCCGAGCACTCCCGTGCCCACCACCAGCGCGATGACCGGCAGCACCACGGCGAGACCGAGCGCGACGATCACCAGCTCCACCCAGTCGGCGGGCTCCACCCCGACGGCGGACATGAGCAGCGAGAAGCCGACGACCAAGGCCGGCAACGGCAGCAGCAGGAAGAACCGGCGCCGGCCGAGGAGTGCGCGGGTGGTGATCCGGGCGACCGTAGGGTTGAACACGGCGAGTCCTCCTCGCGGAGCTACGGGACGCGGGGACGCAGGGGTGGTGGCCGTGGGCGGGCCGAGGGTGGGCGGGGCCGAGGTCATTGCCCACCGACCAGGTAGGCGAAGACACTCTCCAGCGACTCGTCGGCGGCCACCATGCGCTGGACCCGGATCTTCTCCGCGAGAGCGACCTTGGGCAGCCTGCGGGTGAAGGTGCCGTAGTCGCTCGCCTTGACGGTCAGCCCGGCCTTCGGGTCGAGCTCGACGCCGGCCACCGATTCCTCGCCCATAAGCACTGTGGCGAGACGACGGTCGTCGCTGGACTTGATAGTGAACACGTGCGGATGGTGGGTCATCAGACGCCGGATGGTCCGGTAGTCGCCTGAGGCGGCGAGCCGGCCCGCGACGATGACCTGCACGGTGCCGGAGACCTGCTCCACCTCCTCGAGGATGTGCGAGCTGAACAGCACCGTCCGGCCGGCATCTCCCATGGCGTGCAGCAGGTCCATCATGTGCATCCGCTGCCGGGGGTCCATACCGTTGAACGGCTCGTCGAGCAGCAGCACCGCCGGGTCGTGCACCAGCGCCGCGGCGACCCGCATCCGCTGACGCATGCCCTTGGAGTAGGTGCCCATCCGGCGGTTCATCGGCTCGACCATGTCGACCAGCTCGACCGCCCGCCGGGCCGCGGCGACCGGATCGGGCAGCCGGTGCAGCCTGGCGCTGGCCAACACGAACTCCCAGCCGGAGAGGAAGCCGTGCACGGCCTCCCGCTCCACCACGATGCCCAGTGCGCTGTAGACAGGCGGGTTGCGCCAGGCCGGCTGGCCGCCAACGAGCACCTCACCGCGGGACGGAGCGAGGAACCCCGCCATCATGTGCAGCACCGTTGTCTTGCCCGCGCCGTTGGGGCCGAGGAGGCCGGTGACCCCGGGGCCGAGCGTCATGGTGATGTCGTTGACCGCCACCACGTTGCCGTACCACTTCGACACCCCGCGCAACTCGACCAGGCTGGCCGTCGTCGCGGTGCTCGCATCATCGACAGCCTGGGCCACGGCAGCGCGCACCGTTTCCGTGGGTTGGGTGGTCATCGGGCGACCTTCCGGTATCGCAGCAGGGTCAGCAGGACACAGATCGCGACGAGCGCGACCGTCACGCCAAGGTAAAGCGGTCCGAAGGGGCCGACGCGCTCCGTGACGAACCCCTCCGTGTCGGTGCCGCCGCTCTGGAAGAGCCAGGCGCCGATGGCATCGGGGATCGTGAGCGGGCTCGCCAAATGGGAGAGCTGGTAGAGGCGCAGCGGCCCGCCGGTCATCTGCCCGATCTCGCCGTCGGGCGAGTCGAAGACACCGGACTGGAAGATGGCGATGCCCTGCAGCGCCGCGACCACCGGCGAGGTCAGGATGAATACCGCGACCGTGATCGCCGCGGAGATGGCCCGCCGGCCGGACAGCGACGAGATCAGCAGGGCGATCGACGAGTAGAGCAACGCCACCACGGAAGCGGTCACGAGGCCCTTGCTGAACTCGACGGTCTCGTCCCAGACCAGTGAGATGTCGGTGGTGAGGAACGCGCCGCCGAGGTAGAGCACCAGCAGCGGAGCGAGCAGCAGCAGGAACACGGCCGAGACCAGCGCGGCCCATTTCGCCAGCGGATAGTCCGAGCGGTCGAGCGGGCGGGAGAAGTAGAGCGGTAGCACCCCGCTGCGGAGGTCCCGTGAGACGAGCTCGGGCGCCGCGATGGCGCAGAACAGCACGACCAACAGGTTCACGCCGCTCACCGGGTACTCCCAGTAGGTGGTGACGGGCTGGCCGATCTGGGACCGGACTGCGGCCAGGATCGCCGCGATGCCGACGAGCAGGCCGAAGACGCCCCAGGGGAACACCTTCGCCCCGGCGCTGCGGCCCAGCCCGTACGCCGTGCGCAACCCGTGTGCGTAGAGCGACTTGATCGCGTAGGCCCGGCCCAACCGCGCCCCGGTGTATCGCTGATAGCCGATGTCGTGGATGACGCCGCCGGTGGCGGCGGGTGAGGTCGTCGTCGAGCTAGACATGCGCGCCCTCCTGGGTGCTCGCGGCCGCGGCGACGGGCCCGCCATTGGCGAAGAGCTCGGCCACCCGGTGGCGGCGCTGGTCGAGCGAGTGAAGCGGGAGGTCCAGCTCGGCGACGACCCCGAGGATCCGGTCGTACGTCTCGTCGGTCTGCAGCTGGACCTGCAACGCCCGGCCGTCCGTCGTGACCGTCAGTCCGAGCGCCGCCAGGCGCTTCTCCAGCTCATCCGTGCCCTCGGCCACCTCGACGAGGAGCACGTCCCGGGTGGTGGTCATCGCCGCCACCCGGTCGGCCCGCAGCAACCGGCCGGCATCGATCGCGATGAGCGAGTCGCAGATCCGCTCCACCTCACCGAGCAGGTGCGAGCAGACCACCACTGAGATGCCGAACTCGGTGCCGATGCGCTCGATCAGCGTCAGCATCGAGTCCCGCCCGGCCGGGTCGAGACCGTTGGTCGGCTCGTCGAGCAACAGCAGGTCCGGGTCGTGCACCAGCGCCTGGGCGAGCTTGACCCGCTGCTTCATGCCGGTGGAGTAGCCGCCGATCTGGCGGTAGCGCTCCTCGTAGAGGCCCACGTGGCGCAGCGCCTCCGAGGCCCGCTCCCGGGCAGCCGTCTTCGGCAGGCCGCTGATGCGGGCCATGTGGGTCACGAACTCGGCGGCGGCCAGGTCGGGGGGCAGGCAGTCGTTCTCGGGCATGTACCCGACCCGCGCGCGCACCTCCTGGGCCTCCTTGGCGGGGTCGAGCCCCAGGACGCTGACCCGGCCGTTGGTCGGCGGCAGCAGACCCAACAGGATCTTGATCAGCGTCGATTTGCCGGCACCGTTCGCGCCGACGAGCCCGATGATCCCGGGGTCCACCCGCAGCGTCAGGTCCGCCAGGGCGACCACGTTGTTCGCGTAGCGCTTCGTCAGCGCCTCGGTGGCTATCAGAGTCACCCGCCCACCGTAGTGCCTGGCGGCGACGCGGCGGGATCCGGTTGTCCCCCATTTGCACCCCGAGACACCCCTGACTCAGGCCGCTCACAGACATCCGGGCATCTTCGCCCGTACGGCCGATGAACGAGCAGGCCGTACGGCCGGAAAGGTGAGAACCGATCAGCTCGTCAGGGCACCGACGAGGGATGCCTGCAGCTCGGTCAGGAACAGGTAGACGGTGAGCTGGCCGACGCGCGGCGACGTGGGGTTGCGGCCGACAGCAGCATCGATCTCTGCTTCGATGTCCGTCTCGTCCTGCACGCCGAGCCGTGTGCCGAGCGCGAGGCGGATATCGGTGAGCGCGCGCAGCCACAGGTCGGCCTTCTCCTCCGGCAGTCGCACCTCACCGCCACCCTCGATGAGGTCGGCAAGCACGGTCTTGGCCTGCTGGAGCTTGGCCGCCTTGAGGTCGGCCTCGGTGAACCGGCGGAACTCGGCCTCCTGTGCGGGGTCCTCGGGATACACGTCGGGAAAGAGCCGCTCCACCGCCGGATCGTCCGGGTCGGGGTCGTTGGCGATCAGCGCCGCCAGCTCCGCCGCGGCCTGCCGCAGAACCTGGGCCACCTCAGGGGCGAACCGGGCGACACACTGGTCGCCGACCCGACGGAACAAGGTCATCGGCGGGTCATGGCTGGTCGACCGTTGCCCAGAGCCCGTACCCGTGC
This sequence comes from Micromonosporaceae bacterium, assembly GCA_052038195.1. Lineage (GTDB taxonomy): Bacteria > Actinomycetota > Actinomycetes > Mycobacteriales > Micromonosporaceae > DATBGZ01. The sequence continues at coordinate 8,746 of JBQGBY010000151.1, read as the reverse complement.
AGCCGGGTGGCGTCGTACTCCATACGTTCGCGCGCGCCGGAGGAGACGATCGCCTTGCCCTTGTGGTGCACGTCGAGCATCAGCTTCTCGGCCTTGTCCTTGCTGTAGCCGAAGAGCTTCTGGAACACCCACGTGACGTAGTCCATCAGGTTCACCGGGTCGTTCCACACGATCGTGACCCAGGCGCGGTCGACGTCGGGCACCTCGATCTCATCAGGTGTCTCCACCGGCACGGTCTGCGGCGCGGCCATGCCCACCATCGTGCCACCGCCCCCCGGCTGATCGACACCGCGACCGGCGGTGTCGGTATAGATCAAGCCAGCGGTGCGGAATCGATCCGGAACGACCGCCGGCCCATGGTCACCTGGGCGCCGGCTTTGACCACGACCGCGTGGTGCGGCTCGAGCCGGTGCAGCTGCGGGTCGTCCGGGTACTGGACGTAGGTGCCGTTGGCCGAGCCGAGATCGACGATCTGGATGTCCCAGCCGACCAGCGCCACCCGCAGGTGCCGCCGTGACACGACCCCCTCGGCGTCGACGATCTTCAGCGGCCGGGCGCCGCCCGAGACGACCTCGGGGTCGTGCTGGGGCTCGCGGCCGAGCACGTACCCGATGTCGAGGAGGTAGGACGACCCGTCGTCGAGCGTGATCGCTCCGAGCGGCGGGCGCGGGCCCTCGCGCAGAGCGGGCGGCTGGCTCGCCAGCGACGCGCCACAGGTCGTGCAGACGGCCAGGCTCGGGTCGTTGAGGTGTCCCAGCGGGCAGGCGAGCCCGAGCACCGTCGGCCGTACGTCCAGACCCATCGCCTCGGTGGCCAGCGGCTCGCGTACCGGCAGCGCCGGCGTCGGCGGGTCCACGGTGGACGAAGGGGCGGGCACGAAAGCACCATCCGCTATGGACGGTCCGGCCCAGGACGGCGCCGTCTCGACCGGTGCCGCCGGCTCGGGCACGAGACCGTACTGCGGCTCGGGGTACTGCGGCTCGACCACGGTCGAGAACCCGCCGTTGTCTGACGGAGCGGGCACCGGCACCGGGATCTCGGCCGGCGGAGCCCACGACGGCGTCTCCACCGGGGGCACCGCGACGGACGGCGATGGGCCGGCCCACGCGGGAGCCTCGACCGGCGCCGGCACGGAGGGCGAGGGAATGGTCCACGAGGGGGTGTCCACCTTCTCCACCGTCACCTGGACCGGCTCGGGGACCGGCTGCGCCGGCACCGGCACGGGGAGCACCGTCGCCGCCCCGCCGGGCGCCTCCTCGCCGGCGACGAAGCCGGCCGCGCTGACCACGCCACCTTCGAGGCGCGCGAAGTGGCTCGCCGGCCCCGCTCCGGGCAGCTCCAGCCGCACCGTGGTGATCGGGGCGTGGACCAGCCGGGTCACCGGCGCGACGGCGTCGGTCGCGGAGAGGCTGACCTCGCCCTCGCCGCCCACCACGCGGGCGGTCGCCGTGCCGTAGACGAGCACCGCGAAGCGGCCGTCCGCGATCGGGCCACTCGCGGCGCAGTCGGGGAAGTTGCCGTCCAGGTCGGCCGCGAGCAGCGCCGCCACCCGCCGGACCAGCACCGCCCCGTCCCCGCCGGTGGCCGCTACCTCGGGCACCAGGCCCAGGAGCTGCTCCACCTCGCCGCGGGTAGCTTCCGTGCCCTCGGCGCAGACCAGGATCAGGTCGCCCGAGCGGGCTACCAGCCCCGGCCCCGGCAAGGGACGTACCACCGAGGTCACGGTCATGGCGTGTCCTTTCCTCATCAATTCCAGCGACGCCTGCGGAGCGGAATCAGCCGGCAATTCGGATGCAGGGTACGCGGCGCCGTCCACCCCGAAGGGCCAGCCGCGCCGCAGCAACGCCCCTGGGTCGTAGGCTCAGAAGTGATGACCACCCTACCCAGCACCGCGCTGCTCACCGACCACTACGAGCTGACCATGGTCGCCGCCGCCCTCCGCGACGGCACCGCGGATCGGCACTGTGTCTTCGAGGTCTTCGCCCGCCGGCTACCCCCCGGTCGGCGGTACGGGATGGTCGCCGGCACGGGGCGTCTCGTCGATGCCATCATGGCGTTCCGGTTCGATGACGAGCAGCTCACCCATCTGCGCAGTACCGGGGTTGTCGACAACGCGACTGCGGACTGGCTGGCCGGGTACCGCTTCCGCGGCGACGTCGACGGATACGCCGAGGGCGAGCTCTTCTTTCCCGGCTCACCGATCCTCAGCGTCTCCGGGACGTTCGCCGACTGCGTGGTGCTGGAGACGATCACGCTCTCGGTGCTCAACCACGACAGCGCCATCGCGGCGGCGGCCGCCCGCATGGTCACCGCCGCCCGAGGGCGTCGGCTCATCGAGATGGGCTCCCGGCGTACCCACGAGCAGGCCGCGGCGGCCGCGGCCCGCGCGGCCTACCTCGCCGGGTTCGCGTCCACGTCCAACCTCGAGGCCGGCCGGCTCTACGGTGTGCCGACCGCGGGCACCGCCGCCCACGCGTTCACCATGGTGCATGACGACGAGAGCGCCGCGTTCGCCGTGCAGGTGGCCGCGCTGGGCAAGCAGACAACGCTGCTCGTCGACACGTATGACGTGACCCAGGGGATCCGCAACGCGATCGCGGTCGCGGGGCCGGGCCTCGGCTCGATCCGGATCGACTCGGGCGACCTGTCGATGCTGGCCGCGCAGTCCCGGCAGTTGCTCGACGAGCTCGGTGCTCAGGAGACCCGCATCGTCGTCTCGGGCGACCTCGACGAGTACTCGATCGCCGCGCTCGCCGCAGAGCCGGTCGACGTCTACGGCGCGGGCACCGCGGTGGTCACCGGCTCCGCGGCGCCGCCCGCGGGGGTCGACTACAAGCGGGTCGAGGTGGAGGGCATGGCGGACGGGACGCGCTCCGAGCCCACGACGACCATCGGCGGGCGCAAGACGGCGGTCCGGCGGCACAAGCCGAGCGGTACGGCCACCGAGGAGATCGTGGTGTCACAGGGCACCCCACCGCCAGAACCGCACGACCGGCTGCTGCAGCGACCCTTCATGCGTGGTGGAGCGCCGGCGCCGGATCTGCCCACATTGGAACGATCACGCGAGCACGCCCGAGCCTGCCTCATCTCGATCCCGTGGGAGGGGCTCAAGCTCTCCGCTGGCGAGCCCGCCCTCACCGTCTCGATGCGAGGGACATCATGACACGCGCACTGATCGTCGTCGACGTCCAGAACGACTTCTGCGAAGGCGGGTCGCTCGGCGTGGCGGGTGGCGCCGCGGTCGCCGCGGGCATCTCCGCCCTGCTCGGTTCACCCGACCACCCGCCGTGGGACCACATCGTCGCCACCCAGGATCACCACGTCGACCCAGGTGAGCACTTCGCCGAAACGCCGGACTTCGTCGACACCTGGCCGGCGCACTGTGTCGCGGGGACCCACGGCGCGCACTTCCACCCGGCGCTGGACACGGACCGGTTCGAGGCGGTCTTCCTCAAGGGGGAGCATCGGGCGGCCTACTCCGGCTTCGAGGGCAAGGCCGGCGGCATCAGCCTCGCGGCCTGGCTGCGGATGCGGGACGTGTCCGAAGTGGACATCGTCGGCATCGCCACTGATCACTGCGTACGGGCCAGCGCCCTCGACGCGGTGAACGAGGGCTTCACCGTGACCGTGTACCTCGACCACACCGCCGGAGTCGCGAACAAGACGACGACCGCCGCGCTCGAGGAGATGCGAAACGCCGGCGTACACCTCGTCGGCGCCCCCGTCGTCGCCGAGTCTCCGGCCGAGGAGGTCGCCGACCGACCGAGCGCCCCTGACCAGTGATGGATGCGGCGCGGGTTACCTGATCGGCTCGCGGTGGGGGACGGACGAGTCGATGGCCAGGTCCGGGTACTTCGCGTCGAAGGCGGGCCGCTCGGAGCGGATCCGCGGCATCCGGTCGAAGTTGCGCAGCGGCGGCGGGCAGGAGGTGGCCCACTCCAGCGAGTTCCCGTGACCCCAGGGGTCGTCGACGTCCACCGTCGGACCGGCCTGGTACGACTTCCACACGTTGTAGAGGAACGGCAGGGTCGAGATGCCGATGATGAACGACCCGACCGTGGAGATCAGGTTCAGCGTCGTCCAGCCGTCGCTGGGCAGGTAGTCGTAGTACCGGCGCGGCATGCCCTCGGCGCCCAGCCAGTGCTGCACCAGGAAGGTGACGTTGAAGCCGATGATGGTCAGCCAGAAGTGGACCTTGCCCCACCGGTCGTTGAGCATGCGGCCGGTCATCTTCGGGAACCAGAAGTAGACACCGGCGTACACGGCGAACACGATCGTGCCGAAGAGCACGTAGTGGAAGTGCGCCACCACGAAGTACGAGTCCGAGACGTGGAAGTCCAGCGGCGGCGAGGCCAGCAGCACTCCCGACAGCCCGCCGAGCAGGAACGTCACCAGGAAGCCGACGGCGAACAGCATCGGCGTCTCGAAGGTGATCGATCCTCGCCACATCGTGCCGATCCAGTTGAAGAACTTCATGCCGGTCGGCACGGCGATGAGGAAGGACAGGAACGAGAAGAACGGCAGCAGCACCTGGCCGGTGGCGAACATGTGGTGCGCCCACACGCTCATCGACAGGGCGGCGATGCCGAGGGTGGCGATGACCAGGCCCTTGTAGCCGAAGATCGGCTTGCGGCTGAACACCGGGATGATCTCGCTGACGATGCCGAAGAACGGCAGCGCCACGATGTAGACCTCGGGATGGCCGAAGAACCAGAACAGGTGCTGCCACAGCAGCGCGCCGCCGGTCTCCGAGTCGTACACGTGCGCGCCGAGGTGGCGGTCGGCCGCGACCGCGAGCAGCGCCGCGGCCAGGATCGGGAAGACCAGGAGCACGAGCAGCGACGTCACCAGGATGTTCCAGGTGAAGATCGGCATCCGCCACATCGTCATGCCCGGCGCCCGCAGGGTCAGGATCGTGGTGATCATGTTGACCCCGCCGAGGATCGTGCCCAGACCGGAGATCACCAGACCGACGACCCACATGTCCGCGCCCGTGCCCGGCGAGTTGGTCTCGTTGGCCAGCGGCTGGTAGGCGAACCAGCCGAAGTCCGCCGCGCCGTTCGGTGTGAAGAAGCCGCCGACCGTTAGCGAGCCACCGAAGGCGTAGAGCCAGTACGCGAGTGCGTTCAGCCGGGGGAAGCTCACGTCCGGTGCGCCGATCTGTAGCGGCACGATGTAGTTCGCAAAGGCGAACAGGATCGGCGTCGCGAAGAACAGCAGCATGATCGTGCCGTGCATGGTGAAGAGCTGGTTGTACTGCTCCGGCGACAGGAAGTCCGGCCCGGGCTGCGCGAGCTCGGCCCGCAGCAGCAGGGCCATGAACCCGCCGATCAGGAAGAACACGAACGACGTGACCAGGTACATCAGCCCGATCGTCTTCGCGTCCGTCGTCCGCAGGATGCGTGCGAACGCCGACCCGCGGACCCCCTGGCGCACCGGATATGGCCGGGTGACGATCGGCTTCGGGGCAAGGGTGGTCACGCACGGCCTCCCGGGAGCTCGTCTGGTCGCCGTGATCTAGGCGAACCTCGACCGCAGATTACCCCGCGGCCCGGTCCGTCCGGGCGCCGGGTGGCGAGTTGTCAAGGGCCGTCAGCCACCGAGACGACGGCCGATCGACCCCCTTTTCGCCCGTCAGTTCGTGCCCGCGGTCGCGGTGACCGAGAAGGTGATCGCGCCACTCGCCACGGCGGCGAGCGCGAGCAGGACCACGCCCCAGCCGATGAGCCGCTGGCCACCGGGCAACCGACCGGCCACCGCCATCGCGCGTTCAAGGGCGGATTGCTCAGACCGTACGGTCTGCGGTTCACCCGATCGGTGAAGAGCACCCGCCCACAGCGACGCCGCGCCCACCAGCACCAGGGCCACACCCAGGATGGCCGTTACCACGACGATCACGCCCTGCATCCCGCCGATACCTCCCCAAAAGCCGAAATTACCTGCTGATTCCGCTCCGCAGGCGTCGCTGGAGTTCCATGCCCTCCGCCCCGCCCAGCCACCCGAGCTGGAATTGCCCTCAAAAGCCGTTATGCGTCCGACCATCGTGGACCATGATCGGCAAGCGCGCACGTCAGAGGTCGTACGTCTTCGCGACGAGGACGAGTTCCGAGTCGTGCGAGCCCTCGATGCCGATTCCGGGCGGGCGCGGGGTGAAACCGGGCACGTCGTCGAGGCCGTCGCTGCCGTCCATCACCCGGACCGTGGCCGGGGCGGTGGACTGCAGCGTCAGCTCTACGGTCAGGCCGCCGGCGGGCGGGGCGTGGAAGAGCAGCTCGAACGCCGGCGGACCGGAGTCACCTTCGCCAGCCTCGCCGTCGGCGATGGGGACCGCCCGCCCGTCGGCCATGGCCGCCAGCACCACGACCCCGTCCGCGCTGGTGTCCTCCGAGCCGGCGGGCTGGACTCGCAGGTAGACCAGGCGCACCGGCCGCTGCGGCTCGATCAGGAGCTCGACGACGCGCCGGCCAGCCTGCACCGTGTCGGAGACGATGGTCAGCTCCGGGGCCGGCAGGTCGGCCACCCGGGCCGGGCCGGTGTACAGGCCGTCGCCGAGGACCGGGAAGCTCGCGGACAGATCCTCGGGCCCGGTGACGTACCGGCTGGTCCACTCCCCCGGTGATGACTCGGCACTCACCCACCGGGCCTGACCCGTGTCGGTGTCGAGGGCGTACATGAGCTGCGTCGGGACGGGGTGCTCCTCGTCGAAGCGATCGACGCCGAGCCCGACCCCGACGAACGCCACCGCGAGCACGCCGCTGAGCACGGCCGGCGCGGCGATGGCGAGCCGTTGACGCGACGGCTCGGTCTGCCACAGGGCGGAGTCCTCCGCCAACGGTACCGACGGCGGTTCGGGGTAGAGGTAGGCCAGCACCGGCAGCACGGCGAGGCCGAGCATCATCGCGAACAGCGCGGCGGCGCCGCCGGTGGCCAGACCCAGCGCCGGGAAGAAGAGCAGCACGGTCGGGGCCAGCACCACCACGGCGACCGCGGCCCCGAGCAAGACGGCCAGCAGCCCGAGCCACGGTCGGTCGACGAACAGCGCCACGATCAGCGACCCCGCGACGGCGAGTGCGGGCAGGGCGGCCAGGTACGACCCGCCCGGGGTCACGGCGGCGAGCAGCGCGCCGAGGATCGCCAGCCACGACAGTCCACCGAGGACAAGGGCCCAGTGGCCCAGGTGCCGGCGCACCAGCCCGTACCATCCTAAGAGGACAGTCAGCACGAGGGCGACCACGCCGCCGCGGAACCAGCCCGGTTGCCACGGGTCGAGCATCCCGGCGTACCCCGGGCGGATGGTGACGAGCAGCGCCCACAGCGCCTGGGCCGCCACCGGGGCGAGCAGCAGCGGCACCAGCCCGAGGCCTATCCCGCCCAGGATCCGGGGCCAGGTCGTCAGCCCCGGGCCGAGTTCGGGCGCGCCGAGGTAGGGGCGCCGCCGGTACCGGGAGAGGAGGGCGAGCCCGATCACGGCCGCCAGGGCCAGCCCAGCCAGCGGCCAGGTCAGCCAGCCCGGGTAGCGCAGCAGCAGGCCGAAGACCGGGAAGTAGGTCAGGTCGCCCGACGACGGGGTGGACAGAGTCTCCAGGTCGGCGTCGGCGAAGGCGCGGGTGAGCGCGAGCGCGTTGTCGCCATGCTGCTGCAGGCTGCCAAGCTCCATTGTGGACGGCCTGTCCTCGGGCGAGTGGTAGACCGCCGAGCCGTCGATGTAGGCGGCGTTGAGGCCCGTGAACCGGTCCGACTCGCGGAACGGCGTGAAGTCCGTGTCGTTGGGCAGGATCCGGTACACCTCGACCGCGAAGCTCGTCCCGACCGGGTGCACGGCGTGGCGCGCGTAGACCCCGACGACGCCCGCGTTGCCGGTGCTGGTCTCGAACATGACGGCCGGCCCAGTCGAGCCGCGCGCCTCGATGTTGAGCACCACCCCACCGTCGGCGGCCAGCGGGTGTTGGGAGACGAACGCCTCCGCCCCGCACAGGCACGCCTCCTCCGCGTCGGTGAAGACGAAGACCACGTCGTTGCGCGGCGCCGGTCCGCTCGCCAGCGCCCGGGCGGTCTCCAGCAGGGTGGCGACGCCGGCCCCGTCGTCGTTGCCACCGAAGGAGACCTGCACCGAGTCGTAGTGGGCCACCAGGAATACCCGTCCGGTCGGGTCGGTGCCGGGCAGCAGGGCCACCACGTTGTGCACCCGCGCCATCGCGAAGCCGCCGAACGCCTCGGTCGCCCCGACCGCCTCCTGCACCTCGACCCGCAGGCCGAGATCGGTCAGAGAGTCCTCGATATAGGACCGTACGGACGCCGCGGCTGGACTGCCGGCCACGTGCACCCTCGCCCCCACCCGCTCGACGTGGGCGAAGGCGCGGCCGGCGCTGAACTGGTCGTCCGGCGCGTCGACAGCCACCGGAGACGGTGGCAGCACCGTGGCGATGCTGCCCCACGCCAGCCCCGCGAGGCCGACGAGGGCGAGCAGCGTGAGGAGCGGTCGGGGACGCGGCAGGCCGCCACGCAGCCGGCGGAGCGAGTCACGGAGCAGGGGCACGGCGTCATCCTGCACCGCGCCCGCACCCGGCCGACAGTGGCCAGCCGTTCAGGCTGTGGTGGGCGGTGTTCACCGAGGCGCCACCCGTCTCGCCGTACCGGCCCTCCACCCCCACCCAGCCACCCGTCTCGCCGTACCGGCCCTCCACCCCCACCCCGCCACCCGTCTCGCCGTACCGGCCCTCCACCCCCACCCAGCCACCCGTCTCGC
>JBQGBY010000150.1:0-58623 GCA_052038195.1 Micromonosporaceae bacterium | reverse complement strand
GGTACCGTCACTTTCGCTTCGTCCCTGCCGAAAGAGGTTTACAACCCGAAGGCCTTCTTCCCTCACGCGGCGTCGCTGCATCAGGCTTGCGCCCATTGTGCAATATTCCCCACTGCTGCCTCCCGTAGGAGTCTGGGCCGTATCTCAGTCCCAGTGTGGCCGGTCGCCCTCTCAGGCCGGCTACCCGTCGAAGCCTTGGTGGGCCGTTACCCCACCAACAAGCTGATAGGCCGCGAGCCCATCCTCAGCCGAAAAACTTTTCACGCACCGTCATGCGGCAGTGCGTGGATATTCGGTATTAGCCCCGGTTTCCCGGGGTTATCCCAAAGCCAAGGGCAGGTTGCTCACGTGTTACTCACCCGTTCGCCGCTCGAGTACCCCGAAGGGCCTTTCCGCTCGACTTGCATGTGTTAAGCGCGCCGCTAGCGTTCGTCCTGAGCCAGGATCAAACTCTCCAACGAAAATTTGGATGTAGACCCTGACAATCAAAGAAATTGCCAGAGAACATATACTTCTTTGGCACTGGCTTATCAAGCACCCTGTTGAGTTCTCAAGAAACAAGCACCCACGTCACTCGGCCCTCACCAAGAGGGCTCCGTGTCCGGGGCAACTCCCCTAAGTTACCCGACCGACCTGACCTCGTCAAATCGACCTTGGTCGCTTTGATTCCGGTCACTTTGATCTGTCGATCGGGAGACCACCCACAACCACACTCCAAGAGGAGCGCCTCGTCGGGGGGAGCGCCGTCAACCCGGCCGATCCAACCGCTGGCCGTTGCTGGCCCTCGCAGTGATCCGCCCGGCTCGTTGCCGGCTTGACTACATTAGCGGAAGCTGCGCAGTCCTGCAACGCCCACGGGATCCCCCATTCGGCCGGCTCTGCTCGCCGAATCGGACGATCGGCGCAGCACCTGTCGTAATGGGATGTAACAGACCGTGGTCTGGGCGTCACCGCGGTGCAACCGATCCCGGTCGCCGGGAATTCCCCGCGCCGGCTGTGGACCGGGATCGGCCGGCAGTACCGGCGACGCGCATAGCGGATCGGCTGGAGGACCGGCGACGCCCGCGGGGCGCGATCGACTGGCAGCACCCGCGACGCCCGCGGACCGGGATGGACTCAGGACCCGCGACGAGAATCAGCAAGCCACCCAGTGTCCGCGTCACGCCACAGAGCGACGGCCGGGTCAGGCGAGGCGGCGGTTGGCCAAGCTCGGCAGGTCCACCCGGATCCGCTCAAGGCGATCGAGGTCGAGCTCGCTGACGACGAGACCCACCCCGTCGACGGCCTGAGCGACCACGGTTCCCCACGGGTCGACCACCATGCTGCGGCCGAAGGAGCTGCGGCCCGGATCATGGTCGCCGCTCTGCCCCGCGGCCACGACGTAGCACTGGTTCTCGATCGCCCGCGCGCGCAGCAGCACCTCCCAGTGGTCGCGCCCCGTGTGGGTGGTGAAGGCAGCGGGCACCAACAGCACCTGGGCGCCGGCGATTGCGAGCTGCCGGTAGAGCTCGGGGAAACGCAGGTCGTAGCAGATCGACAGGCCGAACCGGACACCCTCCACGTCCACGGTGGTGACATCCGTACCCGGGGCGACACGCCGCGACTCCCGGTAGGACACATCAGGGCGGTCCGGAATGTCGATGTCGAACAAATGGATCTTGCGGTAGGCCGCGGCCAGCGAGCCCGTACGGTCAAAGACGAGCGTGGTGTTGAAGGTGTGCGCCGTATCGGGCCCGATCTCATGGAACGACCCGCCGACCACCCACATCGACAGCCGGCGGGCGGCGTCGGAGAGCACCGTGGCGAACTCTCCGTCGACGGGCTCGGGCTTGGGCTCGCCCTCCGGCGGCCCGAGGTAGTCGAGGTACTCGGGGAGCACCGCGACGTCAGCACCGGCGGCGGCGGCCCGCTCCAGCAGCTCAAGCGCGGCCGCGAGGTTGGCCGCTCGGTCAGCCCGTGAGTTCACCTGGCAGGCGGCGACCCTCATCCCGCGCACCTACGCCGACTTCTCCTCGCGTGCGGCCGGGCGCGAGGCCCGCCGCGACGCGGTGGCGCGCGGCACGATGGTCGGGTTCACGTTCTCCAGTACGGCGGCCTTCGTGATCAGCACCCGGGCCGCGTCGGGGTTGCTCGGCACCTCGTACATCACGGAGAGCAGCACCTCCTCCATGATCGCCCGCAGCCCTCGGGCTCCGGTGCCACGGAGGATCGCCTGATCGGCGATGGCCTGAAGGGCGGCCGGCTCGAACTCCAACTCGACGTTGTCGAGCTCGATCAGCCGCTGGTACTGGCGGACCAGCGCGTTACGCGGCTCAGTCAGGATCTTGACGAGGGCATCCCGGTCGAGCCCACGCACGCTGGTGAAGACCGGCAGGCGCCCGATGAACTCGGGGATCAGCCCGAACTTGATCATGTCCTCAGGCATGGCCTGGGCGAACATGTCGTCGGTCGCCCGCTCCGAGACCGAGCGGAGGTTCGCACCGAACCCGAGGCCCTTCTTGCCCACCCGCTGTTCGATGATCCGCTCCAGACCCTGGAAGGCCCCACCGCAGATGAAGAGCACGTTGGTGGTGTCGATCTGGATGAACTCCTGGTGGGGATGCTTGCGCCCGCCCTGCGGCGGCACGTTCGCCACCGTGCCCTCGATGATCTTCAGGAGCGCCTGCTGCACACCCTCGCCGGAGACGTCCCGGGTGATCGAGGGGTTCTCGGACTTCCGGGCGATCTTGTCGATCTCGTCGATGTAGATGATGCCGGTCTCGGCCCGCTTGACGTCGTAGTCGGCCGCCTGGATCAGCTTGAGCAGGATGTTCTCGACGTCCTCGCCGACGTACCCCGCCTCGGTGAGCGCCGTGGCGTCGGCGATCGCGAACGGCACGTTGAGCATCCGGGCGAGCGTCTGCGCCAGGTGGGTCTTGCCGCACCCGGTCGGCCCGATCATGAGGATGTTGGACTTGGCCAGCTCGACGGGCTCACTGTCGCCGCGGCTGCCCGACGACTCGGCCTGCACCCGCTTGTAGTGGTTGTAGACCGCCACGGCGAGCGCCTTCTTGGCGGCGTCCTGGCCGACCACGTAGTCGTCGAGGAAGTCACAGATCTCCATCGGCTTGGGCAGCTCATCCCACCGCACGACGTCGCTCTCGACGAGCTCCTCCTCGATGATCTCGTTACAGAGGTCGATGCACTCGTCACAGATATAGACGCCCGGGCCAGCGATCAACTTACGTACCTGCTTCTGCGACTTACCGCAGAACGAACACTTGAGCAGGTCACCGCCATCGCCGATGCGTGCCACTTGGACAACTCCTGCTCTGCCGCGGCCAGCGGGGGGACACTCCGGGGGGCTGGGGCCGCGCCGACCGGGGTCGTGCGGCCCGTACGCCTTGACGTTACCTGGTCGGGGTCGCAATCTCCGACCCCGACGCCCCGTGATGTGCGTGTCGCTTGTCGCGGGAATCCCGCGGTCAGGGACTCGGAGTCAGCTAGCCGACGCGACCGAGAGCGCCGACTTCTTGCGCGTGGTCAGCACCTGGTCGATCAGGCCGTACTCCTTGGCCTCCTCGGCCGTAAGGATCTTGTCACGGTCGATGTCCTTACGGACCTTCTCGAGCGCCTGCCCGGTGTGACGAGAGATCATCTCCTCGAGCATCGTCCGCATCCGCAGGATCTCGCGGGCCTGGATCTCGATGTCCGAGCCCTGGCCGTAGCCGCCCTCGGTGGCCGGCTGGTGGATGATGATCCGCGAGTTCGGCAGCGCCATCCGCTTGCCCGGCGTACCGGCGGAGAGCAGCACCGCCGCTGCGCTCGCGGCCTGGCCCATGCAGACGGTCGCGATGTCCGGCCGGACGTAGAGCATGGTGTCGTAGATCGCGGTCAGCGCGGTGAACGAGCCACCGGGCGAGTTGATGTAGATCGTGATGTCGCGGTCCGGGTCGGTCGACTCCAGCGCCAGCAGCTGTGCCATCACGTCGTTCGCGGAGGCGTCGTCCACCTGCACGCCGAGGAAGATGATCCGCTCCTCGAACATCTTGTTGTACGGGTTGGACTCCTTGACGCCATACGAGGTCCGCTCGATGAACGACGGGATGATGTAGCGGTTGTGCACCTCGCGCAGGGCGGACCTCGCGGCCAGAGCGTCCATCGGGCCCGGCAGGCTCAAGTCAGTCATCACTTCGTCCTTTCGCTGCGGTCAGGAGCGGGTGCCCGCGCCGGCCTGCACCTGCGCCGCGCCCGTGATCACCTTGTCGATGAAGCCGTAGTCCATGGCCTCCTGAGCGGTGAACCACCGGTCGCGGTCGGAGTCCGCCTCGATCTGATCGGGGCCCTGTCCAGTGTGGAACGCCACCCGCTCCTGGAACATGCGCTTCGTGTAGAGCATCTGCTCGGCCTGGATCGCGATGTCGGCCGCGGTACCACCGATGCCGCCCGATGGCTGGTGCATCATGATGCGCGCGTGAGGGAGGGCGTAGCGCTTGCCCTTCGTCCCGGCACACAGCAGCAGCTGCCCCATCGATGCCGCCATCCCCATCGCCACCGTCACGACGTCGTTGGCGATGAACTGCATCGTGTCGTAGATCGCCATGCCCGAGTACACCGAGCCGCCCGGCGAGTTGATCCACAAGTTGATGTCGCGGTTGGGGTCCTCGGCCGCGAGCAGCAGCAACTGCGCGCAGATCCGGTTGGCGACCTGGTCGGTGACCTCGCTGCCCAGCACGATGATCCGCTCCTTGAGCAGCCGGTTGTAGACCGACTCGTCCAGCATCCCGGAGAGCGTGTCACCGCCTCGTGCCAGCGGTGAGGGCCCAGGGTAGGCGGAGCCGTGCGTGGGATCGGCTCTGCGCAGGTCCGTCATGGCAGCCCCTTCAGTGCAGCAAAGTTGTCGTCTTTTGCGACCCTAGCCGGTCCCACCCGGGCGCCGGCCGTGGTCGCCTCCGTTTTCGCTGACGGCGCAGATCCCCGAGGGGCCGGCCCTCAGTCGTGGTCGTGGCCGAGGTGGTCGTCGGCTTCGTCCACGCCGCCACGGAGCTCCTCCAGGGACAGCACGGTGCCGTCGGCCTCCTTGACGGTGATCTTCTCCAACACCGAGACGAGCGCCTTGTTACGGCGGACATCCACCGCGACGGAAGAGGCGAGCCCGGCGCGGACGAGCTGGTCGTAGTACTGCTGCGGTGGCATGCCGGCGTGCTGCGCCCGGTGGACGATCTCATAGCCGAACTCGTCATCCGACACGTCGATCTTCTGAGCGTCGGCGAAGGCGTCGAGGAGCAACTGGGAGCGGATCGCCTTGCTCGCCGTCTCCGTCAGTTCGGCGGTGAAGTCCTCCTCGCTCTTACCACCAGCGGTGAGGTAGTCGCCGAGGCTGAGGCCGGCCCCCTCCAGCCGCTCGGTGAGCGCCTGCCGGCGGGCCTGGACCTCCTCTTCGAGAACGCCGTCAGGCACCGGGATGTCCGCGGCCCGGGCGAGCTCCTCGAGTGCCTGGTCGCGTGCCTGCGACAACTGCTGCCGTCGGTTGACCCGGGCGAGCCGGGTGGCGATGTCGGTCCGCAGCTCGTCCAGGGTGTCGAACTCGCTCGCCAACTGCGCGAAGTCGTCGTCCAGCGGCGGCAGCTCCCGCTCCTTCACCGTGCGTACGGTCACCGTGACCTCCGCCTCCCGGTCGGCGAACTCGCCGGCCACGAGCGTGCTGGTGAAGGTCGCGGTCTCGCCGGCACTCATCCCCTCGACCGTCTCCTCCAAGCCGGGCAGCAGATCATTGCTGCCCACTTGGTGGGACAAGTTGGTCGCGGTGCCGCCGGGCACCTCGGCGCCATCGACGGTGGCGGCCAGGTCGAGCTGGACGAAGTCGCCGGCTCGCGCGGGGCGCTCGACGCCCGAGAGGGTGCCGAACCGCGCCCGCAGCGCATCGACCTGGGTGTCGATGGCCTCGTCTGTCACCGGAACCGCGTCCACCGTCACCTCGAACCCGTCCAGATCGGGCAGCGTGAACTCGGGCCGGACGTCGACTTCGGCCGTGAACCGCAGCGGCTGGCCGTCGGCGAACTCGGTGATCTCGACCGAGGGCCGGCCGATGGTGCGGACCTCGTGCTGGCGGACCGCGGCGAGCAGCTGCTCGGGGATCGTGTTCTGGACCGCCTCGTTCAGGATCGTGGCGCGGCCGACCCGCTGGTCGATGACCACATTGGGCACCTTGCCCTTGCGGAAGCCCGGGATGGTGACCTGGGCGCCGATCTCCTGGTACGCCCGCTTGAGGCCGGGCTCCAGCTCGGCGAACGGCACCTCGATCGCGAGTCGCACCCTGGTCGGGCCCAAGGTCTCGACGGTGCTCTCCACTGTGTACTCCCTCTGCGGGTTGGCGATCTTTCAGCCCGGCCCGGTTGTTCGGCTCGCACGCTTCGCCGGTGTCTGCGACTGGCGTGGATGGACGGTCGGTGCGGGCTGGGTCGGGGTATGCGGCGCTGCGCGCCTCGTACCCCTTCCTCCTCGGAACAAGGTCGAGGAAAAGCACTCGACTCTGCTTCCTCGTCGTCGGGGTGGCGGGATTTGAACCCACGGCCCCTCGCTCCCAAAGCGAGTGCGCTACCAAGCTGCGCCACACCCCGTGGCGGCAGCAAGTCTACGTGCCGCGGGCCGGCCGTACGTGGGCGCGGTGCTGGTGGCGTGAACCGGGTGGCGGGGTGGGGGTGGAGGGCCGGTACGGCAGCATCGGGTGGCTGGGTGGGGAGCTAACGGATGCGACGCCGCGCGCCACCGGCCGCTACGCTGTACCCCGGCCGGCGCACGCCGGCCGCGGGGCGGTAGCTCAATGGCAGAGCTTCAGTCTTCCAAACTGACGGTGCGGGTTCGATTCCCGTCCGCCCCTCCATCTCGCGACGGCCCGGCGGCCGGTTTTCCCCTCAGTCGCGCGGGGTCCAGTGGCGGCGGACCACCTGCAGCTCCGCTTCGGCGCGGGCCAGGTCCTCGGGGCGCGGTCGGGCGGCATCGCGTGCGCGCAGAGCCGCCCGTGGGCTCACCTGCGAGGAGCCACCGCCGACCAGCCCGCGCAGGCCGCGCTCGGCGAGCGTCGGGTCCAGCTCGGCGCCGGTCCACGGCTCGTCGGGGACGGCCGCATCGGGCCGCCCGACGCGGGTTCGGGCCGGGCGCTCACTGGCCACGGCTGAGGGGGTGGGGGTGGGGCTGGGGTCCGGATCGTCCCGGGTGCCCACGACCCGCCGTCGGCGTCGTTCCGCCATAACGAAGTACCTACCCTCCTCGCCCCGCCCAGCCACCCACAACGAAGTACCTACCCTCCTCGCCCCGCCCAGCCACCCACAACGAAGTACCTACCCTCCTCGCCCCGCCCAGCCACCCACAACGCAGTACCGTCCTCGCTGCCCCCCGACCGTAACGGTGCCACGGTACCGGTCAGAACATCTCCTGCGACGAGGGAGCCACGGGCCAGCGCAGCGCCGCGTCCGCGGAGGCGATCGACCCGGGTTTATGTTCGACGACCTGGCCCGTGGCGGCGAGGGTGGACAGCGACGTGCCGCCGAGGTAGACGGCGCCAAGCGCGCGCACATCGCAGCCGAAGTCGGGTTCCTCCACTGTGGAGACACAGGTCGCCTGGGTTGGTGAGCCGGTCAGGCGCCACCGACCCGCGTTGGCCGGCAGCAGAGTATCGGTCACCTCGACGACCACGTCCACGTCGGTGGCGTACCGGCGCGCCGCCAGCGCCGCGGGCACGTCGAGCACCCGCAGCCACAGCGCGTCGCTGAGCCGGGCGTCGAGGCGTCGCGGATCGGTCACCGCGTGGACGAGCGGCTCATCGGACGCGGCCAGCCACATGTGGACGGTACGGGTCAGGTCCACGGACATGAGGAACCGCCACAGCGCGGCGTAGGCGTCAGGGTTCGTCGCGACGTGCTCCTGCACCCGTACCTCGCCCGCAGGGCCGGTCGCACGCCATTCGGACTTCACCCGCCACAACGCATAGCCGTCGATGTCACCACCCGCGTTCTCATGGACGACCGCGCGCAGCTCACCGCTGCCACGCCGCCACTCCTTCAGGTCGGCCAGACGGTAGTCCCAGTGCCGCTGCGCCCGCTCCGACCAGCCGGGCCGGCCGAGGAAGACCTCGTGGTACAGCTTGGCCAGCTGGTCGCGCACCGCGGCCGGGGTGGCCTCGCGTAGCCGGCCGTCCGCCCGGGCCGGCACGGTGAGCCGCACCTCGTTGGTCTCGAACGCCACCGCCAGCTTGGTGGCGGCCAGGCCGTAGCCGAAACGCTGGTAGATACGGCCCTCACTCGCCCACAGGATCGCCAGCGGCTCCCCGGCGGCAAGAGCGTCGTCGAACTGGCGGCGCATGAACGCGGTGAGGATGCCCCGGCGACGGGCGGAGGGTGCGACCGCCACCATGGTGACGTGGGCGGCCGGTACGACCGCACCCGGGACGGCCAGGCGCCGCGTCTGGATGCCGGCCGTGCCGACGATCTCGCCGTCGCGACGGGCCACGAGATGCCGGGCGGTCTCCATCACGGCGCGCTCAGTCGCGCTTCCCTCGTCGCTGTGCTGCTCCTCGAGGAACGCGGACTCCGCGACCCGGTAGAGCTCGTCCCAGTCGTCGTCGGTCGCAGACGCGATGACGAATTCCGGCGACGCCGGCGGAGCGGAATCAGCAGGTAACTCCGGCGACTCCGGCGACGCATGCGGAGCGGACTCAGCGGGTAACTCATCACCGGTGGCTGCGTGGGGGAGGAGGGCATGAAGTTCGCTCACGGCGTCTGTCCTACCGTGCTCAGCCCGGCCGGGCGAGCGAGTTTGCCGGCAGGCGACAAAAGTGGCCGATCGGTGTGCACATCTGCCAAAGTCGACCGTGTCGCTGCCGGTCAGGCGTGTACATGATCAGGCAGACTGGCAATCCCCGCGCCCCGGGCGGAGATGCGGGGCAACGGCGCGCTCGCCTTCGGCCCGGAGGCGAGCAGGGTCAAGATTCGCCGCGGGTGGCGCGAGAAGGCGGTTGGCATGACGGACAGGACGACGGCGGGCATCGAGGCCGAGCCGGACGAGGTCGAGGCTCTGCTGCACAACCTCTGCGGGTTCCACCTGGCTGAGCGGGACCCGGTCGCCCGCTACACGGTGCTGACCCGCGAGCAGGTGCTCTACGACGCGCTCGCGATGGCGATCAAGCGCGAGCGCGGCCGTGCGCTCGCCGAGCTCGTCAGCCGCGGTCACCGCTTGACCGAGATCGCGACACTCACCGGCCTGCGCACGCGCCAGCAGGTCCAGCGACTCATCCGGGTCGGTACGGCGGCCGACCGTGCGTCGAGCGCCCAGGCGGTCGACGACGTGCAGGAGGCGTCGCGCCAGTTCGAGGCGCGCCTTGCCGCGGTGGAGGCCACCCTCGACGAGGTGGTGAGCGGGATCGTCAACGAGGGCACCGAGTTCGCGAGCGACCCCGCCGAGGACTTCGAGGGCGTCCCGATGACGGAGCCGTACGTTGGCGAGCACCTCGGCGAAGTACGCGAGCCGATCGTCCTGCTGACCGCCAGCGGGTCCTTCCCACCGGTCGCGCCGATCTCTCCGGTCTCGCCGGCGGTCGTGCCGGTCGTGCCGGGCGGCGCCGCGTTCGACCCGCTCACGGGAGACATCGAGGAGCTCACGGGCATGCTCGAACCGACCCAGGTGATGCCCGCGCTCTCCCTCGTCGCGCAGCCCACCCGGGAACTGCCCGCCGACGATCCGTGGCGGCGTCGGAACCTCGACCCCGACGTGACGTGACGACCGTAGGGCGCTGACCGCGCACCCTTACGCGGTGCGGCGGGCCGCCTTCTTCGCGGGCGCCTTCTTTGCCGGCGCCGCCTTCTTCGCGGGCGCCGCCTTCTTTGATGCGGCTGCGGGCGCCTTGGTCGCCTTCGCGGGCGCCTTGGTCGCCTTCGCAGCGCGAGCCGGCTTCCCCTCCTCGGCGGCCGCCTTCCGTGGTGCGGCCTTTCCCGGCGCCGCTTGCGAGCCCGCCTTTGTGGCCCGCGGGGCCGCCTGCTTGGCCGACTTCGCGGCAGTGATGGGCGTTGGCTCCACCGGCTCGTGCTCCTCCGGCGCGGGCGCCCCGGCGGCGCGGGCCGCCCGCGCCTTCTCGACCGAGGCGCGCAGCGCGGCCATGAGGTCGATGGCCCCGGTCGGTGCCTCCTCCACCTCAGGCGGAGCGACGACCTCCTGCCCGCTGACCTTGGCGTCGATCACCTGCTGCAGCGCCGCCCGGTACTCGTCGGTGAACTCGTCGGGGGCGAAGTCGCCGGCCATCGACTCGATCAGGGACGCGGCCATCTCCAGCTCCTGGCGGCGCACCGTGATGCCCTCGTCCAGGAAGCCGAAGCTCGTCGCTCGTACCTCATCCGGCCACAACATCGTGTTGAGCACCAGCACGCCGTCGCGCACCCGCAGCGTCGCCAGCTGCTCCCGCTGCCGCAGCGCCACCTTCACGATCGCCACCCGGTTCGACTCGACCAGCGCGTCGCGCAGCAGCACGTACGACTTGGCCGCGACGGGCTCGGGCTCCAGGTAGTACGCCTTGTTGTACAGGATCGGGTCGACCTGCTCCGCCGGCACGAACTGGTGTACGTCGATCGCACGGTTGCTCGTGAGCGGAAGATCGGCGAAGTCCTCGTCGGTAAGGATCACCATCTCGCCGCCGCCGAGGTCGTACCCCTTGGCGATGTCGTCGTAGTTGACCTCCTCGCCGTCGAGCGAGCAGGTGCGCTTGTACTTGATGCGACCGCCATCGGTGCTGTGCACCTGGTGGAACCGGATGTCCTTCTCCTCGGTCGCCGAGTACAGCTTGACCCCGATCGACACCAGGCCGAACGAGACCGCGCCCTTCCAGATGGCCCGCATGTCCCCGCCCCCTTCCGGACCCACCCACGCATGGCCCGCCCATGACCTACCAGCATCGCACCTCCGGCTGGCTTGTGTCGATCAACTCCTTCAGCGGGAAGCGGAGCGGTGCGACGAGAAGGAGGTACGGCCGTACTGTTGTCGGGTGCCGTCCATCGTCTCGCCCATGCTCGCCGCCGGCGGGGAACTGCCGCTGGAGCCGGGTTGGGCGTACGAGCTGAAGTGGGACGGCGTACGGGCGCTGGCGTACGTGCGGGATGGGATGATACGCATCTATGCCCGCTCCGGAGCGGAGATCACCAGAGCGTACCCGGAGCTGGCCGGGCTCCCAGCCGCCCTGGCGGACTTCGGGGTGACGGATGCCGTCCTCGACGGCGAGGTGGTCCAGCTCGACTCCGCTGGCCGGCCCGACTTCATCCTGCTGGCCGAACGGATGCACGTACGCGACGTAGCCAAGGCCCGGGCGCTCGCCGCCGCCCGCCCGATCAACTACATGGTCTTCGACATCCTGTCCGCCAACGGCACCGACGTCACGCGAGCCTCCTATGTGGAGCGCCGCGAGCTGCTGGAGTCCGTGCTCCCGCCACCGGGCCGGACGCCGTGGGCTGTGCCACCCCGGTTCACGGACGGCCCGGAGACGCTCGAGGCGGCCAAGGAGCTCGCCCTGGAGGGCGTGGTCGCCAAGCGGCTGACCTCGCCGTACCGGCCGGGGCTGCGCGCCCCCGACTGGATCAAGGTCAAGCATGAGCTGACCGGCGACTACGTGATCGGTGGTTGGCACACCAAGACCCGGACGCTGTCGGGTCTGCTGGTCGGCCTGCCGTCCACCCACGGCCTCACCTACCGGGGACGGGTCGGCGGCGGTATCTCCGCCACCACCGAGCGCCAGCTGCTTGCCCTGCTCGGCCCGATGCGCGCCCAGCTGTCGCCGTTCGCCCGTGGCCAGGTGCCCCGCGAGGACACCGTGGCGACCACCTGGGTCCGGCCGGAACTGGTCGTCGAGATCAAGTACGGGCTCATCACCCGGGACGGCCGGCTGCGATTCCCGCGGTACCTGCGGTTGCGGCCCGACAAGACGCCGGAGGAGGCGGGCGATGGCTGAGCAACGGATCCGGGTCTCCATCGATGGCCACGAACTCGAACTGTCCAACCTGGACAAGGTCCTCTATCCGGGGACGGGATTCACCAAGGGCGAGGTCATCGACTACTACGTCCGCGTAGCCCCCGTGCTGCTACCCCACCTCGCCGACCGCCCGCTGACCCGCATCCGCTACCCCAACGGGGTGGACGGCGCGAACTTCTTCGAGAAGAACAAGCCCGCCGGCACGCCATCGTGGGTCCGCACCCAGCGGATGCCGGTGCCCGGGTCGACCTCGGGACGGGAGACGCTGGACTTCATCGTCGTCGACTCGGTCGCGACCCTGGCCTGGCTCGCCAACCTGGCCGCGCTCGAGCTCCATACTCCACAGTGGAGGCTGATGAGGGGGGTACCGGCCAACCCCGACCTGCTCGTCGTCGACCTCGATCCGGGCCCGGGCACCGGCCTGGAGGAGTGCTGCCTCGTCGCGGTCGCCGCCCGGCACCGGCTGGAGCATGACGGGCTCGCGCCCCTGGCGAAGACCTCGGGCCGCAAGGGGATGCAGCTGCTGGCCCGCCTCGACGGTGCCCGCACCTCCGACGAGGTGACCGCCTACGCCAAGCGGGTGGCCGACGACCTGGCCAGCGCCCTGCCCGACCTCGTCACCTCCCGCATGGCCAAGAACTTGCGCCCGGGCAAGGTCTTCTTCGACTACAGCCAGAACGCCGGGGCGAAGACCACCGTCTCGCCGTACTCGCTGCGGGCCGCGCCGACGCCGACCGTCTCCGCGCCAGTGGACTGGTCCGATGTGGAACGTGGCGAGGTCCGTCCGATCGAGGCCGGCGAGGTCCTCGACCTGCTCGACCGCCGCGGCGACCCATTGGTCTCCCTGTTGAGCTGACGACCCGTCGGACCCACGGTCGCCGACCGGTACGGACAGGGCCGAGCGGGAAAGATACGTACCCGCACGGAGGCACCGCACTCCAATGTCCACTTAGCGTCGCCGTACTGGTTGAACCTTTTCTCGCGCCCGGGTCCCGATCGACGCGAGGAATGTGGATAAAGGAGGCAGCAGATGTCCCATCGCGTCGTCGCCCGAATGTCACGAAGAGTCATCCCCGCCGTGGCTGTGCTTGTCGGCGCCGCGGCCGCGACCCTCGTGGTGGCCTCGCCCGCCGCCGCCGCCATCACGAGCAGGATCATCGTCGCCGCCACCACCCCGACCGACCTCGAGGACCACAAGTTCATCTCGGTGAGCTGTCCGACCGGGACCGTGGCGGTCGGCGGCGACGCAGTCATCGTCGGCGGTGACGGCATCCCCCACCTCAACTACTCGTGGCCGACACCGACATCCAACGGTTGGGGCGCGAGCGCCACCGAGTTCCCCGGTGGGGCGTCTGCGTGGCGGCTGACGGCTCACGCGATCTGCGTCACCGGAGTGACCGGTCGCGAGCGCGCGCTCCGCTCCTTCCCCGTGCCGGCCAATGTCCACTCCGGTACGGAGAGCGTCAGCTGCCCGACCGGAAAGAAGGCGATCGGCTGGGGCGGCGGCGTCAGCGGGTACGGCCAGTTCATCCTCTCCGAGGTCCATCTCAGCGCTGACATGACCACAGTGACGTTGCGCTGGGCCCGGGTGATCTCCGCCGGGAACGAGGGCGTGCAGGGCGGCGGCGAAGTCATCGCGATCTGCATCGACCCCGTCCCGGGTATGGAACGGGTCCAGGCCGTGTCCGCGTCGGACTCCACCGCCAGCAAGGCCGTGATCGTCAACTGCCCGTACGGCAAGAAGCTCTATGGGACCCACGGTGGCTCCGTCAACGGCGGCCGCTCCGTCAAGCTCGAGTCGATCATCGCGGGTACCGGCAACGCGGTCGTGTTCGCGCGGGAGATGGTGTACGGAACCCCCGACAGCTGGCGGGTGTACGTGACGGGCGTCTGCGCCCCGTAGCCGCCACGACCGCACGGCCCCTTCCCGGCCCGCAGCCGCCGGGAAGGGTCCGTCCACTGGTCCGATGTGGAGCGTGGTCGACCGTACGGCTTGGGCGCTCTCTGCCCGACGGTACGGACGAGGCTCCGGCGGCGAAGTTACGTACCGGCACGGAGGCACCGCGCGCCACCGTCCACTTAGCGTCGCCGTACTGGTTGACCGTTCTCGCGTCCCGGCCCGCCGCGGAGCGATGAACGTGGATCGAGGAGGCAGGAGATGTCCCATCGTTTCGTGGTCGCTCGAACGTCGCGACGAGTCTTCGCCGGTGTGGTCGTTCTGGTCGGCGCCGCGGCCGCGACCCTGTTCGTCGCCGCGCCGGCTGCGGCTGACCCCACCGGGCGGATCATGGTTTCCGTCAGCAGCCCGACCAATCTCGACGATCGCAAGCAGGTCTACGCCGGGTGTCCGGCTGGCATGGCGGCGCTCGGCGGAGGTGCCGTCATCGTCGGTGGCGACGGAATCCCGCACCTCACCGCCAACGTGCCCACGCCGGTGAGCAACGGGCACACCGCCGTGGCCGAGGAACACGGCAGCGCAACGACCGCATGGCGGCTGACCGCCCACGTCATCTGCGCCTACGGGGTGACGGGCCGAGAGGTCGTGCTCAACGGCGAGACCATCCCGGCCGGCGCCGGAACGGGCGCGGTCTACCTGGACTGCCCGGCCGGCAAGCAGGTGATCGCCATGGGTGGCTATGTCAGCCCCGGTTTCATCCTGTCGTCAGTGAGTGTCGCGGCCAACCTGGCCAGCGTGACCCAGACCTGGGGCCGGCCGATCGATGTGTCCGACAGCGTCACCGCCTGGGCCGAGCCGTGGGCGGTCTGCGTCGACCCCGTCCCCGGTCTGCAGCGGGTCAGCCTCGCCAGCGCGTCCAACTCCAACGAAGTCAAGGCCCCCCTCGTCACCTGCCCGGCCGGCACGGAGCTGTTCGACGTCGGCGGCGGCGTGTACACCGGGTCCCGCCGGCACGTCAAGAACGAGTCGTTCGTCCCCGCGACCACGAACGCCGCGGTCATCGTGAAGGAGATGCCGTACGGCAACACCGGTAACTGGCAGGCGTTCGCGCAGGCCATCTGCGCCCCGTAGCCGGACGGCCACGGCCTCTTCCCCGGGAGCGGCACCACGGGGAAGGGGCCGTGGCCGCATCTCAGGCGACGGTGCCGACGGGGAGTTGGCCCTCCGCGTAGGCGGCCCGGAGCCTCTTCTTGTCGAACTTGCCGACCGAGGTCTTGGGAACCGCCTCGATGAAGGCCCACCGCTCGGGCAGTTGCCAGCGGGCCACCGAGGCGGCGAGAAACTCCCGCAGCTCCTCGGCGGTGGCGCTCTTCCCCTCGCGCAGTACCACCGTCGCGAGTGGACGCTCGCCCCAGCGCTCGTCCGGAACGCCGACGACGGCGGCCTCGAGCACCGCCGGATGGCCCATGAGCGCGTTCTCCAACTCCACCGAGCTGATCCACTCGCCGCCGGACTTGATGACGTCCTTGGCCCGGTCGGTGAGGGTGAGATACCCGTCGGGGGAGAGCACGCCGACGTCACCCGTGCGCAGCCAGCCGTCGGGAGAGAACTTCTCCGGGTCCGGTTCCGTGTCCCCGACGTACCTGGCGGTGATCCACGGGCCACGCACCTCCAGCTCGCCGACGGACTTGCCGTCGTTGGGCTGCACGGTCCCGTCCGGCCCGACGATCCGGGCCTGCACCGACGCCGGTGCGCGGCCCTGTGTGTACCGGTACGGCCATTCCTGCTCGGTGGTCAACCCGGCCGGCGGGTTGGCGACGGTGCCGAGCGGCGACATCTCCGTCATGCCCCAGGCGTGGACGATCCGCACGCCGTAGCGCTCGAACGCGTGCATGAGCGCCGGCGGGCAGGCCGAGCCGCCCACGATGACCCGCTCCATCACCGAGATGTCGACGGGGTGGGAGGAGCCTTGGGCGGGAGCAGCCTGCGCGTCCAGGTAGGCGAGCAGGTCCGTCCAGATCGTCGGCACCGCGCCGGCGCGGGTCGGTCGCTCGGCCACGATCATCGCCGCCAGCGGTGCCGCCTGGAGGAACCGGTCCGGCATGAGCATCGATGTGCCCACGAGCAGGCAGGCGTAGGGCAGTCCCCAGGCCATCGCGTGGAACATCGGGACGACCGCGAGCGCCCTGTCGGTGGCGGTCAGGTCGAACGCATCGCGCGAGGCGACCTGCATGGAGTGCAGGAAGATTGAGCGATGACTATACGCTACGCCCTTGGGGTTGCCGGTGGTACCCGACGTGTAGCACAGCGCCGCCGCGTCGTTCTCGTCCAGCACCGGCCAGGAGTACGTGTCGGGCTTGTCGCGCAGCAGGTCGGTCCACCGGTGGACCCGCACCCGGCCTGCGCCGGCCGCCTCAAGCGGCGCGGCGTCGCCGTCGCCCACGACGATCACGTGCTCCACCGTGGTCAGGTGCGGTAGCACTCCGGCCAGGAGCGGGATCAACGTGCTGTCGACGATGACCACCCGGTCCTCGGCGTGGTTCACGATGTAGACCAGCTGCTCGGGGAAGAGGCGCAGGTTCAGGGTGTGCAGCACCGCACCCATGCTGGGCACGGCGACGTAGGCCACGACGTGCTCGGCGTTGTTCCACATCAAGGTGCCGACGCGCTCGTCACCGGTGACGCCGAGGTCGCGCAGCGCGTGCGCGAGCCGCGCCGCCTGGGCGCCGATCTCCGAGAAGGACGTACGCCGAGGGCCGTCGGCGGACCAGGTGATGACCGCGGCCGATCCGTGCACAGTGCTGCCGTGTTCGAGCAGGCGCGACACCAGCAGGGGTGTCGTCATCATCGTGCTGCGCATGGGCGTCACGCTACTTCCCGGTAGCGCGCCCGCAACAGCCCCGCGCTCCTCGTCGCCTTCGCGCAGCTTGCGGAGCGGGGCGGCAGGCAATCCGCTCGACACCCGCGGCTCGTAGCCTGGATCATCGCTGTCCGTGTCCTTGGCGCAGCTGGCGGAGCGACTCCTCAAGGTCAGCGGTCCCGACCTGACCCCATTGCGGACCTCGCGCGACTTCCGCCTCGTCTTCGCGGGGTCGGGCATCTCGGCCGTCGGGTCGTACGTGACCTACGTGGCGATCCCATACCAGGTCTACCTGCTCACCGGCGACCCGTTGCTCGTCGGGCTCCTGGGCCTGTGCGAGATCACGCCGCTGCTGGTGATGGCGCTCGTCGGCGGTGCGCTCGCCGACTACACGGACCGCCGGCGTCTGGTGATCATCGGTGAGGCCGCGTTCGCGACCCTGACCGTGGCCCTGCTGGTCCACGCGGCGCTCGGTAGCCCGTACCTGTGGCTGCTCTTCGTCGCCGCGGCGCTCACCGCGACCATCGACGGCGTTCAGCGTCCGGCCATGGACGCGATGGTGCCGCGGCTGGTGCAGCCCACGCAGATCCCCGCCGCGATGGTGCTGAACACGCTGCGTGGCAACGTGGCGTGGCTCGCCGGACCGGCTCTCGGCGGCGTGCTGCTGGCGACCGTACCGCTGCCGTGGGTCTTCGCGGTCGACCTCGCGACCTTCGCGGTGAGCCTCGCCTGTTTCGGCGCGATCAGGCCGGTGCCGCCGCCACCCGCGGCCGACCGGCCGTCGCTGCGCACCGTTGGCGCGGGCCTTCGGTACGCCGTACGGCGCCCGGAGCTGCTCGGCACGTACCTGGTCGACATCAACGCCATGCTCTTCGGCTTCGCCCAGGCCCTGTACCCGTTCGTCGCCGAGGATCTGGGCGGGCCCGCCGTGCTCGGGCTGCTGTACGCGGCGCCCTCGGCCGGATCGCTGCTCGCCACGCTCTTCTCGCGCTGGACGAACCGGGTCCACCGGCACGGGCTCGCGGTGACGCTCGCCGCCGCGGCCTGGGGCGCCGCGACCGTCGGGTTTGGACTGTCGCGGGCGCTGTGGCTCGCCCTGCTGTTCCTGGCGCTGGCCGGCGCCGCCGACATGATCTCCGGCCTGTTCCGTTCGGTGATCTGGAACCAGACGATCCCCGACCACATGCGCGGCCGCCTCGCCGGCATCGAGATGCTCTCGTACACGATCGGGCCGACCCTCGGCAACGCCCGCGCCGGCGCCACGGCCCGGTTCACCGGGATCGGCGGGTCGATCGTGTCGGGCGGGATCCTGTGCCTGGCCGGCACGGTCGCGCTCGCCGCAGCGCTACCGGCGTTCCTGCGCTACGACGGCCGCGAGGGGCTCAAGCGAAAACTCGCCGAAGACGAGGCCTGGGCCGCGGCGGCCGCTGAGCGCGGGCTCGTGGGCGAGCGCGGAATCGTGGGCGAGCGCGGGCTGGTGGGCGAGCGCGGAATCGTGGGCGACCGCGGAATCGTGGGCGAGCCGGGCCCTGTCCACGGGCGCGGGTGAACCGTCAGCGGGCGGGCCGGAACGGCCATCCGTCCGGGGAGTCGGGCGCATCGAGGACCGTCGGCACGCCGGACAGCTCGCCCTCGGCGCCGGGAGCGAAGAGCCGCAACGAGTCCCGGGTACACAGGATGGCGCCGGCGAACGACACCAGTTCGACGGCGAAGACCGCCCCGCTCCTCGCGCCCTCGGCGTCGAGGTACCACGCGAGCGTGAAGCCCACGACGAGGGCCGACGTCCACGCGCTCGCCAGGCCGCGCAGGCGGTGCGTCACGCTACCCGCCGGGGCGATCGTGTAGTCGACGAGCAAGACCGTCAACGCCACCAGCCCCACGACCAGCGCCACGGCGAGCACGCCCCGGGCGGCGTCGCGCAGGGCTGGCAGTCCGACCACGAGCGCGACCAACTGAACCACGAGGGCCGCGGCGAACAGATACCGGGGCAGGACGGACGTCAACGGGTTGAGCCCTCGTTCCAGGTCACGCCGCACCCGCACACCTCCGACCGTATGGCATCGAAACCTACCAGTGACACCGACAGCCCGCCACCGCAAGGCGGCGACGGGTGGTCGGGAACTTGGGGTGGAACCACCTGACACGACCGGGTTCCGCTGAGCCGCCTCGGGGAATCGAACCCCGGACCTACGCATTACGAGTGCGTCGCTCTGACCGACTGAGCTAAGGCGGCAACGACCCATGAGTGTACGCGAGTCGGACATGCCTGCGCTCCGGGGTTACGGGGCCGAGCACCGAACGTCTTGCCAACTGGTGTAACCGTGGTTACAGTGCCACTGTGGTTGACGCATGGACGACGCCGGGCGACAGTGAGGCATTCCCAGATGTCTAATTCCATGCCCGCCACCCCCACCCAGCCACCCGGGACGAATTCCATGCCCGCCACCCCCACCCAGCCACCCGGGACGACGTGGTTGCTGCTGTGCTACCGGCTGCCGCGGGAGCCCTCCACGCCCCGGATCACCGTCTGGCGCAAGCTCAAGCGCCTCGGGGTCGGGCAGTTGGCCGACGGGTTGGTCGCGCTGCCGGCCGATGCCCGGACCCGCGAGCAGATCGAGTGGATCGCGGAGGACGTCACCCAGGCGGGTGGCGAGGCGTCGCTCTGGCTGGCTACGCCGCTGTCGGGCGAGCAGGAGCGCCGGTTGGCGACCCAGCTCGCCGCCGCCCGGGCCGACGAGTACCGGGCGGTCAGCGCGGAGGCGGCCGCAGCGACGACCGCGGCGCCGCGCGAGGCCCGCCGAGCCGCCGAGCGGCTCCGGGCCGAGCTGCGTCGCATCCATCGACGTGACTACTTTCCACCACCGGAACGCGATGCCGCCCACGCGGCGGTAAACGCCTTGTTCGCGCGCGTCGCTCCGGAGGTAACCGACATCGAGGAGGTGCAACCGGAGTGAGATGGGCGACCCGCGTTGGAGTCCACATTGACCGGTCGGCCTGCGCCTGGCTGATCCGCCGGTTCATCGATCCGCATGCCGAGTTCGTGTTCGTCGAGGACCCGGACCACATCCCGGACGGAGCCATCGGCTTCGACGTCCGGGGCGTGGACCTGACCCACCACAGTCACCCGGACGGGACGGTCGACTGCAGCTTCGAGACCATCCTGCGCCGCCACGACCTGACCGACCCGATCCTGTGGCGGATGGCCGCGATCGTGCACGAGGCCGATATCGACGATGAGCGCTACGATGCGCCCGAGGCGCCCGGTCTCGACGTCGTGCTGCGCGGCCTGTCGATGATCCATGACGACGCTCGCGTGATCGAGCTGAGCGGGCCGATCTTCGACGCCATGTACGAGTACCACCGCCGGGCGCTGTTGCTGGGGCGCGAACCGGCGTGACCGCCGTCGAGCCCATCCCAGCCGAGCGCGGGCTGTGGCGGTGGCCGGACTTCGTACGGTTCTGGAGCGCCGGCGCCGTCAGCCACGTCGGCGACGCCATCACGCGCCTCGCCCTGCCGTTGGCCGCCATCATGTCGCTCGGAGCGTCGCCGCTGGCCGTCGGCGTGCTGGGCGCCGCCCAGTTCGCACCGTTCCTGATCGTCGGGCTCCCGGTGGGGGCGCTCGTCGACCGCCTGGCCCGCAAGCGCCGGGTCATGGTGCTGACCGACATCGGGCGCGCCCTCACGATCGGCTCCATACCGGTGGCGTACGCCCTGGGCCTGCTGACGCTCCCGCACCTCGTCGCCGTGGCGTTCGTCCACGGCTGTCTGAGTGCGCTCTTCGACGTGGCTTCCAGCGCGTACCTTCCCGCGCTCGTGAATCGGCAGGATCTTGTCGACGCCAATGGCAAGCTCGAGCTCGCCCGCTCGGGCGCGCAGATCGTCGGTCCGGGTGCGGCCGGCGTGCTGGTCGAGCTGGTGACCGCCCCGCTGGCGCTGGCGGCGGACGCGATCAGCTTCCTCGGCTCGGCGCTGCTGCTGTCCCGGATCCGCCGCCGGGAGTCGGGCTCCGAGGAGCCCCGCGGCCCGCGGACGACCCTGGTCCGCGAAGTGATCGAGGGAACGTCATACGTTTTTCGAGAGCCGCGGGTGCGGGCGGTCGCCCTGACCGCTCTGCTGGCAAACCTCTTCCGCAGTGTCCTGCTCGCCGTGCTGCTCATCTATCTGATCCGCGAGGCGCATGCCCCGGCGGGGGCGATCGGGGTCGCGTTCGCCGTGGGCAATGTCGGGTTCGTCGTCGGCGCGCTGATCGCGGCCTCGCTGTCGCGGCGGTTCGGCGTCGGACCGACGATGCAGACCGCGGTCTCGCTGTTCGGCCCGGCCGCCCTGATCGTCGCAGTCGCGCCGGCCGAGCTCGCGGTGTACGCGGTCGGTGTGATGATCCTCCTCGACAGCTTCGGCATCGGGGTCCATGGCGTGAACCAGATGAGTCTGCGTCAGGCCATCACTCCGGAGCGTCTCCGCGGCCGGATGTCGGCGACGGTGAGGCTGCTGATCCTCGGCGCGATCCCGCTGGGCACAATGCTCGGCGGCGTGCTCGGCAGCCTCGTGGGGCTGCGGGCCACGATCTGGGTCGGGGTGGGCGGGCTGTTCCTCGCGTCGCTGCCCTACGCGCTGTCCTCGGTGCACCGGTTGACCACAATGCCCGGTGCGTCGCCGCCCTGAGCCGCGCCGACTCCGACCTACCGCGCCAGGAGCGGCCCGTCCCCGCCGCCGGCCGTCTTGCTCTCGAACGCCTTGCGGGAGCCACAGACGTCGGCGACCGGGCAGCGGGTGGCGCGGCCGTCGGCGGAGAGGCGGACGGCCACGCTCTCACCGGGCGGAAACTTCGAGATCACCCGCCCGGCGCCCTCCGGCGTCTCCACCTGGGTCCCGGTGGCCGGGTACACCCCGGCGGCTGAGTCGTACAGCGGGTGTTCGTACTTGAGACAGCACATCAGCCGGCCACAGGCGCCCGCGATCCGCATCGGGTTCAGCGGCAGGTCCTGGTCCTTGGCCATCCTGATCGTGACCGGCTCGAAGTCGGTCAGGAACGTGGCGCAACACAGGTCCCGCCCGCACGAACCGATGCCGCCCTGCACGCGGGCGGAGTCCCGGGCCGAGAGCTGGCGCAGTTCGACGCGGCAGCGCAGCGTCGCGCCGAGATCACGGACCAGCGCCCGGAAGTCGACCCGGTGCGGCGCGGTGAAGTAGATCGTGGTCTTCGCACCTGACGAGGCACCAGACGAGGCACCAGACGAGGCGCCCGATACGACGCCCGACGTGGCACCGCCCGCGCCCTGACCGTTGCGGCCCGGTGCGCCGTCGGCCGAGGTCGGTACCCCACCGGGAATGTGGTCGACGGCGACCACCTTCATCGGCAGCTCGTGGGCGCGGATCAGCCGGCGCGCGGCGACCGTGGCGTCGGCCTTGGCCCGGCGGATGTGCTCGTCGCGCCGCAGGTCCTCCGGCCCGGCGAGGCCGAGGATCGTGGGGAAGCCCTCGGTGTCCAGATCGGTCCACTCCGGCGCCCAGACGCACTCGGCCACCTCCGGCCCGTCGTCGGTGGGCACCAGCACCCGGTCGCCCACCTTGGGCCGGTGCTCGCCGGGGTCCACGTAGAACAGGCGGCCGTACCGGTTGAACGTCACCGCACAGAGCTGGCCCACGCAGGCCACCCTACGTCAGCTGCCGCGCCAGGAGCAGCACAGCGCAGCCCGCCCAGCGCGGAGCGCACGGCCGGCGCCGGACCAGCGAAGCCCGAAACCGGTCAGTCCACGCTGATGCGGCCCGACGTGAGGGGCTCCGTGTGGGCCGGCTTGCGGTAGGGCAGCTCGTCCGGGCCGGGGGCGTAACGGATCAGGTCGCGACCGGCCGCTGCGGCGTCCTCCGCCACGCCGAGCAGCACCACGGCGATGTCCGCCGCCGCGAGGGCCGCCGCCGTCAGCCCGGCTCCGTCACCGGACGGCGCCATCGACAGCCGCAGGGTGACCGCCTGGCTGGACGTCATCGCGCGGGCGAGCACCCGGGCCAGGTCGTCCCGAAGGGCCTGCTGCCAATCGGCCAGACTGTCCACATAGGAGGCAAGGGCGCGGAGCCGGCCGGCGAGACTGGCGGTGCCCCCGGCGAGGTGGTCACGGATCGCCGTGGTCGACTCGGCGAAGTACCGGGCCGTGTTGCTCTCCCACCCGGAGTCAGCGGGGATCTCCGCCTGCTCGTACGCCGCCGCCTGCGCCCGCAAGGCGGTCCCGGCCGCACGCAGTCGGGACGGCTCCAGGTCGGCGGCGAACCCGACCAGGCCAGCCGGGGTCGCGCCGACGCTCCCCAGCGCCCGGTAGACGGGATGAGTGGGCGGGACACCGAAGGTCGCCAACGCGGCATCGATGTCGCGCAGCAGCGGCCCGGCCGCGGCGGCCAGGGCAGCCAGGGCGGCCATCACGCCACCCCCGGGTCGAAGCCCGTGTCGCCTGCGGGCGGCTGGGCGCCGGAGGAGGACCGGGACGGCTCCTCGGCCTCGCGCACGACGCGCCCGGCCTCCTCATTCGCCTCACTGAACCCGCCGGTAGCCTGGCCCGCCAGTTCCGCGAGCTCGCGCACGCGCGCCGCGTGCACCCGGGCCTCTTCCGCCCGGGCGTCCAGCGCAACCCGCCACTGCCGGTATGCCTCGCGCCCCACGTCGCCCAGCAGGCCCAGCCCGCCGGCGCCGAAAGCGGTCGCACCGGGATCGACCGCGGGCAACCGCCGCTCGGCATCGCCGAGCAGGTCCGCGGTCGCGTGGATGGCCGCGACCGTACCCGCCAGCATCATCGATCACCTCTCCCCTACCTCGTCATCGACTTCCCAGCGTCGGGTTCGGCTTGTCGGTCCGGCTCGCAAGGTCGCCGAACTCCCCGAAGGTCTCTCGGTACAGCTTCTGCCGCGCCCAGCTCGCCGCATCGGCGGCGGACGTGACCGCGGCATGGACGGACCGGGACAGCTCGCGCGGTGACCGGTCCCGCGCGGCGTCGCCGATCACGATGTCCTTCACCACGCCATCGGCACCGACGACGACCTCGACCAGCCCGTCCGGGGAGCGCACCGTGACATCGAACGACGCCAGCGCCTTGTCGAAGTCGGCCACCAGCCGCTCCATGCGCTGATAACGCTCGATCGCTTGCTCGATCCACGCCTCGTCCACCTGGCCACCTCGCCCTGGAGCCCGTCGGGCTGCCGACCTCCTGTCCCGCCCGGCACGCTACCGGGCCCGGCCGCCCCCGCGGCAGTCCCAGTTGCGAACCTGTGGATAACCCGGCCCCGGGGGGCCCGGTCAGGACGGCAGCGGCACCGCGCGGGCGGCCTCGGGGTGCCAGAGAGTGACCATCATCGCCTCGACGGCGATCTGTGGCTTGACGTTCGCGTCGATGGCCGTCCGGCACTCCAGCACCGCCTCGAGCCGGCGCAGCGTGCTCTCCGGCGACCACGCCGCGGCCGCCCGGCCGACGTCGTCGGTGGCATCGCCATGGACCGCGGCGACG
Organism: Micromonosporaceae bacterium; assembly: GCA_052038195.1. Lineage (GTDB taxonomy): Bacteria > Actinomycetota > Actinomycetes > Mycobacteriales > Micromonosporaceae > DATBGZ01. The sequence goes on along the minus strand of JBQGBY010000150.1, from coordinate 34,390 downwards.
GGCGCGGTGAGCCGGCGCACCAGCACGTCCCGGTAGAACCCGGCGAGGTCGATCAATGCCCGGTCGAGGGCATCCCGCAGGGCTCGTTTCTGCCGGACCTTCTGCCGTTCCTCGAGCTCCTTCAGGGCGGCGGTGGTGCCCCGGGCGGCTGCCGTCGCTCCCTTGCCGGTCCCGCCCGCGCCGAGCGCCACCTCGAGCTCCGTCCGCTCCTTGGCGTCCACTTCGGACATCGCCGTCTTCGCCTCCGCCTCGGCGGCGTCCACCAGGGCCCTCGCCGCGTCGAAGCACGCGCCGACGCCGGTCAGCCGTCGCGGCACCGCGAGCACCGCTGCGCGCCGCTGGCGAGCCATCTCGTCCCGGGCCAACCAGCGCGCCCGGCCGATGTGGCCCTGCGCCGCCGCCGCCGCCCAGGCGGCCATGTTCGCGGCGTGCCCCTCGCCCACCAGCATCGCGGCGATCGCGTCCGCGGCTGGGGTGCGCAGGGTGACCACCCGGCACCGCGATCGGATCGTGACGGAGATGTCATCCGGGTGGGTGGACGGAGCGCAGAGCAGGAACACCGTGCGGGGCGACGGCTCCTCGATCGCCTTGAGCAGGGCGTTGCCGGCCTGTTCCGTGAGGCGGTCGGCGTCCTCGATGAGCACCACCTGCCACCGGCCGCCCACCGGTGCGCCGGCCGCCCGCCACACGAGGGCGCGCATCTCCCGGACCGAGATCGAAAGCCCTTCGGGGACGACGAACCGCACATCGGTGTGCGTCCCGGCGATCGTCTGGTGGCAGTCGGCGCAGGTTCCGCAGCCGCCGTCCCGGCACTGCAGCGCGGCGGCGAAGGCACGGGCGGCCACCGACCGGCCCGAGCCGGGCGGTCCGGTGAAGAGCCAGGCATGCGTCATGACACCAGCCGGCGGACTCTCACCCCGTACGCTCATCGCGGCCGCGCGGGCCGCGGCGCTCAGCGTCGCCACCGCCTCGTGCTGGCCGACCAGCCGGTCGAAGACCGGCGGCGGTACTGCTTGGTCACCGGCTCCGCCAACTCCGCTAACCGGTTGGCTCATCGGTGCATGTCCGCTTCGGACTGGCTCGGGGCGCCGAGGCTCCGCTCGTCGTTTCGCCGGATCCGCTGCGACGCTCCTGGCGCCGGCGACTCGTCCTCATTCGAGGCTCGGCGGACCAGCCAACCCCCGTCGGGCAACGCGGCGCGGCCGTCGACCGTCCACTCTCGAGGGTCGACCGGGACAGGCGGCGCCGCCGGCACCTCCTCCGCGGGATGCGGCGGGACCATGCCGTTCCCGCTGCCGTCCTCGTCCGTCCCGCCGGGCAGCAGCGACCGGACCCGGTCGGCCACCACGCGGGCGATGTCGTCGGCACTGGCCGTGGCATCGACGACCAGGTAACGCTTCGGCTCCTTCGCGGCCAGGTCGAGGAAGGCGTACCGGACCCGGTCGTGGAAGCCGACGTTCTCCGCCTCGTGGCGGTCCGCCGCCCCCCGGCCGGCCACCCGGGCCAGGCCGATGGCCGGGTCGATGTCCAGGAGCACGACGAGATCGGGTCGCAGCCCGCCGGTGGCCCACGCCGACAGCCAGGAGACCTCCTCCACCGGCAGCGTGCGGCCCGCGCCCTGGTAAGCCAGCGACGAGTCGATGTACCGGTCACTGATCACAATGCTGCCCTTGGCCAGCGCCGGCCGGACCACGCTGGCGACGTGATGGGCGCGGTCCGCCGCGTACAGCAGGGCCTCGGCCCGCGGCGCCAGGGTCACCGCCCCGGAGAAACCCGCCCTCGGGTCGAGCAGCAGGCCGCGGATGCGCAGGCCGACCTCGGTGGCGCCGGGCTCGCGGGTCACGACGACGTCCCAGCCGTCGGCGACCAGCGCAGCCGCCAACCGCTCGACCTGGGTCGACTTGCCCGAGCCCTCACCACCCTCGAAGACCACGAAGACGCCGAGCCGGTGGGCGATCTCGGGCACGCTCAGCGGCCGGCCGCGCAGGGATCCCCAGATATCCGCGAGGACGGGCACCCCGGCCTTGTCATCCATCTGCCGGAACGCGGCGACGCCAGCGATCACGCCGACCACGCCCGCCACGAAGAGCAGGGGTCGGGTGATCGACAACTCGACGCCGATCACGTCACGCTCGCTACCCAGACCGACCAGCACGCTGGCGAGCGAGATCGCGAGCATGAGCACGACCCGGGTCGACATGTTGACGAATGCGAATACCCGGCCACGCACCGCATCGGCGACCTCTCCACCGAGCAGCGTGGTGCCGGACAGGAAGGCCATGCCGGCGGCGACGCCCACGAGGATCACGAGGATCACCGCGACCGAGAGGTGCCACGCGAACGCCATCAATGCGACGTTGACGCCGGCGAGCACGATCGACAGGCCGAACCAGCGCCGCCGGGAGAGCGCGCCGATCAACCTCGGCCCCACGGCTATGCCGAGACCGAGCCCGACGAAGATCATCGCGAACAGGAGCGCGAACGCGGACTCACCGGCGGAGAGCGACTCCGCGTAGAACTTGGCGCTGCCGACGACGATGCCACCCGCGGCGAACGCGGCCAGGATGCCGAGGACGAGCCCCCGGACCATCTTGGTCCGCCCGACATACGACCAGCCGTCCATGAACTGGCGCAGGACCCCGGGCCCGTGGCGGGCCGCCACCTCGTCCTCGCCACGACCGCTGATCTCCCGGATTCCGAAGAACACGACGGCGGCGGTGGCGAGCCGGGTGAACGCGAGGAAGTACAGCGAGAACGCGGTCGGGTCGAGGAACGGGTGGTCGGCGCGGGCGAACCCGGCGAGGCCCGTGTTGAGTGCGGCGAGCAGCAGCGCCGCGGCCACCGGTGTGATGCCGTAGGTGGTGGCGAGGGAGAGCTGGTTCGCCGTCTCCAGGCGGGCCCGCGGTACCAGGTTGGGCACGGCCGCGTCCTTGGCCGGCAGCCAGACCATGGTGACCGCCTCGACCAGGAACGTGGCGACGGCGGTCCACGCGACGACCTGGGCGGAGCTGTCGATGAACAGCGGCGCGGCCGGGATCGAGGCGAAGAGCAGGAACCGGGCCAGGTCACAGAAGACCATCGTGAGGCGGCGGTCGAACCGGTCGGCGAGCACGCCGGCCACCGGGCCGAGCAGCAGGGCCGGCAGCAACCGGACCGCTATCACGCCGCCGAACGCCGCGCCCTTGGCGGTGGCGCCGGTGACCTGTGCCTGCGCGAACAGCGCCGTGGCGAGCAGGCCGAGCCAGTCGCCCAGCGACGCGACCCCGAGCACGACCCACAGCCGGCGGAACGGCCGGATGCGCAGGATGCCGAGCAGCGCCGAGAGGCCCGACGGGTCGGCCGTCGCGGCGAGTGCGCTCTCCGTGTCCGACTTCGGGCGCGGAGGCTCCGGCTGGGGGCCAGCGGCCTTCGTACTGATATGGCACCTCCGCGTCGGCCGCCCGGTGGGCTGCGGCCCACTGTAACCCTCGCCCGGCTCGTCCCGGCGCCCCCCGAACGGCCATGGCGGGGCGGGCCGGGACGATCACCGGGTTCCCTGTTCCGCCCAGCTTTTCGCCCGACCATCATGGATGTCCACCCTGAGCCGTCCCTGAGTCTGCCCTGATGACGGCAGCGTCCGCGGCATTGCGAGATCCTTTCGCGTTTGGCGTCGGGACCGTCTACGGTGCGGGCGTGGAACTCGTTGCTCCCACGAGGACCGGGTTGATCGGCGCGCGGCTGGACGCGGCCACATCGGCCCTCGACCCTCCGATCGCCGTCGTCGACGCCGACGCGTTCGAGGCCAACGCCGACAGCCTCGCCGCCCGCGCCGCCGGACGACCGATCCGGGTCGCGAGCAAGTCGGTGCGCTGCCGGGAGCTGTTGCGCGACGTCCTGCGCCGGCCCGGCTACCGCGGGGTGATGGCCTACACGCTGCCGGAGGCGAACTGGCTCGTGACCACGGGCGTCACCGACGACGTGCTCGTGGGATACCCCACGGCCGACCGCGCCGGCCTCGCCGAGCTGGCGAAGTCTGAGCGGCTCGCCGCCGCCGTCACGCTCATGGTCGACAGCGAAGAGCAACTGGATCTCGTCGACGCCGTGGCTGCGCCCGGTGCCCGCCCGGTGCTACGGGTGTGCCTCGACCTCGACGCCTCCTGGCGTCCTCTGAGCGGCGCCCACGTCGGCGTTCGCCGTTCGCCGCTGCACTCACCGGCCGACATCGGGGCGCTGGCCGCTCACGTCGCCGGCCGGCCCGGGTTCCGGCTGGTCGGGCTGATGTCGTACGAGGCCCAGATCGCGGGGCTCGGGGACGCGCCACCGGGTCGTCCGCTCTACGGGTGGCTCATCCGAGTGGTCCGGCAGCGCTCGTACGCGGAGTTACGACGTCGGCGTGGCGCGGCCGTACGGGCCGCCCGGCAGCATGCCGGCCTGGAGTTCGTCAACGTGGCGGCACCGGCTGCCTCGCTCTGACCGCCGCCGACCCGTCGGTGACCGAGGTCACCGCCGGGTCGGGGCTGTTCGGTCCAGCGCTGTTCGACGCGTACCGGTCGTGGCGGCCGTTCCCTGCCGCGTTCTTCGCGACCTCGGTGGTCCGCCGGCCCGGCCCCGGGCTCGTCACGGTCCACGGCGGCGGCTGGATCGCCTCGGGCCCTGCAGGTGCATCCCGGCTGCCGATCCCGGTCGCTCCGGCCGGGCTGCGGCTGCTCCCGGCTGAGGGCGCGGGCGAGGTGCAGACGCCGCTGGCCGGTGCGGCCACGGACACGCTGCATCCGGGCGACCGGGTGTGGTGGCGTCACGCCAAGGCCGGTGAGCTGTGCGAGCACGTCGACGCGCTGCACGTCGTGCGGGCGGAGTCGATCGAGCGCTCAGTGCCGACCTATCGCGGTGACGGTGCCCCGGCCTTCCTGTAGCCGGCTAGCTGCGCACCTTGCGGTCGAGGTAGTCGCGGATGATCTCCTTGGCCTCGGCGAGGATGCGCTCGTCACCATCGGGCTGGTACCGGAACGCCGCCTTGACCAGCGCGTCGGCCATCTCCACCGCCATGGCCAGTGCGAACCGGAGCCGGTCGTCCTCGGCGAGCCCGAAGTGCTGCACAAGCAGGGTGGCGAAGTGCTCCACGATGATCGTGTTGTTGTCCCGTTCCGGGTCCAGCAGGTTCAGGTCGACCACGTCGCCGAAGTGCAGGGTCCGGAATCCGGCCACATGGCGATGCATGTCGATGTATTCGTCGAGGGCGACGCCGACCGCGTCGACCCACCGGTTCATGCCACCGCTGGCCATGCGGTCGGAGAGCCGACGCACGTACGCCTCGACGTTGCGCATCGTCAACGCAGCGACCACGGCCCGCTTGTCGGGGAAGAACTGGTACACCGAGCCGATCGCCACCTCCGCTCGCTCCGCGATCAGCGTGGTCGAGAGCGCCTCGTAGCCGACGTCATCGATGATCTCGGCGCAGGCGTCGAGCATCCGGGCCACGCGGGCGAGACTGCGCCCTTGCACGGGCGTCCGGCGTAGCGGTCCCGCCGCCTGCCCGGGCTGTGTCGCCACCGTTCCCCCCACTAGGACCACCCCGTCCCCCTCACAAATCTCTCCCCCGAGCCTTGGCTGTTCGGTTGACACGCTTTCCGGCCTCGGCGCCGGGAACCCGTCAAAGACCCCCATGCGCCGTACACCGGGCCATTCTGCCCTAGCCCGGCGAGGGGCTGCTCGGAGGTCGAGGCACGCCCCTCCGCCGTGGATCGATGACCCGAGATGTGATCTCCCGCCGAGCGGCGGGAACGTCCGCGCAGAGCTGATCCTGGGGCGGGCTACTCGTCGTCGGCGGTCTTCCGGACCGCCTTCTTCGTGGCCTTCGCCGCCTTGGTAGCGGCGGCCTTCTTCGCGGGCGTGGCCTTGGCGGCGGTGGACTTCGCCGCGCGGGCGGTGCGCTTGCGTGGCGCGGGGCCCTTGGCCCGCTTCTCGGCCAACATCTCGCTCGCCTGCTCGACCGTCAACGTCTCGATCGACTGGCCCCGGCGTAGTGACGCGTTGGTCTCGCCATCAGTCACATACGGTCCGAACCGGCCGTCCTTGATGACGAGGGACTTCTCCGTGATCGGGTCGGGGCCGAGCTCCTTCAGGGGCGGCGCCGGTGCCCGCCGCAGCCGGGTCTTCGGCGCGGCCAGGAGCTCCAGTGCCGCCGGCAGGGTGATCGTGAATATCTCTTCCTCGTCGGTGAGCGAGCGGGTGTCCTCACCACGACGGATGTAGGGGCCGTACCGGCCGGGCCCGGCGAAGATCTCTCGACCCTCCGGATCGGTGCCCACCAGCCGCGGCAGCGCCAGCACCTTCAGGGCATCGTCGAGCGTCATCGTCTCGGGCGACATCGACCGCAGTAGGGAGGCGTTGCGCTCGCCCGTGGTGACATAGGGGCCGTACCGGCCGGACTTCAGCACGATCGGCTCGCCGGTGACCGGGTGCTCGCCGAGCTTGCGCTCGCCGCCACCGCCCAGGAACAGCTCGTCCACCTTCTCGGCGGTGAGCTCGTCCGGCGCGATGCCCTCGGGCAGGGAGACTCGGTCCTCGCCACCGTCCTCCGTGGACGATTCGCCGCCGTTCGGCGCGCCCGGCACCGACCGCTGCAGGTAGGGCCCGTACCGGCCCACCCGGACCACGACGTCGCGCCCGGCGTCGTCGGTGAACAGGGGGATCGAGTTGATGCCACGCGCGTCGATCTCGCCCAGGTTCTCGGTCACCATCCGCTGGAGACCGCCGCCGGCCGCGATCGCCTGCATGGCCCGCGTCGGTGCGCCGAAGTAGAACGCTCGCAGGAAGTCCAGGGCCGCGGCCTCGCCGGTAGCGATGTCGTCCAGCTCGTTCTCCATCGCCGCCGTGAACTCGAAGTCAACCAGCCGCGGGAAGTGGTTCTCCAGCAGGCTCACCACGGCGAACGCCAGGAAGGACGGCACCAGGGCCTGACCGCGCTTGAACACGTATCCGCGGTCCTGGATGGTCTGCATGATCGAGGCGTAGGTGGACGGACGGCCGACGCCGAGCTCCTCGAGCGCCTTCACCAGCGACGGCTCGGTGTAGCGGGCCGGCGGTTGGGTCGAGTGGCCGAGCGCCTCGAGCGAGTCGGCGGTCAGACCCTGCCCCTTGACCAGGGTCGGCAGGCGGTTCTCGACGTCATCGGCCGCGTCGGCGTCCTCAGTGGATTCGACGTACGCCTTCAGGAAGCCGGGGTCGGTGATGGTCTTGCCGGTCGCGGCGAAGTCGCACTCCTCGTTGGCGGGCGTCGTGGCGCGGATCCGCACCGACACCGAGGACCCGACCGCGTCGGTCATCTGGGACGCGATCGTGCGCCGCCAGATCAACTCGTAGAGCCGGAACTCCTCAGTGGACAGTTCGTTCGCCACCTCGCCGGGAATGCGGAACGTGTCGCCAGCGGGGCGGATCGCCTCGTGCGCCTCCTGGGCGTTCTTCACCTTGCCGGTGTACGAGCGCGGTTGCGGCGGCACGAACCGCTCGCCGTACAGCTCGGCAATCTGCGCCCGCGCGGCGGCGACCGCGCTCTCGGCGAGGTTGACCGAGTCGGTCCGCATATAGGTGATGTAGCCGTTCTCGTAGAGGCGCTGGGCGACCCGCATCGTCTGCGCCGACGAGTAGCGCAGCTTGCTGCCCGCCTCCTGCTGCAGGGTCGAGGTGATGAACGGCGCGTACGGCCGGCGCCGGTACGGCTTCTCCTCCACCCGGACGACCTCAAACGGACGGCCCGCCAGGCGGGCCGCGATTCCCCGTGCCCCCTCAGCGCCCAGGTGGACCACTCCCGCTCCGGGGCGGACCTGGCCGGTTGTCGGCTCGAAGTCCTTCCCCGTCGCCAGGCGGTCGCCGTCGAGCGAGACCAGCGTCGCGCCGAACGTGCGGGGACCCTCATCCGCCTGCGCGCCCTGGTCGACGCCGGTGCGCACCGCAAGGATCGCCTTGACGTCCCAGTACTCGGCACTGCGGAAGCGCATCCGCTCCCGCTCGCGGTCCACCACGATGCGGGTAGCGACCGACTGCACCCGACCCGCCGACAGGGGGCGCCCATCCGGCCCCTTCGGCATGATCTTCTTCCACAGCACCGGGGAGACCTCGTACCCGTAGAGGCGGTCCAGCTTGCGCCGCGCCTCCTGCGCCTCCACCAGCGACTGGTCGATGTCACGGGGGCTGGCCACCGCGGCCTGGATCGCGGGGCGGGTGATCTCGTGGAAGACCATCCGTCGCACGGGCACGCGCGGCTTGAGCGTCTCGACCAGGTGCCAGGCGATCGCCTCACCCTCGCGGTCCTCGTCCGTGGCGAGCAGCAGTTCGTCGCACTCCTTGAGGAGGGTCTTGAGCCGCGTGACCTGCTGGGTGCGGTCCGGGGTGACGATGTACAGCGGGGCGAAGTCGTTATCCACGTCGATGCCGAGGTTGGCCCACGCCTCGCCCTTGTACTTCGCCGGCACATCCCCCGCCTTACGCGGCAGATCCCGCACGTGGCCCATGCTGGCCTCGACGACGTAGCTGCCGCCCAGGAAGTCGGCGATCTTCTTCGCCTTCGCGGGCGACTCCACGATCACCAGGCTGCGTGACGATGACCGGTCGGAGTCCCCTCCCGACCGGCTGCGTGTCCTCGCCTGTGTCACCTGCTCCTCACGATCTGCGCCATACGCCCCCACGAACGCCGGCGCCTCGTCTGCGTCCCACCCGGCGGCGGTTGCCCGCCCGCGCCCGGCGTCACGCACCGTACCCGCCCGAGTGCGACAACACGCTACACGGCTGTCATCGGCGAGCCCGCCAAACTCGATACCCCATCCCCGCAGGGGACGAACACCCCCGATCGGACAGGAGCTGACCATCCCACCGGCGCGTCAGGAACAGCGCTGCCCCATGCAGGCTAGCGCGGCAGGTCGACCGCGGGGGTGACGCGCTGTCGGATCATCGACACTCGGGCGCCCGGTCGAACGCGGCTCGCAACTCCGGCGAGTCCAGGTTGGAGAGCTCGGCACCGGCCCGCTCGTACTCGTCCGACAGTCGCCCCATCACGGCGATCACCCCGTCGTAGAAGGCGGTCTCGTCGTCGCCCGGCAGCGCCAGCAGGTCGGACTCGGCGGCCGCATAGGCGTCGCGGGTCTTCACCAGCACCTCCTCGAACCGGCGCGCGACCTCTTCGCCACCGGGCACGTCCGGCAGGCCGGCGGCCGCCACCGCCGCGCGCGCCGCCTCGGTCGCCTCCCGCGAGTCGGCCACCAGATCGACGAGGTTGGCCCGGGTCTGCTCGACCGTAGAGGTCTGCGTGATCTGCATGCCCGCGCTCTGGTTGAGGTCGGTGATGGCGGCGCGCCAGGGTGCCAGGGCGCCGCACACGGACGCGACCCAGACATCGGCGGAGGGTCTGGGCTCGGAACACCCGGCGAGGAACATCAGGAGCGCTGCGGTGCCGACCAAGATCCGACGCACGCCAGCAGCCTATCCGCGCGGTGCCGGCCACCGCTGCCTGCGCGCCAGGCGACCGGCCACGGTATACGGTGGCTCTGGTTCCGGGCCACGCACGACGACCCGGACAAACCCGGCACCGCTCCCTTGCACCGACCCGAGGTAGGCATGTCGCACCTGCGCCGCGTGGCCACCGTGACGTCGGGCATCGTCGCCGCACTCGTTGCGGTGACCCTGGTCGCCGGCCCGGCCCGGGCCGCGGGCGAGGTCCAGGTCGAGATCAACGGCCTCTCGGGCTCGATGCGGGCCGGCGGGTTCTCGTTCGACGACTTCACGGCGCGGTTCACCAATGTGAGCGACCAGGCCGTCACGGGCGTGTTCTCCGTGATCACGGTGAGCCTGCCCGGCGCGCCAGGGGACGCCATCCACGTGCAGAAGATGCCCGGCTTCGACATGCCGAACGAGGACGTCGGCGGCGGCACCGTGGTCTTCACCGACGACGCCCCGTTCGACCTCGGCCGCGGGAACCAGGGCCGGCGCGAGATCCGCTACTTCCTGTCGTTCGGCGGCAACGCCCCCGAAGGGGAGGCGCAGGTCACGGTCGAGGCCTACGCCAACGGCCAGTTCCTCGGCAGCGCCAGCACCTCGACGAGCGTGCAAGGTGGTGCCGGCCCGACTTCGACCGGCCCACCCAACACCGACCCGGGCGTCCTGCCGAGCCTCGAGGCCGGCCGGACGTACTCGGTCGCTCCGTTGCCGGTGGGGGAGGAGAACCTGCCGACGAGCGGCTCCGTGCCGAAGTCCATCTACGTACTCGGGTCGGCGCTGGTCGCGGTGGGTGTGATCACCATCTTCCTGATCTTCTTCCCACCGGGACGCCGGTTGCGGCGTTCAGGCGCCCCCGGCGCCGCACCCACCTGGCCCCACCCGGGATCGCGGGAGGAGCCGGAGTACGCCCGAGGCCAGTACGGCGGCCAGTACGGCGGCCAGCACGGCGGCCCGCTCGCCGGCACCGGGCCGCAGCAGTGGCCGGTCGTCCGCGGGGGCGGGCCCGCCGGCGGGGGCCCGGTTGCCCCGCGCCGCCCCGCGCCGGGCATGGGCGATCCCGGTCCACACACGGGCACTGGCCGGGCTCTGCGCGACCCCGCGGCCGAGGAGAACCTGCCGCCCTGGCTGCGCGGCTGACCTGGGGCTGGGGGATCTGGGCCAACGGGCACCGCGGGGATGGGCGGGTCCGCCGCCTGTCTCGCCGGCCGTACTGCCTCGCCCACCAAGCCACCATGGCCACGGGCGCCGATCCCCGCAGGGATCGGCGCCCGTACCGCAGTATTGCCTGCCTACCGCTTGACGTCCGCCTTGGACTTCGGGCTGGTGACGTCCGCGCCGGTCGCGACCGGCTTGCGCTTGCTGAAGGTCACCGCGGCGACCAGCACCGCCACCGCCACGATCGCGATACCGATCCGCAGGCCGTTGTTCTGGTCCGTCCCGGTGCTCCACAGGATCACGGCCGGGGCGATCAGCAGCGACACCAGGTTCATCACCTTGAGCAGCGGGTTGATGGCCGGGCCAGCGGTGTCCTTGAACGGGTCGCCGACCGTGTCGCCGATGACCGTCGCGGCGTGAGCCTGCGAGCCCTTGCCGCCGTGCAGGCCGTCCTCGACCATCTTCTTGGCGTTGTCCCAGGCCCCGCCGGAGTTGGCGAGGAACACCGCCATGAGCGTGCCGGTGCCGATGGCGCCGGCCAGGTAGGACGCCAGCGCACCGGCGCCGAGGCCGAAGCCGACGGCGATCGGCGCCATGATCGCGAGCAGGCCGGGGGTGAGCAGCTCGCGCTGGGCATCCCGGGTGCAGATGTCGACGACCTTGCCGTACTCGGGCCGCTGGGTGCCGTCCATGATCCCGGGGAACGTCCGGAACTGCCGGCGCACCTCGAAGACCACCGCCATCGCGGAGCGGGACACGGCGTTGATGGCCAATCCCGAGAAGAGGAACACGACGGCCGCGCCGATGAGCAGGCCGACGAGGTTCCGCGGCTCGGAGACGTTGAGCAGGCTCTCCAGCGTCAGGGACGACCCGGCCTCGGCGAGAGCCGTGGTCACGGTGTCGGTGTACGAGCCGAACAGCGCGGTCGCGGCCAGCACGGCGGTCGCGATCGCGATGCCCTTGGTGATGGCCTTGGTGGTGTTGCCGACGGCATCGAGGTCGGTCAGCGTGCGGGCGCCCTGCTCGTCGATGTCGCCGGACATCTCGGCGATGCCCTGGGCGTTGTCCGAGATCGGGCCGAAGGTGTCCATGGCCACGATCACGCCGACCGTGGTCAGCAGGCCGGTGCCCGCCAGGGCGACCGCGAACAGCGCCACCGTGCCACCGCCACCGATGAGGTAGGCCCCGAATACACCCGCGGCGATGACCAGAGCCGAGTACACGGCCGACTCGAAGCCGACCGAGATGCCGGACAGGATCACAGTCGCCGGGCCGGTCTCCGAGGACTTGCCGATGTCCCTGACCGGGCGCCGCCCGGTCTCCGTGAAGTAGCCGGTGAGCGCCTGGATGACGGCGGCGAGCGCGATGCCGATCGCGACCGAGCCGATCGCGATCCAGCGCGGGTCCCGGCTCGTGGTGGCGAACTCCTCGCCGAACTCGCCGAAGGTGCCCGGCAGGATCAGGAACGAGGCAACGCCGACCAGTACGGCCCCGACCAGCGCGGAGATGTAGAAGGCGCGGTTGATCGCCCTCATGCCGGTGCGGTCGCTCGGGCGCAGGCGGGTGATGAAGACGCCGATGATCGCCACGAGCACGCCGATGCCGGCCACGATGAGCGGGAAGATAAGGCCGTCGATTCCCCAGACCGCCCGACCGAGGATCAGTGCCGCGACCAGGGTCACCGCGTACGACTCGAAGAGGTCGGCGGCCATACCGGCGCAGTCACCCACGTTGTCGCCCACGTTGTCGGCGATCGTCGCGGCATTGCGCGGGTCGTCCTCGGGGATGTGCTGCTCGACCTTGCCGACCAGGTCCGCGCCCACGTCGGCGGCCTTGGTGAAGATGCCACCGCCGACCCGCATGAACATGGCGAGCAGGGCGGCGCCGAAGCCGAAGCCCTCCAGGACGATGGCGGCGTCGCCGCGGTAGATCAGCACGACCAGCGAAGCACCGAACAGGCCGAGGCCGACCGTCAGGAAGCCCACGACGCCACCGGTGCGGAAGGCGATCTGCATCGCCTTCTCGCGGCCACCGCCACCCGTACGGGCCGCAGCGGCGACGCGCAGGTTCGCCCTGGTGGCCAGCCACATACCGGAGCCACCGATCGACGCGCTGAACAGCGCACCGACGATGAAGAAGGCCGACCGGCCGATCTTCACACCGGTTTCGCTGCCGCCGACTTCGCTGACCGGGAGGAAGAACAGCAGCACGACGGCGATGACCACGAAGACGCCCAGGGTTTTGAACTGGCGCAGTAGGTACGCCTGAGCCCCCTCCTGGACCGCCCCGGCGATCTCCTGCATTTTCTGCGTGCCCTTACCGGCAGCGAGGACCGCCTTGACCAGCGCGGCGGCGAACCCGAGCGCGACGAGCGCGATCACCGCGGCGACGATCACATAGGTCAGGTCCACGCCAGCCAAGGACAGCTGCTCGCCATCAGCGGCGAGCGTACGCCGAGACATCCGTGTTCCTCCTGTACCAATCAACACATAAACGACCGAACGCCCGGTGGGGCGCCGGTTTGCGGGATCGGACGCACCGCCGCACGCGACGCGCACCGCTTTGGCTGGTGGACCCTCACGTGGTGCGAGCGGGCATCAGAATGACCGGCGGATACTCTATCGGCCCCGTTGAACTGGGTCATCAGCGCGGTCAGCAGTGCCAGCAGGGACATCCGAGCCTCAGCGTGGCACAACACCTCGGTCGTCCGGAAGCCCGGCACCGACCGTACGGTCCGTCGGCTCAGGCCGCGCGCCGGTGCACGGGCCACGACATGCGCACCTCGGTGCCGACGCCACGCGAGGCGTCCAGCACCGCGAGGTCGGCCACAAGCCCGCCAAGCAGGGCAAGGCCCACGCCGATGGTCAGCGCTTCCTCGTCGAGGACGTTGCGGCCGGTGTCCTCACCGGAGGGCTCCACGGTCGCCCGCGCCACGATCTCGCCGGTCCCGCTGGCCTGTTCCTTACGGGCCGCCTCCGCCGAACCGCAATCGGTCACCTGCACGATGAACCGGCCGCCGCGTCCGCGCTCGCTCGCCGACACGGGGCCTCGCCCGCGGTCGACTGGGGCGCTCATCGCCACCTCGATCGGCTTGAGCAGGCTGCCGCGGCGGTGCACCTTCACGGCCCGGGTGCATGCCTCACCAATCGCGAGCCGGACCTCCTCCAGCAGATCGTCCGCGACACCAGCCCTACGGGCGACGGCGACCGCCACCATCCTGACCGTGCGGACGTACGCCGGGTCCGGGCTGAAGGTCATGCGCACGGTCGGCTCGATGTGCGGAGAACGGGCTGAGGTCATCGCCGGTCGAGGAGTGGCCACGGATGGGGTCGAGTCCGGTCAGGAGCCGGTCTTCGTCGCCCAAGGGGCGCCACCGTGGGTTGCGTCCTCCACCGACGCATGGATGTCGAAGACGTTGTCCAGGCCCGTTATCCGGAAGACCTTGAGCAGCCGCTCGTGCGGGCAGACCAGGGCCAGCGAGCCGTCCCGGGCGCGGAGCCGGCGGTGGGCTCCGACCAGCACGCCGAGGCCCGTCGAGTCGAGGAAGTCCACCCGACCGAGGTCCACCACGACGTGTTTCTCGCCGGAGTTGACCAGATCGATCAGCCGCTCCCGCAGCTTCGGGGCGGTGTAGACGTCGATCTCGCCGCCGATCTCGAGCACGACGTGATCGGAGACCGTCCGGGCGGCCAGTGACAGCTCCATGACTGCCCCCTTCTCGCACGCGATGCACTGCTTCCCGGCATCTTGCCACTCCGGCCCGCTCCGGGTCACTCGACCGGGCCGGCGCGGGCCGACGCCCGGGCGTCGGCCCAGCCTGCCCCGCCCGCCGGGGCAACCTCGACGGTCACCAGGGCATCGAACCCGTCGAGCGCACAGGCCACGAGTCGGGCGCCGTTACGGGCGCTCACCTCGGCCGCCCGGTCACAGGCGGCGGCCTGACCATCCCAGGCCCGCATCGCGGCGGCGAGGGCGGCCAGGTCGGCCGCGGCCTGGGCCCGGTGGCGGGCCACCGTCGCCGCAGCCCCGAGCGCGATGGTCGCGGCGGCCAGCACGAAGACCAGGCCCACGGCGAGCACCCAGACGGTGGCCGACCCGGTGTCGTCACCCTTCGCTCGACGCATCTGCACCCTCCGGGTCCATCACCTGCGGTCGCGCAGCGCTGGTGTCTCGCGATGCCGTTGCCGCTAGCTCGCATGAGATTGATGTAATTGGGTGGATCGCTGCGGTCTGACGGATGCCGTTTGCTGCAACCCGGCTTGGCTAACCGCGCTTGCTCGAGGATGCGTCGGTGCCCGGCCAGGGACGCGTACAGGATCCGGCGCCGCTAGCCGCCGGGCTCGACCGCCGCGACGGCCGTGGCCGTGATGTCGAACCCGGGCACTGCACCGCCGAAATCCCGATGGCGCCGCACCTCGACCCGGACCACATCGCCGTCGGTGCTGATCTCGACCACGGCCTCGTCGACCGACGGCGGCGGCTCGCCCCGCGCCACGGCGATGGCCACCTCCCGCGCGGCGGCGACGCACTCGATCTGGTCGCGCACCACCGACAGCGCCCCGAGCCCGAGCACGAGCAGCAGGGCGAGCGCCGGCAGGCAGACCGCCAGTTCCGCGGTCGCCGTGCCGGCGTCACCCCGACGCCGCACGGTCAGGAACTGCATCACTGCAACGCCCGCTGCACGATGCCGGAGAGGGCAGCCTGCACGGCGTCCGAGGTCAGCACCTTGAGCAGGACGCCCGCGAAGGCAACCGCCGCCAGCGTGCCGATGGCGTACTCCACCGTGGTCATCCCGTCCTCGCCCCGGCCGAGGCGATAAGAGATCTTCGATATTGCTCTGCGCATTTGTGGCAACCCTTCTTATCGATGGAATCCCACGCAACCACCCGTGATGGAGCTACGTCTGACTGCGCTCCGCGGGCGTCGCTGGAATGGAGTCGCGTCCCGCACCTACGGCGGGACGGTCTGCGACGCCGGGGCCAGGACACCACCGACCACGGCGACGATCACCGGCACCAGGCCGGCGAGCACGAAGGCGGGCAGGAAGCAGAGCCCGAGGGGCAGCACCACCAGCACCCCCGCGGCCCGGGCCCGGGTCTCCGCGGCGACGACCGCGTCGGCCCGCAGGTCGTCGGCGACCCGCCCGAGCGACCCGGCCAGCGCCGCGCCACTGTGCCCGCTGCGCTGGGCCGCCCGCACCACCCGGTGGGCGCCTTCGGCGTCACCCAGGTGCGCCCACGCCTGGGCCGGCGGCGCGCCGAGCCGCAGCGCGCGCTCGACGAGGCGGAACTGGTCGCCGACCGGCCCGCCGAGCGCCTCAGCGACCAGACCCGCCGCCGCGTCCGGTGTGGAGCCCGCCCGCAGGGCCGCGGCCACCAGGTCGACCGCGAACGGCAGTTCGGCCGCGAACCGGCGCCGCCGGGCGCGCTCGACCGGCGACGGCTGCCCCGCGAGCCACCGGGCCAGCGCGACCCCGACCGCCAGACCGCCCGCCACGCCCCACCAGCCACCGACCGCCACGAGCCCCGCCAGCCCGCCGAGTACGACGCCGATGACCGTGCGGAGGGCCGGCCGCACCCAGGCACCACTGTCCAACGTGGATGGACCGACGGGCGCGGGTGTCCTCGCCGCCCGGGCCAGCACGCGCCGGGCGTGCCGCCCGCTCACAGCGCCACCTCCGTCTCGGCGAGCCGCGCCGCCCACGCGAGCCCCGCCAGTTGCAGGGCGACCGCGAGCGCCAGCGCGAGCGCACCGACCGGCGTGTGCAGCAGCACCCGCCAGGGATCGGCGCCGACGAGGATGCCCAGCCCGACGCCGGCCAAGGGCATGACCGCGAGCAGCGCGGCGCTGACCCGGGCCCCGGCCGCCTGGCTGCTCGCCACCGCGCGGGCCCGATCCACGGCCCGAAGGTGCGCATCGAGACGTTCCAGCACGTCGGCCAGGGGTGCGCCGCACGTCTCGGCCAGCGTGGTGGCGGCGACCACCCGCTGGGCCACCAGCGCCACCGGCCCGGTCGCCCCGTCGACCGCGACCGCGCCGCGCCGCCGGCCCGACTGCCAACCCGGGAGGACACCTGCCTCGGCGCGGTGAAACGCCTCCTCGGCGGCCCGCCACGCGGGCCCGAGCGCGAGCCCGGCCCGAAGGTCCGCCGCGAGCCCGACGACGGCGTCGGCGGCCTGCCGGTGCGCCCGCTGCGCCGACCGGCGAACGGCGAGACCACGCACGATCACGAAGCCCGTCGCGCCGTACGCGGCGAGCACGGCGGCCGCGACGGCCCCCGCCGCGAGGAATGCCGCACCGCCGCACACCGCGGCCGCGGCCGGTGGACCCCACCGGGCCGCCCACCGGTGCCGCCAGGCACGGACGACGGCCGCCCGCACGCGACCGGCGGTGACGGCCCGGCCGGCCGTCGGGGGCAGACCCGGCCCGGGGGTGAGGACAGGGGCCCCCGGGCCGGAGACCAACGCCAGCGACTCGGCTCGGGGCGCTCGAGGGCCCGGCGCTGGGCCCGTCACGACCGTCCACCCAGGACAGTCGGCACGGGAACACCGCGGGCAGCGATCAGCCGGCCGAGTTCGTGCGCGGCCGGCCCGGCACCCCGCAGGCGCTGCCACGCGGTACGCACCGCGACGGCCTCCCCGTCCGACCCGAGCAGGCCGATCTCGTCCAGGTACCGCAACCGTCCCGTCCGGGACAGCTGCAGCACCACGCGCAGGGCGGCACTGAGCTGGGCTCGCACGGCCAGCCGGGGCACGCCGGCGAGCATGCCCAGCGCCTCGAACCGCACCGGGACGTCGGCCGCGGTGTTGGCGTGCACCGTGCCCGCCCCGCCCTCGTGGCCCGTGTTCATCGCACTCAGGAAGTCCAGTACCTCTGCCCCACGGCACTCGCCGACCACGAGCCGGTCCGGACGCATCCGCATCGCGGCCCGGACCAGCTCCCGCAACCCGACCGTGCCAGCTCCCTCTACATTGGACTGTCGACACTGGAGCGATACGACGTGAGGATGGTCGGGCCAGAGTTCGGGCGCTTCCTCCACGATCACGACCCGCTCCGTGGCCGGCACGAGCGCCAGCAGGGCGGCCAGGAGCGTCGTCTTGCCCGAGCCCGTGCCTCCGGCGACCACGTAGGCCAGGCGGGCCCGCACGATCGCCTCCACGATCCGCGCCGAGTCCGGCGTGAGCGTCCCCAGCCGGACCAGCGCCGGCAGGCCGAGAGACTGGCGCCGCAGCGTGCGCAGGGACAGGTAGGGGCCGCGCACCGCGACGGGCGGCAGGACCGCGTGCAGGCGGGTGCCGTCGGGGAGGTGAGCGTCCACGCACGGACTCGCGTCGTCCAGCCGACGGTCGCACGCGGCGACGAGGCGCACCGCGAACCGGCGCAGCTCATCGGCGTCGGCGAACCCGACTCCGGGCACCGGCTGCAGGCCCATCCCGCGGTCGACCCACACCTGGGCCGGACCGTTGACGAGCACATCGGTGACGGCGGGGTCGGCGACCAGTGGGGTGAGCGGACCCAGCCCGGCGCTCTCGGCCAGCAGCCGCTCACCGATGGCGCGCAGCGGCTCGACCCGGGTCAGGGACGCGGTCATCGGTCGACCTCCGCCCCGCTCACCGGAGGAGCCGCGAGGCTCGCCGAGCCCGGACGGGCGCCGATGTCGGCGAGCAGTCGCCGGGAGAGCCGGGCCAGGGCGTCGCGCCCGGTGGCCCACGGCTCGGGTGGCAGCACGCCGGCCAGGGGTAGGTCCAGCGCCTCGGCCACCTCGCCGGGGCGCAGCCCTCGGGCCGCCGCCTGCACGACGAGCGCCAGGCCGGGACAGTGGCGCCGCGCCGCCGCCGCGACGCGGGTCGCCGTTGCGCAGGCCCGGATCTCGGCGACGACCACGAGATAGCAGCGATCGGCGGAGGTCAGGGCGAGCCGACCGGCGACGTCGAACGTCCGCGGCAGGTCGACCACGACGAGGTCCCGGCCGTACCGGGCGGCCCGCAGCGCCGCCACCATCGCGTCTGGCGGGACGCTCGCCTGGTCAAGGCCGTCGAAGGAGAGCAGGGCCAGGGTGCCACCCGAGGCCACGGCCACCTCGGGGCCGACCACGATGGCGGGTGGGTCGCCGAACCCGGCCTCCGGGAGCCGATCCGCTGCATGGTCCGCTGCATGTTCCGCTCCGTGGTCCGCTCCGCGACCGCCGGCGAGGTCGACGCGGCCCCGGCGGGGGTCGGCGTCGATCAGCAGGGTCGCCAGACCCCGCTGGCGGGCGGTCGTCGCGAGCGCGCTGGCCAGTGTGCGCGCCCCGGCACCCTCACTTCCCGCGACCACCCCGACGACCGGGGCAGGATGCACGAGAGGACCGCCCGGCGCGTGCTCGCCGAGCCGCGCCACCAGCCACGTCTGGGCGTCGGGCAGGACCAGGACATGCTCGGCGTGCAGCACGTCGGCCCCCGACCACGGCTGCGTCGTCTCGCCGACCCAGCCCGGCCCGCCGACCAGCAGGACCGCCATCCGCCGGGGAAGGCGGTGCCGCGCCAGGTCCGCGACGCGGTCGCTGCCGACCACCACGAGCGGGGCGCTGGCCCAGTGGACCTCCGCCGCGAGCGCGTCGACGGCGACGGTGACCTCGACGCCCGCCGCGCCCGCGATGCGCAGTAGCTCGTCGAGCAGCTCACCGTCGCCGGTGACGACCAGTGGGCGGCCGCGGTCGGCCCCGTCCTGCGTCTGCATCCGAATACTCACCCCCGTGGCGCTCGCCCGACAGCCGCCATCGGGGACCACGGTCGCCCCCCGCCCGGCCGTCCGCCATGGGTCACGGGGAATCTGTGGACAACCACGGGGGCTGTGGACAACCCGTCCGGTCCGTCGCCGGCGCTGACCTGCAACGACCCGCGGCCCGGTCGTGCGGAGCGCCCCCGGGCGTGGCAACCGATGCGGTGCCTCGACACCGGTGCCTAGAGAAGGGACGACCCCCGTCCGGGGGGTGACGGGGGTCGTCGGGGAGCGGCTCCGGGGGGGTCGAGCCGGTCCCACTCAGCGATCACGGGGGGTGCGACCGCCGAGGGCGTGTGTAGTGGGCCGTCCCGAGGATTGCTCGGATCCGGCCCACCTGCCGGTGAAAGCATGCCCGACATGCCCGCAAACGTCGAGTCCCCGGCGGCATAACACGCCGCACAATTTCAGTCGAGGGCCCGACAGTGGCAGAGGTGTCCCTTCGCCGCGCCGAACCCTGGCGGCCGGGCGCAGACGGGGATCACCGACACCCGACTAGACTTGCCGGCCGTGGTCCGCAGTGCTGCGTTCTTCGATCTCGACAAGACGATCATCGCCAAGTCGAGCGCCCTGGCCTTCGGCCGTCCGTTCTACAAGGACGGCCTCATCTCGCGACGTGACATGGTAAAGGCCGCGTACGCGCAACTCGCCTTCCGGCTCGGTGGGGCCGACGAACAGCAGATGGCCCGCATGCGGGACTACATCGCCAACCTGTGCCAGGGGTGGCGGGTCGACCAGGTCAGCCAGATCGTCCACGAGACCCTCAGCGAGCTCATCAGCCCCTACATCTACGCCGAGGCGGCGGCGCTCATCGATGAGCACCGCGGCGCCGGGCGCGACGTCGTGGTGGTCTCTAGCTCGGGCGAGGAGATGGTCCGGCCGATCGCCGACCAACTCGGCATCGACGACGTGATCGCGACCCGGATGGTGGTCGAGGACGGCCGCTACACCGGCGAGGTGTCCTACTACGCCGCCGGTGCCACGAAAGCCGAGGCCGCGCGCGAGCTCGCCGAGATACGCGGCTACGACCTGGCCTCCTCGTACGCGTACTCCGACTCCGTCTCCGACGTGCCGCTGCTGGAGACGGTCGGTCACGCAACCGTGGTGAACCCGGATCGCGGGCTGCGCCGGGTCGCGGCCGAGCGCGGCTGGCCGGTGCTCGAGTTCCGCCACCCGATCCCGCTGTCCCGGCGCTTGCGCGAGCGCCCCGCCGTACCGTTCGCGGCGGCCGCCATCGGCCTCGGCGTGGGGTTTGCGATCGGGCTGGCCATTTACGGCCGTCATCGCCGAGCGCGGGCCGCCGAGCGCGCCGTCACCGCCTGACCGCCGGCTTCGGCTGGTGCTGCCCGTACCGGCGGGTCAGTCCGTACCGCCTGTGACCTGGGCGGCCCGGGCCCTCCGGCCCAGGCGTCGGGACCAAAGACCCGGATTCCCCGCGAACCGCTGGTGCGCCGTCCGGCGGCGGCGTAGAAAGGTGGTAGCGGATACCTGCCAGGGAGAACTGAATCAGAGAGCACCAGAAATGGGAATCCCTGAGACAGGGAAACCTGACAGGTATCCGCTCTACGGCCGCTGGGCACCCACGCGCGATCAGCCACGGGTAGGCGACGCGACTGGACGCAAGTCCATCGCAGCATGAGGGCACGCCTGGTAACCCGGTCGGACGTAGCTAGTCCGAGGACGGCGCCTTCGAAGGCCTGAGGGCGCCGTCGTCGTGCGTCCACCGTGGACGAACTTCGGCCAGTTCCGGTGCCACGGACGGTTTCTAGACCCGCGTACGGTCTTCTTTCATCCAGCGGATGATCTCGCCGGTGACGAGGTCGGGCGCCTCGCGGTGCGGGAAGTGGCCGACGTCGGGCAGCAGCCGCCACTCGTAGGCGGCGATGACGTAGCGGCCGGAGCCCAGGGCGGTGGCCGGCAGGACGGCTGGGTCGTGGGCGCCGTGCAGTTGCAGGGTCGGGGTGACGATCGGCTGGCGCATGTGTGCCCGGAACCGCCGGCCGTGCAGCCGCATCAGGCTACGCATGCCCCAACGGAACGCCTCCATCGCGCAGAACGCGGCCTGCGGGATCTGCATCGCTGTCCGGCACGCGCGGGCGTAGCCGGCGAAGTCGTCCGTCCGCGCCCACGCCGGGCCGGACCACCGGCGCAGATACTCCTCGACCAGCGCGCCGTCGGAGCGCGTGAGGCGGTGCTCGTAGCGGGGGAGCTGGAACGCCAGCATCGCCCGCGAGCCGGAGAGCTGGTCACGGTCCCCTGACAGCAGGCTGGCGTACAGCCGGGCGGGGTGGGCGGCCGCGAGCACGACGAGCCGGTCGACGCTGCGGGGATGCAGCGCCGCGGTGCTCCAGGCGACGAGGCCGCCGTACCCCGTGCCGACGATCGACGCCGACCGTTCCCCGAGAGCACGGATCAGACCCACCACGTCGGAGGCGGCGGTGAAACCGTCGTAACCACGCGGCGGCTTGTCGCTCGCGCCGTAGCCACGCAGGTCGACGGCGACCACCCGGAAGCCCGCCTCCGCGAGCGCCGGAATCTGGTGCTCCCACCCCGCCCAGAACTCCGGGAAGCCGTGCAACAGCAGCACCAACGGACCCGCGCCCGCCTCAGCGATGTGCAGCCGGGTGCCGTTGGCGCTCACCAGGCGGTGGTTCCACGCACCTTCGATCAGCACGCTTGACTCGTCGACGGCCCGCACCGCGCCAGCATACGGCCGCCACAACCGTTCGGCCGGGACCTCGCGAGACGGCGGCCGTCGACGAGGTTGAGGTCGGGTCAGGCGCTGTCGGACGAGGCGGTCGTGTCCTGCAGGTTCCGGGTGATGTTGGGATCGACCGGGATGCCCGGACCCATCGTCGTGGTGACGAAGACCTTCCGCAGGTAACGGCCCTTCGCGGCCGACGGCTTGGACCGGATCACCTCGTCCAGGACCGCCGCGTAGTTGTCGATCAACTGCTCGGACGTGAAGGACGCCTTGCCGATGATGAGGTGCAGGTTGGAGTGCTTGTCGACCCGGAAGGTGATCTTCCCACCCTTGATGTCGCTCACGGCCTTGGCGACGTCCATCGTGACCGTGCCCGTCTTCGGGTTCGGCATCAGGCCGCGCGGGCCCAGGATCCGCGCGATACGGCCGATCTTGGCCATCTGATCAGGCGTGGCGATCGCCGCGTCGAAGTCGAGCCAGCCGCCCTGGATCCGGGCAACCAGCTCGTCGCTGCCGACAGCGTCGGCGCCGGCCGCCTCGGCCTCGGCCGCCTTGTCGCCGGCGGCGAAGACGATGACCCGGGCGGTCTTGCCGGTGCCGTGGGGCAGGTTCACCACCCCGCGGACCATCTGGTCGGCCTTGCGCGGGTCGACGCCCAGGCGCATCGCCACCTCGACGGTGGCGTCGAACTTTGTCGGGCTCGTCTCCCGGGCGAGCCTGATGGCCTCGGCCGGCGGGTAGAGCCGGCTGCGGTCGACCTGCGCCGCCGCGTTGCGGTAACCCTTGCTGCGCTGCATCTGCTTCTCCTGTGTGGTACTCGGCCTGCGGATTCGCTCCGCAGGCTTCGCGAATGCGGGCCAGCGCGGCCCTCCCACGTGCCGGGGTTAGTCCCGGACGGTGATGCCCATCGACCGGGCGGTCCCGGCGATGATCTTCTCGGCGGCCTCGACGTCGTTGGCGTTGAGGTCGGCCATCTTCTTCTCCGCGATCTCACGCAGCTGCGCCCGGGTGATCTGGCCGACCTTGGCGCTGTGCGGCGTGCCGGAGCCCTTGGCCACGCCGGCGGCCTTGATGAGCAACCGCGCGGCCGGCGGGGTCTTCAGCACGAACGAGAACGATCGGTCCTCGTAGACACTGATCTCCGCCGGGACGATGTCGCCCCGCTGGCTGTCGGTGGCCGCGTTGTACTGCTTCACGAACTCCATGATGTTCACGCCGTGCTGGCCGAGCGCCGGGCCGACCGGTGGCGCCGGCGTGGCCGAGCCGGCGGGCAGCTGGAGCGTGAACGTCTTGACCAGCTTCTTCTTCTTCGGAGGCATGACTCTTCCTGATCGATCCTGGGCGGGCGACGAACCTGGCGGTCGGAGCGACCGCTAGACCTTGGACACCTGGTTGAAGTTGAGCTCGACCGGGGTCTCCCGGCCGAAAATCGACACCAGGGCCTTGAGCTTCTGCTGATCCACGTTGATCTCGCTGATCGTGGCCGGCAGCGACGCGAACGGGCCGTCGATGACGGTGACCGAGTTACCCACCTCGAAGTCCAGCAGCTTGACCTCGGGCTTGGCCTTCTTGTCCGTCGTCACGGCGGGCGCGAGCCACTTGATCACCTCTTCGAGGGATAGCGGCGCGGGCCGGTCGGCGCGGTCGGTCGACCCCACGAAACCCGTGACTCCGGGTGTGTTGCGAACGCAGGAGTACGACTCGGGGGTCAGCTCCATCCGGACCAGGATGTAGCCGGGGAAGACCTTGTTCTGCACCTGCTGGCGCTTACCGTTGCGGACCTCGACCTCTTCCCGGGTCGGCACCTCGACCTGGTAGATGTACTCCTCCATGTCGAGGGTCGCGATGCGGGTCTGGAGGTTGGTCTTGACCCGGTTCTCGTAGCCCGCGTAGGAGTGCACCACGTACCAGTCGCCCGGCGCATACCGCAGGGAGTCGCGGAGCGCCGCGACCGGATCGATCTCCTCCTCCGGAGCCTCCGCCAGCGGCGACGCGTCCGCCACCGGCTCCGCCGTCACGAGGTCGGCGACAGGGTCGGTCTCGTCGTAGTCAGGCACTGTCATGTACTGCCTTCCACTACTCCCCGGGGTTGCCGAAGATCAGGAACATCAGTCGGGCGAACCCGGTGTCGAGGCCGAACACGAGGCTCATCACCAGGGTGACGAAGACGACCACGACCGTGGTGTAGGTCAACAGCTCCTTGCGGGTCGGCCAGATGACCTTCTGTAGCTCGGCGACCGTCTCCCGGAACCGCCGCACCAGCCGCCCGAGGATGCTCGGTCCGCCGACGCCCTCCTTGGCCCGGGCCCGCCCACGTTCCCCAGCCGCGACCTTCGTCCGGCTGCGGCTGACGCTGGCGGCACGCTCGCGGGTCGTGGCGCCCGCACGGGAGCGCCGGGCGGGCTGCTCCTTCTCCTCGTCCTCGAGATCGTCCTCGAGATCGTCCTCATCGAAGTCGGCGTCGAGGTCGGCGTCATCGAGGTCCGCGTCGTCGTACGCGTCCTCGACTGGCTCGTCGACGGGCTCGTTGTCGTCGACTGAGCGTCCGCGGTTCCTGGCCACTGTCGCCCTCTCTGGTGTTGATCTCACGGCGGGGCAGATGCTCCTGGCCCCGGGCCACGCGATTGTGCGCCACGGGGAGACGCAGCAGGGGCGACAGGACTCGAACCTGCAACCTGCGGTTTTGGAGACCGCTGCGCTACCAATTGCGCCACACCCCTGTGCGGGTCGGCCCACCCGTCGCGGCCAGATCACCAGACCGGGTTGGCTCACCCGACCTGGTCGCGGGCACACCGCGACAGGGGTGACTCACCCCACGGGCGACCAGTGTACGGGCTGCGGGCCGATCTCCCCAACCCGGGTCAGGTGCGGACCGTCGCGCGCGCCTGCGCGAGCACCTTCTCCCCGCCCGAGGTCACGGTCAGGTCGACCTCCGCCCGGCCCGGAGAGACCGTACGGACGACACCGCCCACGACGACCTCGGCGCCCGCGTCGTCGTCGGGCACGACGACCGGTTTGGTGAACCGCACGCCGAACTCGAGCACGGCGTCGGGGCGCCCGGCCCACGTCGACAGCGCCCGGCCGGCCAGCGCCATGGTGTACATGCCGTGCGCGATCACGCCGGGCAGGCCCACCGAGCGGGCGAACCGGTCATCGAGGTGGATCGGGTTATGGTCGCCCGAGGCCTGCGCGTACCGGACGAGGTCGGCCCTGGTCACGACGTACGTCTGTGCCGGTAACGCCTGGCCCTCATGCAACGTCATGCCCGCACCACCAGCCGCGTCCAGACCGTCGCCACGGGTGATCCGGTGGCGTCGGTGACCTCAGCGCGGGTCGTGATGAAGTCGTTGCCGGCGCGGCTCATGATCTCGTCGACCGTACAGACGCAGCGCAGCTCGTCGCCGGCCACGACCGGGCGGAGGTAGGCGAAGCGCTGGTCGCCGTGCACGACTCGGGAGTAGTCGATGCCCAGTGCGGGGTCATCGATGATCGCCCGCCCCGCCGCGAGCGTGAGCACGATCGGGAAGGTCGGCGGCGCCACATCGTCGGGGTGGTCGGTCGCACCGATCGCGTCGGCGAACTGACGGATCTTCGCGCGGGTGACCTGGAGCGGCTCGGTCGGCGGGTAGGTCCGGCCGACGAAAGACGGGTCGATCGGCACGGGGTGGCAGCTAGCGGGTCTCGCGGTGCGAGGTGTGCTTGCCGCAGTGCGGGCAGAACTTGCGCAGCTCGATCCGGTCCGGGTCGTTACGCCGGTTCTTCTTCGTGATGTAGTTGCGGTTCTTGCAGTCCGCACACGCCATCGTGATCTTTGGACGGATGTCGGTCGCCTTAGCCACGGCCGTGCCTTTCGCGTGTGCTCGGTGTCCTGGATGCCCGGTTACGGTGAGTCTCGCTGGTAGCGGTGGCCGGACTTGAACCGGCGACACAGCGATTATGAGCCGCTTGCTCTGCCATCTGAGCTACACCGCCACGTCTGCCTTACAGCAGCTGAGCCCCCTTACGGAATCGAACCGTAGACCTTCTCCTTACCATGGAGACGCTCTGCCGACTGAGCTAAGGGGGCGCGCAAACGCCAGCCGCTCTCGCGACCTCGGTAAGAGTACACGGCGGGCCCCGGCCCGTGAAATCAGTTCCCGTACGGTCGCGACCGTACGGTCTGCGTACTCGTGATCAGGGAACGACCCGCAACCGGCGGCCGTCCGCGGGCGGGTCGCCATCCCACTGGCGCCGTGGCTCCACGACGGTGACGGGCGCCAGCTGGGTCTGGCCGACCAACCATGCCTCGAACCGCTCGTACGGCAGGGCCCGGCTGAACAGGAAGCCCTGACCGACGCGACACCCGAGCTCCTCGAGCAGGATCACGGTCCGCTCGTTCTCCACGCCTTCGGCGACCGAGACCAGACCGAGGTGCCCGGCCAGCCCCACCACGGCCCGGACGGTGGCCAGGTCGTCGGCGTCGGTCGCCATCCCCTGCACGAACGACTTGTCGATCTTCACCTCGTCGAAGGGCATCCGCCGCAGGTAGGTCAGCGAGGCGTGGCCGGTCCCGAAGTCGTCCACCGCCAGCCGTACGCCCATCTCCGCCAGGCGCCGCAGGTTGGCCAGCGACCGCTCCGGCTCGCCGAGCATGCCCTCCTCGCGGATCTCCAAGGTGACCAGGCGGGCCGGCACGTCGGCCTCCTCGAGCAGCCTCGCCAGGTGACGCGGGAACGTCGGATCGACCACCGTACGCAGGGAGAGGTTCACCGCGACGGGCAGTTCCCGGCCGGCGTCGAACCAGCCCCGGGCCCGGTGCAGACCCTCCCGCAGCACGAGATCGGTGAGCCGGCTGAGCTGCCCGGTGTGCTCGGCGATCGCCACGAACTCCTCGGGCGGCACCTCGCCGTGGACGGGGTGCTCCCACCGCGCCAGGCACTCGACGCCGACCACCCGGCGGTCCGGGAGGGACAGCTTCGGCTGGAAGTACACCAGGACCTGGCCGTCCTCGAGGGCGTGCCGCAGGTCGGCGGCTAGCTCGAGCCGGTGCGAGGAGCGCGCCTGCTGGTTCGGGTGGAACAGGTGCACAGGGGTGGTCAGGTGCTTGGCCGTCTGGGCCGCCAGGTCGGCCCGCCGGACCAGCGACTCCGGGTCGTCCGCGTGGTCGGGGTAGACCGCGACGCCCGCCGCCACATCGACAGACAGCGAAATGTCGCCGACGCTCAGCGGCTCCTGGACCGCGGCCCGCAGGCTGTCGGCGAGCGCGACCGCGGCCTGCGCGTCGCGCACGCGGAGCGTGACGAGGAACTCGTCGCTGCCGCTGCGGCCGACCAGTGCCGCGGCCGGGGCGAGACTGCGCAGGCGGCCCGCGACCTCCCGGACCATCTCGTCGCCCGCGGCGTGGCCGAACGCGTCGTTCACGTCGCGAAGCCCGCCCACATCGAATGAGATGACCGCGACGACCTCATCCTCCGCCCGTACGCGGACGGCCTCCTCGAGCTGAGCCAGCACCCGGCGACGGTTGGGCAGCCGGGTCACCGCGTCGTGGTAGGCGTCGAAGAGCAGCCGGTCGACCAGGCGCGAATTCTCGACCGCCACGGCGGCGTGTGCGGCCAGGGTCTCCAATAGGCGTACGTCCTCGCGTCCGAAGGTCGCCCGGTCGCCCAGCCGGCCCGCCACCTCGAGGCTGCCGATCACGGCGGACCCGGAGCGCAGCGGGACGACGATCACGTCCTTGACGCCGGCGCCACGCAACAGAACCCGCAGGCCCGAGTCGCCCACCTTGGGGCCGACGATGAGCGTGGCCCCACCGGCGACCGCCCGCTCGCGCAGCACCGGTGGCGTCGGGCTCTGGTCCAGCAGACCGGGCGAGTCGACCCGCGCGGTCAGCAGTGTGCGGGGATAGCGCCCGGCGGCGGGCAGCCAGAGGGTGGCGTGCTCGGCCTGGAGGAGCTCACGCGTGCGGCCCAGCAGGACATCCGGCAGGGTGCTGTTGCGCGCCGCCCCCGACATCGCCTGGGTCAGCTCGTACAGCTCGGTCAGGCTGCGGTGCTGGAGGGTGAACTGCGCGTACGAGCGGTAGACCACGGCGAGCAGCGCGAGCAGGCCGACCAGCAACACGATCGACCAAGGCTCGCCCTGAAGCACCTGCAGCACGATCAGGCCGACCAGGATGTTGGCGGCGGTGACGACGAGTACCGAGGCGGAGGCGCGCATGAGACTCGGCAGCGGCGGCGCGCCCTGCACGAGCCAGATCACCCCTAGCACGGATACGAGCGAGATGATCGAGGACGCGGCGACCGCCGCCGCGAGTACCACCCAGGTGGCCGGCGTCACCGGAAGCACGACGGAGAACCGGGTCACGATCATCCCGGCCACGGCGGTCGCCAGGCCGATGGTGGCGACGTTGTAGACGCTCTTCACCGCCGAGTTCCGCTGAAAGACCTGAAGCGCGAGGCCAGCCACCACTCGCACCAGGACCACCATGACCGGCGACAGGTAGAACAGCGCCAGCAGCAGGGGGATCTCGCTGATCGTGACGGTCACGGAGTTGCGACGCACCTCGAAGACCAGCACGATCGCGTGCGCCAAGACCATGAGCGTGAGGAACAGCAGGGCCTCGGGCAGTTCCCGGGCGCTGGGGGTGGACAACGACCCGGCCAGCACAACCGTCAGGACAGCCAGCGGTGCGGCGATGTAGTACGCGAGCCATTGAGGCCGCCCGCGGGCCATCTTCATCCGCGGCACCAGGAGTCACCTGCCGCCACAAGACCAGATGAACAGGGCCCGGACGCGAGAGCCCGCATTACGTCCAAATGATGTCGTTCAGTGACAGCGTCCCAGCCAAGACCAGGGCGGTCATCACGGCCAGGAACGCGACCTTCGTCGCAACCCGGGACATCCGGCGCCTCTCGCCCCTACGCATGTTCGCGGCTCCCATCGACCATCACCTGTGCGGCATACAGGGACAGTGAGGATGCTGCCACATGATCTCCCGTGCGCATACCCACAGGTGACGGGACGGAACACCCGTCCGACCTAGTCTGACCGTTCGGCCCACCGCCAAGGGCTCGCCCGGCGCCATGCCTCGGGTAGCTAGAGACGTTTTATGGCTATTTGGCCGGTTAGCGGTAGTTAGTGAACTGCAGAGCGATTCCGAAATCCTCGTTCCGTAACATCGTGATCACAGCTTGTAGGTCGTCCTTCTTCTTCGCCGTGACCCGAAGCTGGTCACCCTGGATCTGGGCCTGCACGCCGCGGGGGCCGTCGTCGCGGATCTTCTTCGAGATCGCCCGCGCCTTGTCCGCCTCGATGCCCTGGATGATCCGGCAGTCGATCTTGTAGCCCTTGCCGGACGTCTGCGGATCGTCGGCGTCGAGTGCCTTCAGCGAGATCTGACGCTTGACCAGCTTCTCCTTGAAGACCTCCAGGGCCGCCTTCACCCGGTCCTCGGTATCCGCCTTGAGAGTCACCGCCGCCTCGCCGCCCCACGCGATGCTGGCGTTCACCCCACGGAAGTCGAACCGCTGGGCCAGCTCCTTGGCGGCCTGGTTGAGCGCGTTGTCCACCTCCTGGCGGTCCACCTTGCTGACGATGTCGAACGACGACGTGTCGGCCATGATGTCGCCTCCTTTCGATGGATAACCGTACGGCTACCGGGTACACCTCGCGCAGATCCCGCCGGATGACGCTACCTGTTCGGCTTCGCGACTGCGGGGCTCGCTGGCGCCCACTCCTCGCGCTCGCGGTACCTGTTCGGCTTCGCGACTGCGGGGCTCGCTGGCGCTCACTCCTCGCGCTCGCGGTACCTGTTCGGCTTCGCGCCTGCGGGGCTCGCTGGCGCCCACTCCTCGCGCTCGCGGTACCCGTTTGCCGGCACACCCGGCGGTACGGGTATCCTGTTTGGGCTGCCGCCCCGGATGGTGGCATCACGGCGGGTTGCCCGAGCGGCCAATGGGAGCAGACTGTAAATCTGTCGCGAAAGCTACCGAGGTTCGAATCCTCGACCCGCCACCACCAGCGAGAACGGCCCCTTGACCGAGTGCGGTCAAGGGGCCGTTTTTCGCGTCCGCGCTGGTGGCTCAGCGGTACTGGACCGGGCCAGCGCTGCGGGCCATCGCCTCGAGGCGGGCGACGCGCTCCTCCATCGGCGGGTGGGTCGAGAAGAGGCTGCGCAGGCCGCCGGCACGGAACGGGTTGGCGATCATGAGGTGAGCGGTGCTGGTGAGTTGACCGTCGGCGGGCAAAGGCATGGCCGTCGCACCTGCGTGGATCTTCCGCAGCGCACTGGCGAGGGCGATGGGGTCCT
The DNA here is from genome assembly GCA_052038195.1 of Micromonosporaceae bacterium. GTDB lineage: Bacteria > Actinomycetota > Actinomycetes > Mycobacteriales > Micromonosporaceae > DATBGZ01. Next base: position 4,016 of record JBQGBY010000150.1, on the reverse strand, counting down.
GGGTCAGCTGCGCACCCGACGCATCCGCCTGGAACTCGCGGCTGCGCGAGATGGCGAGCTGGATGATGGACGCCGCGATGGGGCCGAGGATCAGCATGAGGAGCATGCCGGCGATGCCCGGGCCGTTGTCATCCTCAGAACGCCCGATCGGGATGAACCAGGCGAGTTGGGCCAGCATCGTGATGATCCCGGCGAGGGCGGCCGCGACGGACGAGATGAGAATGTCACGGTTGTAGACATGTGAGAGCTCGTGACCGATTACCCCGCGCAGTTCGCGGGGGGTGAGCATGCCGAGGATGCCCTCGGTGACGCAGACGGCGGCGTTGCGCGGGTTGCGGCCCGTGGCGAACGCGTTGGGCTGCGGGGTCGGCGAGACGTAGAGCCGGGGCATTGGCTGTCGCGCCTGGGTCGCGAGGTCGCGCACCATGGCGTACAGCTCCGGCACCTGCGCCTCGGTCACGGGCTGGGCGCCCATGGTACGCAGCGCGATCTTGTCGGAGTAGAAGAACGTGGCCGCGTTCAGGCCGAGCGAAACAATGACGGCGATGACCAGACCTGGACCGCCGCCGATCCAGTAACCGACGAGCAGGATCAGGCCAGACAGCAGGCCGAGAAGAGCAGCGGTCTTGAGGCCGTTGCGATGCCCATGCACGGTTGATCTCTCTCCTTCTCAGTGCGGGACGTCAGGGAGAGCCCCGAGCCCGTGTTCTATATTCCCGCCCGGAGCAGCCGCAGTCGCCTCGACGGCCTGGGAACTTCCTGGGAACCGCCCCGGGTTAAGGTGGTCCGTTCGGCGGAGGAGGGCTGGTGACGAACAAGTCGACACCCGTGTTGTCGGTCGTGATCCCGATGTACAACGAGGCGGAGGTCCTGCCACTCCTCGTCAACCGCCTGCGCCCGGTGCTGGACTCGATCGAGGACAGCTACGAGGTCGTCGCGGTCGACGACGGCAGCACCGACGCCACAGCCGCGGCACTGCTCGGCCTGCGCCGGGCGTGGCCGCAGTTGCGGGTCGTTCGGCTGCGGCGTAACAGCGGCCACCAGGCCGCCTTGACCGCCGGCCTGCACAGCGCGTACGGCCAGTACGTGGTCAGCCTTGACGCCGATCTCCAGGACCCGCCGGAGACAATCCCCGAGATGCTCTCGCTCGCCCGGGCGCAGCGGCTCGACATCGTGTACGGCGTCCGGCAGGACCGCACCTCCGACACTGTGGGCAAACGCGGCACGGCCGGCCTCTACTACTGGCTCATGGCGCGACTGGTCGGGGCCAAGATCCGATCTAGCGCGGGCGACTTCCGGCTGCTGTCGCGGGCGAGCGTCGATGCGCTCAAGCAGCTTCCCGAACGGCAGCCCGTCTACCGGCTCCTGGTCCCATGGCTGGGCTTCCCGTCCGGCGAGGTCGGATATGTGCGCGCCAAGCGCGCCGCCGGCCGGACGAAGTATCCCTTCCGGAAGATGCTGGCCCTGGCGACCGACAGCGTCACCAACTTCTCCGCAGCGCCCCTGCGCCTCGCGACCTGGCTGGGCCTGCTCAGCTTCTTCTTCTGCCTCGTCATGCTGGTCTATGTAGCGATCTCGTACGCCTTTGACTCGACCGTGCGGGGTTGGGCCTCGATGATCGCGACGGTGCTGTTCCTCGGCGGCGCGCAACTGCTGTGCCTGGGCCTGTTCGGCGAGTACCTGGGTCGGCTCTACGCCGCGGTCCAGGGCCGGCCGTCGTACTTCATCGCCTACGACTCCGCCCACGACACAGCCGAGCACGCCGCACGCGAGAGCGTCGCGCGCTAGGCCATCGCGAAGAGCCGCCGTCGTCGACGAGCGCCGGCGTGATCGGGGCGGACCACCCAACCGTGGCGCCCCCCGCCGTGCTCGCCGGTCCGCGGACGAACGTCCCCGACGCGGCCCGAAGCGGCCGCGGTGGACCAAGGTACTGGTCGTCCTCGGCTCGGCACTCGTGGTGATCTCCGGGGGCGTCCTCGTGCTGGCCTAGGAGGTATCGGCGTACTCCCGCGCGGGTTAAGATCAAGTCACTCGATCGGCCGCCACCGGGCCTGAACCGCCGCGAACAGCCCTGACCCAGCGGTCTGTGGGCGCCCCGTCACGCGTAAGTCTTCGGGCTCGCAACAGGATCCCTGTAAGCGCTCAGTGCGCTCGCCGCGACGCGGTCGATCGCGAAGCGCGTCTCCACCTCCCGTCGCGCCGCCGCACCCGGAGCGACCCGGGTGGAGGGATCACGAAGCAGCCGCCTGAGTTCGGTGATCAGACGCCGACGCAGCCCGGAGTTGAGCTGCCACGGGTTGCTGACGAACAACCGCTCAGCAGCGCCCCACAAGTAGACAATCGTGGCGGAGCGCCCCCACGCCTTTCGTTCGCCCGGCGCCTTCGACGGGTCGATGACCGGGATCGTCGACGGTTCCGACTCAGTGGACATCCGCCCGCTACCGAACCTCACTCCGGTAGGCCTCAACCGTCGCCGCGATGCCTTCGCAGAGCCCGATCCGCGGAGACCAGCCAGCCAGAGTGAGCCTGGAGATATCGAGCAACTTCTGTGGAGCCCCGTCAGGCTTGGAGGTGTCCCACTCCGTACGTCCGCGGTAGCCGACCGCGTCGGCGACCATGTCGGCGATCTCTCGGATCGTATGGTCCGTGCCGCTGCCGACGTTGATCTGCAAGGGACCGTCGTAGTGCTCCAGGAGGAACAGACAAGCATCGGCCATGTCATCGGAGTGGAGGAACTCCCGACGGGGCCTGCCACTACCCCAGTTCGTGACCGTCGTGGCGCCCCTTCGCGTGGCCTCGTCGTAGCGGCGGATCAGCGCCGGCAGGACGTGCGACTCGGTCGGCGAGAAGTTGTCGTTGGGGCCGTAAAGGTTCGTCGGCATGACAGACATCCACGGCAGTCCGTACTGCCGACGCACCGCCTGCACCTGGAGGATGCCAGCGATCTTGGCGATCGCGTAGGCGTCGTTGGTCTCCTCGAGATGGCCCGTGAGGAGCGAGTCCTCGGAGATTGGCTGCGGAGCGAGCTTCGGGTAGATGCACGACGAACCGAGGAACAGCACGCGCTCGACGTCGTTGGCCAGCGCCGCATCGAGGACGTTGGTCTGGATACGAAGGTTGTCACTGAGGAAATCGACCGGGTAGGTGCAGTTGGCCAGGATGCCGCCCACCTTCGCCGCCGCGAGCACCAGATACCGCGGCTTCGTCTCGGCCATGAACTCGAACGTGGCGTCCCGCTCGCGCAGGTCGAGCTCCTTGAAGGTCCGGCCGACGAGGCGGGTGAACCCGCGAGACTCGAGCATGCGCCAGATCGCGCTGCCCACCAGGCCCCGGTGCCCAGCCACGTAGAAGGTCGCGTGGCGGTCGAGCTCGGCCGGGGAGTACGAGACGCCGTCCGCGCTCACGCGCTCCTCCACGAACTCAGGTCCACCGTGTCGACCCACGGGCGACCCGCGCACTCCAGGGACTGGATGTCGGCATCGACCATGAGCTTGGCCAGCGCCCGACCGTCCACTGTGGGCTTCCAGCCGAGCTGGTCGCCTGCCTTGCTCGCATCTCCGATCAAGGCATCGACCTCAGTCGGGCGCAGGTAGCGGTCATCAAAGCGGACATGGTCCTGCCAGTCGAGTCCGGCGTGCCCGAACGCGATCTCCACGAACTCCTGCACGGTCACCCCGACACCGGTCGCGAGCACATAGTCCTCGGGCTGGTCTGCCTGCAGCATCCGCCACATTCCCTCGACGTACTCGGCCGCGTAGCCCCAGTCCCGGACCGCCTCCAGGTTCCCCAGGTAGAGGTGCTTCTGCTGGCCGGCCTTGATCGCGGCGACTGCCCGCGTGATCTTTCGGGTCACGAAGGTCTCGCCCCGCCGGGGCGACTCGTGGTTGAACAGGATGCCGTTCACCGCGAACAGCCCATACGCCTCGCGATAGTTCCGGGTGATCCAGTAGCTGAAGAGCTTGGCAATCGCGTAGGGCGACCGGGGGTAGAACGGCGAGGTCTCGCTCTGCGGCGGC
>JBQGBY010000149.1:0-36698 GCA_052038195.1 Micromonosporaceae bacterium | reverse complement strand
GGGGGGGGGGGGGGGGGGGGGGGGGGGGGGGGGGGGGGGGGGGGGGGGGGGGGGGGGGGGGGGGGGGGGGGGGGGGGGGCGGCCCCCCCCCCCACCCCCCCCCCCGCCGGCCCCCCCCGCCCCCGGACCGCGGCACCTCGCCCCTCGGGCCGCGGTAGTCGGTGGGCTGTCTGCATGACTCGCTTCGCAAGCTGCCCGACTTCGCCGGTTGAATCGGCTCCGCGGACCAGCCGGAATACGAATCGCCACCGTCACTGGCAACTCTGCCCGGAATCCACGGCGGGCAAACCTCGAAGAGGGCCGCAAACGTTGTGACGTACGTCGCTCCACAGACTGTCGAGTGTGGACAGTCAGGCGGTGCGCTGGGCGCTTGCGGTGGCGGGGTGGATGGCGACGAGGCCCGACTGCTCCCGGGCCACGCACAGCTCGACGAGCTTGCCGTAGGCCTGCTCGCCGATCAGGGCGGCGAGCTCCGGACCGTACGACTTGTACATCGGCTCGCCGCCCACGTGCGCCTCGGGCGAGGAGGTGCACCACCAGTGCAGGTCGTGCCCGCCCTCGCCCCACCCGCGCCGGTCGAACTCGGCCAGCACGGTGAGCAGGATCTTGGATCCGTCGACCCGCTTGGTCCACTCCTGGTCGCGACGGATCGGCAGCTGCCAGCAGACGTCAGGCTTGTACTCCAGCGGGTGCCGCCCGTCGCGCAGCGCCTGGGCATGCAGCGCACACCCGTACCCGCCCGGGAAGTCAGGGTCGTTGAGGAAGACGCAGGGACCGTCCGGACGGGTGGCGGTGCGACGGGCCGGCGTGCTGCCGTCCACCGTGTCCATCTCGGTGTAGTTGGCGAAGCCGCGGCGGAAGTGCTGCCACGTCTGCGGCGTCAGCAGCTTCACCGCGGTGCGCAGCCGCTTCTCGTCGTCGCTGTCAGTGAAGAACGCCCCGTGCGAGCAGCACCCGTCCACGGCCCGACCCTCGATGATGCCGTGGCAACCCCGCCCGAAGATGCAGGTCCACCGGGACAGCAGCCACGTCATGTCGGCCCGGATGAGGTGGTCGGTGTTGGCCGGGTCGGTGAACTCCAGCCACTCGCGGGGGAAGTCGAGTTCCACCTCGCGACTGCGCGGACCGCCCGTGGCTGGCGTCTCGGGCGTATCGGCGTCAAGGGTGATCCGCACCGGCACCTCGGTGCGACGAAGTGCCCGCGGGCGACTGCTCATCGGCAAAGGGTAGCCGCTCCTACCGGGCCCGGACGTATGGCGCGCATACGCTGGCGGTCATGAGACTCGGCGTGCTCGACGTGGGATCGAATACGGTGCATCTGCTCGTGGTGGATGCCCATCGGGGTGCGCATCCATGGCCGGCCTACTCGGAGAAGAGCGTGCTGCGCCTGGCCGAGCGTATCGGGAGCGACGGCACGCTCAACGACGATGCGGCCGACGATCTGGTCAAGGCGATCGCCTCCGCGCGGGCGGCGGCGGCGCACCACGACGTCGAGGACATGCTCGCGTTCGCCACGTCGGCGGTGCGGGGGGCGTCCAATGTGGCCTCGGTCATCGCCCGCGTGCGCGAGCAGACCGGCGTGGAGTTGCAGGTGCTCTCCGGTCGCGAGGAGGCCCGCCTGACGTTCCTGGCGGTACGCCGGTGGTTCGGGTGGTCGGCGGGCCGGCTGCTGGTCATCGACATCGGTGGCGGCTCGCTGGAGATCGCGGCCGGCGTGGACGAGGAGCCGGCGGTCGCGCTGTCCTTCCCGCTGGGCGCGGGCCGGCTCACCCGCGAGCGCTTCTCGGCCGACCCGCCACCGGCCGTCGAGGTCGACGACGTCCGGGCCCACGTGGCCAGGCATCTGCAGGGCTTCGATGTCGGTGAGTGGGACTGGGCGGCCGCAACGTCGAAGACCTTCCGCTCGCTCGCCCGGCTGGCCGGTGCGGCGCCGTCGGTTGCGGGGTTCCGGGCGCCCCGCTCCCTCACGCGTACGGGGCTGCACCAGGTGCTCGGGTTCATCCAGCGCATGCCCTCGACCGCGCTCGCCGAGATGGACGGCGTCAGCCCCGACCGAGCCCACCAGCTCCTCGCCGGCGCCGTCGTCGCCGAGGAGGTCACCCGCCGGCTTGGCGTCGACCGGGTCGACATCTGCCCGTGGGCGCTGCGGGAAGGGGTGATTCTTCGCCGGCTGGACACTCTGGCGTCAACATGATCAAAGGCCCGGTCGCGCGCCGTCACGGTTACCCTGAGTGGGTGACATCCCGGTCCCGCAAGATCCCGGTCGTGCTCTCCACCTCGTCCGTCTTTCCGGAGCCCACCGCGGCCGCGTTCGAGATGGCCGCGACCCTCGGCTACGACGGCGTGGAGGTGATGGTGTGGACCGACCCCGTGAGTCAGGACCCGGCCGCTCTGCGCGTGCTGGCTGAGCACTACGGGGTTCCGGTGCGCTCAGTGCACTCACCGTGCCTGCTGATCACGATGCGGGTGTGGGGAACCGAGCCCTGGGAGAAGCTGCGCCGCTCGGCCGTGCTCGCCTCCGAGCTCGGCGCCGACACCGTGGTGGTGCACCCACCGTTCGCCTGGCAGCGCGAGTACGCGACCGGGTTCGGCGCCGGCCTCAGCGCCCTGCACAAGCGCTTCCCCCGCATCGCCTTCGCGGTGGAGAACATGTACCCCGTCCGGGTGCGCGGGCGGGAGTTCGTGCCCTACCTGCCCGGGTGGGACCCGAGCCGCTTCGGCTTCGAGGCGTACACCCTGGACCTGTCCCACTGCGCCGCCGCTCGGACCGACGCCATTGCCATGGCCGACGCGATGGGCCCCAACCTGCGTCACGTCCACCTCGGCGACGGCAGTGGGGAGGGCCGCGACGAGCACCTCGTCCCGGGCCGCGGCTCCCAGCCGTGCGGCCGGCTCCTGTCCTCGCTGCGCTCGCGCGGCTTCCAGGGCACGGTGGCGGTCGAGGTCGCCACCCGGAGGGCGCGCTCGCGCCAGGCCCGGGCCGACGACCTGGGCGAGGCACTAGCCTTCGCCCGGGAGCACCTCGCCGCGGAGACCGCGTTGATCTAGGCTTTGCATGGTGAGTTGATCTCCAATCACCATGCGTAGACCTAGATCGTCGGCGAAGAGCTACCCGGCGGTGACGAGAGAGCGGGTGTCGGGGTCGATGTCGGGGGCGGCCGTGACGACGGGTGGCAGGAGCGCCGCGTCGTCGGCCACGGCGCGCTTACGGGCGCGGTGGGCGGCCACGTGCGAGCGGGTGGCGCAGCGCTCGGAGCAGAACCGACGGCAGCAGTTCGACGAGGTGTCCAGGTAGACGTTGCCGCATCGCTCGTCGGCGCAGACACCGAACCGGTTGCTGCCGTACTCGCATAGCCACACCGCGAGGCCCCAGACCGCGCCGGCCATGTGCTCGGCGGCGACGGAGGAGCCTCGGCCGGTCACGTGCATGTGCCAGTCGTGGGCTTGGTGGACGGAGATCCGGGGCTGCACGGGATGGGCTTCGAGCAGGGCGTTGAGCCCGCTGACGGCCTCGGCGTCGCGGCCTGCCGATCCGTGCTCGAAGACCTCACGCAGACGCCTGGCGCCGCGGCGGAGCACCGCGACGTCCTTCTCGGTCACCTCGGCCGCCTGCCAGCTCGCGGCACCAAAGAACGCACGCACCTGCGCCAGCGTCTCGACCTGCGCATTCACAAGATCGACCGCCGTGCGCGCGTACTCGTCGAAGTTCACGCGTCCACCGTAGCGGCCACCCTTGCACCGAGCGAGTCCAGCGCGCACGACATGTCCGTCTCACGTGCGTGACGTTCCGATGTCACCGCGGCCCGTGACGACGCGCCCGCGCGACGAGTCGACGTGCCGTCTCCCGGCATCGGGTGCAGGACTAGTCTCGGCTTCATGCTTCGATCCGTCATCCTGGCCGCCGCCCGTAACCCGCGGGTCGAGCGACTGGTCGAGACCGCCCCTGTGACCCGGGACGTGGTGCGGCGCTTCGTCGCCGGCATCGGCATCGATGACGCCCTCCGCGTGGGCCACGAGCTCACCGGCGACGGCCTCACCGTCACCCTCGACTACCTGGGCGAGGACACCCGGACGCCCGGGCAGGCCGAGGCGAACCGCGACGAGTACATCCGCGCCCTCACGACGCTCGCCGACGCCGGGCTGACCTCCGCCCCGAGCCACCTGCGTCCCGACGGCGCGACAATGCCGTTCGGACTCTCCTCCCCCACCCAGCCACCCGCCATCGCGGCGGCCGAGGTCAGTGTCAAGCTCTCCGCGCTGGGCCAGCGATTCGACGAGAAGCTGGCCTACGAGCACGCCCGATCGATCTGCGCCGCCGCGGTGGCGGCCGGCACCACGGTGACCCTGGACATGGAGGACCACGCCACCACCGACTCGACGCTGGACATCCTGTCCCGGCTGCGGGCGGACTTCCCGACCACGGGCGCCGTGCTGCAGGCGTACCTGCGCCGAACCGAGAGCGACTGCCGCGAGCTCGCCGGTCCCGGTTCCCGGGTGCGGCTGTGCAAGGGCGCCTACCGCGAGCCCGAGACCGTCGCCTACGCGACCCGGCTGGACGTGGACAAGTCGTACGTCCGGTGCCTGAACATCCTGATGTCGGGCGAGGGCTACCCGATGGTCGCCACCCACGACCCCCGGCTGGTCGCGATCACCGAGGACCGGGCGAAGTGGTTCGACCGCTCCCCCGAGACGTTCGAGTTCCAGATGCTCTACGGGGTGCGGCCAGCCGAGCAGACCCGGCTCGCCGACGCCGGCTACACCATGCGGGTCTATGTCCCGTACGGCACGCAGTGGTACGGCTACCTGATGCGCCGCCTCGCCGAGCGTCCCGCTAACGTCGCGTTCTTCGCCCGCGCCCTCGCCTCGCGCGACTGATGGCCGCGATCGGCTAAAGTCGGGCGGACGGCACGTGTGACCGCGGGCGCCAGCCGCCCCGTGATAAAGCGACGGTGATGAATGGTTGGCGGCCCGGTCGGCGGCGGTAACTCCATCGCGCCGCCGCCACAGCCGGTGCCGGCCCCGCCGCCATGGCCGCAGGCGCCCCCGATGCAGCCCTCGCCGCCCTACTACGCCCCGATACCGGTGTCGGCTGTCCCGGGCCAGGTTCCCGGGTACGGTCAGGCACTCCCGTACGGCCCGCCGCCCTACGGCTACCCCCCGCCGTACGGTGTCCCCGCACCCGAGCGGCCCACCCGGCACAGCCCTCGCGGCTGGGCGCTGGTCATCATCAGCGTGCTGGTCATCGTCATCAGTGGATACGTCGGCGTCACGCGGTTCCCCCAGCTGCCTGGTCCCGGCGAGGCGGTCACCTGGCACACGGCCGGTGAGCTGGACGCGCCGCCGAACAGCGATGCCCCTGCGAGCGAGTGGAACGCCTGGGCCCGCCGGGCCGTCGCCGCCGCGGTGTCCGGCCAGGACGCCGCCCTGCTCGCCGGTGACGTCGAGGCGTACCTGGCGCCGGTCGACCCGGAGGACGCCGGCCTGCGCGACGATCTGCAGCGCCGCTTCGAGGTACTGCACCAGATGGGCGTGGGCCGGTGGGTCCAGGCGGTCGGGTCCACGCCGGATGCGACGGGCGACCTGTCCTGGCACGCCGACATCCGGGTGACCTACTGCTTCGGCGATCCGACGTGCCGCCCCAATGTGGTCGAGATCGGAACGGACTGGCGCCTCGCCGACGACCGCCTCGTGCTGACCGCGGTGTCGCACTCCGGCCCTGACCAGATCGGGCCGCGGCCGTGGGAGGGCGCCGAGCTCGAGGTCGCGACGGGCGCCCGTACGGTCGTGGCGACCTCGTCGCGACTGGACCGCCGCCTGGCGGACACGCTGGCGGCGGCTGAGCGGGCGGCGGTGGTGGCCGACTCGCTCGCCCGGTGGGACGGCCCGCCGAGCCGGTACGTGATCTTCCTCGCCAGCTCCGGCGACTGGGCCACCTGGTACGGCTACGACCAGCCCGAGTGGGCTGCCGGCGTCTACGTCAACCAGACCGACAACGAGGTCGTCGTCAACGGCGCGGTGGTGCCGCTGGGCGATATCGAGGACCTGCTGACGCACGAGCTGACCCACGTCGCCACCCTGGCCGGTAAGCGCGGCGGGCTCGGCGGTTCGGTGTGGTGGCTGGTCGAGGGGGTCGCCGACTATGCCGCGATGGCCGGCCGCGACGTGTACGAGTACGACGCCATCGACGCCGTGCGCGACCTCGTGGGACGGGGCTGGGACGGGGATCCCGCGGTGGACCAACCCGCGTTCGGAGCCTCCACCGAGCAGGCGGCCGCCCGGTACGGCGTCGCCTTCCTCGCGGTCCGGCGGATGGCCGATGTCTACGGCCAGGACGCCATGCTCGACTTCTTCGGCTTGGTCGTGCACGACGACACGCCCCTCCAGGAGGCTGCCATGACGGCCTTCGGCGAGGGCTGGGACACCGTGAGCGCGGAGACCGAGCGGTTCATCCGCGAGATCTGAGACCGGCCCCGCATTTGATTGACGCATGTGGCTTTGTCATCGTAGCCGCTGCGGCCGGATGCCCAGCCTGACCCCGGATGCGGCGAGTAACCGCAGGTCACAGGCTTGTGATTGGTGATCGACTTTTCGCAAGCCGGCCCGCGGGTCACGCCAGCCCCGGTACGGTTGCCGGGTAACAGGCGCGTCGCGGCCACCCCTGGTCCTCGGGGGTGGGGCGCCCGGGGGATGGGATGGGTGAGCCATGACTGCATCAGCGCAGTCCGACGGCAGGCTGTCGGAGGTCAAGTTCCTGACGGTGGCCGAGGTGGCGACGCTCATGCGGGTGTCGAAGATGACCGTGTACCGGCTGGTGCATACCGGGGAGCTGTCGGCCGTCCGTGTTGGTCGGTCGTTCCGGGTGCCGGAGCGGGCGGTCAACGAGTACCTGCGGGACGCGTTCGCCGAGACCGCGTAGGAGGGAGCGGCCGGGTGCGCTCCAGCGCCCGGCCCTCCGGCTCGCGCGCCACCGAAGGTGCCGGTGGGGCCTGCGAGCATCGGGTGCCTCAGTTTCCGTCTGTAAGGGCTGACAGGCTAGGCTGTAGCGCGACCGTCGCCGGGGTGTCGCCCGACGCTGGCACGATACGACGATCACGGTCACCCACAGACGGTCGGACTCAAGCTGATGTGGCTTGCAGGTTCGGCTTGCAGGCTCACCGAAGCGGCTGGTGCGTCCGAGCCGCGTAAACACCCGAGGAGACGGCCGTATGGGCTCGGTGGTCAAGAAGCGCCGCAAGCGCATGGCCAAGAAGAAGCACCGCAAGCTGCTGCGCAAGACCCGCGTCCAGCGTCGCCGTCTCGGCAAGTAGTACCGCCGCACCGCAGCGGGAGGCCTCGGTGAAGGTCCTGGTCACCGGCGTCGGCCGGTACGTCGGGGCACATCTCGCCGCCCGGCTCGCTGCCCACCCGCGCGTGGATCACGTGACCGGCTTCGACACCGTGGCGCCCTCGGCGGGGTTGCGGGCGCTGCTCGATGAGCACGGCGTGCTCGTCCAGACTCCGTCCGGCAGTGGCGGGCGGGGTGTCGACGTGCGCGGGGTGGTGGCCGCCGTCACCGGGGGCGAGGTCGACACGGTCGCCCACATGGGGGTCATCTCCACCGCGGGTTCCGCCGGTCGGCCGGCCATGAAGGAGCAGAACATCATCGGGACGATGCAGCTGCTGGCCGCCTGCCAGGCCACTCCCCGGGTGCACAAGCTGGTCGTCCGGTCGTCCACCGCGGCCTACGGCGCGTCCTTCCGCGACCCCGCCGTCTTCACCGAGACGACCCCCCCGACGCTGGCCCCGAGGGGTGGCTTCGCCAAGGACGTCATCGAGATCGAGGGGTACGTCCGAGGGTTCACCCGCCGCCGGCCGGACGTCGTCACCACAGTGCTCCGGCTGGCCCCCATGGTCGGGCCGGACGCGGACACCACGCTCACGCGGTACTTCGCGCTGCCCGTGGTGCCCACGGTGCTTGGCCGCGACCCGCGCTTGCAGTTCATCCACGTCGATGACGCGCTCGAACTGCTCGTACGGTCGGTGGTGGAGAACCACCGCGGCACCTACAACGCCGCCGGGGAAGGCGTGCTCGTCCTCTCCCAGGCGATCCGTCGCGCCGGCCGCGTCGCCGTTCCCGTGGTCGAGCCGGGCATGAACGCGTTTGCCGCCTTCGTCAAGGCGTCCGGCATGGGCGAGTTCAGCCACGACCAACTGGACCTCTTCGTCCACGGTCGGGTCGTCGACACGCGGGCACTGGTGGAGGAGTTCGGCTTCCGGCCCCGTAGTACGGAACACGCCTTCGCCGACTTCGTGCAGGGCCGGGGCCTGCACCGCCCCATGTTCGCCGCGCTGCGCCCTGAGGCGATCGCCGCGATGGAGACGAGGATCCTCGAGGGCATCCGCCGGGCCCGCGCCGCGCGGTCTGGCGCCGAGGGGCAGCCGTGACCGAGCGTCAGCGGAGGGCGCCGGCCGACCAGCCTGCCGTACGGCGGACCCGTCGCCCGTCGCGACCGGCGGCCGCCGGTAACGGGTCGGGTCCCACCGCCGACGCCCCCACGACGAGCCCCGACGCCGGCACGACGACCGCCCACGGCGCCCACGCGAACGGGGTTCGCCCCGCCGCTCGTCCGTCGCCCAACGGGCGCGGTCGGGTCGGGCCCGCGGCCGTACCGGCAACGTCCACTGTGGACAGTGATCGCACCGGGGCCGCCAACGGACGGCGGCGCGCCACGGTCGACCCCTCCCCCGAGATGGTCGCTGTGGACACCGGGCCGGACGTCTGGGAGGAGCGGGTCGCGGACCTGCTCGCGTTCCTGCGCCGGCGGATCACCGGGGCGTACGAGGTAGACGAGTTCGGCTTCGACCACGAGCTCACCGACACCGTCTACTACCCGTTCCTGCGCCTGCTCTACCGGCACTACTTCCGGGTCGAGGTCTTCGGCGTGGAGAACCTGCCCCGCGACGGCTCGGCCCTCGTCGTCGCCAACCACTCCGGCGCCCTGCCGGCCGACGCGCTCATGCTGAGCGTCGCGATCCACGACGAGATGCCCGTGCACCGGCACCTGCGGCTGCTCGCCGCGGACCTCGTGCTCCGGGTGCCCCTCCTGTCGGAGCTGGCGCGCAAGGGCGGCTCCACGATGGCCTGCAACCCCGACGCGGAGCGGCTGCTGCGCGCCGGCGAGTTCGTCGGCGTCTTTCCCGAGGGGTACAAGGGTCTCGGCAAGCATTACCGGGACCGGTACAAGCTGCAGCGCTTCGGCCGGGGCGGCTTCGTCTCCGCGGCGCTGCGCACCGGTGCCCCGATCGTGCCGGTGTCCATTGTGGGCGCCGAGGAGATCTATCCGATCGTCGGCTCGATCGCGCCGCTGGCGAAGGCGCTGAACGTGCCCTACCTGCCGGTGACACCGCTGTTCCCGTGGTTCGGTCCGCTGGGTGCGGTGCCGCTGCCGAGCAAGTGGCTCATCGAGTTCGGCGAGCCGATCCCGACGGTCGGCCATGCCGAGGACGCCGACGACCCGATCGTCGTGTTCAACCTCGCCGACCAGGTGCGCGAGACGATCCAGCACAGCCTCTACGCCCTGCTGGAGCGCCGACCCGACCCGTTCGGCTGACGGCCGCGGGCATGTGCTGAGTCTGGATCGGGCCGGACCCGGTCGCGGCGGATGGTTCGCCGGGAGGCCCGATGTCGTGCATGCAGTCGCTCCTCCGGCGGCTCACCCCGTGATCCGTGCGGAGGGACTGTAGCCGAGCGGGGAGCGTCAGTCGCCGCGGACCGTGCGGCGGACGGCGCCCCGGCGCCCCAGCGCCATCGCCGCGGCCACGGCGCCGGCGACCGTTCCGGCGACGAGTGCGGTGGGCACGGCCACCTTCGCGGCGCGTCGGCCGGTGCGGAAGTCCCGGATCTCCCAACCGGTCTCGCGGGCGACCTTTCGCAGCGCCGAGTCGGGGTTGACCGCCACCGGCCGGCCGACGGCGGAGAGCATCGGCACGTCGTTGATGGAGTCGCTGTAGGCCGCGCACCGGAGCAGGTCAAGCCCCTCGCGCTCGGCGAGGTCGGTGATCGCGGCCGCCTTGGCCGGGCCGTGCATGAGGCCGTCCACCAACCGTCCGGTGTAGACACCGTCGATCACCTCGGCGACGGTGCCGATGGCGCCGGTGAGGCCGAGCCGCGCCGCTATGACGGCGCCGATCTCCACCGGGGCGGCGGTCACCAGCCACACGCGCTGACCGGCCTCCATGTGCACCCGGGCCAGGGCGTGCGTGCCCGTCCAGATCCGCTCCGCCATCAACTCGTCGAAGATCTCCTCGGCGATCAGACGCAGGCCCTCCACCGGTCGGCCGGCCACGAAGGCGAGCGCCAACTCCTGGGCCTGGTTCACGTGCCCGCCGTGCTCGTTCGCGAGGAGCCGGAAGCGGAGCTGTTTCCAGCCGAAGCTCATGACGTCGCGGGTGGTGAAGTAGCGGCGTGCGGCCAGCCCGCGGGCGAGGTAGTACACCGCGGCGCCCTGCAGCATGGTGTTGTCGAGGTCGAAGAAGCCAGCGGCGGTGGTGTCCGGGGGTGGGGTGAGCGCCAGTTCCAGGTCAGCAACGGCATACCCGACCCCGGTCGTGCCCCCGTCGGGCGCCGTCGTCGCGGTGCGCGTCCTGCGCCGTGTCAGCCGCACTACGCCAGCCCTCCGTCGCCGTCCGTGCCTCTGCCGAGGGTAGCGGGCCCACCCGGATCTGCCACGTACCCGCTCGCCCGCGCTCAGGCGGGTCGGCAGCGCGGCGGTGCGTCAGCAGACTGGTTTCGGGCCGAGTTGGTCGGTCTCGGTCACCGCACAGTTGTCGGCGAGGGCGGCGCGGAGCTGATTGGCCCGGATTTCGATGTCGTTGAGCAGGTCCAGCGACCGGCGGGTGGGCTCCTCCGGCGCCCGCACGGTCGCCCGCAGTTCCAGCAGGTCGGCGCGCTGCTGGGCGACAAAGGCGACGACGGCGTCGACCGGCGCCACATCCCGGCTCTCCATCGCCGAGGTGAACAGCAGGCGGACGCCCTCGGTGATCTCCTGGTCCATCGCCGCCAAGACGCCGGCGACGGCGGCGGGTGCGACCTGCCGTGCCTCGACGAGGCGGCTGCGCGCGAAGTCCAGGTGCAGGTGCCCGCGGTTGGCGTCCGACCCGGCGAAGACGAGTTGGGCCTGCTCGCTGAAGCCCTTCACGCCGTAGAGCGGATCCCCCGGGACGGCGTCGTTGCTGGCCAGCGAGACGCCGGATAGCGCGAGGGCGCCCGACGCGATCCCGATCACCGCCGCGAGCCGGGCGCGGCCGCCGAAGCGCGGCCGTACCTGTCGTACGACCTGCGTCTCCTCGTTGGCGGGGTTGCGTGCCGGCTCGGGCGCCGGCTGGCGCTCCCGGAGGTACGCCGCAGCCAGCCGGGCCCGAAGGTCCTCCCGGAACTGCGCCGACACGGTCGGCTGCGTGACGTCGGCGAGCTGGTGGGTCAGCGCTACCAGTGCCTGGACCTCCCCATCGGCGTCGATGGGCCGACGGTGGTGGCGCCCGGTACCGGTCTCTTCGATCAGGGTGGCGAACCGCTCGATGCGCGACCGTGACGATCCGGCGGCCCGGCCGCCCGGGCGGGGCCGGAGTGGACCGTGATACCCGCTGCTGGTTCGGTCAGTCATCACGCCACCTCCCCGTGTGGAACGAAACCGATGACCGTCACATCGTGTAACGGTCGACCGGGGCCGGTCGTCGCGGGGTACGTGAGCGGGGTCACGGCTGGAAGCCTTCCGGGAGCAGTCGGTGCAGCGCACGGACGGCCCGGTACTGCAGCGCCTTGATGGCGCCCTCGTTCTTGCCCATCGCCTGAGCCGTCTCGGCGACCGAGAACCCCTGCAGGAACCGCAGGATGATGCACTCCCGCTGCTCGGGGTTGAGCTGCTGGACGGCGCGGAGCAAGGCGACGTTGTTGATGTGGTCGACCACGGCCAGCTCAGGGCTCGCCTCGGGGCTGTGCTCAGGCGTCTCAGCGCGTCCGGATCCGTCCGCGTCGTGCACATCGCTCGTCGCCACCTCGAACCGGTAGCGGCCCGACTTGAAGTGGTCGGCGACGAGGTTGCGCGCGATCGTCACCAGCCATGCGCCCAGGTCACGGCCCTGCCAGGTCACGCTCCCGATGCGCTTGAGCGCCCGCAGGAACGTCTCGGCGGTCAGGTCCTCGGCGAGCTGACGGTTGCTGACCCGGAAGTAGATGAACCGGAAGACCGTGTCCAGGTAGTGGATGTAGATCTTCTCGAAGGCGTTCGCGTCGCCCGCCTGGGCCCGTTCGACCAGTGCCCACATCTCGGCGGCGGCGTCCTCAGCCGCTGGCCGGGGCGTTCGCTGGGCGCGGGCGCCGCGTTCGGCCGTGCCATGGTCGGGTTGCGTCGGTACGGCGGGGGCGGCGGCGTTCCGGCTCGGCAAGCCGGCGCTGGCGGTCCCGTGCCCGTTCGCCCCGTTCGCCGCGGGTGCCGCGGCCGGTGGTGGTACCGCGGTTGGCAGGGGCGACAACTCGACCGTCTCCTCTCGGGCAGACGGGATCCGGGCGTTCGCGGGCGGCCGTTCGGTGGCCGGGCGTGACGGAGTCGTCACGACGGCCTCGGTCACCGGCAGCGGCCGGGTGGGTCCGGTGGGCCACGGCATCGGGCTGCGGGTGCGGTTGCGGCCGGTGTAGCGCTGATTCATCTCTTGCCGTGACTCGTCACGGCTGTCGTCCGCCGGCCGGGAAGGACGCTGCTGCCGGCGGTTCGTGCGGGCAGGGCTCGGAGGGCGGCCCGCGGGCTCGGTCAGGTCCTCGGGAATGTCTCCCGTGCCGGCGCCGGGCGTCCACTCGGTGCCGCGGGTACCCGCGATCGCGGGGCTCGTTCCGCGCTCCTCACGCTCGCGGCTGCTCCGCACGCCACTCTGCGATGATCCTGGCGCCGGCAGATGACCGGCAGCGTCGCCGGCGAGGTCGAACTCGGTCACAGCGCCGGCCCCCGGTCGGTTAGGACCAGCTCTTTCACGCAGGAAAACGGCACCACGGGCCTCCTATGTATGAGGGGTACGAGTGGCCCCAAACCGGATTAGTCGTCCAGAGAAGCATAAGGGCGACATGTGCCCGGGTGGGGGACTTGCTGCGGCCAAGAGGGGATTCTTTGGTGACTCGGAGCAGAGCTGCCGGACACGGTGTGCGATCCCCGGCTTACGCATTCCTCGCGATCGCTGTCCGCCCGGGGTGGCTGAAGATCAGACTCAAGGGCGGCGGATCCCAAGATCGCCGGGGCCGCACGGTTCTCGCCACCGGCCCGCCGGCATGGGACACTCTGGCCGTGTCCGAGGCAGGCACCGACCTACCCGCGAACGTGGCCGACACCGTCCGGTTGGCCGCGCAGCATGACCCGGCCGCGCCCGCCCTGGTCGTTGCCCGTCTCGGCGACTCGGCGCGGGCCATGCCAGCCACCGCCGACGGGGGTGTCACCTGGGGTGAGCTTGACGCCGCCGTGGACGCCGTGGCCGCCGCTCTCCAGGGCCTGAACTTACCTCCGTCGATGGGCGCCCCGGCTCGCGTGGCGGTGGCGCTGCCGCAGACGCCCGAGTTCGCCGCGGTGTTCTTCGGCGCCTTACGGGCCGGACTGGTGGCAGTACCGGTCAACCCCGGCTTCACCCGCCGCGAGCTGGGCCAAGTGCTGGCCGACTCCGGCGCCGCAGTGCTCGTGACGACTGGTTCGCAGGCCGATGCCAGCGTCGCATCCTTGCGCGGCGATCTTCCGTCACTTATATCCGTCTATTCGATGGAGCCGGCTGAGGGCGCCCGGCCGTATTCGGAACTGACCGCGTCGTCGACCCCGGTGCGGGCCACCGGGTCTAGTGAGGATCTCGCGGTCCTGCTCTACACGTCGGGGACGTCGGGGGTACCGAAGGGGGCGATGCTCCCGCACCGGGCACTGCTGGCCAACCAGCGCCAGGTGGGTGCGGCCGGTCTCATCGGACCCGACGACGTCGTGCTGCTCGCGCTGCCGCTGTTCCACATCTTCGGGCTGAGCGCCGGTCTGGTCGCGGTGGCCTACCACGGTGCTCGTGGAGTGCTTCTCGACCGGTTCGACCCGGCCAGCGCGCTGTCGGTGATCGCCGCGCAGCGGGTCAGCGTCGTGGCGGCGGTGCCGCAGATGTACGCCGCGTGGCTGGCGGTGCCGGAGTTCGCCCTGCTCCTCGGCTCGGTGCGGGTCGCGGTGAGCGGGGGCGCGCCGCTGCCGGCCGAGGTCGCCCGCCGGTTCCGGGAGGCGACCGGCCTGGTCGTCCACCAGGGGTACGGCCTCACCGAGACCGCGCCGGTGCTCACCACGTCGCTGGTGAGTCCCGCGGCGAGCATCGGGTCGATCGGGCGCCCCATCCCGGGGGTCGAGGTCCGGCTCGTGGCCACGGACGGGACCACGGTCGGTGAGATCACCGCCGACGGACTGCGGGGCACCAGCGACGCTCACGAGCCGGACGTCGGGCTCAGCGACGACGATCCGTTCGAGGCGATGGGCACCGACCCGGGCGAGATCGTCGTGCGGGGAGAGAACCTGTTCCTCGGCTACTGGCCGGACTGTTCCGGCGGACCGGACGCCGACGGCTGGTGGGCCACCGGCGACGTCGCCTACGCCGACGAGGACGGCGACCTGTTCCTCGTCGACCGGCTCGGCGACCTGATTCTCGTGAGCGGCTTCAACGTCTACCCGCAGGAGGTTGAGCAGGTGCTCGTCGCCCATCCCGGCGTCGCCGAGGCGGCCGTCGTCGGCCTGGCCGACCCGGTCACGGGCGAGTCGGTGCACGCCTACGTGGTGCCCGCGCGCGGAACGCTGACGGCCGACGAGCTGAGCCTCCACTGTGGACGCAACCTGGCCCGGTACAAGTGCCCGAGCACGTTCGAGATCGTCCCCGAGCTCCCCCGCACCGCGATCGGCAAGATCCGCAAGTCGGGCCTGCGAGCGAACCTGGAGGCGGCGCGGTGACCGCAGCCGCGCGGGTGACGGTGGTCAGCCGGGTGGAGTGCCACCTGTGCGATGTGGCGAAGGAGATCGTCGCCCGCGTCGCGGTGGAGACCGGCGTCGATTGGACCGAGGTCGATGTGGACTCCGACCCCGCCCTGCTCGCCGAGTACTCGGACCTGGTTCCGGTCATCCTCGTCGATGGGAAGGTGCACGGCTACCTGCGGGTCAAGGAGGACCGCCTGCGCCGGGCCCTCGCCGCCCCGCCCGGCGCGCCACCCTGGCTGTAGCGCGTACGGAACGCAACTCACATCTCCGAGGCTGGCGGGGCTTCGGTAACGGCGGGTAGCGTCGGCCGGTGACTCACCTGGTCTGGGACTGGAACGGCACGCTGCTCGACGACCTTGCCCTCGTCGTAGCCGCGACGAACGCCTCGCTGGCGAGCGTCGGCGGTCCCTGGGTGACCGCGGACGAGCACCGGCGCGACTTCCGGCGGCCGATCTCGGCGTACTACGAGTACGTGCTGGGGCGGGTCATCACCGCCGACGAGTTCGCCCACCTGGACCGCGCGTTCCACGAGGCGTACCGGGACGGTCTGTCGAGGACCGGCCTCGCTCCGGACGCCCGCGAGGCGATCGCCGCGTGGACCGGGACGCAGTCGCTGCTGTCGATGTGGTTCCACCACGAGCTCATCCCGATGGTCCAGACCCATGGGCTGCACGCGAATCTCTCGCGGGTGGACGGTCTGCGCGCCACGGTCGGTGGCGGGCCGAAGGCGCCGCACCTACGGGCGCACCTGGCGGCGTTGGGTCTGGACGGGCCCGAGTGTGTCCTCATCGGCGACTCGGTCGACGACGCCCATGCCGCTGCCGAGGTCGGGGCCGAGATCGTCCTGTACGCCGGTGGGTTCACCGATCCGAGCCGGCTCCGTGGCACCGGGCTCCCAGTCGCCACCACCCTCGTCGAGGCGGTGGCCCTCGCGCTCACGAGCGCAGGAACGTGAGGACGGCGAGCACCCGACGATTGGAGTCCTCGTCGGGCGGCAGGCCGAGCTTGGTGAAGATGTTGGCCACGTGCTTCTCCACCGCCCCCTCCGTGACCACCAGTTGCCGGGCGATCGCCGTGTTGGAGCGCCCCTCCGCCATCAGCGCGAGCACCTCGCGCTCGCGCGCCGTGAGCGCCGCCACCGGATCGTGAGCCCGCCGTCGGACCAGCAACTGCGCCACCACCTCGGGGTCGAGGACCGTCCCGCCCGCCGCCACCCGCAGCAGAGCGTCGGTGAACGAGGGAATGTCGGCGACCCGGTCCTTGAGCAGGTAGCCGATCGCGCCTCGCCGGTCGGCGAGCAGGTCGTCGGCGTAGGAGACCTCCACGTACTGCGACAGTACGAGCAGCGGGGCCCCCGGCCGGTTCGCGCGGATCTGAACCGCGGCGCGCAGCCCTTCGTCGGTATGCGTGGGCGGCATCCGTACGTCCACGATGGACAGATCCGGTTGATGGGAGGCGTCGGCGGCGACCAGCGACGGTCCGTCACCGACCACTGCCACGACCTCGTGGCCCTGCTCGGTGAGCAGCCGCACCAGGCCCTCCCGGAGCAGGACCGCGTCGTCGGCGAGCACGATCCTCACGCCGCGCCGCCCGCGGGGACATCGGCCTGGATGCATGTCGGTCCCCCGGGCGGGCTGCTGACCCACAGTTGCCCGCCGGCCGCCTGCAGCCGGTCGAACAGCCCCGCGAGTCCGTTGCCCTTCGCCACGTGGGCACCGCCCCGACCGTCGTCGGTCACCGTGACCTCGAGGCGGTCCCCGACCAGGCGCACCGCGACCACGGCCTGCGCCGCGCCGCTGTGCTTGGCGACGTTCGCCAGTGCCTCCGCGATCGTGAAGTAGGCGGTCTGTTCGGTCAGCGCCGGCAGGCGGGGCAGCTCGTCAATGTCCACGCGGACCGGCACGGTCGACCGGACCGCGAGCGCCGTGGCCGCGGCGGCCAGGCCCCGGTCGGTGAGGATCGGCGGAGCGATGCCGCGCGAGAGCGTGCGCAGCTCGTCGAGGGTCTCGCGGGCCTGGGCGATGGCCTCGTCCACGGTGGCGCGGGCCGCCGCCGGGTCGGTGTCCAGCTGCTGCTTGGCCCGGCCGAGGTCGACGGCCAGGCGCACCAGCCGCTGTTGCGGCCCGTCGTGGATGTCGCGCTCGAGCCGGCGCAACGCGGTCGCCTCGGCCGAGACCGCGGCCGCGGTCCGGGCCTGAGCGGTGTCCCGGTCGCGGGCCAGCCCGGCGACCTGGTCACGGAGCCCGGCCACGCCATTGAGCAGGCCATGCGCCGTCCACGCCTCGGCGAGCGCACACGTCCGCACCACGAAGGGCAGCGTCAGGGCGAACACGATGCCGATCGCCAGGTTGACCAGGATGCGGTTGGTCGAGGTGTTCTCGATGCCGAGGATGTCAGGCAGCGGCCGGTTGTTGATGACGACGAAGTCGAGGGATCCGTCATCCATGGTCGGCAACGACCACTCCCAGAGGCCGTACGTCAGGCCCCCCAGAGCCAGGGCCCACCACGTCACCACCAGGACGAAGGCCGCGATGGTGATCGGGAACCGGACGAAGGCATGCAGCATGTCGAGCCAGTACTGGACGTCTCCCAGCGGGGTGAAGAGGCGTCGCAGCCAGTGGGCAGCCGGGTCCGGGCGGCGGTAGTACACGGCGACGCGAGGTTGGCGGAGCACCGGTGTGATCCGCGACCGCTCGACCTCGGCCAGGCCGCGCGCGACGTAGGCGGTTCCGACCACGACCGGGATGCCGACCAGGAGCAGCAGGCCGGTGCCGACACTCCAGCCGGTGATGACGAGCACGAACGCCACCGTGCCGAGCGGGAGGCCGACGAGCACGTAGGCCGTGTCGACCCCGAGCTGGGCCAGCCAGCCACGCCGACGCGGCAGTGCCGGGTCGGCCGGCCGGGCCGGCTGGGTGGGGGCGGTGATAGCGGTCATCCTGCCGCCTCCGCGGAAAGAAGTACGTCGGCGGTCATGTCCGTGAGGTCGAGTCCGTACGATCTGCAAGTCCATCCTGCCGGCCGGCCTCGGGTGCCCCGGGGCCGACCCCGGCTCCGGCGAGCGGGCGGGCGGGATCATGCGGGCCGCCTCCGGGCGCGGGGTAGCCGCTGGCGCTCTCGCGGAGGTCGGCGACACCGTTGAGCAGCGCGTGGGCGGACCACGCCTCCAGCAGCGCGCAGGCCCGCACCACTGGCGCCAGCGTGGCCGCGAAGACAACGCCCACGACCAGATAGAAGACGATCCGTGTCCCGGGCGTGTCCTGGAAGCCGAGCCACTCGGGCAGGGTCTGGACGTCGCCTTGGTCCGCGGGCAGAGCCCAGCTCCACAGCGCGTAGCTCAGGCCGGACAGTGCGGTCGCCCACCAGGTCACCACGATGCTGAACGCGACGGTGTTGACCGGCATCCGGACGAGCGCGTGGAGGGCGTCGAGCCAGTACTGCGGCTCACCCAAGGGTGTGAAGATCCGGCGGGCCATACCGGCGTCGGGGCCGACCCGTCGGTACGGCACCGTGGCTCGGTCCCGGCGCAGCACCAGCGCCAGCCGGCTCCGCTCGACTTCGGCGAACCCGCGGGCCAGCAGCAGGATGACGAGCAGGACCGGGATGCCGATGAGCATCAAGGGGATGAGGCCGATGCCGAGCGAGAGACCGGTGACGACGAGTGTGAACGCGATGATGCCGAGCGGGAAGCCGAGGAGGACGTAGGCGGTGTCGACGCCGAGTTGGGCCAGCACGCCGGGGCGCCGGGTCGTCCCCTGGTCGGCCTGCCGCGGCATGGTGATAGCGGTCATGGCATCGACGTTAGGGACTTCAGACGGTGAACCCCATCCGGCCGCCCGGCGTCTTGATGGTGGGGTTATCCCCCCCGTGGTGCGCGTCACCGGACCGGGTGACGCTCCAAGATCGCGATTTGTGCACAGGTTCACAAGCGCCTAGGCTGGCCTCCACAGGCGGTACGGCGCCCGTCACCGGGCGCAGGCGACGGCGCGGCCTCAGGCGCGATCGCGGCGAGGACGCCCCGACATCTGCCTCCCACAATCCATCCCAGACTCCCGCACACTGCGGCCCCAACCCGGAGCAGCATGACCGAGCCCCGCGGACACCAGCCCGCGCCGCCGCGACCAGCGTCGATCCGCGACGACGCACGCCCCGACGACAACGGCGTCGAGGACGGTGCCGAGGAGTTGCCGGCTGATTCCGCTCCGCAGGCGTCGCCGGAACTCCTCGACCTGCCCGAGGCGACCATCGCGCGGCTGCCCGAGTACCTGCGGGCATTGCACGCGTTCGCCGAAGCGGGGCACGAGACGGTCTCGAGCGATGCGCTCGCCGCGGCGGCCGGCGTGAACTCGGCGAAGCTGCGCAAGGACCTGTCGCATCTCGGCTCCTACGGGACCCGCGGCGTCGGCTACGACGTGGCGGTGCTGGTGGGGCAGATCCAGTCGGTGCTGGGCCTCACCGAGCGGCGGGCGGTGGCGCTGGTCGGCGTGGGTAACCTGGGCCACGCGCTCGCCGGTTACGCGGGCTTCACCTCGCGGGGGTTCCGGTTCGCCGCCCTGCTCGATGCCGATCCCGCCCGGGTCGGTGAGCGGATCAACGGGCTGGCCGTGGACCACATCGATGACCTTAACACCGTAGTACGCGACCACCGGATCAACATCGCCGTGATCGCCACCCCGGCGCACGCCGCCCAGCAGGTGGCCGACCGGCTCGTCGCGGCCGGTGTGACCAGCATCCTGAACTTCGCTCCGTGCGTGCTCGCGGTCCCCGACGGGGTGGACGTCCGCAAGGTCGACCTCGCCGTCGAGTTGCAGATCCTCTCCTTCCACGAGCGGCGCAAGGCGCTCACCGGCGCCACCGGAGCGCACCCGGTCGTGCCGCGACCCGCAGTGTTGAATTCCATGCCCTCCTCCCCCACCCAGCCGCCCGTGTCGAGCCCGAACGGCAGCCTGCCTGGGGAGGTGGTCCACGGGTGAACCTGCTCGTCGTCGGCGTCTCCCACCACACCGCCCCGGTCGAGCTGCTCGAGCGCCTGACGGTCACCGCGGAGCAGACGCCGGGACTGTTGCGACGCCTGGTCTCCTCGCCGTACGTAGGCGAATCCGTCGTCGTCTCCACCTGCAACCGGGTCGAGGTCTACGCCGCGGTCACCGGCTTCCATGGCGGCCTGTCCGCGATCGGGTCGGCGCTGGCGGAACACGCCGGCGTGGGGACCGGTGCCGCGGCGCTGACACCGCACCTCTACGTGCACTTCGACAGCGACGCCGTCCGCCACGCGCTGCGGGTCGCGGCCGGCCTGGACTCGATGGTGATCGGCGAGGCGCAGATCCTCGGCCAGGTCCGGGAGGCCTACCAGACGGCGGCCGAGCACGACACGACCGGCCGGCTGCTGCACGAGCTCATGCGCCAGGCGCTGCGGGTCGGCAAGCGGGTGCACACGGAGACTGACATCGATGCCGCCGGACGCAGCGTGGTCACCGCCGCGCTCGACCTGGTGCCGGGCGGGGTCTCGGGACGGCCGGCGCTGGTCGTCGGCGCCGGGTCGATGGGCGCGCTCGCGCTCGCCACACTCGCGCGGGCCGGCGCGAAGCCGTTGCTGGTCACTAATCGCGGCGCCGAGCGGGCGCAGCGGCTGGCCCGGGCCTACGACGCCACGGCGATCGCGATCACTGACCTGGACCGGCATCTGTCCAGAGTGGACATTGCTGTCTTCGCGACCGCCTCCGTCGGCCCGGTGCTGACGGTGGAGGCGGCCGACATGGCCGTGCAGACGCGACGGGGCCTACCACTGTCCATCGTGGACCTCGCCGTGCCGCGTGACGTCGTGCCCGAGGTGGCGAGCCTGCCCGGGGTGACCCTGATCGACCTGGCCACGCTGGCGGCCGCGGCGGGCGGGGCCGCGCCGGTGGCGGGTCGGGAGGCGTCCGAGGCGATCGTCGAGGCCGAGGCCGAGGCGTTCCAGACGTGGCGGCGCGGGGCCGAGGTGGCCCCGGCCGTGGCCGCGCTGCGGGCCCGGGCGGAGGAGGTCGTCGCGGCCGAGCTGCGCCGCCTGTGGCAGCGTCAGCCCGACCTGTCCGAGGAGCAGCGCGAGGAGTTCGCCCATACCCTGCACCGGGTCGTGCAGCGCCTGCTGCACCGACCCACGGTACGGATGCGGGAGCTGGCCTCCAGCCCGGGCGCGGGTCAGTACCTCGACGCGCTGCGTGAGCTGCTCGACCTCAGCGATCCCGACGACCTCGGGCGCGCGGTGACCGTACGGACTGCCGGCGACGAGGAGGCAGCACCGTGACCCTTCGTCTTGGCACCCGGGGCAGCGCCCTGGCCCTGGCCCAGTCCCGGCTCGTGGCCGACTCGATCACCGGCGCGACGGGCGTGCCGGTGGAGCTCGTCGAGGTCGTGACCGACGGCGATCGGTCGACCGCACCGGTGCCGCAGCTCGGGGTCGGCGTCTTCGTCAGCGCGCTCCGCGATGCCCTGTCGGCCAAGGAGATCGACATCGCGGTGCACTCCTACAAGGACCTGCCGACCGCACCCGTCGATGGCCTCACCATTGCCGCGGTGCCACCCCGCGAGGATCCGCGCGACGCGCTGGTGAGCCGCACCGGCGTTGCCCTGGCGGAACTGCCGGCCGGCGCGCGGATCGGCACCGGTGCGCTGCGCCGGATCGCTCAGCTGCGCGCGCTGGGGCGCGGGTACGAGTGCGCGCCCATGCGCGGCAACGTCGATACGCGCCTGCGTAAGGTCGCCGACGGCGAGGTGGACGCCGTCGTGCTCGCCGCCGCCGGGCTGCACCGGTTGGGCCGCGCGGACGCGATCAGCCAGATACTTCCCGCCGAGGTCATGCTGCCGGCGCCCGCCCAGGGCGCGCTGGCGGTCGAATGCCGTACGGGGGACCACGATCTCGTCGAGCAGCTCGCCTGCATCACCGACGAGCACAGCCGCGCCGCGGTCCTCGCGGAGCGGACCCTGCTCGCCACGCTCGAGGCCGGGTGCAGCGCACCGGTCGCGGCGCTTGCCCAGATCAACGATATGGAGATTGATCTCTGGGCAGCCGTGTTCGCCCTGGACGGCAGCCATGCCATCCGGGGCCGTGGCATCGCAGCACTTTCCGACGCCGGTGGTCTGGGCGCGCGGCTGGCCGCGCAGCTCCTGGCCGACGGTGCCGATTCATTACTGGGAGAGAGTGGATGACCCGAACCCGCAAGAGCGTCGGCCGGATCAGCTTCGTCGGCGCGGGTCCCGGCGATCCTGGTCTGTTGACCCGCCGGGCCTACGAGGCGGTGCGTACCGCCGACCACGTCGTCTACGACCGTGACCTGCCGGCGTCGCTGCTGGGGTGGGTCCGGGCCGAGGCGGCGCGGGCTGCTGAGAACGGCGACGCGCACGTCGCCGAGTCGGCGTCGGACTCCGCCGACTACCTGAGCCGACTTCGCCCTCACGACGCGGCGAATTCCATGCCCTCCTCCCCCACCCAGCCACCCGCAATGAATTCCATGCCCTCCTCCCCCACCCAGCCACCCATGCCCAACTCGGGACCTCAAGCGACGGTGCGGACCGAGTTCAGCCCCGCCGAGGGCGCCCCGGGCGACGTGGCGAAGGTGTTGCTGTCGGCCGCCCGGTCCGGCCTGCACGCGGTGCGCCTGGTCTGCGGTGATCCCTTCGAGCACGACGCGGTGGTCAAGGAGACCCAGGCGATCGCCCGGACGGCGGTGCCGTTCGAGGTGGTGCCGGGCGTGAGCGGACCGGCCGCGGTCGCCACCTACGCCGGGGTGCCGCTGACCGGGCTCCGGACCACCGTGGACGTCGACGACGTGCACGGCCTGGACTTCGAGGCGCTGGCCGCGGGGGTCGGGCGGGGCCTCGCGGTGACCGTCGACCACGGAGCACTGGCAGTGGTGCGTGACGGCCTGCTCGCCGCCGGTCTCGACGGCGCGACCGCGATCGCGGTGACCGGCGAGGGAACCGGGGACACCCAGTACACCACGACCTCCACTGTGGACAGCTTCGTCGCGGCCGCGCTGGGCTTCTCCGGCCGGGTGGTGCTCAGCTTCGGCCCGGGGCTGGCCGCCCGGGAGAAGCTCGCCTGGTGGGAGAACCGCCCGCTGTACGGCTGGAAGGTGCTGGTGCCGCGGACCAAGGAGCAGGCCGGCGCGATGAGCGATCGGCTGCGCGCCTACGGGGCCATGCCGACGGAGGTGCCGACGATCGCGGTGGAGCCGCCGCGTACCCCCGCCCAGATGGAGCGCGCGATCAAGGGCCTCGTCGACGGCCGGTACGCCTGGACCATCTTCACGTCGGTCAACGCGGTGCGGGCGGTGTGGGAGAAGTTCGCCGAGCACGGCCTGGACGCCCGCCACTTCGGTGGCGTGAAGATCGCCTGTATCGGCGAGGCGACGGCCGACGCGGTGCGCGCCTTCGGCATCCAGCCGGAGCTGGTGCCGGCGGGTGAACACACGAGCGAAGGCCTGCTCGCCGAGTTCAGCCCGCACGACGAGATCCTCGACCCGGTCGGGCGGGTGCTGCTACCCCGGGCCGACATCGCCACCGAGACGCTGGCCGCCGGGCTGACCGAGCGCGGCTGGGAGGTCGACGACGTGACCGCCTACCGTACGGTCCGCGCCGCCCCACCACCGGCCGAGATCCGCGACGCCATCAAGTCGGGCGGCTTCGACGCCGTGCTGTTCACCTCGTCGTCGACCGTGCGGAACCTGGTCGGTATCGCCGGCAAGCCGCACACCCGTACCGTGGTCGCGGTGATCGGACCGAAGACGGCCGACACTGCGGCGGAGTTCGGGCTGCGCGTGGACGTTCAGCCCGCCCACGCGTCGGTGCCGGATCTCGTCGAGGCGCTCGCGCAGTACGCGGTGGACCTCCGCGAGCGGCTCGCCGCCATGCCCGCCAAGCAGCGCCGCGGCTCCAAGGTCCAAGGCCCCACCGCACTGCGCTTCCGCTAACCGGCCCCCCGGCCCCCGGCCGCCGGCCCCGGCCCCGGCCCCGGCCCGCTGGCTGACCGGTGAGATTTCCGAGGAAACTCGGAATTCTCACCTCGGAGTTGGATCTTGGAGGTACTGATGTACCCGGACGTGAGGCCGCGGCGACTGCGGCGCACGCCGGCGCTGCGGCGCCTGGTGGCGGAGACGCGGGTACACCCGGCGGAGCTTGTGCTGCCGATGTTCATCAAGGAGGGGCTCACCCAGCCCCGGCCGATCCCGTCGCTGCCGGGGGTCGTGCAGCACAGCCGGGAGTCGCTGCGCAAGGCGGCCACCGAGGCGGTCCAGGCGGGCATCGGCGGGTTGATGCTGTTCGGTGTGCCCGTGACTCGCGATCCCGACGGTACGGGTGCCACGGATCCGAACGGGATCCTGAACGTGGCGATCCGGGACGTGAAGGCCGAGGTGGGCGACGCCGCGGTCGTGATGAGCGACCTGTGCCTGGACGAGTTCACCTCTCACGGGCACTGCGGAGTGCTCGCCCCGGACGGGAGCGTGGACAACGACGCGACGCTGGAGCGGTACGCCGAGATGGCCGTCGTACAGGCCACGGCCGGCGTCGACCTGGTCGGGCCGTCCGGGATGATGGACGGTCAGGTCGGCGTCGTGCGCCGGGCCCTGGACCGGGCCGGGCATCAGAACGTCGGCATCCTCGCCTACGCCGCGAAGTACGCGGGCGCCTTCTACGGCCCGTTCCGCGACGCCGTGGAGTCCACATTGACCGGTGACCGCCGGGCGTACCAGCAGGACCCGGCGAACGGACGGGAGGCGCTGCGGGAGGTGGCGCTCGACGTCGCCGAAGGCGCCGACATCGTCATGGTGAAGCCGGCCCTGCCCTACCTCGACGTCATCGCGGCGGTACGGTCCACCGTGGACATTCCGGTGGCCGCTTACCAGGTGAGCGGCGAGTACGCCATGGTCGAGGCCGCCGCCGCCAACGGCTGGCTGGACCGCGACCGCGTGATGCTCGAGACCCTGACCTCCATCCGCCGCGCCGGCGCCTCGATCATCCTCACCTACTGGGCCACCTCCGCCGCCGCCCTCCTGCGCGACTGACCGGTCCGGGCGCGAGGACGCTTCCGCCGTTAATCAGGTTGCTGGCCCTCTGGTACGGCGGCAGGGTGGCCGTGTGAGCGACGGTGAGCTGTCGGATGCGCAGCGGCGGGTGTGGGCGCGGCTGCCCGCGGGCACCCGGGAGGCGCTGGGCAAGCTGTCCGCCACCGATCTGCAGACGCTGCTGCTGTCGGTCGCGCAGTCCCGGGCGGCGCGGGTGCGGCCGGCGGAGGTGCTGCGGCGTTGGCGCGAGGACCGGCTCGTACGGCCGTCGACCGTGGACCCCCGCGCCACCGCCGCCGTCGAAGCCCGCCTGTGGGACCTGCTGCCGGCCGAGTTCGACCCGGTGGAACTGTCACCCGTCGTGCCGCTCGGAACCTGTACGGCCGTCGCCCCGGTGAGCCAGAACCGGATCGTGACCACCATGCGCTCGGTGGAGGTGCTCAGCGACTCCGCCAACGCGCTGGCCCTCGAGGCCGCCGACCGACGCCTGCACCAGACCGCCGACGGCGAAGTCCATCTCGCGACCTGCCACCGACTGCTGCGGGCGCAACGGTTCCCGGCCGGATCGTCATCCCACTTCCGGCTGTTCACGCTCGTCTCCAGTGCGCGGGACACCGGGTCGGCCCGCACGCAGTCCCGGCTGCTGCAGGTTCACTGGCGGTACTGGCGACGGGCGTTCGCCGAGCTCGTGCCGCAGTCCCAGATCCGAGTTACCATCTTCAACCCGGCCGTACGGGAACGCCTCCAGGAGGAGACATCCATTGTGGAGGGTCCCGACCGGGAGCGATGGCGCGGCTACTACGTCGACGCCGCGTTCATCATTCGGGCGACCCACCGTGGTCAGAACATCGAACTTGGTGACGGCGGCCTCACGTCCTGGACCGCCCAGCTCATGGGGAATGCGAAGGAACGGTGCCTGGTCTCGTGCCTCAGCACCGAACGAGTCGCTTCCATACATATGGCGGACCCGGGAGCTGTACCCTAGCTCCCGGGCCCTGGGGTCCGTCATTGGTGACACCGATGGCATTTAAGGACATCAGTCATATCTGAGACTCTGCGCTCTGCCTATTGAGCTATCGGGGCACGGGTGGAGCCCCGAGCCGGGATCGAACCGGCAACCTCAAAGTTTCCGCCCATGTCCCTTCGATCCGGTGTCGACGGCAATGCTGAAGCTGGAGCGATAGTCTGAGTCGTTGGTGGCCGCGGTTGCCTCTGCCAGTTGGGCTACCCCGGCGTGTACCGGGGACGGGACTCGAACCCGCACTGTCGCCGCGTTGCCGTCAGGCTGAGCCTCAGTCTCAGTGTGTGCTCCATCTCCCCGTCACCGGGGAGTCTGCGGGGAGGTCGCACCGGACAGCAGGTAGGCGAAGACGCGCTCGCCGACGTGCTGGTCGGTCACCTCCGTGTTGTTGGCCTCCTCGCGGGCGAACTTGACCGCCTGCTGGAGCCTGTCCACGCGCTCGAGCAGCTCCTTCACACGGCTCGCTGGTAGCGCGCCCGAGAACTTCACCGTGCGCCAGTGGCCCACGACGATGTCCTCGTAGTAGACCTCCACCTGAGCCGGGTGCTTCTCTGTCGCCTCCGCCTTCACGTGGTTGCGCGGGATCTTCTTCGTCTTCGTGGTCTGCACCGGGTCGGTCGCGAAGCAGTCCGCCGCCTCGTCATACCCCCATGACTCGGCCGCGTCGAGCACCGGCAGCTTGGCGACGAAGGTGTGCAGGTCGGCCAGCTGCTTCTCCAGGAACAGCAGGTACGTGGCGGGAACGGCTGCAAGAAGCACGTCGCCGTCGATCCGCACGTCCGCCTTCGCCTCGCAGTTGGCCCAGTCCTTCGTCGCCGTGACGTCGAACAGACGGGTGAGGGTGTCCGCCGTCCGCCGCAGCACCTCCTCGGCCCGCAGCTGTACGCGGGTCGACTCGGGCGGGTACTGCTCGCCCTCCTCGTCCCTGGGCTGGTACGTACGCGCGATGCCGGCGAGCAGGGCGGCCTTCTGCAGGCCGTGGTGGGCCTCGGTCAGCTCCGAGTAGGACCTGCTCTTGACGCCCTTCTCGACGGCGATGATCTGGTTCAGACGCGCCACGTCAGCCTCCCCGGTTGTCCACTGTGCCCCATGCCGCGGTACACCGTAGTTCCCGCAGGCCAATCGACGCAAACGGATATGCCGGAGATCGGGTGGTGGGTAGGGCCTACGGGGCGGCGAGGCGGGCCGCGAGGTCGTCGGTGTCCACTTCGTACTCACGCCACTCCCGGTCGGCCTGGAAGCCCAGCTCCTTGTTCACCTGCTGGAGCTGCTCGCGGTCGGTGGCGTGCCAGGTCTGCACCTCGCGGATCTGCGGCTCGCGCTCGCGCAGCTCGAGCAGCATCCGGGCCTTGATCGCACGGCCCAGGCCGTAGCTGTTGTGGACGGGCACGACGATCGTGTCGTACTGGTCGGCGCGGGTCGGATGCTGTGCGGGCACGACCAGCTCGGTCAACCCGGCCACCACCCCGGTGCGTTCGTGGATCGCGACGACGATGTACGGGTGCAACCCGCGCAGGTTGAGGCAGCGCAGGCTCGCCCGCAGCCGGTCCGTGTCGTACGAGCTGGGCCGCAGCTCCATGTCGCCGGTCGGGTTCGCCCGACGGACCTGCTTGGCCTCGGCATAGGCGGCCAGCAGCTTGTCCGGCAGGTCGCCCTCGTGCACCTCCACCACGTAGCCGGAGACCAGCGCCTCCGCCATCTCCTGGACATGTTCCCAGTCCACAGTGGATAGCGTCAGGATGCTGCGCACCTCGGTGTAGACGTGCGTGAAGCCGTACCGGCCGTAGAAGTCGGCGGCGGCTGTGCCCCCGACCACCTCGACGCCGATCGAGCTGAAGTGCTCGGTCACCGCGCGGTCGGCCACGGCCTTGAGCAGCGCCCGACCCACGCCGTTGCCGCGGGCGCCCGGCCGGACGTACATCTCGAGCACGCCGAGGTCGGAGAGCACGAGCAGCCCGGCGAACCCGAGCAATGTGTCGTCGGTGTCCTCGGCGAGCCAGCACGTGCGCCGCTCGTCCGGCATGTTCTCGACCAGGTACTCCCGCAGCCGTACGTTGGCCCAGCGCGGGTCGTCAGGGAGATCGTGGGCGGCCACCTCGTTGTACAGATCAAGCCACGCGGCGATCTCCGCCTCCGTGGCCGTGGCCGGATCCCACTCCCGAAGCCTCACCAGACCAGCTTGCCCGCCCCGCCACGATTCGACAATGGGGTGCAACCCCGATCCGGTGCCTCGAGCTGCCCGCCTGCATCCCGGCGGCGGCCTGGGTGAGCTTGCCCATAGGCCACGCCGGCCGTGGTGCTTGGCCACGACGCAAAGGCACCGTTAGGCTGGCATTCTCTGCGGTCATCATGGGCCTCCGCGGAGGGGATTGCGTCGGCGCGGTCATCATGCGGCCTCCGCGCAGCGGAGTGAGTGGGCGGGCATGTGGGCCAGATTGCCCGTTTCCCCACTGGCGAATGCCTGTTTGGTGCGGCAGGATGATCCCGACTTCCAGGGGGCGGGAGGTTCCTTCGTGGCGTCGAAGCGGGACCTGCCGAGTGGTGTGGTGACGTTCCTCTTTACCGATATTGAGGGATCGACCCGGCTAGCACAGCTGCTCGGCGGCCAGTACCGGCCGATGCTCGCGCAGCACCGGCAGATACTCCGCCGCGCGCTGGGCGCGAGCGGCGGCCTCGCCATGTTCACCGAGGGCGATTCCGTCTTCGCCGTCTTCGCCGACGCCGACTCGGCCATCCGGGCCTGTATCCAGGGCCAACGCGCGCTCGCCGCCCACAAGTGGCCCGACCCCGAGGTCCGGCCCAAGGTACGGATGGGCCTGCACAGCGGCTATGCCGAGCCGGTCGCTGGCGAGTACGCCACCCCCGTGGTCCACCGCGCCGCCCGGGTCGCCGCGGCGGCCCACGGCGGGCAGGTGCTCTGCTCGGCCGCGACGGCCCGGCTGGCCGGCCAACTGCCAGTCGACGCCTCGCTGCTCGATCTGGGCCTGTTCCAGTTGCGCGGCTTCGACGGGCGGGAGCGGCTGTACCAGGTCGTCGCCGACGGGCTGGAGCGCACGTTCCCGCGCCCTCGTACGGCCGCGGCGGCCGCCCACAACCTTCCCGCCGTTCCCTCCACCTTCATCGGCCGAGCGGTCGAGCGGGACGAGCTGCGCGGGCTGGTGGCCGGTCGGAGACTCGTCAGCGTCGTCGGGCCGGGCGGCGCCGGCAAGACCCGGCTCGCCATCGAGGTCGGCGCGTCCATGGTTGCGACCTGCCCCGACGGGGTCTGGTTCGTGGACCTGGCCACGGTGACCGACCCCTATCTCATCGGCGTCGCCGTGGCGGAGGCGCTCGGCGTCCGGCCGGAACCCGGCCGGCAGATCGTCGAGACCGTCGTCGACTTCGTCGCCCCCCGGTCGCTGCTGCTGGTGCTGGACACCGCCGACGCCCACCTCTCCGCCGTCAAGCCGCTGGTCAACCGGCTCGTCGGGGCCGGCCCCGGAATCCGGGTGCTGGCCACGAGCCGGGAGCCGCTGGCCGTGCCCGGAGAGCTCGTCTGGCGCATCCCGCCGATGGACATGATCAACGTTACGGGCGGGGCGACGCCGGACGCCGTCCGGCTGCTCGTCGACCGGGCCACCGCCGCGCGGGGTGGCCGCGAGCCCGCCAGCGAGGAGCTCGCCCATCTGCACCGCGTCGCCCAGCGCCTGGACGGCCTGCCCCTCGCGCTGGAGCTCGCCGCCGCCCGGCTGCGCCTGTTCTCCGCGAGCCAACTCGCCGACCGGCTCGAGGACCTGCTCGGCACGCTCGACGTCAGTACCGGGCTGACGGGTGAGTTCACCACCATCACGCTGACCCGGCACCGCCACTCGACCCTGCGGACCACCGTGGACTGGTCGTACCGCAACCTGCCCGGGTCGGCGGCCCGGCTGCTGCGGCAGCTGTCCGTCTTCGCGGGCGGGGTCGAGCTGCACACGGTCGAGCAGGTCGCCGGTGTCGGTGCGGTCACCCAGCTCGCCGTGCTCGTGGACAAGTCACTCGTCTCGGTCGAACCAGGACCGACCAAGTCCGACGTCGTCTACCGCGTGCTCGACCCGATCAAGGCGTTCGGTGTGCGGGCAATGGTGGCGGCCGGCGAGGAGCAGGCCGCCCGCGACCGCCACCTGCGATGGGCACAGGAGGCCGTCGGCCGGGCGCACACCGACCCCGAGGGCCAGCCGGTCACCCTGTCGACCTACGCGATCGATGCACTGGCCAAGGAGGTCCGGGCGGCGCTGCTCTGGAGCGTCAACGCGGGCCGCATCCGTGACGGGTTGCGGCTGGCCGTGCTGCTCGACGAGTGGTGGCGCGAGCGCGGCCTTGCCCGCGAGGGACGGCTCTGGTTGTTCCGGCTCTTCGAGAAGCACGAGCCGGCCGGCTCGGGCGGCATGAGCGCGGAGGAGATACCGGCGGCTGAGCTGGCGGCGGCCTACCACGTGTACTCCCGCCAGGCCGGGACCGACAACGAGCTGGAGGAGCAGTTACGGCTGCTCGTCGAGGCGGAGAAGGCGGCTTGGCGGACCGGGCAGGCGGCGCTCATCGCGCGGGTGAGCGCGAACCGGGGTGACGCGCTGCACGCGCTCGGGCGCGACGAGGAGGCCGAGCTGGCCTGCCGCGAGGTCATCGAGTGGGCCCGCAACCGCCACGTCTTCGCCGAGGCCCTGCCCGCTGTGTTCTGCCTCGCCCAGATCCTGTGGCGGCGCGGTCGGCTGGCCGAGGCCGCCACCGAGCTGTCCGCGGCCCGGGCCGTGGCATCGAGCAACCCCACCGAGCGGGGACGACGCAGCATCGACATGCTGCTCGGCATGGTGGCGCTGTCGCGGGGTGACCTGGTCGCCGCGCACGACCACATCGTCGTTGCGCTGAAGGCCCGCATGACCCATGGCTACCACTGGGCCGCGACCGAGGCACTTACGGCGATGGCCGTCCGTTGCGCGCTCGGCGGCGAGATGGCCCAGGCGGCGACGCTGTTCGGCGCGTCCCAGGCGGCCCGGTCCCGGCTCAAGACGCAGCGGGGGGCGCTCGGGCCGATGGGCCAACGGCACGAGTCGGCGGTCCGTCACGTCATGGGCGACGTCGCCTTCGACGAGGCGTACGCCGCCGGCGCCGCGATGACCCTCGCGCAGGCGACGGACTTCGCGCTGGCGGTGGAGCACCCCGATCTGGCCCACGCCATGGTCCGGTTGTCGGTCGACGCCGACCCCACCACCGACCTGTCGCTGCCCACCCTGTAGCGGCCCCGCGTGGTGGGCGGACTAGGGCGTGCCTTCTGGATCTCTTGCGGGCCCCCGACCGACCATGTTGCTTCGTGCCAAGCGCGCTTGGCACGAAGCAGTACCCGTGCGGATGTGTAAGCGCATTGGTCCAGCCGGTCCCGGATCACTGCCCTCCGCTGTCGTCGCAGCCGCGACGCAACTCGTCCAGCGCCCTAGAGGATCGTCCAGGTATCGCCGGTGTTGAGGAGCTTCGTTAGTTCTGCCTCCGGGTCGCTCACCGACGAGGACGCGGTCGCGATCTGTTCCCGCACCAAGCCGTCATAGGTCGGCCGGCTGACCCGCCGGAAGATGCCGATCGGCGTGTGCGACAGGTCGTCCTGCGGCAAGCGGGACAGCGCGAAGGCGTACGCCGGGTCGGCCACCGTCTCGTCGTGGACGATGATCTCCTCCGGTGCCACGTCGGCCGTCGGCCGTACGGTCAGGCCGAAGCCGGACGGGGCCCGCACCACGGCCGACTGGCCTTCCTTGCCGAAGGTCAGCGGCCGGCCGTGCTCGAGCCCGATCAGGGCGGCGTCGCGGGATTCGGGTTCCTTCAACAGGTCGAAGGCGCCGTCGTTGAAGATATTGCAGTTCTGGTAAATCTCTACAAATGCAGATCCCTGGTGTTGAGCGGCGGCGCGCAGCACCGACTGCAGGTGCTTGCGGTCGGAGTCGATGGTGCGGGCCACGAACGACGCCTCGGCACCCAGCGCCAGCGAGATCGGGTTGAACGGCGAGTCCGTGGAGCCCACCGGGGTCGACTTCGTGACCTTCCCGAGCTCGGACGTGGGCGAGTACTGGCCCTTGGTGAGACCGTAGATCCGGTTGTTGAACAGCAGGATCTTCAGGTTCACGTTGCGCCGCAAGGCGTGGATGAGGTGGTTGCCGCCGATCGAAAGGGCGTCCCCGTCACCGGTCACCACCCACACAGACAGGTCGGGGCGGGCGGTCGCGAGACCGCTGGCGATGGCCGGGGCCCGGCCGTGGATCGAGTGCACGCCGTACGTGTTCATGTAGTAGGGGAACCGCGACGAGCATCCGATGCCCGAGATGAAAACGATCCGCTCGCGCGGGATCTGCAGTTCCGGCATGAAGGTCTGCACCGCGGCGAGGATCGCGTAGTCCCCGCACCCGGGGCACCAGCGCACCTCCTGGTCGGTCTTGAGCTCCTTCGCCGTGAGCGTGAGCGGGACACTAGCCATTCTTGATC
The DNA here is from genome assembly GCA_052038195.1 of Micromonosporaceae bacterium. Classification (GTDB taxonomy): domain Bacteria; phylum Actinomycetota; class Actinomycetes; order Mycobacteriales; family Micromonosporaceae; genus DATBGZ01. The sequence continues at coordinate 4,152 of JBQGBY010000149.1, read as the reverse complement.
ACTTCCTCGAGCACGGACTCCAGCTCCGTCGAGGTGAAGGGCAGCCCGCGAACCTGGTTGTAGGAGATCGCGTCGACCAGGTACCGGGCCCGGATGACATGGGCCAGTTGGCCCAGGTTCATCTCCGGGATCAGCACCCGGTCGTAGCGCCGCAGCACCTCGCCGAGGTTGCGCGGCAGTGGGTTGAGGTGCCGCAGGTGCGCCTGGGCGACGGCGACACCGCGCCGGCGCAGTGCGCGGCAGGCCGCGCCGATCGGCCCGTACGTCGACCCCCAGCCGAGTACGAGAACGGAGGCCGTGCCGTCGGGGTCGTCGATCTCGAGGTCGGGTACCGGGATCGCCTCGATTCGGGCGGCGCGGGTGCGCACCATCAGGTCGTGGTTGGCCGGGTCGTAGGAGATGTCACCGGTCTTGTCGGCCTTCTCGAGACCGCCGATGCGGTGCTCCAGGCCCGGCGTGCCGGGGATCGCCCATGGCCGGGCGAGCGTCTCGGCGTCGCGCAGGTACGGCAGGAATGTGCCCTCCGGGCCGTTGGGAGATGTCGCGAACTCGACCGAGAGGTCGGGCAGGTCGGCCACGTCGGGCAGCAACCACGGCTCGGACCCGTTGGCGATGTAACCGTCCGACAGCAGCAGCACCGGGGTGCGGTACGTCAGCGCGATACGCGCCGCCTCCAGTGCGGAGTAGAAGCAGTCGGCGGGCGAGCACGCCGCCAGCACCACCACCGGGGCCTCGCCGTGACGGCCGAACAGTGCCATGTTGAGGTCGGCCTGCTCGGTCTTGGTCGGCATGCCGGTGGACGGCCCCGCGCGCTGCACGTCGACGACGATCAGCGGCAGCTCCAGGGCCACGGCAAGTGAGATCGTCTCGCTCTTGAGCGCCACACCCGGGCCGCTGGTCGTGGTCACGCCCAACGCCCCGCCGTAGGAGGCGCCCAGCGCCGCGCCGACGGCCGCGATCTCGTCCTCGGCCTGCATCGTGGTGACGTCGAACTTCTTGTGCTTAGACAGCTCGTGCAGGATGTCGCTCGCCGGCGTGATCGGGTAGGCGCCGAGGAAGACCGGCAGCCGCGACCGTACGCCCGCCGCCACCAGGCCCAGGGCGAGCGCCATGTTTCCGGTGATGTTGCGGTAGTTACCGGGCGGCATGTGTGCCGGTTTGACTTCGTAGCGCACCGCGAAGCTCTCGGTCGTCTCGCCGAAGTTCCACCCGGCCTTGAAGGCGGCCACGTTCGCCGCGGCGATCTGCGGCACGCGGGCGAACTTGGTCTCCAGGAACGAGATGGTCGACTCGTACGGCCGGGAGTACAGCCAGGAGAGCAGACCGAGGGCGAACATGTTCTTGGCCCGCTCCGCCTCCTTCTTGGAGATGGCGAAGTCGGCCAGCGCGCCCACCGTCATCGACGTCAACGCCACGGGGTGTACCGCGAACCGGTCCAGGGTGCCGTCCTCGAGCGGGTTGCCCTCATACCCGACCTTGGCCAGGTTGCGCCGGGTGAACTCGTCGGTATTGACGATGATGTCGGCCCCGTTCGGGAGGTCGGCGAGGTTTGCCTTCAACGCCGCGGGGTTCATCGCGACCAGCACGTTCGGTGCGTCACCCGGGGTGAGGATGTCGTAGTTGGCGAAGGCGACCTGGAAGCTGGATACCCCGGGGAGGGTTCCGGCGGGGGCTCGGATCTCGGCCGGGAAGTTCGGGAGCGTGGAGATGTCGTTGCCGAGCTGGGCGGTCTCCGAGGTGAAGCGATCTCCCGTGAGCTGCATCCCGTCGCCGGAATCGCCGGCAAACCGAATGACGACTCGATCCAGTTCTCTGACCTGCTTGGTCACGGTGGTGGCCTCCTTGGGGCCGGCTGGGGGCACTCGGCGTTGCGTGCGGGCCGGGTGTGCGGTGTTGCCTGATCGAGCGTACGTCGCCGGTGCTTCCCCGCTGCGCCGGCACCGGGGTGACGGGGCCTCGGCGCGCCGTACAACGACCGAGGCTCCTGTAGGGCACCTGTCAGAAAAGCGCGAACAGTAGATCAGTGACGTGACGGAAACATCCCCCGCGGCGATCAGGCATAGGATTCGGTCGCAGTCTTTCTTTTGGCCGCCAACCGCGGCCGGGTAGAAAAGGGAAATCGCGACGTGGCACTGGAGCAGGTGGACATGGGGGATGCTCCCGAGCAGTCACCCACTGACGAGTCATCCACTGACGAGTCATCCACGGACGAGTCACCAACCGACGAGTCACCCACCGAGGAGAAGCCCGCCCGTAGACGCCCACGGTGGGCAAAGGTCCTCATCACCATCGGCGTTGTGATCGTGGTCTTCGCGACAGTGGTGTTCGCGGGGTCCCTGCTGCTCGCCGCCCGGTACGAGTCCAAGATCGATCGGGCCGACATCCTCAAGGATGTGCCCCGACCTGCTCCGCCGGTCGGCGCGCCGGAGGGGCCGCAGCCGCTGAACTATCTCCTGCTCGGCTCTGATTCCCGCTCACCGGACCCACGGCCAATCGCCGACCCGAACGGCGACCGTTCCGACACGATCATGATCGTCCACATCAACGCCGCTCGTACTGACGCGTTCGTCTTCTCGATCCCCCGGGACAGCTACGTGTACGTGCCGGCGGCGGGGCGGTGGCCCGGTGGCTACAACAAGATCAACGCAGCCATGTCGTACGGCGGCGCCGCCCACGCAGCCCTGACTGTCTACGAGTTGACCAAGATTCCCCTCGATGGCGCCTTTGTCATGAACTTCAGCGCCGTCAACCGCATGGTGGCGGTTGTGGGCAGCATCGAGGTGTGTTTGCCGTACACGGTCAACTCGTTCCACCGCCCGGGAACCACGTGGGCGCAGGGGTGCCATGAGATGGACGCGGACGACGTCGAGATCTTCGTACGCGAGCGGCACGGGGTTCCCGGCGGCGACTTCGGCCGCATCCGCAACCAGCAACTGGTGGTTCAGGCACTTGCGAAGAAGATCGCCAGCGCCGGCCTGCTGACCAACCCGCTGCAACTCGACCGGCTGATCAGCATCGCGGCCGAGTCCGTGACCGTCGATCAGGACACCGACCTGCGCCAGCTCATCCTCGACCTCAAGGACATCGACCCGGGCCGGATCGCCTTCGCCACGACCCCATGGACGCGGACCATGACCACGGACGCCGGTTCCTCGGTCGAGCTCGACATGGCCGCCGCCCAGGACCTGTTCGAGGCGGTCCGCACCGACCAGACGGCCCAGTGGCTCGCCACGCACCCGCAGGACGTGCCCTAGCGGCGATCGGCTGGGGCAGCGCTGACAACGCGGGCCGTATGCAGGTGACGACCGGGAAGTGCGTCAGATGTCGCGGCTGGCAAATGGAGTCGAACTCGACGCGGTCGAGAAGCTCGAAGGTGTGGAACCGTCGTCAGAAACAGAGAAGCCCCGCGCAGAAGGCAGCTGTGGATCACCGACAGCCCATAGGAGCAGACATCGGCAGCGTCGTTATCCCTCGATTCGGCGGCGGTGATGGCGAGCTATTCGCCGATCGATTCCGCGTTCGCCTGGAGATTGGAGCGGGACAGGCGTACGAGCTTGGCTGAACGGGTGAAACCTGACGTCATGAGAAGTGGCGCAAGATCCGGGTGAAGCGTGGGTGCGGACTCTTCCCCGGCGCACCCGATCTCGCCAGCGCCGCCCATTCCGATGACGACATCGGGGTCGTACTCGCCGACGACTGCGCGCCGCGTCCGATGATGCGAGCAGGAAGGCGTGGTCGCACCGCCATGCCGCCAGATACGCGATCAGGCACTCCACCGTGTTCGTGCCGATGATCATGAAAAGGGCGAAGTGAACAAGCGGTGAAGCGTGATCGTGCGGAAGGCCCGCATCGCCGTGCGACGGGTAGGAACAACATCGGAAGGTCGCCGCCGGCCGCCCGAGAGCTGCTCACCCTCGTCTGCTACGGCCTGCGCGGCGGCCGCATCCGCTGCCTGCCTCCGGCCGAGCCCGTGACACCGACCCCTCGACGGCGCGTGCCTGCACCCAGGCCGGGGGCCAGGCCCAACCCCCACACACCGTCCGGCCGAACGGGTGTCTACGGGGATTGAGACCTCCTGTGGGGCGGACAGGTCGTGTCGGCGTGGGCGGAGATGGTTCGTCGGGGTGGGCGGTCCCGAGCTCTCCGGTGGGT
>JBQGBY010000148.1:0-65957 GCA_052038195.1 Micromonosporaceae bacterium | reverse complement strand
CACGTGTACCACCGCACGCGTCCGGTCAACCGCCCCCGCGCGGCCCCCCCCGGCGCCCGGGGGGGGGGGTGCGGCGGGGCGCGCTCGCCGTGGTGGCGCTGGGATTGGGGTGGCTGGATGGGGGTGGCGGGCCGGTACGGCAGTTCTGCTTCTGCGGCACCGAGCTGGCCGATCTGGAACGGCACCTGTCCACGCAGCCCGGCGTCCGCTCGGTGGCGGTTGACCGGACGCGTGCGGTGGTACACGTGGCGTACGACCCTGGTCAGACCGACGTCGCTGGCGTGCGCCGGCTACTGCACGATCACGGATACGCGTGCGAGTGCACGCGCTGTGCGCCGTCGTGCTGCCAGCCGGGTCATCCGGCCGCTGGGCAACCGGACGAGCTACCTGCCCATGCCCACCATCCCAGCCACGTCGTCGCGCCGCCCGCCCCGCCGGTTCCGCACGGGCACGGTCCGGAGGAGCACGCCGAGCACCGGGGTCGGGAGGAGCACGCCGAGCATCGTGGCCCGGACGCCCACGCAGGGCATGGCGGTGAGATGGTCGCCTCGATGCTGCGCCGATTCGTGATCAGCGCGGTGCTCACGGTCCCGATCGTCGCGTTCTCGCCGATCGGCGAGGCGCTGGGGTTGCCGTCGCAACCGCCGTTCGGGTGGTCGATGAGTTGGTTCGGACTGGTACTGGCCACGCCGGTCGTGCTCTGGGGTGGCTGGCCGTTCCTCTCCTCGGCCGCCCGGTCGCTGCGCCACGGCGAGGTCACCATGATGACCCTGATCGCCGTCGGCATCCTCGTGGCCTACCTGTATTCGGTCGTAGCGACGGTGGCCGGCGGGCAGGAGGTGTTCTTCGAGGCTGCGGCGATGCTCACCACGCTGAGCCTGCTGGGCCACTGGCTGGAGACGCGGTCGAGGTTCGCGACCGGCCGCGCCGTGGAGGCCTTGCTGTCGCTGGCTCCGCCGACCGCGGTCGTGCGTCGCGATGGCCACGACAGCGAGCTGCCGCTGGAGCAGGTCCAGGTCGGGGACGTGCTCGTGGTCCGACCGGGCGCGACGGTTCCGGTCGACGGGACCGTCGCGGACGGTGAGTCCTATGTGGACGAATCGATGATCTCCGGCGAGCCGGTCCCGGTCGCGAAGAAGGCCGGCGACCAGGTGATCGGAGGCACGATCAACACCACGGGCGCGTTCACGTTCAGCGCCACCGCGGTCGGTGCCGACACCGCCCTGGCCCGGATCGTCGCCATGGTGCAGAACGCGCAGGCGTCGAGGGCACCCGCGCAGCGGCTGGCCGACACCGCCGGCCGGTACCTGGTCTTCGTCGCGCTCGTCGCGGGCGCGCTGACGTTGGCCGGGTGGCTCGTGTGGGGCGCCCACGGTCCCGGGTTCGCGGTCACGGCCGCGGTGTCGGCCATCGTCATCGCCTGTCCCGACGCGCTGGCCCTGGCGACGCCGACCGCGATGACCGTCGGGGTCGGGCAGGGTGCCCGAGGCGGTGTCCTGTTCAAGAACGCGACCGCGCTGGAGGGCACCGCTCGCATCGAGACCGTGGTGTTCGACAAGACCGGCACGCTGACCGCGGGCAAGCCGGCCGTCACCGACCTGATCACGGCCGATGGCGTCGCCGAGGCCGACCTGCTCGCCGCGGCGGCCCGCGCGGACCAGCCGTCCCAGCACCCGCTCGCCGCGGCGATCGTCGAGGCCGCCCGGGCCCGGGCCATCGATGTCGGCCCGCCGGAGAGCTTCGACTCGGTCCCGGGCCACGGGGTACAGGCCTCTGTGGACGGTAAGCCGGTTCTCGTCGGCAACCAGCGGCTCATGCGGCGTGAGCAGGTCGATGTCGACCGCCTCACGGCCGCCGCCGCGACGCTGGTCGGCGACGGGAAGACCGCCATGTACGTCGCCGCCGGCGGTGCGGCCCTCGGAGTCGTCGCCGTCGCCGACCCGATCCGCGAAGACGCGCAGACCGCGGTCGCTCTCCTGCACGCGGCCGGGATGCGCACGGTGATGCTCACCGGCGACCAGCGGGCGTCGGCCGAAGCAGTGGCCCGACGCATCGGGATCGACACGGTCATCGCCGAAGTGCTGCCCGAGGACAAGGCCAGCCACATCGACCGGCTCCAGCAGGGCGGGACGGTGGCGATGGTCGGCGACGGCGTCAACGACGCGCCCGCTCTCGCCCAGGCCGACATCGGTATCGCCATCGGCGCCGGTACCGACGTGGCCGTGGAGACCGCCCAGGTCGTGCTCATCCGGGATAACCCTGCCGACGTCGGCAATGCGGTGTCGATCGCGCGGGCGGTGCGTACGAAGATCAAGCAGAATCTGTTCTGGGCCGCGTTCTACAACGTGCTCGCCATCCCGGTCGCGGCCGGCGTGTTGTACCCGAGCCTGCGGATCCTGCTCGCGCCCCAATGGGCCGCGCTGCTCATGAGCGCATCGACTGTCATCGTTACGGTCAACGCCCTCCTGCTGCGCCGCCACCGGCCCCCCACGCGGCCACCCCAGCCGGCGACCGTGTCCTGACGACGGTCAGGCCGGCGGCCGCCGGACGAGGACCAGCGAGGGCTTGGCCCAGCGCCCCAGCCGGGGATCTACACGTAACGCGCAGGTGCGCTGCCCTCAGGGGCATTGACTCCCGGCCCCGTTCGCGGCGTGCCGTTCGGCACCGCTCCAGTCAACCCCCGGCTGCCGGGCATAACACCGTGCGATGGTGCAGCTGATATCTGTTCATGTGAATAGAGGCACGGTACCGTGCTGGCAGGCGCGGTCCGCCGTTCGTGACGGCGACGGGGGGCCGGCCGCGCAGTCGCCTGCCGACCCCGCAGGCGCGAACCTGCGAAGGAGACCCACATGAGTCGAAGGATTGCCGCCCTGACCGGGGTGGTGCTGACGGCAGCGGCCGTCGTCAGCGCACTGCTCGTGGCACCCGCCGCCGGCGCCGGTGCCGGCCCCGATATCGCGAGCCGGGACGGTGACGCCCCGGCACCGGAGATCGTCGCCGCCGTGGCGCGCGACTTCGGTCTGACCCCGGAGCAGGCGATAGCCAGGCTCGACAGCGAAGCCAAGGCGAGCCGTACGGAGTTGGCCCTGCGCAAGGAGCTCGGCGACGCCTTCGGCGGCGCCTACCTCGACGCGACCGCGACGACGTTTACCGTCAATGTGACGAGCAACGGCGCCGCCAACAAGGTCAGGCGGGCCGGCGCGACTCCCCGGCTGGTCGCGTATGGTGAGTCGGCCCTCGACGCGATCAAGGCGCGACTGGACGAGGCGTCCGCGAGCGCCCCGGCCGGTGTCGCCGGCTGGTACGTCGACGTCTACACCAACACGCTGACCGTGCTCGCCCGCGACGTCGCGGCGACGGAGGCGTTCCTGGCCGCCAGCGGACTGGCGTCCGTCGCGGTCCGGGTCGTCGCGAGCGCCGAGACGCCCCAGCCGTTCATCGATGTGATCGGCGGGAACGCCTACTTCATCGGCGGTTCGCGCTGCTCGATCGGCTTCTCGGTCAACGGCGGGTTCGTCACCGCCGGCCACTGTGGCTCGACCGGCGCGACCACCACCCAACCCAGCGGCACGTTCCGCGGTTCGAGCTTCCCGGGCAACGACTACGCCTGGGTGCAGGTCGCCGCAGGCAACACCCCGCTCGGCCTGGTGAACAACTACAGCGGAGGAACGGTCGCGGTGAACGGGTCGACCGAGGCAGCGGTCGGTGCCTCCGTCTGCCGGTCCGGTTCGACGACCGGATGGCGCTGCGGCACCATCCAGGCCAAGAACTCCACCGTGACCTATCCACAGGGGACGGTCACTGGGCTCACCCGCACCAACGCGTGCGCCGAGCCGGGCGACTCCGGTGGCTCGTGGCTGTCGGGCAACCAGGCGCAGGGTGTCACCTCCGGCGGCTCCGGCAACTGCACCAGCGGAGGCACGACGTACTTCCAGCCGGTCAACGAGATCCTCTCCGTCTACGGCCTGACTCTCGTCACCGGCGGTAGCCCACCGCCTCCGCCTCCGCCCAGCACATGCTCGAGCTACCCGAACGTGTACACGGGATCGTTGAGCAGTGGCGGCGTCGCGTACCAGCCCAACGGGAGCTACTACTACTCCTCCACCTCCCGTACGCACACCGGCTGCCTCGACGCGACATCTACGAGCGTCGACTTCGACCTGTACCTGCAGAAGTGGAACGGGTCGGCCTGGGCAACGGTCCGGTCGTCGACCAGCTCGGGTCCGGACGAGACGCTCAGCTACGCCGGCACGGCGGGCTACTACCGCTTCGCGGTCCACGCATATAGCGGGTCGAGCAGCTACACGCTGGGCATTCAGCTGACCTGATCACCCAACCACCCCGAGACGAGCCCGGCCCGCCGCACCCCTGCGGGCCGGGCTCCGAGCGTTCGGGGAAGGCCGCGGGTCGACCGTTGGGCTGCTGTCGGCCGCCAAGCCGAATGTCGGGTTACCGGCCAGCCAGGCGACGTACTCCGGCGCCCGCGTCAGGACCTCCCGGTAGGCCGAGACGGCCGCGCGCTGCAGCACGGCGGCCCGGTCCGGAGCGGCGTCGGCGTACGTCTTGCGCCACACCATCGCCTGGACCCAGCGCAAGGGGCCGCCAGCGATCGGCCGGACGATCACACCCGGCGCCCGCCGGGTCGGCAGGCACAGCGTCACCGCCCGACCCGTCCGCGACAGCTCGATGCAGGTGGCGGCGTCGGACTCGTACCCGGTCTTGGGCGTGAACCCGGCCCGCACGCACGCCGCCACGAAGCACTCGTACAGGCAACCGTCCCCTGGCAGCCAGGCCCAGTGTTCGTTGGCGAGCAGGGCGAGCGGTACCTCGTCGAGCCCGGCGGCCGGATGTTGCTCGGTCAGCATCACGCAGACCGGATCCACGGCGAGCGCCCGCACGTGCAGGTCGGGGTCGGCCGGGAGCCCGTCCTCGCCGCAGCATCCGATCAGGGCGCAGTCCAGCCGGTCGGCGCGAACCTGGTCGAGCAGCTCCAGCGCCCGGAACGAGGCGGTCGTGACCACCTCGGCCGGCGGCTCGGCCTCCTGCATGAGCCACACCATGCCGGCGATGTAAGGGCCGCCGGTCGTGCCCACCCGCAACCGGGACCGCGGCACGCTCCGCGCCCGGCTCTGCGCCGCGAGCCGGACCGCCTCCTCGTGCAGCTCACGGGCCGCGGGCAGGAGCACCCGCGCGCGGGCGCGGATCAGCTCGCCCAACGGGGTCAGCGACACGCCCTGCCGGGTCCGCTCGAACAGATCACCACCGAGAAGACGCTCGATCCGACGGAGCTGGGCCGTCACGGCCGGTTGCGCCATGCCCAACACGGCGGCCGCCTTCGTCACGCTGCCCGCGTCCGCCACCGCACAGACGATCCGGAGGTGCCTCAGCTCCAGCTCCACGGATAGATCCTCCGATCCTCCGCGCCGCGTCGGGGGGAAGACGTAGCGAGATTCACGGTGACATGGCTGGGGCTTGCACGCAACATGTCGATCTGTGCAGCCGGCCTTCGCGCCGGCCGCTACAGGCCCAGGCCGGGCTGCATGTAGTCGAGGTGGAACCATTCGAATCCGGGCAGGTTACGCAGCACCGCGCCGTACACGACGAACAGCACGCCGTACGCCACCCAGAGCCAGCCGGGCAGGCGCAGCGGGGGAAGGCGCAGCCCGAACAGCGAGGAGAGAGTCCACTGCAGCAGCGCGTAGAGCGCGAACGGGACGCCGATCAGCGCGACCAAGTGCGACCGGGCGGCGTTGATGAGGTCACCGTGCAGCACGTACCAGACCATGCGGGTACCGCCGCAGGTCGGCCCGTTGGTGCCGAACAGGGCGTACCAGCCGCACCCGCCGAGCAGGTCCGGGCTGCGATCGGCCGGGTTGTTCGACAACACGAACCCGAACGCCGCGCCCAGGACTGCCCACACGGCCAGCGGGCCGGCCCGGCCCCAGCCCGCCGAGGTACGTGGCGCCGGGCCGCCGGACGGCGGTGCAGCGGTGGCGGTGGCCGGTTCCGATGTGGTCATCGTGCTCCTCGCATGATCAGCGCTGGTAGCCGAGCTGGGTCATCATGCCCGCCTCGGCGTGGTAGATGTTGTGGCAGTGCACCATCCACCGGCCAGGGTTGTCGGCGTCGAACCGGGCGCGCAACGTCTGTCCAGGTAGGACGATGGCGGTGTCTTTGCGCACCCCGCTGTCGTCGACGCCGAAGGTGTGTCCGTGCAGGTGGACAGGGTGCCACATCATCGTCGTGTTGACCAGCTCGAGTTCGACCCGCTCACCGGCTCGGACGGTGTCGAACCACGACGGGTCATGGGTGCGGCCGTTGAACCCCCAGGTGTAGCCCATCATGGAACCGGTGAGCGCCAACCGGATCGTGCGGTCCAGCGACCGGTCGGGGAGCCGGACCGGATCGGCCGGGGCGAGCTGGCGGTAGGCGACGATGCGCCCGTCCCACTCGCGCGGGCGGGTGTCGGGGGTGGGCGGGCCGCCAGCACCGGTGCGCACCAGCGCGAACGCGGTGCCACCCTTGCCCTCGGCCAGAGCGACCAGCGGGAAGACCCCGTCGCCCAGGGTCACGAGCACGTCGTAGCGCTCGCCCATCCCTAGCAGCAGGGCATCGGTGTCGACGGGTTCGACCGGGTAGCCGTCGGAGTGGGTGACCGTCATGGTGTGGCCGCCGAGGGCGATCCGGAAGGCGGTGTCAGCACCGGCGTTGAGCAGCCGGATGCGGACCCGGGATCCGGGCCGGGCCTGGAAGATGACCGGCGCGGCGGGGATTCGTCCATTGAGGAGGAAGTGCGGGTGGGCCACGTCACCGGCGTCGCCGCCGAGCAGGTAGCTCGATGCGCCCATCATCATGTGGCCCATGCCGCCGCGACGGAGCTCGGCCATCACCGCGTCGGGGTCGGTGCCCAGACCGTCGAGCCAGTCGTCGAGCACGACGACCCACTCGTCGTCGTAGTCCAGCGGCTCGTGCGGGTCCTCGATGATGAGCGGCGCGTACAGGCCGCGGTCGAGCTGGGTGCCCACATGCGGGTGGAGCCAGTACGTGCCCGGGTGGGCGACGGCGAACTGGTAGACGTGGTCGGCCCCGGGCGCGATCGCGTCTTGGGTGAGGCCCGGTACACCGTCGGCGTCGTTGCGCAGCGCGAGTCCGTGCCAGTGCACCGTGGTCGGCTCTGGGAGTCCATTGGAGACAGTCGCCCGTAGCGTCTGCCCCGCGGTCACCCGGATGGGCGCTCCGGGCAGGACGCCGCCGTACGTCCAGGTGGTGACGGTCAGGCCGCCCAGGTCGACGGGGCCGACTGTCGGCGCCAGACGCACGTCGTGGACCGGGCCGGGGTTGCGGCGGGCTTCAGCGTCGCGAACCTCATCGCCGTCGGCGGCGACGAGCGCGGGGCGAGCGTCCTTCTCGCAGCCGGCGAGCACGCCGGCGCCGGCCACGGCAAGGCCGGCGCGAAGCAGGGTGCGTCGGGTGAGCATCGATACCTCACAGATCGGTGAAACCCCGGCCGGCCCCTCCGGGGGAGGAGAGGAGCCGGCCGGGCCGGGGCGGTCTAAAGCCGGTCGTCAGGGCAGGTGGGCGCGGATCTGGTCGGCCAGGTCGGCCGAGGACAGGTACATCGAGGGATACTCTCCGTACCACCGTTGCATGCCGGTGGCGTCGATGAGCACGAAGCTGTGGCCGGGCAGCCCGGCGTGCATGCCCTTGCCCAGGGTGCCGTAGGCCTCGGAGACGGTGCCGTCGTCGAGCAGGAACGGGGTGGCCACGCCGTTGGCCTGCATGTCGGCAAGGATCTGCTCGGCGGTGTTCATCACGATCGGCAGGACGGTGACGCCGAGTTCGGTGAACATGCTGGCGTTGCGTTCGATGTCGACCATCTGCAGTAGGCAGGACTGGCAGCCGGCGCCCTCGTTGAAGTACAGCACCACGTTCTGGCCGCGTAGATCGGCCAGCCGGACGGTGTCGCCGTTGGTGTCGGTCAACGTGAAGTCCGGCGCCGGGCGGATCGTGTCGTCGGTGGTGTTCTGAGCGCTCCACAGCATCCCCGCGATGATGGCGGCGACCGCGACGAGCAGGCCGGCCCACAGCAACCTACGCCGCCGGGTGGCGGACTCGGCCGCGCGCACCTTCGATGTCGGCCTCGTGCCACCGGTCCTCGGTCGTGACGCCGCGACTCGCTGGCCGGCCCGGCGGGCCTGGGTCCTAGTGGCCATGGTGCTTGCCTCCCTTGGTAGCGCTGACCTGCTTGTGCTCGTGGCACGCCGGAGCCTGCCCGCTGGGCGCGCTCCTCACCGCGGCGTCCTTGCCGGGCACCGCAGCGTCCGCGGCCGGCCGGATGGACCGTTCCTTCCGCCAGTCGACCAGCGTGGCCCAGACGAAGGCCGCGGCTATGCCGACGACCAACAGACCGAGGACGGGCTCGGGTACCGGGTCGAGCCATTGTTGTATCCGTTCGAAGATTGAGCTGAGCCATCGTCCGATCGCGACCTGGAAGCCCGGCCCGGCGGTCATCTGCGCGGCGCCGGCGAGGTAGATGATGAACCCGCCCATGATCGCGAAGGCCACGGCGACCGCGATGTTGACCGTGTTCGTGACCAGCGTCCGGCCAGCGATACGTAGCCGTACGGGCTTGGCGCGCAACCACTGCCGCTCGCGCAGCCGCAGCTTGTCCCACAGCAGCGCCATGGCGAACAGCGGGAACGTCATGCCCAGCACGAACGCCAGCCCGAGTAGCGTGCCGCCCGCCGGCGACCCCGACAGCGCCGACAAGGTCATCACCCCGGCCAGCACCGGCGCGCAGCAACTGGAGGCGATGCCGGAGAAGACACCGAGGGCGAAGAAGCTGGCCGAGTCACCCCGACGGGTGTCGGGTGCCCGCAGCGCACTGGGCAGGCTCCACATGTGCCCGGACAGCGAGTACGCGGCCAGCAGCAGCATCAGCGCGCCGCCGGCGTAGTACAGCGGGGCGTGGTACTTGGCGATCGCGCCGGCCAGCAGGCTGATCCCCAGCGTGATCGGCACCATGATCACGGCCAGGCCGGCGGCGAAAACGAACGTCAGCGGCAGCAGCCGCCAGCGGCGGTTCTTGGCCGCCGCGGCCAGGTAGCTCGGGGCGAGGAAGACGATGCAGCACGGCGCGAACAGGGCCACCATGCCGGCGAAGAACGCCGCCAGCACGCTTCCGGTGGTGAGCAGAGTCATGACCGCACCCCCGCCTGCGCGCGTTTGCTCAACAGCGCCCGCAACTTCCCCCGCGACAACCGGCCGGCGCCGAAGTAGGACCCGTCGACCAGGATCAGCGGGAACATCGCCGGACGGTGCCGGGCGATCAACTCCTGACCCTGACCGGTGTCGGCCTCGACCAGCTCAACCGTGATGTCGTACACCTGGCCGAGCTCGTCCAGCGCATCCTGTGCATCCCCACAGAAATGGCACGCCGGCGAGCGGACCAGGGTAACTGTGACTGCCATCGCACTCCCTCCCCCGGGACATGTGCACTGCGTTCACGCACGACCCTGCGCCGCCGCCCTGAGGAATCCACGGCGGGTTGTCTGAAGATTCGATGAAGGCCCGTACGGGCGGTGGCCGCACCCGCCGGCACGGCCCGGACGGTCGCAGGCAGGATGGGGGCATGACGACCCGCGTGCTCGTCGTCGACGACGAGCAGAGCCTGGCCAAGGTGGTGGCCAGCTACCTGCAGCGCGACGGCCACGACGTGGGGTGCGCCTTCGATGGCCTGGCCGCGGTGGCCGCCGCCCGGCACGAGGACCCCGATGTCGTCGTGCTCGACCTCGGTCTGCCCGGCCTGGACGGGATCGAGGTCTGCCGACAGATCCGGACGTTCAGCGACTGCTACATCCTCATGCTCACGGCCCGCGACGAGGAGGTGGACAAGCTGGTCGGGCTCGGCGTCGGGGCCGACGACTACGTGACCAAGCCGTTCAGCCCGCGCGAGCTCGTGGCCCGCGTCCGTGCCTTGCTGCGCCGCCCCCGGGCCGGCGCCGCGCCGGGCGTTGACGAGCCGCCCCGTGTCTTCGGCCCGCTGCGCATCGACGTGGCTGCCCGCGAGGTGAGCGTCGACGGGGCGCCCGTGCCGCTGACCCGCACCGAGTTCGACATCCTCGCCGCTCTGTCGGGTCGGCCGCGCATGGTGTTCTCCCGGCGGGCGCTCATCGATTCCGTCTGGGGCGACACCTGGGTCGGCGACGAGCATCTCGTGGACGTCCACATCGGACACCTGCGCCGCAAGCTCGGCGACGACCCGGGCGCGCCCCGGTTCGTGCACACCGTGCGCGGAATCGGCTACCGGATGGGGATTGGCTGATGTCCGGATCGCCAGCCTCGCCGAACTGGCCGATGAGCCGCTCCGGCCGGGCGCGTCTGGCCCGGGCGGGCATCGCCGGCCGGCTGTTCACGGCGCAGACCCTCGTCGTCCTCGTCGGTGGCGTCACGCTCGGACTCGTCGCCGCCGCGGTCGGCCCCGCCATCTTCCACGACCACCTGAGCCGGGTGCCCGGTGGCGTCGACACGAGGACCGCCGAACATGTCGAGGAGGCCTACGCCTCGGCCAGCGCCCTCTCGCTGGTCGTGGCCCTCGCCGCGGCGCTGACGACCGCGCTCGCGGTCAGCGCCTACCTGGCCCGGCGCGTGGCCCGCCCGGCGGGGGACCTGGCCGCCGCCGCCACCGACGTGGCCGACGGTCATTACGGCACCCGGGTGACGGCGCCGGGTCTCGGCCGGGAGTTCGACACCGTCGCGCAGGCGTTCAATGCCATGGCTACCCGGCTCGCCGACGTCGAGCACACCCGACGCCGGCTGCTCGCTGACGTCGGCCATGAACTGCGCACCCCGGTAGCCACGATCGAGGCCTATGTGGACGCTGCCGAGGACGGCGTCGCCGTCAGCGGCGAGGACACCTGGTCGGTGCTGCGGGCCCAGACCGGCCGGCTGCGGCGTCTGGCCGAGGACATTGCCGCCGTCTCCCGCGCCGAGGAACACCAACTGGACCTGCACCCTCGCCGCGTCGACCCGGCCGACCTGGCCGCCGCCGCGGCCGCCGCCGCCCAACCGCGCGCCCAGGCCAACGGCGTGGATCTCGACCTGCGGGTCGACGACCACCTCGGGGAGATCAACGCCGACCCGGAACGCATGGGCCAGGTCCTGGCCAATCTCATCGACAATGCGCTACGCCACACCCCGCCCGGCGGGCGCATCACCCTGGCCGTCGAGCGGGTCGCGGACGGTGTGCGGTACACGGTCGCCGACACCGGCGAAGGAATCCCCGCCGAGCACCTGCCGCACATCTTCGAACGGTTCTACCGCGTCGACCCCGCCAGCGGCGGTGGCTCCGGCATCGGCCTGGCCGTCGCGCGGGCGATCGTCGATGTCCACAGCGGACGCATCACCGCCGCCAGCGACGGCCCTGGCACCGGAGCCACGTTCACCATCCTGCTGCCGTCCGCCCGGCCGGCCCGGTCATAGCCGGCGGGCGGAATCCGAATGGCCACGGTCGCCGTCTCGCGTGGCCGGGTGGGGGAGATCGGCGTCGTGGTTGTGCGGGCCAGAGTCGCTCCCGCCATGCCCGCCCATGCCGCGCATCATGAAGATCATCATCAGTGGGCATGCCAGCACCATGATCAATGGCAGAGCAGACTGCCACGACGTGCCGGCCACCAGCAGACCCACCACCAGCGCACCCCCGGCCACCAGCAGGTAGCGCATCAGGGCATGGTGCTTCATCG
Source organism: Micromonosporaceae bacterium (assembly GCA_052038195.1). Lineage (GTDB taxonomy): Bacteria > Actinomycetota > Actinomycetes > Mycobacteriales > Micromonosporaceae > DATBGZ01. The sequence continues at coordinate 54,216 of JBQGBY010000148.1, read as the reverse complement.
TTGACCTCCCAGTCTGGTCACATCGGCCCGGGCGGCTGAGCCGTCGCGGGACACGCGCTCGACCCGCTCACCCGCCCCGGGCGGGGCCGGGTCCAGTGGCGGTGGGGGTGGGGATGTGGGTCGTTCGGGGAACAACCGGGCGATGGCCCAGACCACCACCGCGATCAGTCCGGTCCAGACGACCGCCATGATGATCCAGCCCGTGAGCCCCATCGGCCCGCACAGGCCGCTGAACATGGCGCCTCCCTTCCCGCCGGTCGGTGGTCACCGCAGCGTGGCCAGCCGGCTGGTGTACTCCTCGGCGTCGAGTTCCCCGCGGGCGTAGCGCTCCGCCAGGATCCGACGCGCCGCATCGGCTGCGTCCGACCGGTTGCGGCCGGCGGCCAACCAGACCAGCACGCCGACGCCGATCACGACCGGCAGCAGCCAGCCGATCATCATCAGGGTCATCGGCCACATCGATCCGTACCAGTGCATCAGCGATCACTCCTCCATGGCTCGGATCCCTTGCGAGCTCAGCCTGGACCGCGCGTACGAACCTTTCCCGCCGCCGTTGACGAAGGTTTGGTAAAGGCTGGTTCAGCGACCGAGGGCCAGTCGGATGAGGGCCCGCAGGTAGGGCCGCGGCCGCAGTGCCCTCATGATGCGCCAGACGGTGCCGACCGTGGTGGTCTCGTCGAGGAAGGACAGCACGAGCTCGGCGGGGAGGGCGCGGAAAAGGTCGGCGAACGCCAGCTCAAGCTGGGCGGGGTCGTGGTCCAACACATTCAGCAGCACGGCGTCGAGCAGTCGGTAGCGCGATGGCATCACCGGCACCTGGAAGGGATGTCCATGTCGGACCAGCGAGGACGCGATCGCGGCGCTGTCGCGCTGGATGCGCTGGTAGGCGTAGCCCGTGCTCGCCTTCACCAGTCCGGCGGTGGCGCCGATCGCCAGGACGCTGCCCGTACGGCGGGGGACCGGACGGGCGCGCAGCGGCAGTACGGCCGACTCGGTTCGCAGCGTCTCGTAGCCACGGACGCCCAGCACGTCGGCCAGGTACCGGGCCAGGGCGGCGCCACGGTCGGCATCGCCCGCGGGTCGCCCGCCGCGGGGCACGAACTCGGTCAGCTCCACCAGCGCGCGGTCGCCGGCGGTCGGGAGCACATAGACGAACCGCGCTGATGCGCCTTGTGGTGTCCGGAAGTCGAAGAGTGTGGGCCGATCCGCGTCGAACACTGCCCCGTCCGTGCGGACCTCCCAACCGGTGAACGCCAGGCGGGCGTCGACCGGCGTCCCGCGAGGCGGGCCGGAGACGCTGTCGAATGCCCACCGGCAGCGGACCTGCTCGCCGTCGACCGCGACGACCGCGCCGTCACCGTCGTCGCGGATGCTGTCCACCCGGCCGGACCGCACCTGGAACCTGGGCCGGTTCACCGCGCCCTCGATCACAAGCCGCGCCACGCGGATCAGGTCTTGCCGCCGCACGACGTGGTAGCGGTACGGTCCGAGCTCCACCTCCCGTGACCCGCCCGCCGCGTGGATGCCGACGCGCCGGTAGCTACGCGACACCGCGCCGTCCAGCCGGCCGGTGCCCTTCGACCAGAAGCCCCAGGCGGCCGCCGGGGCCCGGGCCTGCGGGTCGTCGACGAGGAGCACCCGTCGGTTGCGCCAGCCCTCGTCGGCGAGGTTCGCCGCGAGCGACCACCCGCTGAGCCCGCCCCCGGCGATCACGGCGTCGACGTACATCCGCCCGTGATCCTCGCCGCGGCCAGCTTCCCGGAGATGACCACCATCGGCACGCCGACCCCGGGCTGGGTGCCCGACCCGACGAAGACCACATTGGACAGTCGCGGATGGAGGTTGCCGGGGCGGAACGGTCCGGTCTGGTACATGGTGTGGGCGGCCGCGAACGGCGTCCCGGCCGCCATCGACGCCGCTGCCCAGTCGGCCGGCGTGACGGCGTGGGAGACATCGATCGCGTCCCCGAACCCGACGTAGCCCCGCTTCTCGAGCACCCCGACGAGCTCGTCCGTGTACCGTCCGGTCAGCCGGCCGCGCCAGTTCTGCCGGCCGGTCTCCAGGTTCGGCACCGGCGCCAGGACGTAGTAGGTCTCCTGGCCCGCCGGTGCCAGCGCCGGGTCGCCGCGGGTGGGGTTGCTCACGAACAGCGACGGATCGGTCATCAGGTCGCCGGTCCGGATGAGCTCGCGGAACGTGCCCCGCCACGACTGTCCAAAATGGATGTTATGAAGGGCGATCTTCGAGTACGCCTGGCGGCTCCCGACGTGGAGCACGAACGCCGACGGGGAGGGCCGCACCGGAAGGAGCCGTCGCGGCGTCTCGCGCAACAGGTCCCGGTAGGCGATGGGCCGGTCGAGGTTGAGCACCACCACGTCCGCGGCGATCTGATCGCCGGTGTCGGTGACGACACCGGTCGCGCGGTCCATGAAAGTGGTCACCCTGGTCACGGTGGTGCCGTACCGGAAGGTCACGCCGTGCTTGCCGGCCGCGGCCGCCATCGCCCGGGGGACGGCGTGGACGCCGCCCCGCGGGAAGTACACGCCGGCCACGGTGTCCATGTAGTCGATGACCGCGTAGAGGCCGAGCGCCTCGTATGGTGACAGACCGGCGTAGAGCGACTGGAAAGCGAACACCCGGCGGGTGCGCGGATCGGCGAAGAACCGGTCGACGTTGCCCTGCAGGCGCCGGAAGCCGCCCATGGCCGCGAGCCGGAACAGGTTCGCGGTCAGCAGGTCGCGGGGTCCGTCCAGGTTGCGCTCGACGAAGTCGTGTCGCTCCAGCCGCCACAGGGCGCGCACATGGTCGACGAAGCGCAGGTAGGCGATGGCCTCGGTGCCCCCGCACACCCGGGCCAACTCCTCGGCCATCCGGGCGGTGTCCGAGCTGATGTCCAATGTGGAGCCATCCGGGAAGTGTGCCCGGTAGGCGGGATCGAGCCGCGACAGGTCCAGCCAGTCGTCGAGTCGCTCGCCCACCGCGGCCAGCGCCTCTCCGACGAGCTCCGGCATGGTGAACACGACCGGGCCGGTGTCGAACTCATATCCGTCGAGCCGCAGCCGGCCGGCCCGGCCGCCGGGCTCGGCCTCCCGCTCGACGACGGTCACGTCGCGACCGGTCGCCGCCAGGTAGAGCGCACACGACAGCCCACCGAGACCGGCCCCGACGATCACGACGCGGTCCGTGCGCCCGCCGACTTCCCTGGTCATCGCGGCCCGCCCGGCACCGTGCGGACCGGCCGGCCGGGTGGGGTCAGCACGCTGCGGACGGCGATCGCGAGCTTGCGGGCGGTGGGCACCGTCGCCCGGTGCCGCGACACGTCATAGCCCGCACGGACCACCTCGTCGAGGATCGCGCCGTAGGCGCGATAGGCCGTCCGGATGCACGCCTGCGACGACTGGTCGAGCATAGGGATGCCGGCCGCGGCCGCGCGGTAGTGGGCCCGGGCCCGGTCGACCTCGTGGGCGACCAGCGCGCGGACGGCCGTGGTCGCCGGTCGTGTCCGCAGATCGGCCGCGGTCACGCCGTGATCGGCGAGGTCCTTGGCCGGAAGGTAGATCCGGCCCCGGTCGAGATCCTCAGCCACATCGCGGATGAAGTTCGTGAGTTGGAAGGCCAGTCCCAACTGTCGGGCCGGCTCCCGGGCCGCGGCGAGGTCCGACGCGCCGAGGACCGGCAGCATCATGGTGCCGATGGCCGCCGCCGAGCCCTCCATGTAGCCGAGGAGGTCGTCGTACGTCTCGTACGTCGCCACGGTCAGGTCCATCTCCATCGATCTGAGGAATGCGTCGAAATCGGCGTGGTCTAGCCGGAACGCGGCGATGGTCCGCACCACGGCATGGGTCACCGGATGGTCGGGTTCCGCTCCGGCCAGTGCCGCGGTGAACCGGGCGCGCCAGGCCTGCAGCGCGGATGCCTTCGCGGCCGCCTCGCCCGCGGCGTCGACGATGTCGTCGGTGTGGCGCATAAAGCCGTACAGCGCGTGGACATGCCGGCGCTTCCAGCTCGGCAGGAGCCGTGTGGCCAGGTAGTAGGTGCGTCCGTGCACGCGGTGCAGCTGCCGGCAGTACTCGTAGCTGGCCGCGAGGTCGCCGATACCGGCGGTCGCCATCCCCGATCACGCTCCGGCACAAGTCTTCGACTCGTGATCGTCGACGGACAGGGCCTTCCGTCCCCTAGCGTCCGGTTTTGGTCACGTCCTGGCTGGGCCGCCGCCGTCAGCTCGGGCTCTGTCATCCGCCGGTCAGGCCGGCGTCGTGAACAAGGATCGCGGCCTGGACCCGGTTCGCCAGCCCAAGCTTGGCCAGCGCCCGGCTCACGTGCGCCTTGACGGTCGCCTCGCTCATCGCGAGCTCTCGACCGATCTCGGCGTTGGACAGGCCGCGGGCCACGGCGCTGGCGACCTCCTGCTCGCGGTCGGTCAATGCGGCCAGGCGCGCTCGGGCGGCCTCGGCGCGCCCGGGTTGGCCGTCGGCGAACGCGGCTATCAGGCGGCGGGTCACGCTCGGCGCGAGCATCGCGTTGCCGGCGGCGACGGTGCGTACCGCAGCGGCCAGGTCGCGTGGCGGTGTGTCCTTGAGCAGGAAGCCGACGGCGCCCGCGCGCAGTGCGGCGTGCACATGGTCGTCCAGATCGAACGTGGTGAGCATGATCACCTTCGGCGCGTCGGAGGCGCGACCGATGCGCTCCGCCGCGGTCAGTCCGTCCATGCCCGGCATTCGCACATCCATCAGCACCACTTCGGGCCGGTGCCGAGCGACGGCGGCCAACGCGGAAGCCCCGTCCCGGGCCTCGGCGACCACCGCGATGTCGCCGGCCGCTTCGAGGATCATGCGCAGTCCGGAACGGACGAGAGCCTCGTCGTCGACGACCAGGACGCGGATCACGCGGAGTGCTCCGCCGGCCCGGTGGGCAGGAACGCGCAGATCGTGAACCCACCGTCGGGGCGCGGCCGGACCTCGAACCACCCACCGAGAAGCCCGGCCCGCTCCCGCAGCCCCGCGAGCCCCAGTCCGCTGCCGGGGATCGGATCGATGGCGTCCCGTGGCCGGGCGTTGTGCACCTCGATCTCGAGGGCGTCCGGTAGGTACCGCACGACGACGTCGGTCGGCGCGTTGCCGGCATGTTTGCGCACGTTGGTCAATGCCTCCTGCACGACCCGGTAGGCGGCCCGCTGGACCGCGACGGGCAGCGGCCGAGGCTCGCCCTCGTCGCGCCGCTCGACCGGCGTGCCGAGCGACCGCGACTGGTCAAGGAGGTCATCGAGATCGGCGAGCATGGGCTGCGGCTCCCGCCCAGCGTCGGGCGAGCGCAGGACGCCGAGCACGTCGCGCAGGTCGGCCAGCGCCTCGCGCCCGGTGCCGCGGATCAGGCCCGCGGTGTCGGCGGTGCGTCGGTCGGCCGCGTTCACCTCGAGGGCGCCGGCCTGCAGCACCATGAGCGAGACCCGATGCGCCACCACGTCGTGCATCTCGCGCGCGATGCGGGCCCGCTCCTGGGCGCGCGCCTGCTCAACAAGAGCGGCCTGCAGTCGTTCCCGCCCGGCGGCCCACTCGCGAGCGCCGCCACGGATGTCACGGCGTGCCTGCACCCACAGACCGGCCATGACCGGCAGCGCGACGGCGATCGCCACGAGCCCGAACCCGACGAGGAGGTAACCAGCACCGTCGTCGGCACTGATCGCCGTGTACACGCAGGGCAACAGCACCAGAAGGCTGGCCGTCGCCGTGTAGGCGATCAGTCCGGTGCTCGCTGGCGGTCGATGTTCGCGCTCGCGGCTGAGGTTGGTGCGCTGGCGCGTGGCGGTGGCGGTGTAGTACGACGCGGCGGCGATCGCCGGCCACGTGGCGAACAGCAGCCAGCCACCAAAGGCAACCGCATACAGCGGCCAGCGGTGGCGCCGGGCCGTCGCGACGACGAGCGCGGATACGGCCGCGACCACGAGGATCACCACGTCCTTGCCCGGCGTCACCGAGTTGACGACGACGTCCTTGGCGGCGGGCGATGCCGGATCGGGCGCCGGCGTGCTGGGGTCGAGGGTCAGATCGACCAGGCCGTACGCGGGGCGAGCCACGTACGACCCGACGAACACCGCAAGCCCGAGGACCGACGGCCCGGTCGTGCGCACCAGGCGACCGATCCGGTCGGCGTACCCCTCCATGGCCGCAGTCTAGGCGGGCCGGGAGCCGTCCTCTAGCGACGTTCGTCGCTGCTATCCGCTACGGAAGTTGCAGCCGGCCGTCGACCGACGACCGATCCGCTGCGCGGCGGCGTCGCGCAGGGTACCGGTCATGGATTCCCCCATCGAGGTTCGTGCACTCCATAAACGCTACGGGCGCACGGTCGCCGTGGACGGGCTCACGTTCCGGGTCGAGCCCGGTGTGGTGACTGGCTTTCTCGGGCCCAACGGCGCCGGCAAGTCGACCACCATGCGCGTGGTTCTCGGGCTCGACGCGGCCGACGGCGGTGCCGCCCTGGTCGGTGGACGACCGTACCGCGCGCTTCGCCACCCACTGCGAGAGGTCGGGGCGCTGCTCGATCCCAACGCGGTTCATGCAGGCCGGAAGGCCCGGGACCACCTGCTGTGGATGGCGCACAGCAATGGCATCGCGCGCACCCGCGTGGCCGAGGTGCTCGATGTGGTCGGGCTGAGTGCGGTCGCCGGCCGGCGAGTCGGCGGCTTCTCACTCGGCATGCGCCAGCGACTGGGAATCGCCGGCGCGTTGCTCGGCGACCCGGGCGTTCTGCTGTTCGATGAACCCGTCAACGGCCTCGATCCGGAGGGCGTCGTCTGGATCCGTGGGTTTCTCCGCTCGCTGGCCGCGCAGGGGCGGACGGTGCTCGTCTCCAGCCACCTCATGAGCGAGTTGCAGGAGACCGCCGGAGACCTCGTGATCATCGGTCGAGGTCGCTTGATCGCGAACACGACGGTGCCCGACCTGTTGGCGTCCGTCTCGGGGGACCAGGTCGTGCTCCGGACCCCGGCCCGCGCGGCCGTGACGACCGCGCTGGCCGAGGCCGGCGCGACGGTGGCGGAGAGCCGCGATGGCGCATTGACCGTCACGGGTCTGGCCGCAGAGCGCATCGCCGGACTGCTCGCCGGTCGTGGCCTGCCGTTGTCCGAGATGACCCCCCACCGCGCCTCGCTGGAAGAGGCGTACCTCCAGCTCACCGCCGACGCCGGCGACTATGGCGCGAAGGGATCGAGGCAGTGATGGCGAGGATAGGTAATGACCTGAGCGAGACCCTGCGCTCGGAGTGGACCAAGCTCAGGTCGAGCCGCAGCATCGGTTGGCTCCTGGTGGCGCTCGTGCTGGCGGTAGCCCTGTCGCTGGTCGGCGCCTTCCAGACGAGCACCTCGTTTGGCGGAGGTCCGAGCTATGTGGACGAGTTCCGCTTCGTGCACCGACCGCTCACGGGTGACGGGTCCATCGCCGCCCGGGTGCTCACGCAGGAACGCAGCCACGAGTGGGCGAAGGCGGGTGTCATGGTCAAGGAGCACGCGACCAGCGGGGCGACCTACGTGGCCCTGATGGTGACACCCGAGCACGGCGTCCGGCTGCAGTCCGGTTTCGTCACGATGGAGTCCGTCACGGGTGGCTGGGTGGGGGAGGAGGGCATGGAATCCGTTACGGGTGGCTCAGGGAGTCCGGCGCCACGGTGGCTGCGGCTCGTCCGCTCGGGCGCCACCATCACCGGCCACGAGTCGCCCGACGGCGCGACATGGACTGAAGTCGGAACCGTGCGACTGCCGGCCCTACTCTCCACAGTGGAGGTCGGGCTCTTCGTGAGCTCTCCACCTGACGTCGTCACCACGCAGGACGGTAACAACACCAGTAGCGATCCGGTGCCGACGACGGGAACTGCCACGTTCGACAACGTCACCGTCACGGCATCGTCGCCCGCACTGGCCGACCCATGGCAGTCCACGGACGTGGGAGGGGCCGGCGGTGGCCGTGTCTTCGAGACCGACGGCATGTTCACGGTCACCGGCTCCGGTGACATCGCCAGCGTGCGGCCCGAGGGTAACGATGACATCGTGCGGGTCACCCTGACCGGCCTGCAGATCGCGGTGCTGGCCCTGATCGTCTTCGGCGTGGGCTTCACGTCCTCCGAGTACCGCCAGGGCCTGGCCCGGACGACCTTCGCCGCCTCGCCCCAGCGAGGTCGGGTCCTGGCGGCGAAGGCCGTCATCATGGGCACCGTCGCGTTCACCGGGGGCCTGGCCGCCAGCGTCACGGCCTTCCTGGCCAGCCAGCCGGTACTGCATCGGAACGGGTACATCCCGCCGGCCTACCCGTACCTGTCGCTGCTCGACCCGCCGGTGCTGCGGGCAGTGGTCGGCAGCGCGCTCTTCCTTGCCGCGCTGGCTCTGCTCGGGCTTGGCACCGGCGTCATCGTGCGCCACACGGCTGCGGCCCTCGCCGCCGTCATCGGGATCGTCCTCGTCCCGCAGATCGTCGCCGGGCCCTTGGGAGCGGAGGTGGGGACATGGATCAGGCGAGTCAGTCCGACGGCCGGCCTGACCATCCAGCAGACGCGCGGTGACTACCCGATCGACCCGTGGCTCGGCGTTGGCGTCGCGTTCGGTTACGCCGGCATCGCTCTGGCCGCCGGGTACCTCCTGCTTCGTCGACGGGACGTATGAACGCCATCGGAGGGGAGATCGCTGCCGGTGCGAATATTGACCAACGTGCCACGGTGGGTGATACTGAGGTTTGTTGCCGGCGACAACATGCTCCGTCCCGTCCCGCCTTCACGGGCTCCGCCCGAAGGAGATGCTGTGCGCCCGTCCAACGTCACGTCACTACGTCGCGCCATCGTCATGGCGCTCACGGCGTCCATTGTGGTCAGTCTGGGTCCGGCGGGGACCGCCCGGGCCAACCACCTGCCGTACCACGACCCCAGCCTGCCCGTCTCCGTCCGGGTCGATGACCTGCTGGCCCGGATGTCGCTCGACGAGAAGATCGGCCAGATGACCCAGGCCGAGCGGGGGTCGGTCAGCAACGCGCAGATCACCCAGTTCCGCCTGGGGTCGGTGCTCTCCGGCGGCGGGTCAGCGCCCTCGCCCAACAACGCCACGTCGTGGGCGAACATGTACGACGGCTTCCAGAACGCCGCGCTCGCGACCCCGCTGGGCATCCCGCTCATCTACGGCGTGGACGCCGTGCACGGCCACAACAACGTCGTCGGAGCGACCATCTTCCCGCACAACATCGGGCTCGGCGCGACGCGGGATCCGGCCCTGGTCCAGAGCATCGGACGGGCGGTGGCCGAGGAGGTCTCCGGCACCGGCATCGACTGGAACTTCGCCCCGTGCCTGTGCGTGGCCCGCAACGACCGCTGGGGGCGCACGTACGAGTCGTTCGGCGAGAAGCCCGAGCTTCCGACCCAGATGGCCACGATCGTCACCGGGTTGCAGGGGTCAACGCTGAACGGCCCCGCCTCGGTGCTCGCCACCGCCAAGCACTACGTGGGCGACGGCGGTACCACCAATGGCACCGACCAGGGCAACACGCAGCTCACCGAGGCCGACCTCCGGGCGATCCATCTGCCCCCGTTCACCGAAGCCGTGCAACGCGGCGTGGGCTCGGTGATGATCTCGTTCAGCTCATGGAACGGCACCAAGATGCACGGCCATCAGTACCTCATCACGACCGTCCTCAAGGGAGAGTTGGGCTTCGACGGTTTCGTGGTCTCCGACTGGAACGGCATCGACCAGATCGACGGGCAGCCCGGCTTCACCGCGGCCGAGGTCCGCACCGCGATCAACGCCGGCATCGACATGGTGATGGTGCCGACCGCGTGGCAGAGCTTCATCAGCACGCTGCGCAGCGAGGTCCAGGCCGGCCGGGTCACGATGGCACGCATCGATGACGCCAACCGACGGATCCTGACCAAGAAGATCGAGCTCGGCTTGTTCGAGCGCCCGCTGACCGACCGCAGCTACACGTCCACAGTGGGCAGTGCCGCGCACCGCGCCCTGGCCCGACAGGCGGTGCAGAAGTCGCAGGTGCTGCTCAAGAACTCGGGCAACATCCTGCCGCTGGCCACCGCGAACAACCGCATCTTCGTGGCCGGCAAGAGTGCGGACAACATCGGCTACCAGAGCGGTGGCTGGACCATCTCCTGGCAGGGTTCCTCCGGCAACATCACGCCGGGCACCACGATACTGCAGGGCATCCGCAACACGGTGGCACCGTCGACCACGGTCACCTACAACGCAACCGGATCGGGCATCAACAACACGTACAACGTCGCCATCGCGGTCGTCGGTGAGACGCCGTACGCCGAGGGTGCCGGCGACCGGACGGGCGCCATGGGTCTGGACAGTACCGACCTCAACACGATCACGACGCTGCGCAACGCGGGCGTGCCCGTCATCGTGGTGCTCGTCTCCGGCCGCCCCATGGACATCGCTTCGCAGCTACCCAACTGGAACGCACTGGTCGCGGCGTGGCTGCCCGGCACCGAGGGGCAGGGCGTGGCCGACGTCCTCTTCAACGTCGTGGCACCGACCGGCAAGCTGCCGATGACCTGGATGTCCAGCGCCAGCCAGCAGCCCATCAACGACGGTGACGGCAAGACACCGCTGTTCGCCTACGGGTTCGGCCTGGAGTACGGGTCCACCCCGCCAACGCCACGCAGCGCGCTGAGCCAGATCCAGGCGGAGACCTACGACGCCCAGTCCGGAACCCAGCTCGAGTCCACATCGGACACCGGCGGTGGGCAGAACGTGGGCTGGATCAGCCCGGGGGACTGGCTTGCGTACGATCTCGACTTCGGCGCGACATCGCCGGCCTCGGTGACGACGCGCATCGCCTCGGGCGCGTCCAGCGGCACGATCCAGTACCGCCTGGACAGCACCACCGGCCCCATCATCGCGACCGTACCGGTGAGCTCGACCGGTGGCTGGCAGACCTGGACCACCGCGACCGCCAACCTGACGGGCACGGCGACGGGTGTGCACCGGGTGTACCTGACCTTCACCGGGACGGGTGGGGACTTCGTCAACCTGAACTGGTTGCAGTTCGTCGCCGGCAGCACGGGCAACGCGTACTCGGTCCGTCAGGCGGAGAGCTACAATTCCCAGTCCGGCACCCAGCTTGAGTCCACATCGGACACCGGCGGTGGGCAGAACGTGGGCTGGATCGCGGTCGGCGACTGGCTGGCGTACGACAACGTCGACTTCGGGTCCACCTCAGCGGTCTCGGTGACGACCCGGGTCGCGTCCGGCTCGAGCGCCACCGGGACCCTTCAGTACCGGCTCGACAGCACGACCGGTCCCATCATCGCGAGCGTCCCGCTCAGCTCAACCGGGGGCTGGCAGTCATGGACGAGCCGGGTCACCACCCTGTCCGCCTCCGCCACTGGTGTCCACCGGGTATACCTGACCTTCACCGGCACGACCGGTCAGGATCTCACCAACATCAACTGGTTCCAGTTCAGCCGCTGACCCACCAGCGGCCGCCTCGATCGGATCATGGAGCCCGCCATTCCGGCCGGCTCCATGGTCCACGCGCCGTCGGAGCGTGCCGTGCCCGCTGATTCCCGCTCCGCAGGCGTCGCGTGCCGTGCCCGCTGATTCCCGCTCCGCAGGCGTCGCGTGAAATGCAGCCGGAATGTACCGGCGCTGTAGCGGCGGAACGTACGATCCGACCGGAGTTACCAGGTGAGGGGTCGGGCGAACGAGATCGGGGGGTGGCGGCGATGGCGAAGAACCAGGCTGAGATCCAAGAGTTCCGGGTCGATGTGCCTCAGGCCGACCTCGACGATCTGGCTGTGCGGCTGGATCGGGCTCGGTGGACGGACGAGCTGCCGGGGGTGGGTTGGTCCTACGGGACACCGATGGCCGAGGTGCGGCGGTTGGCGGAGTACTGGCGCAGCGGCTACGACTGGCGGCGGTGGGAGGCGCTGCTCAACGCCCACCCGCAGTTCACCACGGTCATCGACGGGCAGCCGATCCACTTCCTGCACGTGCGATCGCCGCAGGCGGACGCGTTCCCGCTGATCCTGACCCACGGCTGGCCGGGGTCGGTGGTGGAGTTCCTGCGCATGATCGAGCCGCTGGCCGCGGCCGGCTTCCACCTGGTGATTCCGTCGCTGCCCGGGTTCGGGTTCGGCGGTCCGACCAGCTCCCAGGGCTGGGGAACCGCGCGGACCGCCCGGGCGTGGGCCGAGCTGATGCGCCGGCTGGGTTACGACCGCTACGGTGCGGTCGGCAACGACGCCGGTTCGATGATCTCCCCGGAGCTGGGCCGGATCGATGGCGAGCACGTGGCCGGCGTCCACGTGACCCAGATCTTCGCGTTCCCGTCCGGTGACCCGGCCGAGTTCGCCGACATGTCGGCCGACGATCTGGCCGCACTGAAGAAGCTGCAATGGTTCATGGATAACAAGTTCGCGTTCAACCAACTGATCTCGCAGCAGCCGCAGACGCTGGCCCACGCGTTGGCTGACTCACCGGTCGGGCTGCTCGGCTGGCAGTTGGTGCTGCTGGGTAGCGACACGATGGATCAACCGCTCGACGACGATTTCATCCTGACCAACGTAGCCATCTACTGGCTGACCAACACAGCTGGATCGTCGATTCGGTTCTACTACGAGAACGCCAAGGCGACGCCCGTCACCGAACCCACCACCGTGCCGATCGGGCTGGCCACCTTCGCGGGCGACTTCGGTGGCGTGCGCCGGTTCGCCGAACGCGAACACACCACCATCGTGCAGTGGAACACCTACCAGCAGCCCGGCGGCCACTACGCCGCCCACCTCGAGACCGACGTCCTAGCCAACGACATTCGTAACTTCTTCGCGCAGGTTCTCGGCCGCTAGGACGCGCTCAGGCGGCGACAACGCGCTCGCCCGGGGCGAGTTTCATCCTGACCGCAACCGCGGTGGCTGGGTTGCCTACGACTAGCACCTTCGCGCCAAACCCTTGCCCGCGGACCGGGGAGTCCGCGTCGGTGTAGCGGGGATATAGCGCGGCCGTATCACCGCTGCAGGACGGTGTCTCACGATGGTCGCAACAGCCGAGCGGGCTGACCACCGGTTGGTGCAAGAGGTGCGCCGACGGACAACTTCTATCCACTGATTGGGGGGAAATTCGATGTCAGCAAACGGGGCTTACGCTCGCGCATGGGACTGGCGGTTGCGTCGGGCCTGGGACTGGTGACAAGTCCGCGCACCGGTTCCGACTGGTCGGCAGCGAGTCGTGGACCGTCGCCGCTGATCCGGTGAGTCGGTAGTGAGGACTTCCCAAGAGTGACGTAAGCCCGACCACTCGTGCCGTGCGCCTCGCGCACCGGAGGCGCACGGCACCCGCGCCGAATACCTTGTCAGCAAACCCGAGGGCACGCTGCTCTTGTGCCCCTGTCGAATCCAGTTCGGGCGGCTGGGCGGGGGAGGAGGGCATGGAATTCATGATTGGGGCCCGATGTCGGGGGAGCAGCGTGCGGTCGGTGTGGGGCCAACGCGTGGCTATGGCGCGGTCGTGCGCCACCCGGTCGCGGCGCGGCTGCTGGCCGCGAAGGCGATCGCCGAGCTTGGTGAGTTCGCCGGTCTCGCGGCTCTTCTGATCCTCGCCTACCGGGAGACCGACTCGGTGCTCGGGCCAGCGTCCATCTACGCCGCACGCACAGTGCCGGCTCTTCTGGTCGCCACGGTGTTCAGCGGCTGGCTGGATGTTCCCTCGAGGCGTACGGCGTTGGTCGCGTTGTCGGTGGCCGCGGCGGCACGGGTCGCGATCCCGGCGGTGCAGCCGCGGCAGCTCACTGCGCTCGTCGCCGCCGGACTGCTCGGCGCCGTCCGGGCGGCCTACCGCAGTGTGCACACTGCCGTCGTCGCCGAGTCGGTGGACCGGACCACGCGTCTTCCGATGTTCGGGCTTGCCGTGGTCGCCAGCCAGGTGGGTCAGATCGGCGGCATCCTCGCCGGAGCGAGCATCACCGTCGGGTTGGGGCCACGCCCGGCGCTGATCGCCAACGTGGTCGCGTACAGCCTCGCCGCGGTCGTCTTCCTGGGACTACCGGCTTCGCCGCAGCAACGCCGCGACCGACCGCCAGCCACCGCGGGGGCGCGCATCATCTGGCGACAGCCCGTCCTACGGGCGCTCACACTGGTCGTCGCGGCGACCATGGTCTCCAACGGCCTTCCCGAGACGCTCGCCCCGACCATCGCGAGCGGTCAGTGGATGCCGCTGGTGATGGCCGCGCCGTCCGTCGGCGGGGCGGTGTTCGCGCTTGTGGCGGCGAGCGGCCGGTTCCGGTTCACGGTGCGAACCCAACTCTTGTTGGCCGGTGCCATGGGCCTGGCACTCATCGCGGCAGCCATAGTGGTGGCCACCGATCTTCCCGACCTCGCCATGGCGACGGCCAATGCACTCGTCGGCGCCGGAGCCGGCTGGTTCATCGGGGCGCAGGCCACGTTCGCCGAGTTGGCGCCGGCCCGCCACATGGGCCAGGTCGAAGCGACGATAGTCGCCGCCAACATTGTCGTCGCCGGGTGTGGTGCCCTCGCCATGGGCGCTCTCGCCACCGTGGCCGGACCCGCCGCCGCCTATGCGACAGCCGGCGTCCTGCTGGTGACCGTGGCAGCGCTGGTCCTCCGTGGACAGCCAGCCGCACCATCGGCCCGGCAGCAGGCGCCCGGGCTCACTGGTGCCGGTGCTGGCCGCGATCCCGGTCGCGCCGAGGCACTCCAGTAGCCGCGTCTCGAGCGTCTCCGACCTCGTCGGGGACCTCCGGCGCGGGCGATCGCCGACCCAACCCACAGAGCCGGGCGCGGACCAGCTCGGCGTCGGGATGTTGGAGTTCGTCGAGAATGGACATTGCGCGCTGCCAGGCATGGCGGGCAGCGGCCGGCTTGCCGGCCGCATGGTGCGTGTTGCCCAGGTGCGTGAGGATGCCGGCCTCGTTGCGACGGTCGCCGAGGTCTTGGGCCAAGTCGAGCGCATGGCGGTAGCAGGTGACCGCGTCGTCGTAGCGGCCGAGGTGGTAGTGGGCGTAGCCGAGGCTGTCCCAGGTGGCTCCCTGGCCTGGCCGGTCGCCTGACTCTTCAAGCAGGGTGAGGGCCTGCTGGCAGTAGGTCAGTGCCTGGTCGTACTCGGCGATGAGGGCGTAGTGCCAGCCGACTCCGTTGAGCGCACTGGCCTGCCCGACCCGGTCGCCGGCCCGGCCGAAGAGCTCGAGCGCGTGCCGGGCGTGGTCGAGGGCCTCGGGGTAGCGGTCCTGCCGCTCCCGCACATTGGCGAGAAATCGGTGGGTGTAGGCCTGCCCGACCAGGTCGCCGGCCCGGCCGAACAGATCGAGAGCGTGCTGCAGTTCGGCGTAGGCGTCGTCGAAGCGGCCCAGCCGGTTGTACGCGCGAGCGAGGGTGCGGTGGGTCTGGGCCTGGGCGGTCGGCTCGGCGTGCCGCTGGGCGGCGGCGAGAGCGGCGTGGCAGATGGCGGTCCACTCGTGCCAGAGCCCTCGCCGGTCGAGGTACGTGTCGAGGGTCAGGGCTAGCTGCCAGGTGTGGGCGTCGGACCCGACGGCGGCGGCGTGCTCCACGGCGGCCAACAGCACGGCCCGCTCCGCGGTGAACCACGCCAGGGCGTGGTCATGATCGGCGAGTTCCTCCGGGACGACTCCGGGCTGGGGTGCGGGGAGGGTGATCGCGTCCCCGGTCGAGCTGAGCAGCCGTTCAGCGGTGTGTGCGGTGTGAAGGTAGTGGTCGAGCAGACGGTGGGCGGCGGCGTGGCGCTCCAGGTCGGTGTCGACGGTCTGCGCCTGCTCGGCGGCGTAGGCACGCAGCAGGTCGTGGAGGGTGAACCGGCCGGGAGTGTGCTCGGTGACGAGGTGAGCGTGGTGCAGCTCGTTGAGCAGCGACCGGATCCGGGCGATCGGCACGGCCGCGAGGCTGGCCGCCGCGGCGGTAGAGATGTCCGGGCCGGGATGCAGTCCGAGCAGCCGGAACAGCCGCGCGGCGTCCTCGCCCAGGGCCTGGTAGGACCAGGAGAACACGGCTCGCAGGTCGGTGCTGGCCACGTCCCCGGTGGCGAGTGCATTGAGTCGGTCGCGTCGGTGACGGAGCCGGTCCGCGAGGGCGATCAGCGGCAGGTTCGGGTGGGTGGCGGCGTTTGCGGCGACGATCGCCAGAGCGAGCGGCAGCCCCGCGCAGAAGGTGATGAGCTCATCAACCGCGTTGGGCTCGGAGTGGACGCGGGCTGCTCCGAGGCGGCGCTCGAGCAGCTCGCGGGACTCGGCCGGCGTGAGAAGGTCCAGTGGGAGCTGGTGGGCGCCCTCGGCGGCGACCAGGCTCGTGAGTTGATTACGGCCGGTGATCAATACCAGGCAGCCGGGGGCGCCGGGCAGCAGCGGTCGGACCTGCTGGGCGTCGCGGGCGTTGTCGAGCACGATGAGCACGGTCTTGTCGGCGAGTCGCGTGCGGTAGAGATCGGCCTGGGCACCGGGGTCGGCGGGAATGCCGTCGGCCGGTACGGCGAGAGCGTCGAGGAAGCGCCGGATCGCCTCGGCCGGGTCCATCGCGACACCGGACGGGTCGAAGCCACGCAGGTTGATATAGAGCTGTCCGTCGGGGAACCGCGCGCGGACGCGGTGGGCCCAGTGCACAGCCAGGGTCGTCTTGCCGATCCCCGCGGTGCCGGCGACCGCCGTGACGACGACCGCGGTCGGCTGATCGGCACCGCGAACGAGCAGGGCGTCGAGCTGCTGGAGAGATTCCGCTCGGCCGACGAAGCCGGCGACGTCGGGGGGCAACAGCGCCGGTCCCGTCGTCACCCGCTGCTTCGGGTCGCCGGTAGGCCGGTGTGCAGCCGCGCAGAACTGGTCCCGGTCGGCAGCGGCGAGACCGAATGCGTCGGCGAGCAGTCGTACAGTCACCGGTCGAGGTGTAGCGATCTGACCAGACTCGATCTTCCGCAGGCCACGTACCGTCAAGCCGCACTTGTCCGCCAGATCCTGCTGGCTGAGGCCGAGCCGGTGCCGATGCGCACGCACGACTTCACTGAACACGCTGTCACTCCCGTCTGGTTCCGACCTTGTGCCAGTCCGAAAGTGCCGGTGGAGTTCCGCTACCGGCCCTCCCCATGCGTCACCGATTCTGCCACTCTTGCGGACGCTGGCGATGCTGATAGATCGGGCGCCGTGAACGCAACGCAGGCCCCGTTTGGTTGCCACCGATCTTGACCGCATCGTGACACGATCCACACGAAACGACATGCGTCAGAGCGGGCCTGGGGGCTGCGGTGATCGAGCCGCTCGTCGTACGTTGAGGCATCACGGACGCTGTCGGTGGTTGTTGGGAGCGGGGGCGTGGAGTTACGGGTGCTTGGTTCGCTCGAGGCGAGCTGTGGCGGCACAGTGGTCCCGATCAGCTCGGCTTACAAGGTCCGCCTGGTGCTGGCCGCCCTGCTGTCGCGGGCGGACCGGGTGGTACTGCTCGAATGGCTGATCGGCGCGGTCTGGGGCGACCAGCCACCCCCGTCAGCGCGGCAGAACATGCAGCACTACATCCATCGGCTGCGGATCGCTCTAGGTAAGGACTTGATTTCGAGCCGGCCCGGCGGATACACGGTCCGGGCCGAGGAGGCGCTCGACGCGACCCGTTTCCGTCGACTCGCCGCGAAAGCGAGCGCGGCGTTCAAGGAAGGTGACGCCGCGCGGGCGGCCGAGAAGTTCCGGGCCGCGCTCGACCTTTGGCGGGGGCCGGCCTACGCCGAGTTCACCGACTGCCCTCCGATCTCGGACGAGGCGGTGCGGCTGGAGGAGCTGCGGATAACCGCGTACGAAGGCTGGGCCGAGGCGCAACTGGCGCTGGGGCGCTACGGCGGACTGGTCGAGGAGCTGACCGACCTGGCCCGGGAGCACCCCTACCGGGAGAGCCTGCACGGCCACCTCATGCGGGCGCTGTACGGGTCCGGCCGCCAGGCTGACGCGCTGCAGGTGTTCCGGACCACTCGAGGCCGGCTCGCGGAGCAGCTCGGTGTCGAGCCCGGGCCGCAGTTGCAGCGCCTGCACGAACGGATGCTGCGCGGCGACGGCCAGCTGTCACCCGACAGCACCCAGGTCGTCCCCGACAACGCGATCGGCACCGGCGGCGGTGTCGCGGCGGTGCCGGTGCCCCACGAGCTCCCCGCCGACGTGCCCGGCTTCACCGGACGGGTAGATGCCCTCAAGGCCCTCGATGAGTTGGTTCCCTCCGATGTGGACAACCCCTCCGGAGCGGTCGTCGTGGCGGCGATCACCGGCACGGCCGGCGTGGGGAAGACCGCGCTTGCGCTGCACTGGGGCCACGGGGTGGTCGATCAATTTCCTGACGGGCAGCTGTATCTCAACCTGCGCGGCTACGCCCCGGGGCGGCCGCTGCGGCCGGTCGAGGCGCTGACCGCGTTGCTCGGCGCGCTGGGGATCCCGCCTCGCCAAGTGCCGGTCGAGGTCGGCGCTGCAGCGGCGCGGTTCCGTTCCCATGTAGCCGGACGGCGGATGCTGATCGTGCTGGACAATGCCCGATCGTCGGCGCAGGTCCGGCCGTTGCTGCCGGCCAGCTCCGGCTGCCTGGTTCTGATCACGAGCCGCGACCGGTTGACCGGTCTCGTGGCCCACGACGGAGCCAGACGGCTGACGCTCGATGTTCTCGAGGCTGACGACTCGGTGGCTCTGCTCACGCATCTGCTCGGCGGCGAGCGGGTGCGGGCCGAACCGGCCGCGGCGATCGCCCTGGCGCGCACCTGCGCCCATCTGCCGCTCGCGCTGCGCATCGCCGGGGTCAACCTGGCCGACCAGCCACATTGGAGTGTCGCCCGCTATGTCGCCGAGTTCTCGGCGGCCGACTCGATGGCCGCACTCGCGGTCGACGACGACCTCGCGATCCGCGGCGCCTTCGACCTGTCCTATCGAACCCTGCCGAAGCCCGCACAGTTGGTGTTCCGCCGGCTGGGTCTGGTGCCGTGCCCCGACTTCACCGCCCCGGCGGCGGCGGCGTTGGCCGGCAGCACTGAGCCCGAGGCGCGGCGCACCCTGGACACGCTGGCCGCGGCCCACTTGGTCGTCCAGCACGCGGCCGGCCGCTACACCATGCACGACCTGCTGCGTCAGTACGCCACGGACCTCTCCGCGCAGGACACAACGGCCGAGCGGGACGCCGCGACGCGCCGACTCTACGACTGGCTCGTGGCAATGAGCGATGCGGCCAGCGCACTGCTCTTCCCTGAGGTCCTGCGCCTGCCCGCGCCCCCGGCCCCATCGGCGGCGGTGCCTGCTTTCACGGATAGCGACGCGGCGATGGAGTGGTTGGAGGCGGAGCGGCACAACGTTGGCGCGGCAATCCTCCACGCGGCTCGGCACGGCCCGCGTGAGGTGGCGTGGCGGTGCGCCGACGCCATGCGCAAGTACCACGCGGTCCGGGCCCACCTGACCGACTGGACGAGCAGCGTTCGTGCCGCCCTGGCCGCCGCGCGCGCCCACGGCGACCGCACCGCGCAAGCCGCCGCCTATCACGGCCTGGCTCATCTTCGCTTCGCACTGGGCCATTACCCGCGATCGATCGTCTATCTGCACCGCGCCCGGGCCCTGGCCGTCGAGGCCGGCTGGGCGGAGGCCGAGATCACCGCGCTCAAGAACCTGGGTATCGTCCTGGCCCGGCTAGGACGGACCACGGAGGCCATCGAGAGTCTCCGCCGCGCGATGCAGCTCCACGACGGCACCGAATCACCACTGCAGCAGGCAAACGCGGCCCTCAATCTCGCCGCCACCTACCAGGAATGCGGCCGGCTGCGCGAGGCGGCCGAACTCGCCGCCGGTGCTCTGGATCTCTGTCAGGACGGGTCCGCACCGTTCGGCGAGGCGCTCGCCCGCGCCAGTGTCGGTGAGGTGTACACCCTGCTCGGTGGGCTGGATGACGCCGCCCGGATGCTCGAGTCGGCACTGGTCACCTTCCGCGCTCTCGGCACGCGGCACCGCGAGGCCCACTGCCACGCCTGGCTGGGCCGGCTCCACCGAGCCGCGGGACGCCTCGCCGGGGCGGACACCTCCGCCCGGGCAGCCGCGAGCGTCGCCGACGAGATCGGAGATCCCGACGTCCAAGCGATCGCCCGCAACGTACTGGGTCTGATCCACGAGGCCCGTGGCGACCATGCCGGCGCGATCGAGCTGTACCGAGCGGCGTTGACCATCGCCGAGAAGGTCGACATCCGGCACACCATGGGCGAGGCCTTGGTCGGGCTGGCGGTCGCGTACCAGGGGTGCGGGGAATACCAGACCGCCATCGACTACGCCGAACGCGCGCTGATGATCGCCCGGCCGGCCAACTACGCCCTGATCGAGGGGTGTGCACTCACCGCCCTCGGCCGGGCGTACCACCATGTGGCCGAACCGGTGCGCGCCCTGGAGTACGCGCGCCAGGCGTTGGCCAACCATCAGCTGACGGGATACCAGGTCGGCGAGGCCGATGCCCACCTGCTGTTGGCCACGATCCTGCGGGGCAATGGCCACGACACCGCCGCTGGCGACCACCGCGATACCGCGCGGTCGCGCTACGAACGGACCGCGTCCGACGAGCGTTGACACCACGTCACTCCTGAGTGATGGTCACCTGGTCCTTGTGCGACAGCACGCTCTGGGAGAAGCACAGCCGGTACGCGGGCGAGAGCGCGAGGGCAGTGGTCCGGTAGATGCGGCACTCATCGGTCCCGGGCGGGTCCTCCGGTGCGCCTTCGGGCCGCTGGCCGTCCTCCGCCTGGTACCGCGGCAGTCGTGACTCCACAGTGGACTGAGTCTCGCCGATGCGCAGATCCTCGTAGACGGCTGCGTCCAGCACCGAGCCGGACGCGGTGTAGTAGGTGTAGCCGAAGGAGGCCAGCAGGATCGCGGCGGACGCCGCGACGGGCAGCCAGATCGCGTCGAGGAGGCTGCGCCGCACCCGCTTTCGCGCCCGGGCATACTCGCGCGCCGAGTCACGCGGCGTCGCCGCGGCGCCGCGGTCGGTCGGCAGCCGGGCGGTCAGCTCGAAGCCCCCGTCGACCGGGCCGGCCTGCACGCGGCCGCCGGCGAGCCGGACCCGTTCGTCGAGCCCGATCAGACCCTGCCCGCCACCGAGGGCACCCGGCGCCGCCGCCACCGCTGGGGCGTTGGTGACGGTGATGATCGCCTCGCTCGAGTCCGGGTCGGTACCCAGCCGGACGGTCACGGCGGCGCCCGGAGCGTGCTTGGTGGCGTTGGTGAGTGCCTCCTGCACCACCCGGGAGGCGGCGCGGTCGGCCAACGGCGGCAGCGGTGGCAGGTCGCCCGCCAACGTGACGGCGACGCCCGAGCCGACGGCCCGTTCCACCAGGGCGGCGACCGTGTCGGTGGCCGGCAGCACTGGCGGCGCCTGGTCATCGTCGCGCAGCACCCGGATGGTCTCCCGGAGGTGCTCGGTCGCGCGGGCGGTGGACTGGCGCAGCTCGCCGGCGGCCGTACGGGCATGCTCATCCATCCCTGGATCCACCTGCAGCGCCGCCGCGCGCAAGGCGATCAGGCTCAGCTCGTGGCCGAGCGTGTCGTGCATGTCTCCGGCGATGCGTGACCGCTCGACCAGCCGCATCCGCTCGCCGATGAGGTCCTGCTCGCGCTCCAACCGTTCGGCGAGCTCCCATCCGGTTCGCACCAGCTGGTCGTGTTGGCGGATGTACCGGCCGACCAGGAAGGGAAGCATGATCGTCACCAGGAGGATCGCGATGGTGGTGAGCCAGTCCGTGAGCGTGGCCCCGGGCTGCAGCAGCGCGACCACCAACCAGGTCAGGCAGGCGGCGCCGAAGACCACGAGCCCGGTGCGCATCGCGGGGGTCCGGCGCCCGAGTAGGAACGCGAACAGCAGCCCCTGCACCAGGAAGGTCATCTCGTCCCCGGCGGCGACGTTCGCCAGCGGTTGCAGTGCCACCGCTACCGCCGCCGCCACCACCGGGTGCCGCCGGCTCACCGCCACCGCCAGCCCCAGCACCGCCATCGCCGCGAGTTCGAACGGCCACTCGGGCAGCCCGGCGGGGGCCAGGTCGTCGGAGAGCACCACGGGCGGACCGACCGCCAGCCACAGCAGCAGGTCGGCGGCCCGATCGCGAGTCAGGAACCGCCTCATGCCGTCGCTCCACCGCCGTTCATAGCGGCCACGGTACTGCGCCCGAACCGCCGCAACACCTGACGAAAGTGAGTATCCGTACGGTCATCCAACACGGTCAATCAAGGGGCACCGGGCCCGCCTCGTAGGCCACCACGGCGGCCTGGACCCGGTTGCGAACCTCCAGGCGCCCGAGCACCGCGCTCACGTACGCCTTGACGGTCCCCTCTACCAGGAAGAGCCGTTCGCCGATCTCCGCATTGGACAGCCCGGCCCCGACCAGAGCCAGGACCTCGCGCTCGCGCGGGGACAGCACCGCGACCCGGTCCCGAGCCGCCACCTGCCGGTTGACCCGGGCGCTGCTCACCTGCTGGATCACCCGACGGGCGATCTGCGGCGACAGGAAAGCCCCGCCACCGTGGGCCGCGCGGATGGCGGCCATCAGCTCATACGGGTCGCCGGACTTGAGCAGGAACCCGCTGGCGCCGCTGCCCAGCGCGGCCGTGACGTACTGGTCCTCGCCGAAGGTGGTGAGCATCACCACGGCGACGTCCGGCAGCGTCCGGCGGATCTCGGCCGCCGCGCCGAGCCCGTCCATCGCTGGCATCCGGACATCGAGCAGCGCCACGTCCGGACGGAACGCCTGGGCCTGTCGCACCGCCTCCCGGCCGTCGCCGGCCTCGGCCACCACATCGATGCGATGCCGACGCTGGCGAGGCCCGCGCCGATGGTGTTGCGCACGACCAGCGACCGGGTCGTCGCCGGCACGTGCAGGCTCCCCAGCGCGGCGACCGGAGGGATCCGGGCGGCCCGTCGGGCCGGCAGCCAGGCGGCGAGCACCGTCACGCCGAGGCCGAGCGCCAGCGCGACGAGGATCGTCGTGGGCGTGACGACCAGCGGCCCGTCGGGCAGCCGGGCGTCGGTGGCGGAGAGCACCGCCCGCACCGCGGCACCGGCGCCGATGCCGGCCACCAGTCCGGCGACCGAGGCGACGAGGCCGACGAGCGCCGCCTCGGCCAGCACGGCGCCGGTGACCTGGCGCCGGCTGGCACCGACCGCGCGCAGCAGCGCAAGCTCCCGGGTGCGCTGGGTGATCAGCATCGTGAAGGTGTTGACGATCAGGAAGGCACCGACGAACAGCGCGATGACCGCGCACGTGAGCAGCGCGTCGGAGAGCGCCTGGAACGTCATCGCGTTCTCGCCGGCCTGCTCGGCCACGAGTTGGGCCGCGGTGACGGCCTGCGTCCCCGGCGGCAGCACCGACCCGACCTGGTCGCGCAGCTGCTCGGGGGAGACGCCGGGCTCCGCGGTCAGCTCGATCTGGCTGTAGTGGCCGGGCAGTGCGAGCAAAGCCTGCGCGGTGGCCGTATCGAAGAGGGTGAGAGTGCCGCCGGCAGCGACGTTGCCGTCGTCGGTGGCGAAGATGCCCGAGACGCGCTGCGTGAGGACCGGGCCGTCCACCGACAGCCGTACGGTCTCGCCCACCGTGAAGGCGGCGCGCTGCGCGGTCCGGGCATCGATGGCGACCTCACCCTCGACCCGCGGAGCCCGGCCCTCGACCATCGGATAGCGACCGTCGTCGTTGGCGCCCACGGTGGCCCAGCCCTCGCCGACCATGCCGCCGTCCGCGCCCGCGAGCGCGGTGAAGCCGGAGACGACGCCGGCGGCGGACGCGACACCGGGCAGGCCGCGCGCCCGGTCGAGCAGCGCCTGGTCGAGCAGGACGCCCGAGCGCGACGCGTGCTCGAACCGTCCGCTCTCGACGGGGCGGATCCGCACATCTACATCATCGAAGCCCTGCTCAGCGCTGCGGGTATAGGCCTGGGTCAACGTCGTACTGAAGACCATCGCACCCGAGACGAAGGCCACGCCCAGCAGCACGGCGAGCACCGTCATGAGCAGTCGCGCCCGGTGCGCGAGGACGTCGCGGAGGGCGGTACGCAGCACTCAGCTCACCCGGCCCGCGGCATCGAGCGCCCTCACCCGGCTCAGCACCGTCTGGACGGTCGGGGCGGTGAGGTCGTCCACGACGCGGCCGTCGCCCAGGAAGACCACCCGGTCCGCGCGGGCGGCCGCGAGCGGATCGTGGGTGACCATCACGATCGTCTGGTGCAGCCCGTCCGCGGCGCGGCGCAGGACATCCAGCACCTCTGCGCCGGATCGGGAGTCGAGGTTGCCCGTGGGCTCGTCCGCAAAGATGATCTCCGGCTGGGCGGCGAGTGCCCGGGCCAACGCAACCCGCTGTTGCTGCCCACCGGAGAGCTGTGCCGGGCGGTGGGTGAGCCGGTCGGACAGGCCCAGGGTCTCGATCACCGTCGCCAGCCAGGCCGGCTCAGGGCGCCGGCCGGCGATGTCCAAGGGCAGCGTGATGTTCTCGGCCGCGGTCAGGACGGGCAGCAGGTTGAAGGCCTGGAAGACGAAGCCGACCTTGTCGCGGCGCAGCCGGGTGAGCTGCTTGTCGTTCAGCCCGCTCAACTCGACCTCGCCGACGTACACCGCTCCCGAGGAGATGCTGTCCAAGCCGGCCATGCAGTGCATGAGGGTGGACTTGCCGGACCCCGAGGGACCCATGATCGCGGTGAAGGCGCCGCGCGCGAACTCCACCCTGACCCGGTCCAGCGCGACGACCTCGGTGTCGCCGTGCCCGTAGACCTTGGTCAGCGCGACGGAGCGCGCAGCAGGGGCGGCAGGACCGGATGCTCGGCTCATGCCCGCCAACCTACGAACGCCGGGCGCGCAAGGGCAGCGGACGTTCGTCAGCGGCGGGTACTGACTTTCGTCAAGTCATGGCGATCGGATCTCGGGCCGTGGCACGCGGCCGATGATCGTCGCTCATGGTGACCAGATCGTGCGACCGCGCCAGGTCTTGCGGCCTTCCGGCGTCCGCATGTTCTTCTGCATGTCCTTCAGTGAGTTGGGGAGCTGAATCAGCGGGATCTTGCCGATCTCCTTGTTCAGCAACGTATGCAGCTCGATGTGGTACTGGGTAGGGATCAGCATCAGGTTCGTTGGCATGTTGGGGTACAGCTCGGGCAGCAGGTGCGAGTACTCAAGGGGGATGATGTGGTGCACCTGCCAGCCGTCCTCCCCCGGCTTCGGCTGCGGGCCCTTCCCCTTGGTCATGTTCCGCCACATCCACCGGGCCTCGGCGCGTAGCCAGCCCTTCTGCTCCGTGGTCAGCGGCTTGCCGGCCTTCAGCTGCTTCATGACCGCCGCCTTCTCCGGGTCGGTCAGCGGCTGGTCGGGCCGGTACGAGCCGGCCTCGACCTCGACCGGGTCGAGCGCTCCCGGCGCCTCCTTCTTCTCCGTGGGGTCGTCCTTGCCCGGCAACTGCGCCGGGCCCTTCTTGTTCGGGTCAGACGGCGTGATCGCCGGGCCTTTCTTGCCGGGGTCGCCCGGCAGCGTGGCGTCCTTGGGCTTGTCCGTCGCTCCGGGCGCCTCCCGCTTCTCTCGAGCCCGGTCCTCCTTGTAGATCTCACGGTCCTCAAAGGACTTGAAGGTCATGGTCTTCCCGGTGTCGGGGTCGGTGTAGGGGTATTCGTCGTCGTCGAAGGCGTTGGTCGGCGTGGCGACGATGATGGTACCGACCGCGACCGCCACCACCACGGGGGCGAATATCGTGCTGAGGAGCCAGCGGCCGATGCCGGCGGTCGGGCCGGGCCCGGGAGTGGGTGCGGGCGGCGGGTTCACGACGACCGGCGGCGGGCTGACCGGGGGCGGTGCGGGCGGCGGCTGGGTCGGAAAGACGATCGGCGGCGGCCGCACCGGCGCTGGGTTCGGCACGTGCGTACCCACTCCCGGGTTGCCGCCGTCCGGGTCGACCAGGATCACTGGACGGTTGAGGCAGAACACGTACCCGCTCAGCTCTCCGGGCCGAACTCCGGCCGGGTCCGGGCTGATCCAGCGCCCGAGCCAGGGTGCGTAGTAGCGGGCACCGTGGTAGTACAGTCCGGTCTCCGAGTCCCGCTCCTTGCCCCCGAACCGGTATCGCTTCGGCGGCGGAGCGCTGCTGCCGCGGAAGCTGGCGAACGACGTGGCTCCGAACGGGTAGTACTCCTCGTAGGTGAGGACCTGGCCGGCCGCGTCGAGTTCGACGGCGGCGCTGTCGAGATGGTTGTCCAGCGTGAAGCGGAGCAGCCGAGCCGGCGCCGCGTCGGTCCCGGAGTGGCGCACCTCCATCAGTGCGATCCGGCGGACCCCATCGGTAAGGTGCACAGTGGACCGTCGTAACTCGATCGTCTCGCCGGTGCCGTCGTACTCGCGGTAAAGCTCGCACCCGCCGAGGTAGATCCGCTCGGACGCGCGGGTGCCGTTGGGACGGGCGAGGGTCCGCCGCACCCGCGATCCGGCCGCGTCGTACCGGTAGTGCGCGCGGCCGCCGCCACCGCGATCGGCGAGGGCCAAGCGGCGCTGATGGTCCCAGCCGAGCAGCGGCAGGTGGGGCATGGCGATGATGTCGCCGCACTCGTTGTACTGGTACGGCTCCGTGGGACCGGCGCCCACCTGGGTGCCGGTGAGCCGGTTGTCGAGCTGCGGGCCGGAGTACTGGTACGTGCGGGTCCAGCCGGTGCCTCCAGCCTGGTGAACCATCCGGGTGAGGTTGCCCACCAGGTCGTACCCGTAGGCCTGGGTGTAGCGCCGCATCGCCTGGCCGTCATGCGGATGTGGCAACCCGGTGCGGCCGGCGTCGGACCAGCTCGGCGCCGGCTCGACCTGTTGGCCGGCGTGCTCCCGTCCCGCCGCACCGACGAGCCGGTAGAGGGCGTCGTACTCGTAGCTGGCGTGCGGCTCGACCACCGCCCCGGCGTAGAACACCGTCTGCTGTGCGGCGTCGCGAAGGTGAGTGATGTTGCCGACGGCATCGTAGATGTAGCCGAGGTCCTGCACGACGCCGTCCGCGCCCACGGTCGTGGCCGCGACCAGGCGCCGGGTCAGCGGGTCGTGCGTGTACGTGGTCTGCGCTCCGTTGCCGTAGCGCAGCTCGGCACGCTGCGCGTGAGCGGTGTACGAAACACCGGCCACCACCGGGGTCCAGTTCGACTCACCGGCCGTCCGGGTGTCCACGCGTTCGAGCAGCCCGGTTTCGTTGTACGCGTACCGCACCGCGCCGCCGTCCGGGTGCTCGACCTGGGTAGGTCGGCCCCGGGCGTCGACCTCCACGACGGTGGTGTGCTGCTCCGTCTCCAGCAGCCCCCCGGGAACGGCGCCCGCCAGCTGAGCGTCGCTGAACCCGTCGAGGGCAGACCAGTCGACGGCGGCGTCCCACGGGGCGGCGAGCCGCCTCGAGGTACGGACGGGGTTGCCTTTGAAGTCATACTCCTCCACCGTGGACAGTCCCGCCCCGTCGAACTGGTGCAGGACGCGGGTGCGGAGGTACGCCGCGGTGGGGTCGGGATGCGCCTCGCCCCAAACGGTGCGCTGCACCAACCACTCGGCGTCGTCGGCCGACCCGCGGGCATACCGCCGGACCGGGCGGCGCAGCGCGTCGTAGGTGTTGCGTAGGACGCACCCGCGAGCGTCGACGCTGCGCAGGACGGCGCCGGAGGCATCAGGCAGGAGAACGTGGACACCCTCGTCGGTACTGGTCTCGCGTACCAACCGGCCAGCGATGTCCACCGTGGACGATCCGGCGGTGCGTCCGGTCGGGTCGACCAGCGCGGTCCGGTTGCCCTCGATGTCGATGACGGCGCGGGTGGGCAGCAGCTCGTCGGTGGCTCCGGTGCGGTTGTGGTCGGCCGTGACCACCGTGCGTCCGAGCGGGTCGAGATACCCAACGGTGGGGGTGCCAGCGCAGGTGCCGGCCGTGGCCGCCGCGGCGAGCTGCGCCGGTCCGCCGAGGACGCCGCCGATCCGCTGAGCGTGCCAGGTCTGCCAACCAGGCGGCAGTGAGTCCACATAGGACGTAGCGACCGCACGCACATCCGGGTCGGTGCGGGGGTCCAGGAGAACCGTGTCGGCGGCGTCCCAGGCGACCTGGCGCCACGGCTGACGCAGCATCTTGTCGTACGTAGCGTCCGGGTAGAGCGTTGCCACGACCCGACCGCGCGGGTCGTAGCACAGGACCGCGCTGACGCCGTCGGCCACGGCATGCTCGTACGCGTGCGTGGCGGTGAAGAACGGCTCGTAGCGACGAACCGGCAGGCCCTTGTTGTTCAACACCACCCAGCCACTACCGACCCACCGGTGGTCCTCCGCTTGTGCCTTGGTCTGCACCTGCCGGCTCAACCCGTCGGTGTAGACGAGCTCATGGTTGACCGGCGACTCTCCTCCGTGGACCTCGCGGTCCAGCGCGGCCACGACCGTCGGCTGCGGTTGCGGGTCGTCGCGGGTGCGCGCGTAGGCAAACGCGTCGTAGACGATCCGGCTCGTCGCCTGGCCCAGCATGGCCGGGCCGACGGTCACGGGGTCGGCGAGATAGGCCGCCACGGACGGCTCGGGTGGGTCCGCCTGCACGCCCTCCAGCGAATCGCCGACCGGATCCCCGATCCGGCCCTCGACCGCGGTCGCGACGACCATCCCGAGTGCGTCGAACAACACCGACGTGCGCGTGCCGTTGGCATCGGTGACACGCCACGGCTGCAGGACACGGTAGTCGATATCGGCCTGGATCTGGTTGCCGACCGCGTCGAGGCCGCCAGTAACCAGGAGGTCGTCGGCGTCGTAGCTGGCCAGCGTCGCGTTGCCGAACGCATCCACCGCACGGACCGGCTGGAAGAAGTGGGCCCGGGCGGTGACCAACTCGGCCGCGGGCGGATCCGACCCGGAGCCGGACAGGAAGAGCCGACCGGATGGGATCCACCAGAAACCCTCGCGCACAACGTAGCCGCCCTCGGCGGACAAGAGACCGGTGACGTCGGCGACGAGGCCATCGTACACTGTGGACAGAAGGCCGGACGAGAACGCCAATGTGTAGCTCTCGTGTGCCAGGGCGCGGCTGCCGGACTGGCCCGCAGGAAGCGGCCCGGTCAGGTCGTCGGCGCGGAACAGCGAGACCTCCTGCCCGACCAGTCGAAGGGACACGCCGGGCCCGGTGGCCCCACCGGAGTCCTCGTACGCGAGCTCCGGGACGCCGGCCTCGAGGAGGTCCCGCAGGTCGGCCAGGCGCAGCAGCGGCGCGGAGGGCAGGCCGAGCAGCTCGTACCCCCGCGTCTGCCACCGCACCGGAGCGCGGTAGGCCTCGACGGTCTCCACCGCGACGGTGTAGTCGTGCCGGGTGAGCATTGCCCGGGGCCGCGTCTGCTCGTCGGTCACGGCACTGGCCGCCCAGCCGGGCAGTGCAGCGTCCACCCCCTCCCCGGGATATCGCCGGCCGTATGCGACCGACGCCGCGCGCCGGACGTTGCCCCAGGCGTCGGTGTCGAGCACGAGCTCATGGCTCACCCTCGGGTCGGCCACCCATGGGCCGGTGCCGCCCGGTTGGCACAGGGCGCGCTCGTAGTCGTAGACGACCGTCTCACGCGGTCGCAGGGCGCACACCGCGTGCGGATCACCGTCGCGCCGAGGCTGGAGCAGGTCGATCGCGTAGCTGCGCTCGGTCACGTGGTACGGCCGGTCCTGCGCCGCGGACCCGTCCAGCGCGTACACCTCCTGCCGTAGCACCGCGCCCCGTAGCGCCCGGCACGCCTCGCGTATCTCGTCCGCGCTCGGCGCGTACGCGGTCAGCGTCCCGTCCGGGAGTTGAAGCCCGGCCGGCCACACGGTGTCATCCAGCAGGAGCGAGGCCCGCTGCGAGTCAGTGAGCCCGGGCTCGGCCCAGTACTCCTCGGCGTACTGCCGTGAGGTCCGACCGAGGCGGTCCAACGCCCCCGTGTGGTACCAGGTTCTGGTCCATACCGGAGGCAGCGCCTCGACTCCCGCCTCGGCCACGACCTCCTCCGCGTCCCACCGCTCGACCAGGCCGAAGCCGCGGAACTCCCGCTCGACCCCGTCGAAGTGGCCGTGGCGGTACGCGTACCGGCTCACCACCCGGTTCCCGGTGATCCGGTCGTGCAGCTCCACCCGGGTGACGACCTGGACCGGGAACGGCAGCTTCGTCCGCCACGGACGTCCGGCGGCCTTGTCGGCGAGGAGGAACCCGGCCGAGGAGCCGTACTCCACTGTGGTGTGTGCGCCGAAGTTGTTAGCCACGCCCACCATCAGGTGCGGCTTGTGGCCACCCATGAGGTCGACGTACCGCATGCTGCGCCGGTCGTCGCCCGACGACGGCGAGGACCACACGACGCATGCGGTCCCGGTGCCTTGCAGGTCCACGGTGGAGACTGTGGCCGGGTCGACCGCCGAGGGCGTGCCGCGGAGCTGGACGCCCTCGGCGAACGAGTTGCCGCTGCGGTTCAGGTAGACCGTCACGCCGTCGGCGGTCAGGTACAGGATGTCCGTGACGCCGGATCCGTCCACATCGGCCATTCGCAGCCTACGCGGGTCGAACTCCTCGTTCCGGCCGTAGCGCGGCGCCCCGTCCATCGTGACCCGCCGGCCGAACCGGCCGTGACCCAGGTTCGGCCAGTAGCTGACTTCACCGTCGCGGATGCGCACCAGATCCGCCAGGCCGTCCCCGGACATGTCCGCCAGGTGTACGGAGCCGGTGCCGTCCGCGAAGATCAGCCGTGGGCCCTCCGACTCGTCGAGCGAAGCGGAGACCCGGTTCGCCGGACCGAAGCCCGCCTCTCCGCGGGCGGGATACCAGCGCAGCGCGTCAGCCTCGGTCAGGAGGATGTCGGCGTGCCCGTCACCGTCGAGGTCCACGAAGCGCAGGTTCTGGTCGGCCCAGTCCACAGTGGGCATCGAGGCGAACGGCGTGAACCGGGCCCATCCGCCGCCCGGTGTCCGCTCGAAGAATCCGGGCGCGGAACCGGCGAAGACGGCCAGATCGAGCTCTCCGTCGCCCGCCAGGTCCAGGAGCTGTGCGTTGCCGGCCATGGCGCCACGGCCCGCACCGACGAGACTTGGCACCGGCGAGAGCACCCGCGCCGGAGCGAATCGCGCTCCGCCCAGGTTCGCCTTGTAGAACCAGCCCTTACCCTGCTCGATAAGCATGCCCGGCACGCCCTCGCCGTCCAGGTCGACCCATTGAGCCGTCCTGGTGGCCAGCCCGGCCGGTGCGCCGATCAGGCTCTCGGCGTCCACCTCGCGGACCTCGTCGTGCAGCGTCGCCGGGGAGTAGTCAAACTCCAGGGACGGCAGTGCGCGGCGCGTGTAGCCGTTGCCGGTCCGCTTCCAGCCGCGGACGGTCACCCCCGTGACGAGGGCGCCGACCGCACCGGCGGAGTGGTAGGTCAGTTCGGTGGATCGGACCACGCAGTCGGCGCCCACGCCGGCCTCGTCTGGGAAGTGATGCACCATCAGGATCCGCTGGCAGCGCCGGTAGGTGCGCACCTCGAAGCCGGACCGGTAGGACGAGAAAGGGTCCTCGCGACACGGCCATGTCCCGCTCGGTGTCGCCGACGGGGCGTCCGGGTCGTGCTCGCCGTAGTCCAGGACCACCTCGAACATCCACGCGGGGTCGGCCAGCTGCGGGTCCGTGAGATGGGAGACCCGATTGCCGTACCGGATCGACTTGAGGTAGCGGTTGGCCTGACGGTCGGCCGCCGTGCGATGCCGCTCGTGCGCGAGGGAGGTGTCAACCCCCGCCTCGTTCTCGCGGGCGTACGTGAAGACCATGGCGTTGCCGCGGTCGTCCTGGCTGCGGCAGATCAGCCAGCTGAACACCTTTCCCGGATCGACCGGGTCGGCGATCCGCGAGTCGCCGTCGAGCCCGTACCAACTGGTGAGGTTGTCCGGCGTGGTGACGCGCCAGTGGGTGTCACCGTCGACCAACCGTGTCCACCGCTCGATCCGCGCGTACAGGCCCTCGATCCGCGGACGGTAGCGGTCGACCCGGTACCCGCCCGTGGTCGTCGTCATGCGGGCCCAACCGGCCGTACCATCGCGGGCCGGCACGAGGTCCTCCGCGTCGGAGAACAGGAAGACGTCGGTGTCGTCGTACCGGGGGAGACCCTTGTCCGTTCGGCGGGTGATCGACGGAAGTGACAGCGTCCAGCCGAAACCGAAGACCCCGTTGCCGCGACCGGAGTCGTAAGTCAGCGCCAGGCTGGGCCCGAAGCCCGAGCGCCCAGGGCTGGTCACGATGGGCACGGACAACGCACCCGTGCCGGTCACCGGGTTCGTCTCGAACTTCTCGCCGATGCCGCGGATCGCACCGCCCGGCTTGGGCAGCGAGACGCTCGGCACACCGACGGCCGCGGGTGGGCGGCCGGAGGGCGGCGGCCCGCCGTCGGGCGGCGCCTCGGGTGGGGGCAACGCCTGTGTCATATCGGACCTCGTCAATCCTAGCTCTGCTGCCCCCAGGTGAGCACAATCCACAGGTCTGACATCGTGTTGTCATCGAGGAACCTGGACAGCTCACCCACTGCGGCGGGCATCGGCGCGCTCAGCTCTCCCACGAGCAGGTTGCCGAAGCCGCCGTCGGTCAGTTCGTCGGCGGTCTGCGTCCCCGGCGGCTCGTCGATCTCCGTGCTGAAGAGCGTCACCGTGGCTGGGGTCGACGGGCCCGGGTCGGCGAACAGCTCTACCTTGGCGAGGGTGATGGGCCCGAAGAGCGTCGACCAGAACGGGTAGTGCTCGGGGCGCAGCGTCAACCGCAGCGGGGCCAGGGGCACGTCGTCGGACAGCTCGACGGCGGTGAAGCGGGCCCACTCGGTGGGGAACTCCTGGCGCACCGACAGCAGCCGGACCGAGCCCACCGCGGCGGCCGCCGCAATCCGGGTCTTGAGTTGGTTCACGGCGGCGTCGCGCAGGGGCGCGCCGCCCTCGCGGGCCGTGTAACGCAGGTGCAGGATCACATCGGCGATCGTGTCGTGGTCGAACTGGGGCACCGCGGAAGGCAGCTCGAGGCGCCACTGGCTGACCGCCCCGGAGTACTCGAACGGCAGCAGCCGCTCGTCCCGGAGGTTCGCCTCGAACAGGCCGCTGTCGTCGTGGCCCGAGCTGGTGACGACCGACTCGACCGGTCCATAGTGGTCACTGAACCGCTGATCCTCAGCGCCGGCGCGGGCATAACCGTCCTCCCCCAGCGCCGGGCTGATCCGCACGCTGCTTCGCAGCAGCGTCAGCGTGCAGTTGACGCTCGCGTACGGGCCGACCACACACGGGATGCTGACCGCGACGGTCTTCAGGCGGCGGAAGTAGTGGCCGGGCCCGTCCAGGTCGAACAGCTCCTCGGGCAGCACCACGGTGCACGAGCCCGTGGCGCGTAGCGAGAGCAGCGCCCGCGGGTCGAGCTGCATGAGGCTCACGTGCCGGGTCAGCTCGTACTCGCGGCGGTTGAGCTCGTGGTAGGCGAGCTCCATCCGCTTGATGTCCAGCGCGAGCCGCTCCCCGGCGAGCAGGCCTTCCTTGCCGCCCTGGTAGCCGAACTGCAGGAACGACGCGCTCGGGTCGCCCAGCTCGCGCTGCAGCGCGCGTTCGGCCTTGCGAGCCACGTCGAAGGCGAGCTGGAAGCACTGGCCGTAGAGTCCGCGCACCTCGCGGCGTAGCCAGGTGTAGAGCGCCTGCCGTGACGTCTTGCCGGTCTTCTCGCTGGTGAGGACTGCCTCGATTTCCGCTGCGTGCTTCATCTGCTGCCGGTGGTTGGCCAGGTCCCGCTCGGCGATCGCCTCGCGGATCTGGGCCGCGCGCAACTGTTTGTACGTCTGGGTGATCTCCCCCGCGGCGATGTTGCGTTGGTGTGCCCACTCGTGTTCCCGGCGGGCGAAGCCCGCGACCCTGGCGCTGCTCCCGGCCTCGTACGTCAGCTCGTCGGAGTCGCCGCGGTAGAAGCCCGCGGTCAGGGTCATCGCGGAGGCGAGGTTGCTGCCGCCGAACGAGACCGACGCGCCGATTCCCCACGGTTCGAGGTTCACGCTGAAGGTCGGGATGATGCTGAGCGCTGAGCCGATCTTGTCGAACGTCCCGGCGGTCTCCTGCTTGCCCCGGGCGTCCGACAGCTTCTCCAGCTCCCGCGCCTCTTCGGCGATCAGCTTGTGACCGCCGCCCTCGCCGCTCGTGTCGACCGCGATGGGGATCGCGACCGGTTCGGCGGGGACGGACGGCTCCTCCTGCCGGTAATTCATCCGCTCCAGCGCCTCGATGTCCAGATCGTCCAGCGTCGGTGCGGTCAGACCCCGCTCTGGCTTGCCGAGCAGCCGGCCGTAGTGGGCGTAGCGGCCAACCGCGTTCTCCACCGCCTTCTCGATGCCCTCGCGCGCCTTGGCCGCCTCGCGCCATTGCTGGTACTTCACCACCTCGGCCAGGCCCAGGATCACGGCCTCCTGCTGGGCGCGTAGGGCCGCGAGGGCCTCGCTGTCCTCCTTCTCGATGGCCGACAGCAGGGCGCTGCCGAGCGACTTGACCTCCTGGCAGAGATCGGTCGCCTTGGCCACGAGCAGGCCGAAGCGAACCAGGGGAAGTGGCTGGTTGAGCCCACTGACGATCGCCCCGATGTCGAGGCCGGCGGCAGCCGCCTTGGCCAGCAGCGCCGGGTCGATGGGCGGTTCGAAGAGGGGGAGCTGGCGGAAGACGCCCTGGATGTTGAGGCTGTTGCGGATCTTGAATAGCCGGTCGGCCACGGTGTCCCAGTAGCCAAGCAGCTTGTCGTTGCGGGGCACGCAGAAGTAGAGCGCGGCGCCCAGGCTCTTGAGCGTCGCCAGCTTCGCCTCGTCGGCCGGACCGGTCGGGGGCGGTGCCAGGTCGAACGGGATGTCGGCCTCCACCTCGCGCAGCGCGTTGCCGAACGCATCCAGGTCCTGGCGAAGGTCCTCATAGGACTGTGGCCGCTGCCAGCCCTTGCGCGGCACAGCCTGTGGCCGCGGCCCGAGGATGTTCGCGCACAGAACGTACAGCTGGGTTGCCTCGTTTACCGACTCCCCGGTGTCCTGCCGGAACAGCGCGTCCCCCCAGGCGATCTTGTTGTCCAGATCGGCCATGACCGCCCTGAACATGTACGCGGTATGCCGGTGGCGCGCCACGACGTGCGGCCGGAACGGCGCGTCCTTCCAGGCATTGATACTCCGGAAAGTCTCCTCTTGCAGGGTGGGGTCGGCACCGGTGGAGAGATTGACGAGGATCTCCTCGATCAACGTGGCATCGGCGGCGTGGAACGGCTTGACCTTCCAGAACCGCTCCGGCGTGGGGCCGGACGAGTCATCGGTCGCGTCGAAGATGTACTGCAGGTACCGCTGGGCCTCCTCGAACCGTCCGTTGCGGCTCAGGTGGATGCCGATCGTCAGCGGCACGTGGTAGAACAGCTCCCAGTTGTAGACGGAGTAGGCGCCGCTGCTCGTGAAGTCCAGGTCTTTGACCGGATAGGGCGTGGCCACCAGGCCGCTCGGCTGGTAGTTGGTCGTCGTGAACAGCTCGGCATAGAACTCCGGGCGAGGCAACGCCTTCGCACCCGGCGAGGCCGGCGGCAGCATCTCGTAGGAGCCGTCGCTCTTCTGCTTGTACCATGTGTCGGCCGCCTGCAGGCCGCGCACCGACCCCTCGACGAGCTCGTGCACCAGCTCCGTCACGTACGGGTGGAAGTGCGCGAAGAACGAGTACGTCAGCGAGCGCTGGACGGTCGTGGTCTTCTGTTGCATCGCCTGCGCCTTGGCGTCCAGGTCGCCGACGTTCCCGCTGTCCAACGAGTCGTGGAACTTCGTGCCCGCCATGACTTACCCTCCTCACCCGGTCGGTGTGACGGCTTTGCTCGGGAGCCGACCGGCCTCACCGATGGGGCTGGCGCCGAACGCCACCACCGTCGATGGGCCGGTCACCCAGTCCTGGTCCGGTTGGATCGCGTAGCGCGCGACTGGGCCGATCGGATCCGGTGGCATCGGATCCTTCGTGCGCGGCACCTGGGCGGCGATGTCCACCTTGGAGGGATCGAACGCCACCTTGTGGTTCGGTTGCGTGGTCGGGACCCAGTCGTCCCACTCCACAATGGTCTTCTCCGTGAGCGTGGGCTCGACGTAGAAGGTGTGGGCGTCGTCGGCGAAGAAGAACGGGCTCACCAACCCGCTGATCTCGGCCGGGTACCGGGTCAGCCGCTGGGTGTTGACCGTTAGCCAGTACGTCTCATCCGCCTGGGCCAGGATCGTCTCCTCCGCCCAGTCGGTTGTCGTTTTCCCCGACTTCGTCACCGTCTCCTCGGCGAAGATGACGCTCAGCGCGTTGCCCCACGCGAACCGACCGCCGATGCCCAGCGCGAGGTACGGCACCGCGGCCACGTCCTCGACCGTGACGGGCTGCGGTACGCCGTTGCGCCCCACGACCCGGAACGCCTTCTCCACCCCGCCGCGCAAGTTGATCCGTACCGCGCCGTCGAGACCCAACGTCGCGTGGATGAACTCGTCCGCGGGGTCGTACGTCGGGCTGACGGTGGCGGTGTAGGTGCTGCCCAACGCACCGGTCGACCGCTGGGTCCACTCCCCCCGGAAGTACTCGGTCCAGTTGAGCTGGATGTCGATCTTCCTCGGGCGGATCAGCGCACCCAGCGCCTGGTTGGCGATCTCCCACTGGTTCGAGCTCGAGTCGATGTCCTCGGTGTCGGCCTTCGCCACGAAGGTCACCCAGAACACGTGCAGGCGGTCTCGCCACACGATGGCCACCAGATGATCGCCGTCGATCTCCGTCGTGACCGGGATCCACGGGGTCCACGACTGGTTGTCGTACGAGCGGTAGAAGTACTTGTGTGGCGCAGTGTAGGTGCGGGCGATGACGTGCAACCGGTTACTCGCCGCGTCCGCCCGCTCCTCCAAGCAGATGGTGCGGATATCCAAGCGGGCCAACTCGTCCAGACCGCGCAGGTAGGCCAACAGGGCGTCCTCGGCGAGATCGTCGGTCAGGTCGCCCTGCAGCAGCGCGTCCTCCAGCTTGATGAACAGATGCGTCTTGTCGTCACGAAACTCCGGCTCCAGCCAGTTCTCGGGCCAGAGGAAGATCTTCCGGTTCGCTTCCCAGACGCGGTACCGCTTCATCCACTGCCAGTGCGGCGAGTTGATCGCGGTTGGATGCACCGCCGACTCCAGGTTGAGCAGACAACGCTGGATGAACGTCTGAACGGACGAGATCGCCAGCCGCAGCCGCGAGGTCTGGACGACCGGCTCCATGCCGGGGTCGACGAGGAGGTACTCGAACAGTTGCTCCGGTCGGTCGAGGTCCAGGTCATTCAGCAGGTAAGCGACCAGCGCGTCGCGCCGCCGCTGCCGCAGCGCGTCGGAGATCGGCTGGATCACGCGCCGCCAGCTATCCACCTCATACCGGGCCTTGACGGTGTCACGAACGCCGCGCGCCATCTCGAAGGTCGGGTCGGGGGTCGCCCACCCGGCGATTGCGTCCGGCGCTACGGCGAGCCGGTCGACCAGCGCGAGCGCAGTCCAGAGCCGACGCAGGCCGCGCTCGTCGACGAAGGCGGGAACGGTGACCGCCAGCGCTCCACCGTCCAGCGTGGACGACGCCACGATTCCGAGGCTCGCGGCGGTCTTCGCCACGACCTCGGCCCGCCGCCGGGTGAAGCGCGACAGCCGTGCGCACAGGTCGGTCAACACCTCAGCCCGCGCGGTCGCCGGATCCGCGTCGGCCGGGTAGCGCCGACGGGCATGCACGACCAGGTCCAGGAGGTCCTCCGGTTCGCCGCCGAGGTCCGCGCGCAGCCGGACGTAGTCCATGACCCGATGCAACTGCCCGAACAGCGTCGGGGCGTGGGTGAGGTCGTCGTCGGACGAGCCCACAGGCAGCCAGCCCAGGTCGAGCCCCCCGAAGTCGGCGCGATGGCTCAGCAGGTGGCGCACTTCCGGCTCGCCGAGCTCCAGCGCATCCGTGATCCGCAGAGTCTTGGCCAGCAACAGGTACGCCCGGCGGATCCGCTCGACTCGGTCGGTCGGGTAGACCGACAGCGGCTCCTGGGTCACCGCCGTCGCGGGCGCCAGTGGCACCGGGGCCTTCGGCAGGGTCTCTCCCTGGATCAAGAGGGTGACCGTCCCGCCGCCGAGGGCGCTGGCGTCGAGCCGGAAGGCATATGGCACGCCGGCCCGCAGCGTGGTGAACGCGGACAGCTCGGCTCCGTCAGCCGGCGCGGTACCGCGCACCAGCGGGTCCGCGAGCGGGTCCAGCCGCAGCTCCACCCGCGTGCCCATGTGCTCGCAGGCAGCGAAGAACCGATATGCGCCGCCCGTGGCCACCACCAGGTAGCCGGAGACAGTGAGGCTGTCGGTGCCGGTTGTGACGACGGCGCCCCGCTCGTCCGCGCCGGCGAACGCGGCCATGAGCGGTTCGCCCGGGTGCGCGCGGTCGGCGAGCAGGTCCGCTCCGGACAGCAGCGTGGCCACCGTCGCCGGTTGTCCGCCCAGGGCCGTGGCGACGGCCTCGGTGACCATCCGGCGGATCAGCTGGTTCTGCAGGTAAGGCAGGAAGGCAGCCGCGAGCGTGGCCCGCCGGGCCCGGTCGGCGGCCTGGACGGCCTCCTCCGGCTGGCTCGGCAGCGGCGCGAACAGCGTGTCGAAGTCGGACGGCAGGAGAAACCCGGCCGGCTCGCTGCCCACGACCGTGATCTGCAGGTGCCGATCGAAGAAGTCTTCTGCCTGCTGCTGTATCGCATCGAGCAGCGTCGCGAGCAGCACCTGCGGGTGCGCGGCGACCAGCTGGGCCTTGGCCGGGGCGAGCAGCACCCCGCGGTAGGTGAGCCGCTGCTGCTGGGTCACCGGATCGTAGGCGACGGCCACCCGGGACTCAGCGGCGAACTCGGCCGGGTCGAGCGCGGCCCCGGGTATGACGCCGGCCTCGGTGGCGGTGTAGGTGAGGATTCCGGTCCACATCCCCAGGAACGTCTCCACGACGTCCGGAGGCAGGATCAGCGCCATCTTCTCACGCAGCACCGCGTCGGTCAGCGAAAGCGCGTCGTCGGGCACCGCGTGCTCGGCCCGGATCCGGGCGGTCTCGCCAGCGACGGTTCGCACGAGCGCGAGCGGCACGGCGGCCGTCGTCCGGTACGGGCCGACCCGGTCGAAACGGTGCCGCAGAAGGAAGTCAAGGTCGGCGATCGACAGCCCGCTGGCCTTCACGGTGGCCGCCAGCTCGACGAACTGGATCGTCTGCGTGTACGGGTGGTCGGCGGCCAGGGTGGCGATCGGCTGGTGGCCGACCGGGGTGAACGGGTCCAGGTCGGACAGCTGCTTGATGACGATGAGGTCGGCGACGGGCAGGCGCAGCGCCTTGGCCAGCAACGCGTGCCGATGCAGGATCGAGAGCGTCGCGATGTTCAGCGGCGCCATGGCCACGCTCGTGCCGGCGTCGGCCAGGATCTCCGCGACGTCGTTGGCGGTGAGCTTGAGGGCGGCCAGTACCGCGCTCAGGTGGTTGGCGAGCGAGACGTTGCCGGTTGCAGCGTTCTCGAGTTGCGTCGAGTCCCAGGTGTACGGCTTCCACACCCCGGCGTCCAGATACCGGAGGTACTGCCCGATGGGCTGGTCGAACACCGGGTCGTCGGCGAGCACGCCGGGGGTCAGGAACAGCTCGGCGTAGCGCCGGTCGTCCAGGTCAGACCAGCACGCCAGCAGCGTGGACCTGCCTTTCCGACCCAGCCCCAGGGTCTCGGCGAGACTGTCCAGATGGGACAGCCCGAGTAGCGCGCTCACCATCGCTGGCCCGATCGCGGCGAGAGTACGCGGGTCGGGTTGGCTCGGCAGGAACGTGGTCAGCGCCCGGTCGGTCTCGGTGATCGTCCAGCCGAGCCGCCGCCAGAGGCGGACGAAGTAGTTGATGGTGATGAACGCAATCGCGTCCGCGTCCGCGCCGTTGGCGTACCGCAGGGTGGTTTCCTCGAAGCTGCAGCCCGCGTTCGGGTCAGCGAACACGAGCATCGTGGCGAAGTCGCCGTCGGCCCATGCGCCGTCCAGCCAGGCCAGCCCGCCCAGGTCAGCCAGCTGCTGTGCGAGCGCCGCCTGCTCCGCGGGGCTGAACGGAGGGTACCCGGGCTGCTGCTTGTAGCGCAGGACATCCTCGACGTCGATGCCTAGCTTGCGCAGCGCGGCGAGCGTGGGCAATGCGGGGTTGACGAACCCGGTGCGCACGACCTCGACAAGCTCCTCGTAGGTGATGCGGAGGCGCCGGGACAGCGTCTTGGCCGATGCGAGGGCCGCGGTCGCCGTCGTCACGGAGTCGTAGCCGAACAGCGCGGGCCAGTCCGCCAGCGGCGCCGGTCGGGTGAGCAGCGCCACCTCGTCGGTGCCCAAGCCCAGCCGTTCGGTGAAGACGGCCGCGTACCCGTACGGCGCTTGGTCACCGATCCCCGGGTCCGGGTACAGCGCCTCGGTCGTCCGGTAGGCGTCGAGCACCCGCCACAGTGGAGCGTCGAAGTGGGCGAGGAACCGGCGCACCGTCTCCAGCCATAGGTTGAACGGCAGCCCGATCGGGTAGCTGGCCTGCCGCAGCGTGGTCTGGTAGACGCCGGGCAGGATGTGCTGCGGCTCGGCGAGCAGGTCGGCACTCTGCGCGTTGCCGGTATCGTGTACCGCGCCGGCGTCGAGGCCGTTGTGGGCAATGTGGTATTCGAGGATCTCGTTGACCACGTCGATGTACGGCAGGACGGTGTGCGTGTTCTCGCAGGTGAGCGGCAACTCCGGCAGATCCGGCCGGCGCTGGGTCAGGGCCTTGTAGGGCGTGATCTTCGTGTCCGGCAAGGGCTCGCCGGGGTGCTCGGCCGCCCAGTCCGCCTGGTATTTCAGCCATGCTGCCTGATCAGCGAACGG
Organism: Micromonosporaceae bacterium; assembly: GCA_052038195.1. Taxonomy (GTDB): domain Bacteria; phylum Actinomycetota; class Actinomycetes; order Mycobacteriales; family Micromonosporaceae; genus DATBGZ01. The sequence continues at coordinate 13,369 of JBQGBY010000148.1, read as the reverse complement.
GTATGGCGCGTTCGCGTGGTGCGCCGCCCAATAGGCGAGGTCGCCCTGCCACTCCAGGGCCGACGGGTCGAGGAACCGCAGCAGGTCCACGAGGTAGGCGGCCGGGCTCAGCACCGACCGGCAATGGTCGCACTCGCAGTAGTCGAGCGAACCGAACAGCTGCTCCATCGTGGGGAACTGTTTCACGAGGTTGCTCTTCGCCTCGGCGAGGATGTTCGCCGGTGGCGAGATAGCGAACACTGTCGGTGAGCTGTCGAGCTGTTGGGCCGCCCCGAAGAACGTGTAGGTGACCGTCGTGACCTGCTGGGCCTTGTGGTGGATCAGGCTCGCGAGGTCGACGCCACCCAGCTTCGCTCCATAGCGCTCTGTGAATTTCTTCGACGACATCGCCGTGACGTCCTGCGCGGCCGTGAAGCCCTCCAGCAGCAGGACCTTGAGCTGCTCGTTGCCCGGCGTGATCTGATACAGCCGGGCCAAGGTCTTCACCGACTCCGTCGCTGCCGCAGCGGCGCGGGGGTCCAGCCCCGCGTACAGCGTGCCGCGGTTGTCCCGCAGGAACGCGCCCACCGGGGTGGTGCCCAGCCGGAACCCCAGGGCGGTGGCGCGCGTCAGGACCGTTCCTACGTGCGCCTTGAGTGCCCCATGGTTGGCCCCGAGGCGCAACTCGTCGGTCCCGATCATGTGGGTGACGACCTGGGTCGGGAAGGCGAGGCGCACCTTGCGCGCCATGTCCTCGGCGTAGCGGTCGAGGCGGACCGCCGTCGTCTCGCCCTCGTAGGCGGGCGGTATGAGCGCGGCCAACGCCCTCTCGTCGCCGCGGGCCTCGGTACGCAGCCGGTCCTGCCAGGCGCCGGCCCGGTAGAGGCCTTCACCGACGAGCGCGGCGGGAGAGCCACCGGTGCTCATGCGCCGGAGCAGCGCGGTGACGAGGGGGGCGTTGTTCAGAGTCAGGTACCCGAGCTTGCCGGTCAGCGCCAGCAGGTTGGCGGGCAGGCCAGCCCGCGCCACCTCCTGCCAGAGCCGTTCGCTGTCGCCGGCGTTGGCGGCGTAGATGGCGTCGAACGTGACCTGCTGGCCTGGGGAGAGCCCGGCCGTGGCGAGCATCTCGGCATTGCTGGACACCGTGCCCGGGGCCACGCTGGCCAGACGCGTGGCAGTGGCGAACGAACGGAAGGCCGACGTGGCCGCCTCTACCTGCTGCGCGGTGAGCGCAACGACCCGGGCCTGCGTCGCCCTGGCCAGAGCCGCCGACACCGCGGCGACGTTCACAGTGGCCAACTCCTCGGGATCCGCGGGCAGCCCGGCGCGCAGCATCGCGTACAGGGCTTCGCCGCTCAGGCCAGTGCGCGCCTGCAGGCGCTCGGCCCCCGCGGCCAGCGCGATCAGCCGCGCGTCCCAGCCCGTCACGTCTCGTAGCACGGTCAGGTCGCTGCCCTCGTCGTCCTCACGCGCCGCGGCCAGCGGGGCGCCACCCAGGTGGGCCGCGATGTCGGCCAGCAGTCGCTGGTGCTCGGGCGCCGGCGGAGTCACCTTCGCCGTCGGAGCCACGAGGTTGAGCACCTCGGTGGCGGCCGGCCGCCGGACCGGAGTGGACAGTGAGATCTCGGCGCCGTCGGTGCCGACTGCGCGGACCTCGACGGTGGCGGCCGCGGCATCGGGGCGGTAGTCGATGGCGTAGCGGCCCTCGGCGTCCGTGTGCGCCGCACCGAGGCGGCTGACCCCGCCGCCAAAGCCCACGCCGTACAGACGCACCTCGACCGCGGCGGCAGGCAGCCCGATGTCGAGATAGATATGCCCCTCGAGACGCTGAGCCTCAGGCTGGCCCGGTCGGTCGGGCGGTTCGAACGGCGGGCGGATCCACGGCGGACCACCTCCCGGCCGGAACGGCTCGGTGGGTCGCGCAGCGACGGGCGGAGTCAGCTCGACCGGCGACCGGGGGTGCGGCATCTCCGTGGTCGGCGGCTCGGTCGATGGTGACGTGGCCGGCGGGTCGGGCGGCCGGTTGGTCACCACCGTCTCGGCGCTCACCTCCCTTACCACTCTGGCGAGCGTCGCGAGGGTGTTTCCGTCGACTGCCGCGGTGTCCCACAGGCCATGCGCCCTCTGGAACTCGGCTACGGCCCCGGCCGTGCCGACGCCGAACGCCTTGTTGGCCACCTCGTTAGCCGGGATCGCGAAGCCCAACCGGATGAGCTGCTGGTGCAGCCTCGCCACGGCCTCCCCGGCCATCCCGGCTCGAAGATCCCCTCCGGACGGTTGCATGGGCGCGCCTCCCATGTCTATGGCTTGCCGTTAGAACGTACGTTGCATCAAGGGCCAGGCGGGAGACTGTCCCCTGTGGACTGTTGTCCTGCCTGCTCTGGCCGACGTTCCTCCACGAGTCGAGACCGTCGGCGCCGGCAGCCATGTGTCTGTAGCAGTACCTCACCCGGGCGGGGACTGGCCTGTTGCGTCATCGACAGCCATCGTCCCAGCCGCGCGGGGACGACGCGGCGTTGAGTCATCGATCCGACGGTCCGGCCCCCCGACGAGACGCTGCCGCCGCCGAATCATGGAATGAATCCAGTCTGAAGGCCTTGGCGCCCCTGCGATCGGGGTCCGTTCGCTCAGATATCCACAATGGACGCACTCATGAGCGCGCATTCGACGATCTTGCATCATCGTAAGATCATCGGGCGCGAACTGTCGTGAGGCCGTGGGCGCCCGGTGGGCTCTTCGACCATGGTCGGAGCCGCCGGCCGGGTTTGGATCCGCCCTGCCCAGGAAACCAGCCTCGAGGCGATCGTGCCCTGCTCGGCTGGAGTGCGGTAAGGTGCGGCCCACCCCTCCTGGTACCAGGGCCGTGACAGCATCGGTATCTACCTACGTCAACTGTTCGCCAGCCCGTGGGGTTCCGACCTGCGGCTGACGCCCACCGGCGCGAACGGGCAACCGGCGCTGGGCGTCTACACCCCGGCCGACCATGGCTACCGGCAGTTCGCGCTGAAGGTCCTCACCGTCCGCAAAGGACTCTTACGGCCGTCACCGGCTTCGTCCGCCCTGAGCTGTTCGACCGGTTCGGCCTACCGACGTGGCTGTCGGTGAATCAGTTCGATGATTCCTCGATCCTCACCACCGACAGCGGAACCTCGCGGACGGTGTAGAAGATGTCCATGACGGCCGATACCCCGGCGTTGTCGGCGCCGGCAACGACGAACTGGACGCCGTCGGGCGAGCTCAGGACCGGCACCCGGTCCGGGTCCGGGCCGGCGCTGGCCTGGTCGGGCACGGAGTCCGGGTGATCGGAGGGAAGCCGCCACCGGGTGTGCCGCGAGACCGCGTCCTTGCCGACCGCGGCGAGCTCAGCCCGGGTCCGTACCGCGTTGTCATAGATGTAACGACGTACGTCGTCTTTGCCCCACCCGGCCGAGGCGAAGACACGCGCGTGCTCGGGGCTCAGCACGACCAGGGCCGAGGTGAACTCGTGGACCAGGGCGCCGGTGCGGGCAATCGTGTTGGTGAGGTCCTGGGCGAGGTGCTCGGGCACCTGGGTGTGACGTCCTTCGATGTGCATGCAGGACCGGACGATCGCGGCCGTCACTGCGCTGACGGACGGGTCGAGACCGTGCTCGACGTGCAGCGGCGACCACGGACTGGCCTCCTCGTTCTCCGCGATGCAGGCGGAGTACTTGGCCGGAGTGCCCTGCGTGGCCTGGTCGAGCTGGTGCGGGCGAAGGCCGAAGACATTGATCGCCGCCAGGCGGATCGACCGACCGATCGTCGCGTTGGCCCGGAACCCGGAGCCGAAGACGTTTCCGGCGCCGTTCACTCCGATCTGTCCACGGACCGGCCCGTTCACAATGACCAGCGGCGCCGAGCCGGTCGTGCTCTGCCAGATGCCGCGGACCGGGAGCGGCTCGCGAGCGAAGGCGTCCCAGGCGGCCAGGACCACCGGAAAGTACTCCGGCAGACAACCGGCCATGGCGGCGTTGACGGCGGCCAGGCCGACCGTGCAGTGCCGGTTCAGGTGCGGGGTCGTGAACAGCACCTCGTCCGGCTGGCGGCGGGTGCGGGCGAGGAACTCACGCAGATAGGAGTCGGTCACCGGCACCACCGGCAGGCCGTCGGTCCAGCCCTGCCCGGCGTAGAACTCGAGGGCGCGGCGTATCTCCTCGCCGTCTATCAGCGGTGTGTCCGTCATGCGTCCACGCCGAGAATCCGCAGCAGCGTAGGCATCGCACCGTCGACCCGGTCGCGGAGCTGGACGGCGTCCAGGCTGGCCACCGGATGCCGTACGGCGACGAAAGCGTAGCCGGGGAAGCCTTGAAGGGCGGCCATACCTCCGCCCGAGACCAGGAACGCGTCCGAGATCACGCTCACGGCCGGTACTCCGGCCCGCTCGAACAGGATCCCGTCCGCGACGGTGGCGGCGCTGCACGAGCCGCAGTCACCGACGGCCGTGATTACGATGTCACATTCTTCGATGATCCGCTTGAGCAGACCATCTTTGACCGGAGTGCCGAAGTAGTCCTTCGTGTAGGGCCGGGACTCGCCGGTGCGGCACCGGCCCCGCAACTGCTCGGCGATCTCCGACAGCAGGGCCGACGCGTTCGCCTTCGTGTTGTCGAGCAGGCCGACCGTGAGGCCTTGGAGGCTCGCCGGTCGCGGGGCGTGGGTGGTGTCGTGGGCTCGGGCGGCCGAGCCCGTGGGGTCCAGCAGTCTCTCCAATGCTGCCATCTCTGCACGGTAGGGACACGGCCCGACCGGAGCAAAGGGGGCGCATGACTGGCGCCAGCTACGTCATCTGACTTAGCTGGCCCCGGTGACGGTCTTGAATCCGAACAGGCGCAGGCTGTTGGAGACGACGAACACCGACGACGGCGCCACCGCGGCGCCGGCGATCATCGGGTTGAGCAGCCCGAGCGCGGCGGCGTCGTTGACACCGTCCCCGACCATCGCGACAACCGTGCCCTCGCCCTGCAGTCGCGCGACGATGTCGACCTTCCCGACGGGAGCACGTGCGCGATGACGCGATCCACGCCGACCTGCGCCGCGATGGCGTGCGCGACCCGGTCGTCCTCGACCATCTTGGCGATCCCACGGACCTGACCCTCGATGCGCCGGATCCGGGCCAGCAACTGATCTTTTGACGCCGTGTAGCCGCGGGTGACCCCCCCGGCGGGCGGATCCGATGTGTGGTGGTGGTGCACGTCCGTGGTCATGGCCGCAAGCGTACACCCCCTGGGGTATGCGAGTCCTGGCCTTATCGACAGCGGCCAATGGACGATCGTGCGTCGGCCACGGAGTGACGGCGTCAGCCGGACTCCCGGACGATCTCGTCCGGGGTCTTGTCCGGCCGCTCCCCACGCCACCGCGGCTGGCGCAGCCGTCCGTCGCGGGTCCACTCGCCGAACGCGACCTCGCCGACCAGCTCAGGCGCCACCCAGTGGGCGTCGCGGGCCTCGTCGCGCGGGACCTCGCCGGCGAACGGCGACGAGCTCCGTTCGAGCCTCACCAGCGTGCGGTGCAGCTGCGCCAGTACCTGGTCCGTGAAGCCCGTGCCGACTCGCCCCACATAGGACAGTCCGTCGCCGTCGGGAATGCCGATCAGCAGCGAGCCGATGGTGCCGGCGCGGGCGCCCCGGCCGGGTGACCAGCCGCCGACCACCACCTCCTGCGTCCGGAGGTTCTTCACCTTGATCCAGTCCCGGGAGCGGTTGCCGGGCTGGTACCGGGAGGTCAAACGCTTGGCCATGATGCCCTCGTCACCCCGGCGCCTCGACTCGGCCAGTTCGGCGGCGCCGCCGCCGCGACGGTAGGACGGCGTGCGCCAGTGGGGACCGTCCAGGCCGAGGGACTCCAGCAGCTCGCGTCGGCCGTCGTAGGGAAGGTCCACCGTGGAGCGTCCGTCGAGGAAGAGGACGTCGAACATGCAGTACGTCACCGGAGTCTGCTCGACGAGCCGGGCCACCTGAGCCGCGGCCTGCACGTGCATGCGGGGTTGCAGCGCCTCGAACGACGACCGCTGGCTGTGTGGGGCGAACGTCACCACCTCACCGTCGATGATCATGTCCACGGTGCCGGCGGCGGTGGCCAGGCCACCCACCTCCGGGTACGTCGCCGTAACATCGATGTCGTTGCGGGTCATCAGCCGGAGCGCGCCGTGCCGGAGGTAGGCGATGATCCGCACACCGTCGAACTTGGTCTCGTAGGCGAAGTCGTCGTCGGCGCGTTCCGGCGGGAGTTCGCCGAGCGTGGCGAGCATGGGCCGCACCAGAACCGGCATCTCCTCGCGTGCCGAGCCGGTGCGTTGGCGCGAGCGGCCATCGTGCCTGCGCATAGGCCGATGGTCGCAGACGTCCGTGCGCACCGCGGCTGAACGGCGAACCCCGGCTCGCTGCGGGGCCTGCTCCACTGTGGACCACGGCGCCCGGCCGAGGGCCCGAGCCGTCGCGGCGGCAACGGCCGACGTCACGGCATCAGCCGGGTGGTCACGAGACCGAGCGACCTCACCCGGACGCCGCGATCCTCGCGTTCTCAGCCCGGAACCCGGCTGGAGGGAGAATGCTCGGCACAAGCGAGGTGTCGAGTGTGATAAGAACGGCGGACACGCCACCATACGCGCGTCGCCCTCATGAGCCCGGGAGGCATCTCATGCGAGTGTTGTTGATCGGCGCGCCCGGCTCGGGCAAGGGCACGCAGGCGACCGTGATCGCCAGACACTTCGGCATCGCGCACATCTCCAGTGGCGAGGTGCTGCGGCAGCACATCGCCGAGGGTACGCCGACCGGGCGCACCGCCGCTGAGTACGTGGCGCGCGGTGACCTGGTGCCCGACGACGTCGTCATGGAGACCCTGCGCCCGGTGATCGAGACGGCCAGCCGCAACGGCGGTTACGTGCTTGACGGCTTCCCCCGCACCCTGGCCCAGGCCGAGGCGGCAGAGATGGCGGCCAAGGATCTGGATGCCTGGATCCAAGTGGCGCTCTACCTGGAGGTGGCCCGCGACGTGCTGATCGATCGGGTACAGCGACGCGCGAAGGCGGACGGACGCAGCGACGACACCGGGTCGGTCACGCGGCACCGCATCGAGGTGTTCGAGGAGTTGACCCCACCCCTGCTGGACCACTACGCCCGCCATGGTGTCCTGGTACGCATCGACGGCGCTCGGCCCGTAGACGACGTCTCCGCGACGATCATCGCGGAACTGGAGCGGGTACAGGCGACCCGGCTCAGCCAGTGACGTGACACAGCCACCGTCCACAGTCGAGTTTTGTCGATTCCGCTCCACAAGCGTCGCTGGAATGGCCGGGCGAGCTACGTCATCTGACGTAGGTCGGCGGCTGCCTCGACTCGTATGATCGCTCGATGACCAGTGTGCCTTTATCGCTACGAGAGCTGCTCGAGACCGGGCCACTCGTGCACGTGGCCACGATCGACCGGGACGGTACGCCGCACGTGACCCTGGCGTGGGCGGGCGTTGACGGAGATGAGATCGTCATGGCCACCTTCTTCAACCTCGGCCAGCGCAAGCTCAGGAACATCAGTCGGGACCCTCGTGTCGTCGTCTCCGCTCAGGCCAAACAGAACCCCGGGCAGGGCCTGTGGCCCTATGCGGTCATCCAGGGCCGGGTCGACCGGATCACCGAGGGTGGCGCGCTTGCGGTGATGGACCGGCTCGCCGAGTTCTACATCGGTCCGGGGCAGCAGTACCCGATGCGGAACGTTCCGGACGGCCTCGTGCTCCACATCGCCATCGATCGGATCTACGGTCAGGGACCCTGGGCGCAACCGTAGCCGGGCGGTCCGCCCACCGCCTCGGACCGGCGGGACCGTCCGGACCGGTCGGACCGGCCGGACCGGTCGGCCGGCTGGCCGGGAAGTCGTGATTCGACGGGCCCAGACGTCGGGTACTGCGACCATGGAGGGGGCAGGAACCCGTACGTGGACGCTGTCTCGACCAGCGGTCACGGTCGTTGGGGAGGGGTGAGCGACCCGTGAGGCAGTCGGTGCACCTGGGGCGCGTGGCGGGTATTGACATCGGGGCGCACTGGTCGGCGCTGATCATTGCGGCCCTGCTCGGCTACACGCTGTCGACGGCCGTGCTGCCGGCGGGCGCGCCCGACCAGCCCCTCGTCGCGTACGTGCTCGTGGCCGCCGCCGTCGCGGTACTCTTCCTCGCCGGGCTCCTCGCCCACGAGTTGGCTCACTCGCTCGTGGCGCGGCGCTACGGCGTCGGCGTACGGCGGATCACGCTCTGGCTGCTCGGCGGTGTGTCCGAACTGGACGGTGACCCTCCGACACCCCGGGCCGAGTTCCTGATCGCCGCCGCGGGGCCGTTCGTGAGTCTCCTCTTCGGCGGCCTGGCAGCGGGTGGGGCCGCCCTGGCCAACGCGGCCTCGGCGGGCCAGCTGCTTGGCGTCGCGCTCGCGTGGTTGGCCGGCGTCAACCTTCTGCTGGGCGTGTTCAACCTTCTGCCCGGCGCGCCCCTGGATGGTGGCCGGATCGCGCGGGCGCTGGTATGGCGGGTACGCGGCGACCGGGACCGGGCGCAGATCGCCGCCGACCGGGCCGGCGTCGTCCTGGGCGTCCTGCTCGCCGCGATCGGCGTACTGCAGATACTCCTGGGAGGTAACCTCTCCGGATTCTGGCTGGTGCTGCTCGGCTGGTTCCTCGTCAGCGCGGCCAACGCCGAGATAGCGAACGTGCGCCTGAACCGGGCGCTCGATGGCCGCACCGTCCGCGACATCATGGCCGAGCCGGTGAGCGGACACGCCAACCAGAGCGTCGACACATTCGTCACCGGCACGGCTGCACGTCACCCCCACGGCCACTACCCCGTGGTCGACGACGACGGCCGGCCCATCGGCCTGGTCCACCTGTCAGACCTCGTCCGGATCCCCGCCGTCGAGCGTCCGCGCCTGCCATTGCGCGCCGCGGCCACACCCCCCACCGAGGCGGTACCGACCGTGGCCGCGGACGACCCGGCCTCGACCGCGGTGCAGAACCTCTCTCCGGCCAACCCACTGCTGGCCGTCACCGACCACGACCGGCTCGTCGGCGTCGTCGCGCCAGGCGACCTCACCCACGCCATCACCCTCGCGGGGCTCAGCCGCCCCGGCAGCGCGGACCCCCGGTCGCCATGACAGCCACGTCCGGGTTCCGGCCGAAGCATCAGCGTCGATGCCGCGAACCTGGTGCCGGGCGTCCCGAGGCCGGTAGTGCCCGCAAAACCCGCAGCAGACCGGCGCCCGCCAGGTAGACCGCCAGCGCCGATACCGGCATGCCGATCAGGTAGCCGCCCCGGCTCGGCGCGAGGCTGTTGGTGACCAAGCCGGCGATGACCGCCGTGTACGCCGCGGCGGTGAGCAGGCTGCGCAGAACCGTGCTGGCGAGGGCACCGCTCAGCCACGTGCGTGGCGGCGAGGAGCGCCGGGGCCGGGTCTCGAGCCGACCGAAGACCGCAACCAGCGCGGCCAGGACGACGGCGAGCATCAGCAACCAGGGCGGCCGCCACAGCCACCAGTGCGCCGTGGCCACGGTCGGCGTCGGCAGCTGACCCACCGCGTGGAGCAGGCCGACGAGGAGGACGACGGCGCTCATATGCCACAGGAAGACCGTGAACACGACCGTGTTGACCGCGACGACCAGTCGCCACGGCCACGTGCGCCGCAGCCATCGCCGGGCCGGGTCGCGCAACAGGACCACCAGACCGAGCTGGAACGCCGTGGCGGCGAGCAGCGCCAGCGTCGGCGGCGACGCGTTGAGCAGTCGCTGTCCGGGGATGTCGATCATGCTGACCGGGTAGGGCCCGACCAGCGTCAGGGTCGACAGCACGGCCAGGCCGCCGAGTAGCAGAGACGCCCCGGTGCTCGGCCGAAACCGCAGCTGGCCGTCGCGCCAGGCGAATCCAATCTGGTGGATCGCCAGCCAGCCGAACACGAAGTTGCCCGTGCCGAGATGCCCCTGGCCTCGCAGGCGGCCCACGTCACCCAGTGCGACCAGGACGACCAGCACCCCCAGCACCCACCAGCCGAAGCGCTGATGCAGGCGGTACATGACCGGGGCGGCGAGCACCACGACGAGGTACGCCGCGAGGAACCACAACGGGATCGAGGCGACCCACACGACCATCCGGGCGAAGCTCGGGTCCGCGCCGGCAGCGTCAGCTCCGAAAGCGCCGGCGGCAAGCACGACCATCAGTGCGGTGGTCGGGCGTACGAGCCGCCCCGTACGGTCCTGCAACCAGGTGGTAGCGGTACCTCCACGGCGCCGGTGTGATGCCAACGAGGCGGCGTTCGCGTACCCACCCACGATGAAGACGAGCGGCATCACCTGTACCACCCACGTGAATGGGAAGGCCCAAGGCATCGACGGCAGCGCAGAGTGACCGGTGGGACGGCCCTGCGGGTCATAGCCAATGACGCTGATCAACCAGTGGCCTAGCACCACAAGGGTGATGGCCACCGCCCGCAGCAGGTCGACATACCGTTCCCGTGATTCCGGCGTGCGGTCGGCGAGCTCGCGCACAGCGGCCACCCCAGCAGACTATTGCCCCCGCAACGCCATCGGAGCCGGTATCGACTCTGCTCGACCTCGATCCTGGGGCGGGTGCCGGGCCCGCGACCATTGCCGCCCGACGACCGCTACTTGACCCATCCGAATGGGCCAGTGCGCCGAATCCCTCCGCGAATGGGGAGCCCGGATCGCCGCACCGGCCGGCCCCGGCGCAGACGCTGCAGGGACATCGGGTGTGCGGACCTTCCCTGTCCAGGGAGAGGAAACACGTCATGTCCACCACGAGCATGCGCCGACCAGGACGCATCGCCATGACCGGCGTTGCTTGCGGATTCCGCTCCGCAGGCGTCGCTGGAATTGTCGCGGCCGCGGTGTTGGCCGCGACACTGAGCGCGCCCAGGGCCGCTTACGCCGCCGACGATGAGCCCTTGCCTGGGTGGCAGTCATCGGGCGCCCAGTCGTCCGCGACACCCGCCGGGGCGGTACCGGGCTCGACCCCGGAACGACGGCAGGCCTGGGAGAACCTCTCCGAGGAGCAGCGCACCGAGATGCTCACCAAGTTCCAGGAGGACGTGGGCGCACGGGTGCGCTCGGACGTCGAGGCCCACGCTGAGACCGACGCCAAGCCATCGCCGGCGGCCCCCTCATGGGAGGACGTCGTGTCTGGGAAGGCAGCCGGTGTCGCCACGCAGGGACCCCGTCCGGTATTCGTCGAGCGTGCGCTGGGGCCGGAGTCGGCCACCGCTGCCGCCCCCGGCGACGGCGACGCTGACGGGCTGCCGGAGTCCTTTGAGAACCAGGTCGCCGACGCGTTCACGCCGTTCTATCACGTTTCCGGGGGCGAAGCGCCCGGCACCGGCTTCGCGCTCTTCGCGGACCAAGTGCCGCTGGCGATCCAGCAGAACCTGCCGCCGACGCCACCGGTGAGCCACTTCCGGGTCAAGCCGCTCGGGTTCGGCACCGCCGCCGACGGCAGCCGCCTGTCGGTGCTCCGCGTGGACTACCTGACACTGTGGAACCGTGACGACGGGCTCGACTCCGGTGGCGCCTGCCTCGCGACGGCGGGCGCGCTGTTCGGACTCGTCGGCCTCACCGTCGGCGAGGTGCTGCAGGGCGTGCGGGACCATCAGTTCGACTTCGAACGGTCGGCGGCCCTGGTCGCCGCCCCCGTCACGGGACCGACCATCAACCTCGACCCCGCCGCGTACAAGGCGTACGCCTACTACACAACGGCGCACGAGGGAGAACCACTCTTCGACAAGAGCACCTTCATCCTGCCCGACCAGCCCGTGCCGGCCGGTACCCACATCCAACTCGCGCTCGCGCGGGCGAAGCACGGCACGTACGCCTTCAACCCCAACGGCCTGCCCATGCTGCCGGCCTGGTTGATCGTGCTCGTCTACGACACCATCAACTTCCTGTTCCTTGCCGACATCATCGGTGAAGTTCAGTACCTGATCTACAGCTTCATCGCCGACTCGGTGTTCTTCGGCTGCGTCATCGAACGGTTCGAGGAGCAGGGTGGGCAGTTCGCACAGACCCGGATCAACGTCGGCGAACCGGAGATGCCGATCAATCAATCCGGGTTCATCAACGACGTGCAGACGCTGGGCGGCCTTCGCAACAAGCTGGTCGACAACCTGTTCTTCTTCTTCCAGCCCGAGCAGCCGCCACCCCCGCCCGGTCTGGCATTCCGGACCGCGCCCGCGGTGGAGCGGAATGGCGACGGCCGGCTCGAGGCCTTCGCGGTGGGCAGTGACTGCGCCCCCTACCACGCGTGGCAGACCAGTCCCGGCGGATCGTGGAGCGCCTGGTACAACCTGGGTGGGTGCATCGCCGGCGGGCTCGCGGTCGCGCGCAACACCGACGGCCGGCTGCAGATCTACGGTCGTGGCAGTGACGGTTCCACCCCGTTCCACAACTGGCAGACCGTCCCCGGCGGGGGCTGGAGCGGCTGGCACGGTCTGGGTGGCGCCCTGACATCCGATCCGGTCGTGCACGCCGATGGTTCCGGCCGCCTGGTGGTCTTCGCCCGCGGCACCGACTGCGCGATCCACTACGGCGCTCAGACCGCACCCGGCCAGGGTTGGGGCGGCTGGCAGAGCCTGGGCGGCTGCGTCAGCGGCGCACCGGGGGTGGCGCGCAACATCGACGGACGCCTGGAGGTCTATGTCCGCGCCGGCACCACGCCGTACCGCAACTGGCAGACCAGCCCGGGCGGCGGCTGGAGCGGCTGGCACGGTCTGGACGGCGCGATCACAACGGATCCGGTCGTGCACGCCGACGCCTTCGGTCGCCTGGTGGTCTTCGCTCAGGGCACCGACTGCGCGATCCATCACGCCGCTCAGACCTCACCCGGCCAGGGCTGGAGCGGCTGGCACAGCCTGGGCGGCTGCGTCAGCGGTGCTCCGGCGGTGGCCCGCAACGCCGATGGACGGCTCGAGGTCTATGTCCGCGCTGGCACCACGCCGTACCGCAACTGGCAGACCAGTCCGGGCGGCGGCTGGAGCGGCTGGCACGGTCTGGACGGCGCGATCATCGTCGACCCGGTGGTGACGGTCAACGCCGACGGCCGGCTCGAGGTCTTCGCGCCGGGCACCGACGACGCTCTCCACCACGCGTGGCAGACCTCACCCGGCCAGGGCTGGAGCGGCTGGTACCGCCTCTAGCCTCGAGCAACGTGCGCCCGCGCACGAGATCGGAGGCCCCGATCCGCTGGCCATGATCGCGATGGGCCGGACAAAAGCCCCGTGGCACCTCCACGATTGTTCGGCTCGTCGCGATTACGGCGCCGGTGCGCCCCCCCGGGGTTGGGCCCGCGGGCGCCCCCCGGGTGCGGGCCCCCCCCCCCCGGGGCCCCCGCGGTGGCGGCC
>JBQGBY010000147.1:0-2252 GCA_052038195.1 Micromonosporaceae bacterium | reverse complement strand
CCGAGGGTACGGCCCCCGGCCGGCGGGCCGGCTCATCCGGCCAAACGTGAATTACGTATTACGGGTTCGCCAGGGCGACCGTCTCCCACACGATGTGCAGGCTTGGCTGCTGCACGAGGTTGGCGACCACGTCCGGGTCGGAGGCGTCCTGCCCGAGGTACCCGTTGATCGGGATCGTCCCGATGTCGTCGTTCAACAGGATCTGCTCAGCCTGATGGAACAGGTCGGCCGCCTGGTCCGCGTCGGTGGTCCGCTTGGCCTCGGCCAGCACGTCATCGAACTCGGAGTTGGAGTAGCCGTAGTTGTTGCCACCCAGCGCCGTGGTGCTGAACAGGTCGAACATGAAGTTGTCGTACGTCGGGTAGTCGGCGATCCAGCCGGACCGGCAGATGACGCAGCCACCGTCGGCCATCTGACCGAAGTAGGTGTCCGACGGGAGCGGCTCGGCCGTGGCCGGGATCCCGATGGCGTCCAGGTTGTCGATGATGATCTGGACGACGGGCTCGTGGCCGGCGTCGGCGTTGAACTCGATGGGCAGCGGCTGGTCGAGCGAGTTACCGGCGTCCTGCCACTCCTGGTACGCCTGCTGTGCGGCGTCGGGGTCGTAGGCGCAGTAGTCGCACAGGCCCTCCTGGAAGCCAGGGATGCCCGGCGGCGTGATGCCGGTGGCCGTGGTCCGCGTGCCCTCGTAGACCGCCTCGTTGATCTCGTCGCGGTCGATGGCCTGGGAGATCGCCTGGCGGAGCAGCTTGTTGTCCGGACCGCCGATGCGCGGGTCCTCCTGGTTGATCTGGAAGTAGTAGATGCCGAGCACTGGGTCGTTCAGGGTGGTCGCGTAGCCGTCGACCGCCTCCTGGACGCGGCCCGACGTGATCTGCCCGACCTGGCCCTCACCGGCGAGGAAGGCGTTCCAGGCGGTGTCCTGGTCCTGCGACACGACGAACGTGATCTTCTCCACGTAGGGCTGGGCCGGCAGGCCCAGATCCTCGTCGTACTTGGTGCCGTCCCACTCGGGGTTGGGCACGAGCACGACCTGCTGCCCTGGGGTGGGCGCCGACTCCTCCATGAACGGGCCGTTGCCGACGATCACGCCCTGCTCCCACTCGACGCCCTGGCCCTCGGCGGCCTCGGGCATGGGGGAGAAGGTGTGGAAGCCGGCCACGGCCGGGAAGTTGGCGTAGGGCTCGGACAGCGTGAGCGTGAGGGTCATGGCATCGTCGTCGGCCACCACGCCGCTGATCTCGTCGGCCTTGCCGTCGAGCTTGTCCTGGCCACCCTCGAAGAAGCTGAACAGGTACGAGTAGTCGCCGGCGAAGTCGGGATCGCTGGCGCGCTCGAACGACCGCTTGAACGAGCTGGGCAGGACCGGGGTGCCGTCGGAGAAGGACAGCCCGTCACGGATCGTGAACGTCCACTCGGTCGCGTCGTCGTTCGACTCCCACGACTCGGCGACCTCGCCCCGCACCTCGGGGTTGTCGATGTCGCTGTAGTCGACCTCCGTGAGGGTGTCGAATATCGAGTCGCCGATCTGGGACTCCGACACGGTCGTGCTGAGCGTGGGATCGAGGTGATCCCAGCCGCCCTGCGAGAAGGTGCTCAGGTCGGTGAGCTCACCGCCCTGCTGCAGGTCTTGCTGGTCCTGCGACTCCCCACCCTGCTGCGCGCCCTCGTCGTCGTCGTCGCCACAGGCGGCGGCCACGAGAGAGAGCCCGAGGATGAGAGCAAGGAGCTTGAAGCCCCTGCGCTGTCGTCTCATTCTTGGCCTCCTAGTGTGGTCAGATTGCACCGCCGGGGTCTCGCAGGTCGCATTGCGCGGTTCGCGTCCTCGGACTCACGTCCACCCCAGGGGATGGGTGCACCGGCGCGAGGTGTGACCCATGGCACCGGTGAACGGGCCGAACTTAGCAGGATCGCCTGCCGAACTGCCGATTCGGTGACCCGCGTGCGCGGCTGAGACGTACCCAAATGGGCATTCGCGTCAGTCTGTTGCGCCATCGTCACACAACCTGCACTTCGGCCGGAGCGGGCTGCTGTCGTTTGCTCCGTCCCCCCCGCCTGTGTACCACTCCGCGGCGGCCGCCACACCATCCTTGGGGAGGTCAGGCCCGGTCGCGGTAGCGGACGATGGCGGCGAAGGCCTCGCTGTCGAGGCTGGCGCCCCCCACCAGGGCGCCGTCGATGTCGGCGCAGGCCATCAGGTCGGCGGCGTTCTCGGGCTTGACCGAGCCGCCGTACTGGATGCGCAGCGCGTC
>JBQGBY010000146.1:0-26041 GCA_052038195.1 Micromonosporaceae bacterium | reverse complement strand
GCTGGTCGAGGCCGCTGGTCTGTTCGCAAAGTAATGGTCCAAAATCGAGGGGGCGCGGGGCGGGACTCGCGTCCCGCCGCGCTGTCCCCTCCTCGGGCGCCGGTGGTGCCGGAAGGAGCGACGATGCTCAGCCACCCACGCAAGCCCGTCAGGCGCCGGACCTGGCAGCGGCTGCGCCACTGGGGTCCGGGCCTGCTGCTGATCTCGCCGTCGCTGGTCGTGCTCGGTGTGTTCGTCTACGGTCTGATCGGGTGGACGGTCAATCTGTCCCTCCAGGACAAGCACACCGCCCGACCGTCCGCCGGCTATGTTGGTGCGGATAACTACGTCAATCTGTTCACCAACGACATCAACGACCGGTTCGTACACTCGCTGAAGAACCTCGCGATCTTCACGGTCGTGTTCATCGGCGGGGCGATCCTGCTCGGCGTGCTCTGGGCCACCCTCCTGGAGCGGGGCACCCGGGCGGAGGGCGTCTTCCGGACGATCTACCTGTTCCCGATGGCAGTGTCCTTTGTGGCCTCCGGCGTCGTGTGGCGCTGGCTGATGAACTCGGGCACGGGCGACCACGCCGGCGGCATCAACGCCATCTTCTCCGGGCTGGGCCTGAGCTTCCTCGAGAACCGGTGGTGGACCGACCCGGACTGGGGCATGGCCGCGATGGCCCTGCCGGCGATCTGGCAGCTGTCCGGCTACATGATGGCGCTGTTCCTGGCCGGCTTCCGGGGCATCCCGCACGAGCTGCGTGAGGCCGCGCTGGTGGACGGCACCACCACCTACCAGCTGTACCGGCACGTGCTCTTCCCGCAACTGACACCGGTGGCGTTGTCCGCCCTCATCATCGCGGGACACATGTCGATGAAGATGTTCGACCTCATCATGTCGGTCTCCGGCCCGCAGTACCTCACCGAGGTGCCCGCGGTGTACGTGTGGCAGACGTTGCTCACGGCCGACCAGGCCAAGGCCGCCGCGATCTCGATCTTCCTGCTGCTGTGCGTGGCCGTGGTCATCGTGCCGTACCTCATCTACGTCAACCGGGCGGAGAAGCGCTCATGAGCACTGCCGTGTTGGATGGCGGGAAGACAACGGCCACATCACCGCCGCCCGGTCCCGCCCGCCGGGCCCCCCGGTCCGCCCTCGCCCGCACCGTCCGGTATGGAGTGTTGCTCGCGTTCGTGTTCGTCATGCTGATGCCGCTCTATGTCCTGCTGGTGACGAGCTTCAAGGCGGGCAGCGAGATCGGCGTCAATGGTCAGTGGAACCTCCCCGAGCAGTGGACCACGGTCTCGTGGCAGAAGGCGTGGACCGCACTCGGGCCCTCGTTCGTGCGCACTCTCGAAATGGCGATCCCGGTGGCGCTGATCTCCTCGCTCATCGGGGCGGCCAACGGGTTCGTCCTGTCGCGCTGGCGTTTCCCGGGCGCGGACGTGGTCTTCACGCTGATCCTCTTCGGCATGTTCATCCCGTACCAGGCCGTCATGATCCCCCTGGGCCAGGTCGTGCAGTCGATCGGCGTGCCCCGCGGGATCGCGACCCTCGTCCTCGTGCACGTCATCTACGGGATCCCGATCTGCACCCTCATCTTCCGCAACTACTACGCCACGGTGGTGCCGACCGATCTGATCGAGGCGAGCAATGTGGACGGCGCCGGGATGTTGCGCACGTTCTGGTCGGTCATCCTGCCGATCTCCGGGCCGGGCTTCGTGGTGACGATCATCTGGCAGTTCACGTCGGCGTGGAACGACTTCCTGTTCGCCATCTTCCTCACCAACACCCGCAACGGCCCGATCACGATCGCCCTCAACGCGCTGGCGGGAGCGCAGTCGCCCGATTACGCGGCCGCCATGGCTGGTGCGCTCATCACGTCGCTGCCGACCCTCGTCGTCTACGTGCTGCTGGGCCGCTGGTTCATCGGAGGTCTCATGGCCGGATCGGTGAAGAGCTAACCGTCGTGCCCGGTCAGAACCGGCCGCCGCCCCGGCGGCCACCGAAGCCTCCGGGAGCCCGCCCGCCGAAGCCACCGCCACCGCCCATCCCGCCGAAGCCGCCGCCGATGCGGGCGCCGCCGCGGTGACCTCCGCCGCTCCACCCGCCCCCGCGGGGCCCGCCACCGCCGGTCCAGCCACCACCACCCCAGCCACCACCCCAACCACCGCGGCCGCCGCCGACGAGGATGCCGCCGAGGATGGCGCCGAGCAGCGCATCCGAGCCGCCGCCCCGCCCGTACCCACTCGGACCGCTCCAACTGTCTACATCAGACTGGGCCGACCGGACCGCCTGCTCGGCCGTACGGTCGGCCCGCTGCGCCTCGTCCAGCGCCGCCACCGGATCGGCCTCGGTGTGGGCCTCCGCCTGGGCGAGCAGCCGCTGGGCCTCCGCGAGCAGCGTGCGGGCCTGCGCCCCGACCGCGCCTCGACGGGTGTTGATGAAATCGCCCGCCGCCGAGACCTCGGCCCGGGCCGCGGCGAGGGCCGGGCCGAGCATGGACCGGGCGCGGTCGGCCCGTTCCTTGGCCGTGCGCTGCGCCGCCAGCGCCTTGTCCAGCGCGGCGTCCGCCTCCTGCAACCGCCGCAGCTCCGCCAGCGGGTCCATCGTGGACTGCTTCTGGGCCGCCTGTACGGTCTTGACCGCCTGCTCGCCGGCGCTGACCGCGGTCCACAGCTCGGGGCTTGTCGGCTGCGCGGCGCGCGCGGTCTCGACCTCGGCGGTGACCTCCGCGAGCAGTGCGGGGATCGCCTCGCGGGCCGCCCGCAGGTCGCCACCCGCCGTGCCGACCGCGGTGAGGAGCTCGTCGCTCTGGTCCAGCGCCTGGTCCGCGGCCCGGACCGAGAGCGCGGCCCGGGCCCGGCGTCCGGCGGCAGCCTCCTGGCCGGCCTGTGCGAGCGCGGACGTGGCGAACCGCAGGCGCCGTGACGCCTCGTCGACGTTGTCCGTCACCGCGGCGAGCGTCGGACCGGCAAATGCCTCGCGCAGCCGGTCCAGCTCGGCGGTCACCTCGGGCACCCGCGCGGCCAGCTGCGCCCGTCGCGTGCTCAGCGCGGGGATCGTCTGGTCCAATGTGGACTCCAGCTGGCGCAGCTCACGGAACGCCGCGGCCTGCTCGTCGAGCTTCGCGTCAGCCGCCTCGCCGTGGCGGATGATGTCGGCCAGGCGGCGGCGTCGACCGATCTCGTCCGCTGGCTCGAGGTCCTCGATCTCCATCCGCAGGCGGAACGCCTCGGCGACCCCCGTCTTGGCCTCGGCCACCGCGGTGGTGAACGGTTCGGTCGCCTCCGGTGGGTACTCCCCCGTGGCGAGACCCAGCTCCCGTTCACTCGTTCGGAGCGCGTCGTCGACCTGCAGCAGCAGGGTGTTGGCCCGCGTCGACAGCTGCTCGGTGCTCACCCCCGGGAACGCGTCGTTCGGATCGGCGGCCAGCCGCGCCGAACGCTGTTTGCCGCGGCCGCGCAGGTAGAGCAGCACGCCGACCGCCGCCGCGACGAGCAGGACCAGCAGTACGACCAGGACCGCCCCGCCCGCGCCTCGCCCGGTCGACTGGGTCGGTTCCCCTCCGCCCGGATCCGGGTCGCCGGGCATGATCTGCGGCGGCGTGACCGGCTGCCCCGCGAGCGCCGCCCGGTAGCCGTCGGCCGCCCCGACGACGGCGCCCGCCCAGTCGTTGGCGGCCAGCGCGGGCTCGATGGCGACCGCGGCGACCTCGTCCACCTGCTCCTGGGTCAGTGGGATGCTCGGGTCGATGTCGTAGGCGTACTCCCGGTCCCCGGTCGCCACGACGAGCAGCCCGTCGCGGTCGCCGAGTCCGCTCAGCCTGGCCGTCTCGGCCAGCCAGTCAGGGGCAGGCACGCCGCCAAAGGTCCGGACGAAGACGACGAACAGCTGCAGCTGAGTGTCGGCCTGCAGCCGCCGCAGGGCATCGTCCACCTCGGCGGTACGGCCGGAGAGTGCGCCGACCTCGTCGGTGACCTGCCCGCCGAGCCGACGCGGAGCGGTCGCGTCGTCCTCGACCGGGTCCGACCGGCTGCCCGAGCCGATCGCGCACGCGGCCAGCACGACGACGGTGGCGACGCCCGCGACCAGCGTGGCGACCCGGCGCGAGTAGGCGGACCCGGATGGGACGGACGAACCTGAGTTGCCTTGTCCGGCTCCGCCACCAGCGTCGGAGCACGTCGCGCGAACCACCCGGTCAGACTATGTGACGCGGGTTAGCTGTTGGGCGCGGCGCTGTAGATGGCCTCGGTGAAACGCTTGAGGTCCGAGTCGGACAGGTGCGTGGCGAGGTCCGCCTCGCTGATCATGCCGATCAGGCGGCGGTCCTCGATGACCGGCACCCGACGGATACCCGACTCGATCATCAGATCGAGCACCTCGTCGGTCTCCGCGTCGGCGTCGACCCAGATCGGCGTCCCCCGGGCGAGGTCGCCCGCAGTCGCGGTGTCCGGGTCGTACCCCTCCGCGATGGCGCGCACGACGATGTCGCGGTCGGTGATGATCCCGTTCAGCCGGCCGTCCTCACCGCAGATGGGCAGGGCCCCGACGTGCAGGTCGCGCATCATCTCGGCGGCGCGGGACAACGTGCCGTTCTCCCCGATGCACTCCGCGCCGATGTGCATGACGTCTCGTGCCTTGCTCATGGAATCCTCCCCCGGTGTGCGGCTGCGCCGCGGGCGCCTGCGCCGTCGATGGCGTACTCGCCCCACGCTAGGCCGCTAAGCGGGCGGGGGGAGACGATTCGAGCAGACCGTACGGCGGCCGTCGACGGACGGGGGCCCGGACGCACGACGGCCGGCCCGCGGGTGCGGACCGGCCGATGCGCGAGTCTTTGTTGTGTACCAAAGACCTCAGACGGGACGGATGTTCTCCGCCTGGGGGCCCTTGGGACCCTGGGTGATCTCGAACTCCACCCGCTGGTTCTCCTCGAGACTGCGGTAACCGCTCGACTGGATCGCAGAGTAGTGGGCGAAGACGTCGTTACCGCCGCCGTCCGGGGTGATGAACCCGTACCCCTTCTCCGCGTTGAACCACTTGACCGTGCCAACAACCACGTGCAACTCCTAGCGTGCACTCCCGGCCCGCCCCTGCGGGACCGGACGGGATCCCTCGACCACCAAAAAACGCCCGGGGCAGCGTGGCCCAAGGCGCTGTCACAGTCTTTGGGAACCCATAACCACTTGTACGCGGCGACGATAGCACGTCGGCCCGGCGCGCGGGGGCCAGCGGGCAGCGAGAGTACGGTACGCGGCATAGGCGGCCTTTCAGACCGCCGACGTAGTTCTCTCCGCGGAGGCGGATTTGTGACGAGAGGAAA
This sequence comes from Micromonosporaceae bacterium, assembly GCA_052038195.1. Lineage (GTDB taxonomy): Bacteria > Actinomycetota > Actinomycetes > Mycobacteriales > Micromonosporaceae > DATBGZ01. The sequence continues at coordinate 20,736 of JBQGBY010000146.1, read as the reverse complement.
CCCACCCCATGCGCGACCCGTACGCTCACCTGCCCCAGGTCGAGTCCTTCACCGTCACCAGCAGCGACGTCGCTGACGGGCAGCCGCTCCGGCCCGCCCAGTTGAGCGCGGTCTTCGGCGTTCCGGGAGGTCAGGACCTCTCTCCCCAGCTGTCCTGGTCCGGATTCCCCGCCGGGACCCGCAGCTTCGCGGTCACCATGTACGACCCGGACGCCCCCATTCCCAGCGGCTTCTGGCACTGGGCCGTGCACGACATCCCGGCCGACGTGACCTCACTGCCCACCGGCGCGGGGTCGCCGGACGGGGCCCTGCTGCCCGCCGGGGCGATCCAGCTGCCGGTCGACGGCGGCCTCGTCCAGTACGTCGGTGCCGCACCCCCCGAGGGCCACGGGCCGCACCGGTACTTCATCGTGGTGCACGCCCTGGACTGCGAGACCCTGGGCGTGGCGGCGGGAAACACCCCGACGGTGCAGGGCTTCTCGATGTTCGGCCACACCCTCGGCCGGGCCATGATCGTCCCGACCTACGAGCGCTGACCGCCCCGCTTCTGCCGCCCTGAGACCGATATCTCATCCGAGCTACGGTAGGGCGGTGGCGCCGCGGTGGACGGCGCCGACATGACGTTGGGGGCACATGTGGCTCGTCCAGGCCGTACGGCCGCTCAGTCAACCGGCCGTACGGCCGTAACCGCCCGCCCGGCCACCGGCCCCACGGGCGACGCGGACAGCGTTCTCACGCAGCGCCAGATCGTGACCATCCTGATCGGCCTGCTGCTCGGCATGTTCCTCGCCGCGCTGGACCAGACGGTGGTCGCTACCTCGATGCGGGTCGTGGCCGACGACCTGCACGGCTTCTCCTTGCAGGCGTGGGCGACGACCGCGTTCCTCATCACGTCGACGGTGAGCACGCCGCTGTACGGCAAGCTGTCCGACATCTACGGCCGCAAGCCGTTCCTGCTGTTCGCCATTGCGGTGTTCATCGTCGGATCGGCGCTGTGCGGGCTGGCCGAGACGATGTACCAGCTCGCCGCCTACCGCGCGGTCCAGGGCATCGGCGCCGGTGGGCTGTTCGTGCTCGCCCTGTCGACCATCGGCGACATCATGCCGCCGCGGGAACGCGCCCGCTACCAGGGCTACTTCCTCGCCGTGTTCGGCAGCGCCAGCGTGCTCGGCCCGATCGTCGGCGGTTTCTTCGCCGGCGCGAACAGCATCCTGGGCGTCTCCGGGTGGCGCTGGATCTTCTTCATGAACGTGCCGGTCGGGCTGCTCGCCCTGGTCGTCATCGTCAAGGTGCTGCACCTCCCGCACCGCCGTCAGGACCACCGCATCGACTGGCCCGGTGCCCTGTCGCTCGTCGTGTGCCTGGTCCCGCTGCTCATCGTGGCCGAGCAGGGGCGCGTCTGGGGCTGGGGCTCGGGCCGGTCCCTGGCCTGCTACGCCATCGGGGCGGTCGGCCTGGCCGCGTTCCTGCTCTGCGAGCGCTGGTACGGCGACGAGGCGCTGCTGCCGCTGCGACTCTTCCGCGGCCGTACGTTCGCCATCGGCACGGCCAGCAGCGCGATCGTCGGCATGGCGATGTTCGGTGGCATGCTCCTGCTGCCGCTCTACCTGCAGATCGTCAAGGGCGCCAGCCCGACCATGACCGGCCTCGAGCTGATCCCGCTGGTGGCGGGCATCATGGCGGGCTCGGTCTTCTGTGGCCAGATGATCTACCGGACCGGGCGCTACCGGATCTTCCCGATCGTCGGCAGCGCCCTCATGGTCGTGGGGCTGCTGCTGCTGACGCTCGTGGGCGCTGACACGCCGCTGTGGCTCACCATGCTCGTCATGGTGGTGCTCGGGCTGGGCCTGGCCGGCAACATGCAGCCGATGGTGCTCGCTGTGCAGAGCGCCGCCTCGCCCCGGGAGATCGGCGTCTCGACCTCGGCCGTGACGTTCTTCCGCTCGATGGGCGGCACGCTGGGGGCGGCGATCTACCTGTCGATCCTGTTCACCCTCCTGCCCGACCGGATCCGCTCCGCCTTCACGGCGGCCAGCACCACTCCGGAGTTCGTCGCCGCAATGCGCGCCGACCCGGCGCAGGGTCAGCTCCTGGCCCAGGCGGCTGCTGGCGGGGCCGCGCTGGACGACACCTCGTTCCTGTCAAGGCTGGCGGCCCCGCTGGCCCATCCGTTCAAGGTCGGATTCTCCGACGCCATGAGCACGGCCTTCCTGGTGGCGGCGTTGCTCATGGTGCTCGGCGCGATCGTGGTCTGGTTCCTGCCCGAGCTGCCCCTGCGCCACAGCTCGGCGGTCGACGAACGCGCCGCCCTGGACCGCGAGGGGGCCGACGAAGGTCCGGACGGCGCTATCCCGCAGGCCGCTGAAGGGCATCGAGGCGGGCGGTGAGGAACTCCCGTTCGGCGTCGTTGTCGGCCAGCGCCAGCGCCGCCCGGTAGGCCAGCGCCGCCTGGTCCGTCCGGCCGAGCCGGCGGAGCATGTCCGCCTTCGTCGCGGGAAGGTAGCGGTACCCGGCCAGCCGCCCGTCCGCCTCCACGGCCGCGAGCGCCTCGAGCCCGGCCGCGGGTCCGTCCACCATGGACACCGCCACCGCCCGGTTCAGGGCCACGACCGGTGACGGCCACACCCGCAGCAGCTCGTCGTAGAGCCCCACCACCTCGGCCCAGTCCGTGCGGTCGTAGCTCGGCGCCTGGGCGTGCACGGCGGCGATGGCCGCCTGCAGGGCGAACCGGCCGGGCGTAGCGCCCAGGCCCGACCGCGAGGTCGAGGAGCCGCGCAGCGCCGACACCACCAGCTCGTGGGCCTCGGCGATCGCGGCCCGGTCCCAGCGCGACCGGTCCTGCTCGGCCAGGAGCAGAAGACGGCCGGCGGCGTCGGTACGGGTCGCCCGGCGGGCGTGGCCGATCAGCAGTAGGGCCAGCAGCCCGCGCACCTCGCGTTCGTCGGGCATGAGCGCCTGCAGCATCCGGGCGAGGTGGACCGACTGCTCCACCAGGTCGAGCCGGGTCAGGGCGGGCCCGGACGGTGCCGTGTGCCCCGTGGTGTAGAGGAGATGGATGACCGTCAGCACGGCGTCGAGCCGCTCCGGAAGCTCCGCGGACTGCGGCACCCGGTACGGGATGCGGGCGGCGGCGATCTTCTTCTTGGCCCGGGTGACCCGGGCCGCCATCGTCGGCTCGGAGACGAGGAACGCCGCCGCGATGTCCCCGGTCGCCACCCCGCCGACCAGGCGAAGCGTGAGCGCGACCTGGGCCTCCCGCGCCAGCGCCGGGTGGCAGCAGGTGAACATGAGCCGCAACCGGTCGTCCGGAACGACGGGACCTCCGCCACCGACCGCATCGTCCACATCGGACCGGGTGGGATCGGGCTCGATCAGCAGCGGCAGCTTCGTACGCAGCGTCTGTTCCCGACGCAGCACGTCGAGTGCACGGTTGCGGGCGACCGTGGTGAGCCAGGCACCGGGGTTGCCCGGCACACCGTCGCGCGTCCATACCCGCAGGGCCGAGGCGTACGCGTCCTGCACGCACTCCTCGGCCAGGTCGATGTCGCGGGCCACGCGCACCGTCGCGGCGAGCACGAATGTCCACTCACGACGGTGCGCGTCGGCCACGGCGGCCGCGACCGTACGATCAGTCATCGAACTCCGCGATCGGCCGCACCTCCACGCCGCCCCGCGGCGCCGGGCACTCCTTGGCGATACGCAGGGCGTGGTCGAGGTCATCGGCCTCGATGAGGTAGTACCCGCCGAGTGCCTCCTTGGTCTCGACGAACGGCCCGTCGGTGACCACGTCGCCGCGGATGCTCGTGGCGGTGCTGGCGGGCTGCAGTGCCTTGCCGCCGACCAGCTTTCCGCCGAGCCGCCCCACGGCGGCCGGGAACGCGTTGTGCAGGCCCATCAGCTCGGCGACGTCCGCCTCGGTCAGCTCGGTCTCCTTCTCGTAGATCAGGATCAGGTACGACGCCATGACACGGCTCCTCTCGGGTGACACGGATCCCGCACCACTGACGGGCATCCTCCACCCCTCCCGACGAGTGGGCCACCGGGGATTCGACAGTCTGCGCGGGCGCGATCGGTCGGACGTATCCTCGGGCGGTGACGTTGAAGGGTGAGCCGAGCACGGGCTCGGATGGGATCGTGGTCGAGGTGGCTCGCGAGGCCACGGACGAGCTGGTCGACGCGTTCGAGCGGCTGCTTCCCCAGCTCTCAAAGTCGGCGAAACCGCTGGACCGCGCCGCGCTGGGCGGCCTCATCGACCACGATGCGAACACGCTCTTCCTGGCCCGGACCGCCGACGGGACGATCGTGGGAGCGCTGACGCTGGTCATGGTGCCGATCCCGTCGGGCCTGCGCGCCCGCATCGAGGATGTGGTCGTGGACTCCGCCGCCCGCGGGCACGGGATCGGCAGCGCCCTCACGCAGGCGGCGATCGACGCGACCCGGGCGGCCGGGGCTCGCACCCTGGACCTGACCTCACGGCCAGACCGCGACGCCGCAGGCCGCCTCTACGAACGCCTCGGCTTCGTCCAGCGCGACTCTCGGCTCTACCGGTTCGCCGACGAGTAGCCGCCGCTCGCCGAGCCGTGGCTACCGGCTCGCCGAGCCGTGGCTACGGGCTTGACGACGGGTGGTGGGCGGGCTACTCCCGGAAGCCTTCCCGGAACCGCCGGAAGAAGCCGCCCTCGAACGGCAGCGGGGCCTGCGGCGGCGGGGTCTCGCGGCGCTGGGTCGCGACCGGCCGCTCGTAGTCGGTCCGCGCGATCGCGTCGATGGTCTGCGCCTCATCGAAATCTTCAGACCCGGCGATGTGCGGGACGAAGCCGACGAGGACTCCGTTTCGCAGCACGGTCGCCTCGAGGCCGGCCGCGCCGTCGGTGTCCCACATCGCCTCGCGGTCGTCGCTGAGCGCCACCCGTATGCCGACCCCCGCCGACGTGCGCGCCACGTGCGCCGGCACCCCCCGCTCGCGCAGGGCGTCCACCACGCGCCGGGCCCTGTTCTCGTCCATACTCACATCCTGCCGATTACGTCCGCCGCCCAACAGGCCGACGCTAGCGCGCGATGCTGGACGCCACCTGTGAATTGCCAGCCCCTGACTCCGCTCCGCAGACCGGCCGCCGTCGGGCGGTCAGCTGATGTCGCGGCGCCGGACCAGCAGCGCGCCCAGCCCCGTGGCGGCGAGGCCGTACGCGAGCAGGACAAGGCCACCGACCCACCACGGCGGACCGTAGAGCCACCCGCCGTCCTCGGCGGGCCACAGTTGGGCCCGGTCGGGCGAGATCATCACCGACGAGGCGACCCCGGGCACGAGCACCATCGATGTGATGACCCACGTTTCCTTGATCAGGAACTGGTAGACGAGCCCGAAGACGAGTTGGACGATCTGGCTGCCGATGAGGTAGAGGCCCGCACCGACCAGGGTGGCCGCGATCTGGTTACGGATGAGGGCGCCGAGACCCATGCCCAGCAGTGCCCACAGGGCGTACGCGGGTAGATTCATGAGCACGGCCCGCTGCACGCCCCAGACATCGAGGCTGTTCACCTCGCCCTCGACCGCGAAGAAGGTCGTTCCGGCGGAGAGGTCGATGACCGTGGTCACGAACCACGCGATCCCGGCGACGACGATCGCGGCCCCCACCTTGGCCAGGATCACGCGGGAGCGGCGCGGCGCCGCCAGGAAGGTCGTGGTGGCCGTCTGGTGGTAGTACTCCCCGGTGACCAGGATCGCGCCGAAGAGCATCACGATCATCAACCCGAAGAACTGGCCCGAGGTGTAGATGTTCGCGGCACTGCGGAGCAGGATCGCACCGATCTCGAACTGCGCCCGGTGCTCGGCCTCCATGCGGGCCACGTCCTCGGGCGACGGTCCCTCGCCCGGGGGGAACCCCGCACCGAAGTCCGGTGGGTTGCGCGCCGAGTCGATCTCGAAGTGGGCTTGCAGGCCGTTGACGAGCAGGGCGAGGACCGTGGCCACGAGCGCGCAGGCGGCGAGGATCCACCACAGGTTGGTCGTACGGACCTTGACCAGCTCTCCGCGGACGAGCCGGCCGAGCGTGGGGCCGGGCGCCGTGCCTGCCGCGGGCGGGCTCTGCCGGTCGGTCGGCTCGATCAGGGTGGTCATCGGATCTCCGCCTTTCCCTCGGTGAGCTCGAGGAACACCTGCTCGAGGTCGGGCCGTTCCTCGACGAGCTCGTGCAGCTCGGCCCGTGCGGCCACGGACGAGTGCCAGACCGTGGCGGGGTCCAGGCCCGTCACCAGCAGCGTTCCGTTGCCGTTCGGGGTCACGGTCGCCCCGGCGCGGACGAGCTCCTCGCTGAGCGCGGTCGCCGCCGGTGTGCGCACCCGTACCTTCGTCGTCGTGACCAGGCCGCCGACGACGTCCTCCAGACGCCCGGTCGCAAGCATCCGCCCACTGGCAATGATGATCACGTCGTCGGCGAGCTGCTCCATCTCGCCGAGCAGGTGGCTGGAGACGAAGACGGTGCGTCCCCGCGCGGCGAACTCGCGGAGGAACTCGCGCATCCACCGGATTCCCTCGGGGTCCAGCCCGTTGGCCGGCTCGTCGAGGATGAGCACGTGCGGGTCGCCCACCATAGCCGTCGCGATGCCCAGGCGCTGGCGCATGCCGAGGGAGTAGCCGCGGACCTTGCGGCCCGCGGCGGGCTGCAGGCCGACCATCTCGAGCGCCTCGTCGGCGCGCCGCATCGGGTAGCCGGTCGAGGCGCAGACGACCCGCAGGTGGTTGCGCCCGGTGCGACCCCGGTGGGCGCTCGACGCCTCGAGCACGGCGCCCACCACACCGAGCGGGTTGGCCAGGTCAACGTATCTTTGCCCGTCGATCGTTGCCGTCCCCGCCGTGGGTCGCACCAGGTTGAGCATCATGCGCAACGTGGTGGTCTTGCCCGAGCCGTTGGGGCCGAGGAAGCCGGTCACCCGGCCGGGCTGGACCGTGAACGACAGGTCGTCCACCGCCCTGAGGTTCTTGGGATAGACCTTGGTCAACCGGGAGACGGTCAGTTGTCCTTGCACGGAGCCTCCTTCGAGGGCTGGATCGTGAGTCGCTCCGGCTGCCATGTTAGACCAACTACCTTGCTAAGCAGAATAGCGCTGCGGCCCGACCCGGGGAGAGGTATGCCGCTCGGGTATACCACCTGCGTATACGGGGCGCCAAGGCCCCGAACGCAACCACGACAGCTGGATCGGATTCCCGACGCAGGCTCGGCATCAGGGTCGCCGGCACAGCCGAGGCGCGCACGGCCGTACGGCTCGTGCGACCAGCGTCTCCCACCCGCCGCCGCGTGGCCGACCCGGGCCCACGCCCTGATCCGATCGACGCAGCGACGCCGCACCGTGCCGCCCCGTAAGCTGGCAATATTCACGCCGATAAGTCAGACGGCCGGCGGGTCTGGGTTCGATTCGCTCGGCCGACCTCGGTCGTGCGTCGACGCAGCGGCGAACCCCGTCACACGGCGACGGACGGCCGTTGCGGGGCTTGCGCTGATCGGGTGCACTGGTGGGCGTGACACGCATCCCCCACAGATTCCTGTTTCCGCTGCTTGCCCCGATCGCCGTCGCGGTGGCTCTCGGCGCCACCGGTTGCGGCCTGACCGGTGGGGGGGACCCTGACACGACCCCCGGCCCCACCGCGGACGCCAGCCCCAGCGGCTCTGTCGACCCGTCCGCCTCGTCCAGTGCCAGCGCGAGCCCCTCGGCAAGCCCCACGCAGTTGGTCAACTTCACCGTCGACGGCGCCGGGCCCTACCAGTTGGGCCGCACCCTGACCCAGCTGACGGCCACGCCCGGCCTGAGCCAGGTCAGCGCGAACGCCGACTGCCCCGGCAACCAGGTCGCCCGCGGGACCGGCGTGTGGGGCCAGGTCGATCTGCACTTCCGCCCGAACGGCCAGCTTTACCTGCTGGTGAACCGTGACCAGGAGATCCCGACGCCGTCGGGCGCGTTCCTCGGCACCAACCTCTCCGGCGCCAACCAGTTCAGCCCGAAGGGCCTCAAGGAGATCTACACCGGCGCCGGGCTGGTCACCGAGGAGCTGTCCCGCGGCAGCGCCAAGGCGTTCCTCGTGCAGCCGCCCGGTGGTCGGGCGCTCCTGTTCGAGCTCAACGCCAACAGCGAGGTCAACGCCATGTACGCGGGCGAGGGGTCGTTCCTGCGGGCCAGCTTCATCGGCAGCGGCAAGTTCTGCTGACGCGGCTCAGGTGTCGTTGCTGAGGCGGTTCAGGCGTCGTCGGCTGCGCGCGGCTCAGGCCTGGTCGCCTGACGCGGCTCAGGCGTCGTCGGCTGGCGCGTTCAGGGTGTCGTCGTGCTCAGCTTCAGGTCGCCGGGGACGGTGATGCCCGGGCCGCCGGCCTCGCTCAGGTGGCGGGCTGAGTCGCGCAGGGCGTCGACGCATGCGGTCACGGCGGGATGGCGACCGGCGCCGCGGCGGTAGGCGACGCGGGTACGGCGCCGCATCGGCAGCGGCCGGAGGTCCACCCCGTCCGGCGGCCGCAGCGTACCCAGCCGCGGCACGAGTGCGACCCCCTGCGCCGCCGCGACCAGGGCGAGCACAGCGGTGAAGTCGTCCGCGTAGTGGCGGACCTGCGGGGCGAACCCGGCCGCCTGGGCGGCCGACATGGCCACCTGGTGGCAGGTCGTGCCGGGGCTGCCGACGATCCAGGGCATCGCTCGCGCACCCCGGACCGGATCGGCGCCGAGCTCCATCCCGGCCGGCGCGGCCAGGAACACCTCCTCCTCGAGAAGGGCGACGCAGTCCACTGTGGACCTGGGCGGGTCCGGCGCCACGTCGTAGTCGTGCGTGATCGCGACGTCGAGGCGGCGCTCCCGCAGCGCATCCTCGATACCGACCGGGTCCAGCTCGCACACCATGAGCTCCAGCCCCGGATGCCGAGCCGCCAACGAGACCAGAGCTCGCGGAAGCAGCGTCGGCACCGCGGTCGGGTAGGCCCCGATGCGCACCAGGCCCGATAGTCCCGTGTGGACAGACGCGAGCGCCGCCGCGGCGGCCTCCAGGGCGGCGAGGACGTCCTCCGTGTGCTCGACCAGGGCCGTGGCCGCCGGAGTCAGCCGCACCAGGCGGCCGGACCGGTGCAGGAGGGGCACGCCCGCCTCGCGCTGCAGCACGGCTAGTTGCTGGGACACGGCGGACGGGGTGTAGCCGTGCACCTGGGCGACCGCGGCGATGGTGCCGAGCCGGGCGAGGTCGCGCAGCAGGTGCAGGCGCCGGACGTCAAGCATCAGCTCAGCTTACGCATCTGTCCAGAAACGTGAACTGGACCTTCCGTGCGGTCGGGAGCAGGCTGGTCTCATGACGCTGAACCCGATGCTGGCGACGGCGGGGCCCGCTGGCGCTCGCTCCCCGCGCCCACAGCTGACCGGCCTCTTCGTCCCGATGGTCACCCCGTTTGACGAGGCCGGCGCCGTGGCCCCGGCGGCGCTGGCGGCCCTGGCCCGCGAGGTCCTCGACGGGGGTGCCACCGGTCTGGTCGCCCTGGGCACGACCAGCGAGCCGGGCACGCTCACCGAGCCCGAGCGGCACACCGTGCTCGACGTCCTCACCGGCGTCTGCGCCGAGCGGGGCGCGCCGCTCATCGTCGGGGCCAACTCGGGGCCGGCCCTGGCCGACCTCGCCGGCTATCCCGCTGTCGTGGCGGCGCTCACCCTCGTCCCCCCGTACCTGCGCCCGGGTGAGGAGGGCGTGGTCGCCTCCTTCACGGCCCTGGCCGAGGCGAGTCCGGTTCCGCTGCTCGTCTACCACGTGCCGTACCGGACGGGCCAGGACCTCTCCGGGTCGGCGATCCGGCGCCTGGCGCGGATTCCCGGTGTCGTCGGCATGAAGTACGCGCCGGGCACCCTCGGCGCGGACGAGGTCGCGCTGGTGGCCGATCCGCCGCCGGAGTTCGCCGTCCTCGGCGGTGACGACGCCCTGCTCGCACCCATGCTCGCGCTGGGGGCGCACGGGGCGATCGCCGCCTCGGCCCACATCGCCACGGCGTCGTTCGCCGCGCTCGTCGCGGCCTGGCTGGCGGGCGACGTCGCCCAGGCCCGGGGCCTCGGGCGCCGGCTGGCGGCGCTGTCGTCCGCCCTGTTCGCCGAACCCAACCCGACCGTGATCAAGGCGGTGCTGCATGCAGATGGCCGCATCCCGACACCATCTGTCCGGCTCCCGCTGGTGGCGCCGCGACCGGACACTGTGGACGCTGCCTGCAGCGCCGCCCAGGAGGTAATGAAGCATGCAGAGTGAGCCAGTGAACATCCACGCCGCACTCGCCTCGTTCGATGACATCTACAGCCCACGCATCGTGGCCCGCATGAACGACCTCAGCCGCGAGCGCGAGGAGCGAGCGCCAGCGAGCCCCGCAGTCGGGAGCAACGGATACGAGGTGCGGATCGCCCATGCCCGGGGCGAGCACCTATGGCACACCCATCCGGACACCGACGAGTTCTTCCTCGTGCTCGATGGTCAGTTCGACATCGCGTTGCGGACCCCGGACGGCGCCGAGACCACAGTCACCTTGCGCCACGGTGACACGTTCGTCGTGCCGAGGGGCACCGAGCACCGGCCCTCGTCGCCGGGCGCCTCGATCCTCATGTTCGAGCCGTCGGGCACTTCGAGCACGGGCGACTACACCGGTGAGCTGCCGTCAAACGTTGACAGCACAACGGGTCGCGAGCTTTGACGCCCATCAGCGTCCATAGTGGAGAAAGCCTGCCCCGGCGGGGCGACTCGCGCAGGCACGGCATGTCGGGCAAAGCGGAATTCGTCGTCAAGTTCTGCCAGTGCAGCGTGGGTGCGAGGTGCCAATCTGCGGCCTTGCTCGTAAGCTTCGGTTCGTGGCTGATTGGCTGAAGATCGCCGCACGGTCCTTCGCGGTCGCGGCCCTGGCGGGCGCGGCGCAACTCGGCGCCGCCCAAGCGCTCGCCCTGCTCGTGTGGAGTTCGGTGCCCGAGGAGGGTGTCTGGCGCCGTCAACTCACCTGGGTGCTGTTCATCTTCGCGGCCGCGGTGCTCGCGGGAGTGGCTGGTGGCCGGCGCAGCGTCCGGGTCGTCCGGCAGACCATCGCCAACCGGCGCGCTGAGGCCGCCGCGGCCCGGGCCGCGCAGCCGGGGACCAAGGGATCCGCCCGGTACAAGACCGTGGACGCCGCCCGCGGCTTCGCCGCCGCGGCGAGCCGGGTCGGCGCCACGCTCTTCGCGTCGCTGGGGGCCTTCGCGTCGTACCTGCTCGTCTGGCTCCCGGCGCGCAACACCTTCTCGGGCGCCGACCTGGGGACGCTGGCGCTGGCCGCGGCCATCGGCACCGCGGTCGGCGCGTGTCTGTCGTTGCTGGCGCTCGCCGCCGCCCCGGTCGCCGCCAACGCGGCGATCTGGATCGGCGGCGTATGGATCTTCGGACTCGCTTCGGTGTTCGTGGCGATCGCCACCGGGCAGCCGACGACGGCACCGCGCTTGGGCGTTCTCGACGCCCCGCGCCTGATCGGGCCGGACGAGTGGTGGCTCGGACCCAACGTCATGGTCCTGGTCGCGGCGGTGTTCGCCGTCGCGGTCGCCGCCACGGCCCGCTGGGTCGGTGCGAGCCGCCTGACCATCGCGGTCTCCGGCCTGGCTGGTCCCGCGATCGTGTCCGCCGCCTACATCATCGTGGGCCCGGGCGACGAGCTACGGTCCGGGTACGTCGCCGCGATGGTGGCCGCCGCCGTCGGGCTGCTGACCTCCGTCGTCACCTCCGTGGCGCGGCGCCCGCGCCGAGCGCCGAAGCCGGACCCGGACGCGACCCCGGTGGACGCGGCCGCCCTGGCCACCAAGGCGTCGACGACCAAGGCGACCAAAGCGACCAAAGCGACCAAGACATCCAAGCCGATGACGGCCCGGACGACCACGCCGACGCCACCGGCCACCGCCCCGTCCCCGCAGTACGCCATGGCCGGGGCCACGACCGCGCCGGCCTCGTCCTACCCGGCGCCCAATCCGCCTTCGCAGTACCCCGGCGCCGCGCAGTACTCGGCGAACCCGTACCCGACCAACCAGTACCCCACGCGGCCGGACTGGTCGGCGTCCACAGTGGACACATCGGCATCTGTCACGACGTCACCTCGCCGCCCAGCGGCCACGACGCCACCGCCAGCCGCGCCGCCGACCCCACCCCCACCGCCGGCACCGACGCCCCCGCGGGCGCCCGCGGCCGCGGTCCCCGCACCGACAGCACCGCCCGCTCCGGCGCCCGCACCCAAGCAGGCGAAGGCTCGCGGGCGCGCCGAGAAGACGGCCCGGGTGCCCGAGAAGAAGGCGGCGCCGGGGAAGTCGACGCCGCCACAGCCCGTACGGCCCGCGGTTGCCGCGCCAGCGCCCACGGCCGCACCGGCGCCAGCGGCGCCAGCCGCGGCCAAACCGGCCGCGACCAAGAAGACTCGGGCCAAGCCCGCTCGGGCCAAGCCGGCTCCGGCGCCGGCCAAGCCGTCGACAACGGCGGCGCCGGCGCAGTCGGCGCCGGCCGCCGACACCGGCATGCCGAAGGGTCGCCGCGCCCGGCGCCGGGCCGCGAAGATCGCTGCCATGGTGGCGGAGGAGCAGGCTCGCCGGGCCAAGCAGCTCGAGCTCGACGAGAAGACCATGGGCAAGCGGGAGCGCGAGCACGTCGACTGGGTCAAGCACCTCACCAGCATTCCGGCGGACCCGACCCTCACGACGCGCCAGAAGTAGCCGCGACCGGCGGCAGGTACCGCGCGCACGCTCGGTGACCGGATGTGCTCGACGGCATCGGGTCTTCGGCGACATCTGCCAAGGTTTCGGCGACATCTCCCACGATCTCGGCGAGGCGACGGGACTCACAGTTCCCGTCAGAGCCGTGCGCGTCACTAGGCGTGACGCAGGTGATGGGCGGTGGCTAGGCCCGCGTCCGGCGAGCCGTCTCAGGTGTCCGACGGCGCCCGCTGGTGGTCGACTCGTCTCCGGCCTCCACCGCGTCCGGCGCTTCGCCGTCGATGACATAGACGACCTGGGCAACCCCGCGGGCCGGCTCCGTCGCCGGCGCCCGCGCATCGGTCGTACCGGCGCCCAGCTCGGCGCTGCCCACAACCTCCTCGGCTGCTGCGGCACTGTCCCGCGCGGCGACCTCCCGAACCGTGACCGCGTCCCGTGCGGCTGCAGCCCGGACGGCGGCCGCGTCCCGTGCCGCGCCCTCCCGGATCGCGGCCGCGTCACGCTCCGCCGCCTCCCGCGCCGCGAGCGCGGCCTCATGCTCGGCCAGTGCCGCGCGGTGGGCCTCCTCCCGGATCTCCTCAGCCTGGCCCGACGCCTCGGCCAGCATCTGTTCGGTCCGGGCCAACGCCGAGTCGACCACCCGCTCGTGCTGAGTTGAGGCCGCTTCGAGCAACTGCTCGGCCTCGGCCCGGACCCGGCGGCGGTACTCGTCGGCCCGCGCCGCCGCCTCCTTACGCGACCGCATCAGCCGCGTCCACCGCTCCTCCTCCTCCTGCAACCACCGCCGGCGGTCCCCGAACTCGGCGACGGCCTGGTCGTGCCGCTCCCGCACGTCGCGCACCTTCTCCTCGACGTTGGCGCGCAGCTGCTCGGCGGAGGCCCGGGCGGCGCGCACGATCTCCTCGGCCTCCGCGTGGGCGGCGGTGATGATCTGCTCCACCCGCGGTCCGAGGTGCTTGAGGGAGACCGCATCGTCGACGGACGGCCGCCGGCGCAGGACGGCGAGCTCCTCGTGCGCGCGGTCGAGCTGGTCGGCCAGGCTGCGTACGTCGGCGGCAAGCTTCTGTTCGGCGACCTTCGCCGCCCCGACCTCGGCCTCCATGCGACGGGCGTACCGCTCCACCTCGCGCGGGTCGTAGCCACGGAACGCGGTGCGGAACGACGGTGCCGTGGCGAGCTCGGACATTACTGGCAGGTGGGACTCGGTCGCGCCGGCCGGCGACGCCTGCGAGCTGGACATGAGGAGGATCGTCACCCTTCTGCGTGGCGGGTGCCGGACACAGGTCGGGGCGGCTCGATACCGACCCACGCTCGTTCGCGCGCCGGGGATCGAGCGCTGTGGCTATCCGCGCTTCGCCCCGGGTACGGCCGGAGGTACCGCCGGCCGGACCGGCGCCGGCGACGTGGGCACGTCCGGCCGGACCGGCGCCGGCGACGTGGGCACGTCCGGGGGCGCTCCGGCCACCGCTCGGTCCACGGGAGACTGGCCCGGCGGCGGGGCGGGGCCGTCACCAGGGGAGGCGGGCCCGTCGCCACGGGAGTCGCGACTGTCGTCACGGGCGGCGGAGCTGTCGCCGCGGGAGGCGGAGCCTTCACCGGCTGAGCCGGCACCATCCCGGGAGGCGGGGCCTTCGGCACGGGAGGATGGCCCGCCGGTGCGGGAAGGTGTGCCAGTCCGCGACGCGGCGCCACCCCGCGAAGCGCGGCTATCCGCTGCCCCGGACGCGACCGGGCCTCCGGATGCGGACGCGGCGCGGCCGGGCGGGCGGCCCGGCGGGCGGCCGGCGGAGACAGGTTCGGCCGCACGGGTGCCCCGGCTCGGGGCGGGACGGCCGCCGTCGGGACCGGGGCCGGATGGCGGTCCGCCTGGCGCCGACATGGGTGGGATAGCTCCGCCCGCGACCCGCGGTGTGGTCGCGTGCAACCGGGCGGCGTGCTTCTCGGCGGCGGCTCGGACCTGGGCCGCGTGCTGCTCGGCCTGCAGGCGCAGCTGGGTCGCCGCCTGCTCCGCGGCGGCGGTGGTCTGGTGGGCGTGCTGCTCCGCCGAAGCCCGGGTCTGGTGGGCGTGGGCCTCCGCCTCCTCGCGGGTCTCCCGGGCGTACTCCTCGGCCGAGTGCGCGATCGCGGCCGCGTCCTGCTCCGCCCGCGCCCGGATGTTGTCGGCGAGGTCGGCAGCTTCGCCCTTGATCCGGTTCACCTGCTCCTCGGCCTCCTCGTGCAGGCGACGCACCTGGGCCTGCGCCTCGGAGATGATCTCCTCTGCCTCCGCCCGGACCCGTCGCGCGTACGCCTGGCCCTCGGACACCTCGACCCGGACCGCCTCCAGCCGCTGCGCGATCGAGACCTCCTCGTCGGCCCGACGCGACTGCTGGCTCTGCTCGTACTCCCGGACCATCCGGTTGAAGTCCTCGGTGATCTTCGCCCGCTCGGCGGCCACCGCGGCCCGATCGTCGGCAAGGCTGTCGGCGGCCGCGGCCCGCACCGCCTCCGCCTCCTTCTCCGCCTCCGCGAGGATCTGCTCCACCCGCGGACCGAGGTGGCGGAAGGAGATCTTGTCGTCCAGCTTCGGCCGGCGCCTCAGGTCGACCAGCTCGGCGTGCGCCTGGTGCAGCTGGTCGGAGAGCGTCCTGATCCGCGACGCCAGCTCGTTGCGCTCGGCGACGGCGGCCTGCAGCTGGGTCTCGGCGATCTGCGCGTACTGGTCGACCTCCCGCTTGTTGTAGCCGCGGAAGGTCAGAGTGAACGTCGGCTCGGTCTCCAGCGGGGAGGCGAGCCGCAGGTTGCTCGGTTCACGGCCCATGCTGGTCATGGTCACATCCGGCCCGGCACCGCCGGAGGCGGTTTCGTCCCAGCTACGTGCCGCGTCACCCGAGAGTGGACATCGACCCAAGATCCAACTCAGCGGTGAGATTTCCGAGTTTTCTCGGAAGTCTGACCGGTGAGGGGTCAGGGCGTCGCGTAGCGGCGCACCCCGTCGCGGTCGTCGGCGGTCAGGCGGCCCTGCGCGACGAGCAGATCCAGGTGGGCGCCCGTCTCGGAGACCGCGAGCATCTGGTTGAACTCGTCCAGGTCCGCGAACGCCTTGTGGCGCCGCGTCCAGGTGAGCCGGTGCGCACACTCCAGCGCGTCGAGCTCGTCGGCGCCGACCGCCCGGTACGCCTCATCGAGGCGTCGGTCGTGATGGTCGAGCAGCTCGTCGACCCGTTGGTGCACGCTGGGCCGCACCGGCCCGTGCGCCGGCAGCAGCCGCCGGTCGGGCATCGCCCGTACGAGACGCAGCGAGTCCAGATAGTGGCGCAGCACCAGCTCGAGCGGCACGGCCTCGAAGCCAATCGATGGCGTGATGTGCGGCAGCACATGGTCCCCGGCGAAGAGCAGGCCGGCGGTCGCATCGACGAAGACGACATGGCCCCGGGTATGGCCCGGGGTGTGGACGACCTCCAGGGTACGGTCGGGCAGGCCGATCTCCTGCCCGTCGACCAGCCAGTCGTCGGGTGGCGCCCAGTCGGTCGGCTCGTGCGGCGGCACGTGGTCCGCGATCGTCATGATCCACTCGACCAGCCCGTGGGCGCCGCTGCGGTCCAGGGCCTCGAAGTGCTCGGCGAACGGCAGGCGGCCCGGGCTGTTGAGCGCCTCGATCGTGGGACGCTCCCCCGCGCCGAGGCTCACCGTCATGCCGAGCTCGCGGCGCAGGGTGACCGCCTGGCCGTAGTGGTCGCGGTGCACATGGGTCACCAGAAACCGGCGGACGTCATGAAGTCCGTGGCCAAGCGCGGCCACGGCCTTCTCCAACGCCTCCCGCGCCACCGGGACACTCCACCCGGCATCGACGAGCACAAGTCCGTCGTCGTCGGCCCGGGCGGAGCCGTGCATCGGCGACTCGGCGGTGATCGCGTAGACGTTGACGGCGCGCAGCCCGTCGTGCGGCAGCGGCAGGGGGATGCGGTACACCCCCGGATCGACCTCGAAGACACCCTCGCGGGTCCAGTCGCCCTCGGGGTCGTCGATCTCGATGCGCATGGTGCCTCAATTCCAGCGACGCCTGCGGAGCGGAATCAGCAGGCAACTCCAGCGACGCCTGCGGAGCGGAATCAGCAGGCAACTCCAGCGACGCCTGCAGCGGAATCAGCTGGCGATTCTCGCCGAGCACACAGGCTACGGCGTCGGCGGGGGTTATCTCCTTCCGGCCGGACGGTCTGTGACGAACCCAGGCGGTGGGCGCCGGTCAAGCCGTCGGAATGCCGTCCGGCGGCGGGACGGCCGTCGGTTCCGTGTGCTCGGTGACGGGGGCCGAGCCGGCGTCGGTGACGTAGGCGGGTCCGAAGTAGTCCTGCGCGCCATTGGTGACCTTCGACATCCGGGCTCCGCTGTAGCCGGCGTGGCTGGTGGGTGAGAAGCCGACCGGGACCAGGCCCGGCCCGCGGAACCCGCCCTGCTCGATGGCGGCGATCAGGATCTCGACGGTGATCTCGCGGCCCGCCCGCAGGAGCGCCTGCACGGTGAGGTACGCGATGGACATACCGACGATGACGTTGTTGTCGACTTCACCGCCGTCGCCGTACTCGTTGTTGACCTCCTGGAACAGCGCGATCCACGGGTCGTCGGGGTTGGACGCGATCGGCAGGTAGCCAGTGCTGATGAGACCCTCGATGAGTCCCTTGTGGACGCCGAGGTTGCTGGCCACCGTGGCGTAGTCGCTGCCGGCCGTCGAGGAGACGAACTGCGGCCGGTAGGAGAGCAGCGAGGCGGTGCTGAGCACCTGCGCGGTGAAGCGGGGGATGGTGGCGAGCACGACGACCTGACAGCCCGCGGTCTGCAGCGCCTGCACCTGCGGGGCGACGTTGGTGTTCGACGCGACGTAGGTCTGCCGCAGCGTCAGAGCCCCGCTGAGGCCCCGCTCCAGGCCGGCGACGAAGTCCCGGCCGAAGTCGTCGTCCTGACTGAGCGAGCAGACCGGTAGGCCAGCCAGCCCGGTGGCGGTCTTCAGGTAGTTCCCGATGATCTTGCCTTCGGTGGTGTAGTCCGCCTGGAAACCGAACGTGCCGGGATACCGCGCCGGCTGGTTCCAGGCGGTCGCCCCCGAGGCGACGAAGAGGTCGGGGATCTGTTGGTCCTTGAGGTAGTCCAGCACGGCGCTGTGGGTCAGCGTGCCGAGCCCGCCCACGATCGCGAAGACGTCGTCCTGCTCGACCAGCTTGCGCACCACCGTCTGCGTGGTCTCGGGATTGTCAGCGTCGTCCTCAATGAGATAGACGATCTTCCGTCCGTGGACCCCATCGTTGGCGTTGACGAAGTCGAAGTAGGCCTTCGCCGCCGCGGAGACCTTCGCGTAGGCCGATTCCGGTCCGGTCAGCGGCTGGTGCGTGCCGAGATGGATCTCGGTCTCGGTCACCCCGGGCGGCGGAGCGTACGGCGCGGGCGGTGGCTCCGGCGTCGAGGTACACGCGACGAGCGAGGCGACCAGTACCGCGGCGACCGCCAGTGCGGTCACGCGGGTCGGCGGGTACCTCATGGGGCGCAGACACCGTCCTCTCTGGGTCATCACACTCATTCTGGTATGTCCCGTACCAGCCGCACCGCCCCGGCCCCCCCGCGCCGGCCACGTCGGCTCGCGGGTCCAGACGACGCGCCCGGTGTCGTAACCGCTGACGGCACCGGGCCACCGCAAGGCTCAAATGATCGCGACGGGCCGTACGAATCCGCAGTGAAACTGCACGATCGTACGGCCCGTCGCGATCATGGCGGGCTGGCGCGCTATCGCAGCGCGTGGGCGCCGGTGCGGTGCGGGACGCCGTCGAGCAGGTCGGTGAGCCGCTCGATGCCCTCGACGTCCGCATCGACGTCGTAGTCCTCGGGGCGGGTGTGGTCGAGGTTCGGTGAGGCGTGGAAGAGCTTGAGCACGCCCGTCAGGATCAGCACGAACACCAGGTTCGCCGCCAGCGTGACGAGTCCGATGTAGACGGACACGTTGCTGTCGAAGCCCAACCGCGACAACGGCATGGTCGACCCGCCGAAGTGCTCGCCCACCACGACGCCGCCCTGCACCTTGGGCGTCTCGTAGAGCAGGTACACCGACCAGCCCAGCCCGCCGAGCATGCCGAGCATCAGCGCCCACCGGTGGAACCAGCCGGTGAGCATGCCGAACAGCACCGTCGGCAGGACCTGCAGGACCACCACCCCGCCGATGGTCTGCAGATCCAGCGAGAACTCCGGCGTGAGCAGGAGCACGACGCCGGCCGCGGCGAACTTGTAGAACAGCGACGTCCACCGGCTGACCCGCGCCTCCTCGCGCACCGTGGCGCGCGGCCAGAGGAACTCCATGTAGATGGCGCGGGTGAACAGGTTGGCGGCCCCGATCGACATGACCGCCGCCGGGATCAGCGCCGCCACGGCGACGGTGGCGTAGGCGATGCCCGCGCTCCAGGCGGGGAACCGGTCATTGAAGATCATCGGTGCGATCGTGTTGTAGTCGGAGCCGAAGTTGCCGGCGGCGGGGTTGGCGTCCACCGGGAACACGTTCTTGGCCACGGCGAAGAACCCGAGCAGCGCCATGAGCCCGAGCGCGAGGCAGTAGACCGGCAGCGCCGCGGCGTTGCGCCGGATGGTGCCGCGATCCTTCGCCGCCAGGATCGCCGTGATCATGTGGGGGTAGGCGAACAGCGACAGGGTCGAGCCCACGGCCAGGGTGATGTAGGTCCACTGGTCCGGCCCGGCCAGCAGGATGCCCGACGTCGGGTTGGGGTCCCGCGAGAAGCGCAGGTTGGCCGCGTCGAAGACCTGGCCCCAGCCGCCGGACATGGCCACTACCAGCACGGCCGAGAGGACCAGCCAGACGAGCAGGACGTCCTTGGCGATCGACAGCAGTGCCGGCGCGCGCAGGCCGCCGCGGAAGGTCGGGATGGAGATCATGGCCAGCGCCGCGAGCAGCGGCCACTCCCCCGTCACCCCGATGACCCTGAACACGGCCTCGAGGGCGACGAGCTGCACGGCGAGGTAGGGCAGCGTCGCCACGATGCAGGTGATCGCGACGACGAGCGCCAGCGGTCGGGAGCCGAACCGGGCGCGGGCGAACTCGGCCATCGTGACGAATCCGTGCGAGTGCGCCACCGACCACGCCCTGGTCGCCACGAAGTAGATCAGCGGGGTGGCCAGCAAGGCGTACGGCACGGCATAGAAAGCCATCGCGCCGTTGCCCCAGGCGTACGCCGGCAGCGCGACGAACGTGTAGGCCGAGTAGGCGGCACCGCCGATGAGGAACCAGGTCACCCAGTTGCCGAAGGCCCGGCCGCCGACGCCCCACTCCTCCAGGTTGTGCAGGTTGGTGCTCGGCCGGCGCCAGCGCGTGGCGAGGAAAGCCAGCAGCACCATCACGCCGAACAGGACGAGGAAGACGACGGTGGCGAGGTCTAGCGTGGCCATCGCGGCCTCCGGCCCTTGGTGAGCAGGTACACGGTGGTGACCACCCCGATCGCCAGCAGTACGCAGGCGAGCTGGAACCAGTAGAAGAACGGCAGGCCGATCAACCGCGGGGTGTCGCGGTTGTAGAGCGGGACCAGCAGCGGAAGGACCGAGGGGATGGCGATCAGCCAGTTCAGCGCCCGGCGCCGGGTCGGCATCTCCCGGCGTCTGGTGGGCGCGGAGGCATCCCGCGACGACGTCGCCAGGTGCCGTGGGTCCGGTCCGTCGCGGCCGACGCGGCGGTCATCGCCACCGCTGCGCGGATCGCGCCCGAGCGAGCCCGGCGAGAACGTACCCGGTCCGAAGGACGCGGTGCCGGCCCCCGGCGCGCCCGCGGCCGGACCGTAACCCGACGGGCCGTACGGAGTACCCGCGGGCGGCGCGCCCGGACTGTAACCCGACGGACCGTACGACGGAGCACCCGCCGGCGCCACGCCCGGGCCGTAACCCGACGGACCATACGAGGAAGCGCCCGCCGGCGCCACGCCCGGGCCGTAACCCGACGGACCATACGAGGGAGCACCCGCCAGCGCCGCGCCCGGGCCGTAACCCGACGGACCGTACGAG
>JBQGBY010000145.1:0-4857 GCA_052038195.1 Micromonosporaceae bacterium | reverse complement strand
GTCGTCGCCTACCTCGGCTACACCGTGCTCCGCGACCGCGTCACCTGGCTGTGACCCCGCGGGCGTGACCCATGGTGCGGTTCCTGACGTCTAGCGCGGCCGGAACCTGGCGATCGCGCGGCGGCCGAGGGTCTCCGTGGTTAGTCCACTGTGGATGAGACTGGCCACCATGGCCCCGAACGGCATGACCCGGGCTGCCACACGCCGTACCGCCCAGGCGGCGAACAGCCGCCGCGCGTCGCCCGCGGCGGCTGGCACCGGCTGGGTGAGCCGTGGCACCGGCAGCAGGGCCAGCAGATCGTCGGACCGGTCCGGGGCGCCGGGGTCCGCGCCATAGACGGCCGCGACGGTGAGTACGAGCCGCGCGTGGGTCCGGGCGAGCAGGCCGAGCTCGACGACCGCCCCGAGCGCGGTACCGCTCGCGAACGCCTGCCGCCGCGCGAGCCGCACGTGTTCGGTCACGGCGAGCCGGGCGAGCGCGTCCGGCCGCGCGTGCGGATACCTCGTCCGCATCCGCTGAACCCAGGCGTGCGCCCAGGGGCCGAGCTGCCCTGCGGCGGCGTCGGCCAGGTGCTCGGCGGCGAACCCCGGGTCGGCGACGAGGTGGGCCCACAGTGGCGCCGGCGCCGCGCTGACCGGCGCCGTGGTCGTCACCTCCGGGGCGGCGACCGCCAGGACGGGCCCGCCGAGATCCGCGAGCACGGTGTCGAGGTGGGCGAGCAGCTTGTCGTCCAGCATCGCCTGGCCGAGCGCGAGGTCCGCACCGACGACCGGGGGCGTGGGTCCCGGGCCGGCGGACAGCTCCGAGGGCAGGCCGGTGGTCGGTTTCCGCGGCCCGCCGCCGGAGGCCGGACGCGGCCCGCTCGGTCGAGCGGACTTGGTGGTGCGGGGATGGCCCGGGCGTGGCTTACGGTTGGCCGGCCTGGCGAAGTGTCCGGTCGGCGTACGTCCCGGCTCTGCCGGCATCTCCTCCATGTCTGGCGAGCCTAGCTCTGGCCGGTCGACGACCTTTCGGGTTGTCACCCTCCCTCACCGCGGGGTCCCTGCTCGTACGGGCGCTCGTTCCGCGATCGTGTCACCCGCGCGGAGACTACTGAGGTGACCTGCGGCCGGCGCGCCCTGTATCCTCGGTCGACGGCGGCCCGCATGCGGTCCGTCCGGGAGGCTTCGCCTAGTTCGGTCTATGGCGCCGCACTGCTAATGCGGTTGGGGCTCATCGCCCCTCCCGGGTTCGAATCCCGGAGCCTCCGCGGCAGCCGGCCGTGTACCATGGTCGGCGCACCTGCGCCCGTAGCTCAACGGATAGAGCATCTGACTACGGATCAGAAGGTTAGGGGTTCGAGTCCCTTCGGGCGCGCAAGACTTTCCGCACCTCACAGGCCATTTCGCGACATCCCGCGAGATGGCCTTCATCAATGTCCGGCCCGGACATCTCACATTCGTCTCACAATCGACCATGTTCGATCATCCAGCGAGCGCGTTACCGAGCGCCTTGCTCGTCTCAGCCAACCGCTGCAGGAACGGAGCCTGCCGGCGGCCTTTGCCCTTTGGCGAGTGCTCCAGCATCAGCGGCTTACCTGCCGCGTCCGCGGTCACGACCCGGTTGTTCACCACCGCGATTGACGGTGTGCCCGCAGGCAGCTTGCGCTCCTCGCGCGGTCGCCGGCCAGGTCGACGTGCTCCCAGGTGAGACTCAGCACCTCGCCCCGGCGCAGTCCGAGCAGCGACAGGAAGAACGCCGCATACAGCCGGTCGGACCTGACCGCGCGGAGGAACGCCACCGCCTCGGCGGCCTCCCACTCCCCGCGGTCGGAACCCGCATCGGGGTCCGCCTTAGGCGACATCGAGGCTTGACCGGGTCGCTGGAGACCCTGTTCATCACCTCAGCGGCCGGCACCAATGGCCCGCTGCGCGAATGCACGCAGTGGACCACCGACATCGTGAACGGCTTCGGCGCGCTGCTGCCGCCGGCCATGCAGACGACAAGCATGGTCATCGTCGGACTCACTGGAGCCACCCTGCTCGGCGCGGCTGCGTTCATCAAGATGCGCAGCGGGTTGGGCCGCACCGTCGAGGCGCTGAAGCAGGTCACATTTCAGGTTCGCTATACGCCGGTGGGCACGCCGCCCAGCTTCGGCGGCGGGTTCTTGGAGGGCAACCGGTGGGGCGGGGTGTACGAACACGCGCAGGCCGGGCTGCTGCGCGAGGCTGGGATCTTCTCGGCGCGGACGCCGGCCCGGTACGCGTTCGCGGAGCCCGCGACTGGTGGTGAGGCGTTCATCCGAAGCACGGCGACACGGCGCGCTCGCTGGCGATCCTGTCCCGGGCGGCCGACTGGCACGACGCCACGGTCGTCCCTCGCGGGGCGTGGTACGGCACCGGCGGCGGTGTGGCTACCGGTGCTGCGTCCACGGTTACGAACACGGGAGACATGAATGTCCACATCACCGTGCCGTTGGAGGATCTGCGGCAGCTACCCGACCTCGAACAGTTCTTGGACAACATGCGTAACAACTCCCGCCGGGGCATCACGTCCCTGCAGTCGAACGACCGTACGATGGACCGTTGGACCCTGGGGTGATCGGTGCTGACAGGGCTGGCCGCCGCGCACGCTCAGATGCGCCGGCTCACCGTCGACCAGGCGGTCGCGGAGATCAGGCAGGTCCTCGACGGTGGCACCCGTGACGCGCGGGATCGTCAGCGTGCGCTCGACGAAGCGGCCTCCGTGTACGTCCTGCCGTCTGAGGCGTGGCCCTGGTCGCCCGCGGCGCTCGCAGTGCTGCTCGACGCGGGCGCCGACCGCGAACGGGCCGAGCAGCTCCGCGCGTCGCCCCCCTTGGCGACTCTAAGCGGGTTGGGGGATCAGGCCGGCGGGCTCGCGGGCCGTTCCTTCGGCACGCCCCGCCGGAACAGGTAGAAGCCGACCACGTTCCCGCTGATAGCGATCTGCTGGCCGGACATCGTCCACCTCGTCGCACTCGTGCGCGCCGGCGCCACCTTCACCAACGGCAAGCTCGTCGAACGACCCAGCCGCAGCGGCCGCACTCAGGCCGAGGCAGCATAGTCAAGATCTTTCATCCATAAGTCTTGACAATTGCTCCTACGCGCCGGCGTCGCCGTCTGTCCCGAACGCTCCCGCGCGCCGTGGCACAGACCATAGGCAAGGTGACGGCCGGGTGGTTATCCCGAACCGAACGCCGCGCTCGCAAGCTTGGCGCGGCGTTCGTTCCGGAACCCCCCTCCCGCCTTCGGCAACCGCGCGCGCGTCCTCATCCGGGACGCCGGCCAGCGTCTACAGGTCACGACTGGCGGGCACCTGCCTCCGGCGGCCGGGCTCCGCCCCGGACCTCGGCACTCTGGGCAGCGGCCGGCGCCACCCGCCGCACACCGAAGGCAACCAGAACGACCGGGGGGTCGCCAGGTCGGTCGTCCGGTGGGGCGCTCCACCTAGCGGCCCCCCCGTCCCGGCAGGACAGGCCTGCGCGACGGGCAGCTCCACCACTAGGTCTTACGCTATGGGGAAGCCCCAGAACCACCCTGATGGGCGGTCCCA
Source organism: Micromonosporaceae bacterium (assembly GCA_052038195.1). Lineage (GTDB taxonomy): Bacteria > Actinomycetota > Actinomycetes > Mycobacteriales > Micromonosporaceae > DATBGZ01. The sequence continues at coordinate 1,304 of JBQGBY010000145.1, read as the reverse complement.
GGGCCGTTGACGGCCGCGTCCCATGTACCACCACTACCGTCAACCTATTGCGCTGCCTTGGCGCGAGGACTCGCTCCCTGAGTGGGTCAGGTTCCGCGAACCGACGTAGCCACACGGCGGGAGGGGCAAATGTATGCAACCGTACGTCGTTATGACGGAGTGACCGATCCCCGTGAGGCGGGGCGGCGCGTGAATGAAGGGTTTATCCCGATCATCAGCACGGTTTCGGGCTTCGTTGCCTACGACTGGGTCGACGCCGGAGACGGCGTGATGGTGTCAACGAGTGTTTTTGAGAGCCGCGATGGCGCGGAGGAGTCGAACAGGAAGGCTGCGGACTGGGTGAAGGAGAATCTGGCCTCCCTCCTCCCGAACCCGCCCCAGATTACAGCCGGCGAGGTCGTCGCTCACCGCGCGAAATAAGGACGCGTAAGAGCGTCAGGACCGCTCGCTTCCCGTCTCAACCACCCGCGCTGCGGCGGTGATCAATGGGTAACGACCCGAAGCTGCACTGAGTCCACAGCGGGGCCGCAGGGAACAGGGCCGGACGAATGGCGCACCTTGGCGGCGGTCGCCGATCGGCTGCGACAGATCCATGCCCGTCGGGTGGCAGGCAGTTCGCCGATGACCCCGGCCCACCGAGGATGCGGAATCTTCACGTCGAGTCCCTCGGTCAGCTCGCCGCCCTCATCGACCACTGTGCGCGCACCGGCGACGGGGTCACGGTCCGCTGACTCACCTGCGACGTGCACTCCGCGGGCAGACGACGGCGGTGAGTCCACGCGGCTCGCCGAGTTGTGGACCGTTCGACGCCTCGGCGCCGCAGCCGCGTCACGTGGGGTCATCGGTCTTCCGCAGGGTGGGTGAGTTCGGTCGGGCGCAGCCCCCAGGCGGTAATGAGGTCGAGGAGTGCGGTCTCGTCTGCGGCGGTCGCCACCCGTGTTCGCTGAGCCTGCGGCCGTGGCGGCGAGCACCGCCATCGCCCCGTGCAGCCGGCACGCGAGGGCCGGCGGGTGGGCGAAGTCGCGCAGTTCGGCGGCGACCTCGGCGAGCTGTCCGGCGACGGCCGTGCGCCACAGGCCCACGCCGAGGCGCTTGCCGTCGGTCTTGAAGAACCGGGCCGCTTGTTCGATCTGCTCAACCTCGGGGGTCCCGATGGCCGACCGGCGGCGTTGCTCCGCCAGTCCGATGGTGGGCGACAGCCAGCTCTCGACCCGCTCGAGCAGGGCGGCGCCCAGGACCAGGCCCGCGATCGCCCGAGTTGCCTCACGCCGGTCCAACGCCAGATCCTCCTGTACGAAACGAAC
>JBQGBY010000144.1:0-11215 GCA_052038195.1 Micromonosporaceae bacterium | reverse complement strand
GTGTCCGGCACGACCGGCTCCCACGAGTCGGCCTCGTCGAACTCCCACGCGTGCGCCGGCCGGTCGTTCTCGCCCGCTGCCGGAACCGCCGCTGGCGGCTCCTCCGCTGCCGGGTGCTCCGTTGCCGGGTGCTCCGTCTCGACGGCGCGCGGCGGTTGCCTGTCCCATGCCATCGCCAGCCTCCCCCTCGGATGGCGCCGCAGGGACCGTTTCCCGCCGTCGCGCGGCCCGCACGATCCGCCGCGGTGACGCGGAATGGCCCCCCTGAGGGCAGACGCTAGTGGCCTGGCGAGGGCCACGCCGTACATATCGGATAGGAGAAATTCGCAGGGTTTCGTGCCAGGCTACGCCGTCTCGATGTGATCTCTGTCACCCGTGCGCGTGGCCGATTTGTGCGATCCGCCCGATCGCGTCAGGGTTCTCCCCAACCGGTGTGGGTACCATCCTGGCGCCGAACGGCGCGGCCCACTCAGCTCCCCGTACTCCTCAGGGAGGCCGAATGACGCACTCGCATGGCCATGTGGCGAAGCATGCCCGTCGAACGTCGGACGCCGAGGAGTCGTTCATCCGGTCTCTGGCCGAAGAGCGGCCCTGGCCCTCAGCCGACGAGCCGCTGGGCGGTGACTCCGAGACGCCGACGTGGCCGCAGGACGATGACGCGACCTGGCCGGGCGTGACGCCGACCTGGCCGCAGGACGATGACGCGACCTGGCCCGGCGTACGGCCGAGCTGGCCGCAGGACGATGACGCGACCTGGCCCGGCGTGACGCCGACCTGGCCACGGGACGAGGCGATGCCCCCGGACGAGGCGATGCCGCAGGACGATGACGCGACCTGGCCGTCCCTGGTCGAGCCGGTCTCGGCGCCGGAGCCGCCACTCATCCGATCGCATTTCGGGGAGTCCCCGGCCTTCGACGAGCCGTCTGGCTTCGGGGAGTCCGGCCTCCGGGAGCCGTCGGGCTTCGACGACCAGCCGGGCTTCGACGACCAGCCGGGCTTCGGCGAGCCCGCTGGCGAGCGGGCATTCGACGCGACCGTCGTGTTCGAGCGTGTGGGGTCGTCGCTCGGCGACGGGGAGCGGACGATCCGGTCCCACCGCCGCGCCGAGCCTGTTCGTCGCGCCGTCTTCCGGATCGCCGTCGCCTCAGCCATCTCCGGCACCGGACTGGCCATCGCCATCGCCGCGGCCGGCGGCGGCGCTCCACCCTCGCGGTCGCCGCAACCTCCGCTCGCGTTGCCCCGACCTACGTCCACGGTCGCGACGGCCCCGGCAACGGGGAGCGAGTCTTCGCCGGGGGTCGAGCCGTCCCCGGCCGTATCCGTACCGCCTCGTCCCGCGCAGCGGGCCCCGCAGACCACGGGATTCCAGGCCGGCTCCGAGGTCGCGGTTGTCGTGAACCCGCCGCCACCGGCGCCGACCGAGGGGTCACCGACGACCGCGCCGTCGCCGTCGCCCGAGGTGTCGCCGTCGCCGTCGCCCGCGGTCTCGCCGTCCCCGTCGCCCTCGCCCGAGGTGTCGCCCTCGCCTGAGGTTTCCCCGGCGCCGTCGCCGGAGGCTTCCCCGTCGGTGGCGCCGTCCACCGAGACGCCGACCGACCCGGCCTGACCGGCCCCGGGCGCGCGGCCGGCATGGGAGACTGCAACGCGGGATCGCATGCTTGAGGGCCAGGTCGGACCGTTGGCACACACCGCACGCAGGTTGCTGGTGGGAGTCCTCCTGCCCGGCGTCCTGGTCACGGCCGTCGCGTGCGATTCGGCGGAGAGCAGGCACCCCGCCGCTGCACGCTCCAGCGAACCCGCCGAGATGTCGCCGTTGCTGCGGGTCGAGCCGGTGCGGGCGTACGTCACCGGCTACTCGTACTTCGACAACACGCCGCCGGGCTCGGTACGGATCTCGCACCCGGTGCTGCACGCCACCGCGGGCGGGACCGGGAGCTACGACGACCCGGTCACGGTCGCGGTCGGGTACGTGCGGGAGGACGGCGGCGCCGTCCTGGACTGGTCTGCGGGCACGCGGTTCTATGTGCCGAACCTGCGCCGGTACCTCGTCGTGGAGGACACCTGCGGCGACGGCGAGACCCCGCAGGACGGCCCGTGCCACACCGGCTACCCGTCCGGCGCGAGTACCTGGCTCGATGTCTGGGTCGGTGGTGAGGGCGGCAGCGAGCGCGCCGCCGACCGGTGCATGGCGGCGCTGTCGGGCATCTGGGACGTCGTGGTCGATCCGGAACCTGGCTACGCGGTCGACCCGGGCGAGATCTCGCCGCCGGACGGTTGCTCGCACCAGTACGGCGACGAGCTCGTCCTCGACGACGTTGATTGATTGGATCCAATCGCCGAGACCGGAACGGCGGGCCGGGGCTGGCTACCGCGAGGCGACGATGATCGGGTTGCCGTCGGGGTCGGTGATGGTCGCCATCCGCTCACCCCACGGTTGGTCGGCCGGCTCGGCCACCACCGTGGCCCCGCCAGCGCGCAGGCGGGTGACGGCAGCGTCGCAGTCGTCGGCGTAGACCCACAGCGTGATTCGACCGGGATCAGCGGTGGTCCCGGTGGCCCGCCCGAGACCGAGATTCGACTCTCCAATGTGGACACCAACGTACTCGGGCTCGCCATCGGCGGGGAAGCGGTAGTTGACCCGGGCGTCGAGAAGATCCTCGTAGAAGCGCAGCAACCGCGGCAGGTCGGGCGTGCTCAGGATCGGGAAGAGGCCGGTGTACATGGGCTGTGACACCTCGAATGACGTCGATGATCGGACGGTGACTTCGTGGCTCGCGACTGCGGGGCTCGATGGCGCTCGCCCCTCGCGCTCGCGGCTGATCCCACCAGGATCCCGCTTCCTACCTTCTTGACAAGGGCTATCCCTCGATGCCACTATCGCCGGACCAGCGGAATGTTGCGAGCCACAACAATCCCCGTCCCGGATCCCCAACTCGTTGCGTGCCTTTTGTGTGGCGGCTGTTGGATAACGTTCTACAGCACGCCGATGAGGCACGCCCACGAGGCCGTTTGCGGACCTCGGGGATTCGTGGGACGAGGTGGTGGGGGGTATGCCGTGAACACCAGTACGCCCATATCATCCGCTCCGGCCACGTCGGTGGAGGCCGACGCATCGGGGGTCCGGACGGTGCCTGAGCTTGCCCGCGTACTGCGGCTGCTCCATCGCCGGGAGGCCCGCAACCGGGACGGCGCGAGGCTTACCTACCGGGAGCTGGCCGCGAAGACCGGCTGGTCGCGCGCGATCATCGGGGAGTACCTCAAGGGCACGGCGCTGCCGCCGACGGACCGCTTCGACCATCTCGTCCAGATATTGGGCGCGAGCAGGTCCGAGCTCGGCCCGCTCGCCACCGCCCGTGACCGGGTCGAGGAACTGCGCCGGCCGGGTCGCTCCCCGTTGGCGGCGCCAGTGGCTGCCGTGAACGGCGAGCGGGTGCCGCGCGAGCTGCCCGCACCCGTACCAGGGTTCGTCGGGCGTCAGGCGGACCTCGACGAGCTCGACCGCCTGGCCACCTCCGCCCGGGAGCGGGCCGGAAACGGCGGCCTGGCGATCGCGGCGATCTGCGGCGGTGGCGGCGTCGGCAAGACCGCGCTCGCGGTGCAGTGGGCACACCGACGCGCGGCCGATTTCCCGGACGGACAGCTCTATATCGACCTCCGCGGGTTCAGCTCGCGCGAGCCGGTCGAGGCCGCCGACGCTCTGGGGCGGTTCCTGCACGCCCTCGGCGTGGAGCCGGGCCGGGTGCCCGCCGGCGTGGACGAGGGGGCCGCGCGGTTCCGGACCATGCTCGCCGGGCGGCGCATGCTGGTCGTTCTCGACAACGCCGTCTCGTCCGACCATGTACGGCCGCTGCTGCCGGGCAGCGCCAGCTGCATGGTGGTGGTGACCAGCCGCGACAGCCTCGCCGGTCTCGTCGCCGCCGACGGGGCCCAGCGCATCCAACTGGACGTCCTCCCCGACGCGGAGGGGGTGAGCCTGCTCCGCGCCCTGCTCGCCGACCGAGTGGATGCGGCCCCACACGACGCCGGCGCCCTCGTCCGACTCTGCGGTGGGCTCCCGCTCGCGCTGCGGGTCGCCGCTGAGCTCGCCGCCTCTCGTCCCGACGCCTCGCTCGCCGAGCTCGTCGCGGACCTGCGCGACGAGCAGGCGCGGCTGGACCTGCTCGCGGCCGGCGACGACCGCAGCACCGTCCGGTCGGTGCTGTCCTGGTCGTACCTGCGCCTGTCGCCGTCGGCCGCACGGCTGTTCCGGCTGCTGGGCGCCGACCCAGGCCCCGAGCTGTCCGCCGCGGCGGCGGCGAGCCTTGCCGGTGTCCCGGTGATGGTCGCGCGCCGCCTGGTCGGCGAGCTCATCCGTGCCCACATGCTCACCGAGGTCTCGCCCGATCGCTACGCCCTGCACGACGTGCTGCGCGCCTACGCCGGTGACCTCCTCGACACCGACGCGCCGCAGGATCGGCGCCCGGCGATACGGCGCCTGCTCGATCACTACGTGCACACCGCCGCCCGGGCGGACCGGCTGCTCGAGCCGAGCCGTACACGGGTGGGGCTCGTCGACGCATCGGTGGGCACGGTGGTCTGTGACATCGCCTCGGCGGCGCACGCCCGGGCTTGGCTGCACGGCGAGCGCGGATCGCTGCTCGCCGCGGCCCGGTTCGCCCGGGACTACGGCTTCGCCGACCATGCCTGGCAGCTCGCCTGGGCGCTGGTGAACCTTCTGGACCTCAGCGTGTGCGGGCTGGACTGGCTTGCTGTCAACGCGATCGCGCCACCGGCCACAGTGGACCCGGAGCCGGGCACCCTGGCGCACCGGGGGCTGACCCGGGCATCGGCACACTCGCGTCTGTTCGATGTCGCGCGTGAGCGCTGGGAGCAGGCCGCCGGCCAGTACGCGCTTACCGAAGACCCACTGTGGGAAGCCATCGTCGCGGCGAACCTCAGTGAGATGTACAGCGACGCGGGCCAGCCGACCGCCGCGGTCGACTGCGCGCTGCGGGCCGTCGCCATCTTCCGGGCGCATGGGGACGACGCGGGCCTCGCGGTGGCGCTGAACCACGCCGGCTACTGTCGCGCTCTGCTCGGCGACTACGAGACGGCGCTCGCGGAGTGCCGCGAGGCGTTGGAGCTGTGGCGCGGCCGCGGCGACCTGTCTGCCGCTGCCCCCGTACTGGTCAGCATCGGCTTCATCTACCAGCAGCTGGGCGACCTCGACGAAGCGGTCCGGCACTACCGGCAGGCACTGACCGGGCACTGGGAGCGCGGTGACCGCCTGCACGAGGCCACCGTGTGGACCTACCTCGGTGAGGTCTATGAGCGGGCGGGCGATGCGGGGCGGGCGGGAGAGGCGTGGCGCTCCGGACTGTCCATTCTGGACGAACTGGGACATGCGGACGCCGTCGCTGTCCGGGCCCGCATCGAGGCGGTCGGGGCGCTCGCGGGCATACATTAGAACGTCTAGCGCGAGCAGGCTCCCGCCACGACGGGGCGCTTCCGGACCGGCTCTATTGGCTGAGGTCACTCCCCGGCTCGAGCGCACGCCCGCTTCGAGCCGGGGAGTGACCGGTCCCCGGGCGGGCGGTCGTGTCCTTCCGCCCGCGCCCCCGCCGTACGGACTCCCTCGCCACGGCCCCCCGAACATCAGCCCCCCGGCTCGGGTTCGGGTGCCCGGCGGTGAACCGGAGGGTGTCCCCGGCGGGCGAGGGTGGCGGGCCGGTACGGCTGGAACTGCCCGCTGACTCCGCACCGCAGGCGTCGCCGGAATTACTTGCTGATTCCGCTCCGCCGGCGTCGCCGGAGTTTGCGTTGGAGCCGAGGTCCACGCATACGGTGGGCGATCGAGGTCGTGTTCACGGCCTATCCCGGACAGCGCCGGACAATGCCAGACGGCGCCGGACAGGGCAGGTCGTCCCGGCGGGCTGGCCGGTCGCGGTGACGCGCTCGTTGCCGAATTGTTACCGCGGACAACAAACTTCGGCGCCGCCACATCTTGTGCACTGGGTCACGTTGGGAATACGTTGCCGGACACAACAATCAATGGCGCGCGCCCGGCACATCGCGGCGAACGTCCTCTCCCGCACCACCGCTCAGCCCCGTATTGCACCTAACTGATCCAGATGCACTCGCGCACCACCGTCCGCCTGCCTATGGCGGCCGTCCCCCGAGCAGAAAGGAACTGGCGATGCGCAAGAGGCTTTGCGCCTTGGTCGGCATCGGCCTGTTGGCCGTCACCGGCTTGACCGCTTGTGGCGAGGAAGAACAACCCCCCGGCACGACCGACGAGACGCCCTACATCGGCGTCATCCTGCCGGACAGCGCCTCCGCGGTCCGCTGGGAGACCGCGGACCGGCGCTACCTGGAGGAGGCCTTCGAGGCCGCCGGCGTCAGGTACAAGATCGAGAACGCTCAGGGCTCGACCCAGACCTTCCAGACCCTGGCCGACCAGCTGATCCTGGACGGCATCACCATCCTCATGATCGTCAATCTCGACTCGGGCTCGGGCGCGGCCGTGCTGCAGAAGGCGAAGGACGCGGGCATCGGCACCATCGACTACGACCGGCTGACGCTCAACGGCGGGGCGGACTACTACGTGAGCTTCGACAACGTGGCGGTCGGCCGGCTCCAGGGCGAGGGTCTCGTGCAGTGCCTCGAGGAGAAGGGCGTGGCGGAGCCGCGCATCGTCTACCTCAACGGCTCGCCGACGGACAACAACGCCACCCTGTTCCGCGAGGGATACCACTCAGTGCTGTCCGAGCAGGCGAACTACACCCTGGTCGAGGAGCAGAGCGTGCCGGACTGGGACGGCACGCAGGCCCAGACCCTGTTCGACCAGATGTTCACCGCCGCCGGCGGCGCCATCGACGGCGTGCTCGCCGCCAACGACACGTTGGGCAACGCGGCGATCTCGGTGCTCAAGCGTGAGGGCGTCAACGGCCAGGTTCCGGTGACGGGCCAGGACGCCAGTGTCGGCGGTCTGCAGAACATCCTCGCCGGCGACCAGTGCATGACGGTCTACAAGGCGATCGAGCAGGAGGCCAACGCGGCCGCCGATCTCGCGATCGCGCTGGCCAACGGCGAGACACCGACCGGCCTGACCGAGGTCGAGGACACCGAGTCCGGGCGGATGGTTCCGTCCCGGCTCGAGGAGCCAGTCGCCATCTTCAAGGACGACGTCAAGATCGTCGTGGACGACGGCTTCGTCACCAAGGAAGACCTCTGCACAGCGGACTTCGCCGCGCTGTGCGAGGAGGCCGGCATCTAGTCCTTGCACCGCCATGGATCCGGCCGCCTCCCGATCCACGGCATCGCAAAGGCGCCGCGTGCCATCGCCCTGCCGATGGCGCGCGGCGCCACCCCGTCCACACCAGCCGCGTCGCAAGAGGAGCCCATCGACGTGACCACTGTCAGTTCCACCGCCGCACCTCCGTTGCTGGAGGTGCGCGGCCTCTACAAGAGCTTCGGCCCCGTGCAGGTGCTCCGCGATGTCGACTTCTTGATCGAGGCCGGGCGGGTGACGGCACTCGTCGGGGACAACGGCGCGGGCAAGTCCACATTGGTCAAATGCATCGCCGGCACCCATGGCTACGACGGCGGCGAGATCCGGTACGAGGGGCGGCACGTCACGGTCCACAACCCGCGCGACGCCGCCGCGCTCGGCATCGAGATCCTCTACCAGGACCTGGCGCTGTGCGACAACCTCGACGTCGTGCAGAACATGTTCCTCGGGCGGGAGCGCCGGTCGGGGATCGTGCTCGACGACGCGGCCATGGAGGAGCTCGCCGCGCAGACCCTCACCTCGCTCGCGGTGCGGACCGTGAGCTCCGTGCGCCAGCGCGTCGCGTCACTCTCCGGCGGTCAGCGTCAGACCGTGGCGATCGCCAAGGCCGTGCTGTGGAACAGCCGGGTCGTCATCCTCGACGAGCCGTCCGCCGCGCTAGGTGTGGCACAGACCGCCCAGGTGCTCGAGCTCGTCCGCCGCCTTGCCGACAACGGGCACGCCGTCGTGCTGATCTCCCACAACATGAACGATGTCTTCGCGGTCTCGGACCGCATCGCGGCGCTCTACCTCGGCCGCATGGTCGCCCAGGTCGCGGCGTCGGATGTGACCCATTCCCAGGTGGTCGAGCTGATCACCGCGGGCCGCAGCGGCAACCTCGGACTGCCCCCCGAGGCCGAGAGCTCCAACGGATTCGAGGATAACGGAGTAGATCTATGACCACTGCCGTGCGGCCGACGGCCCCGGTCGCGCCCGCCGAGCCGGCTCCGCTGTCGAGTTATGTGCGGGCCTACTTCCGCCGCGTGCGTGGCGGCGAGATGGGCGCTCTGCCCGGCGTGCTCGGCATCCTGGTCCTCTGCGTCGGGTTCACCATCGCCAAGCCCGTCTTCTTGAGCGAGGCCAACTTCGCCAACCTGCTGTCACAGTCGGCGGTGTACATCGTCGTGGCGATGGGTCTGATCTTCGTGCTCCTCCTCGGGGAGATCGACCTCTCCGCCGGTTTCGCCGCCGGCGTATCGGCCGCGGTCATGGCGAAGCTGCTGGTGGAGGCGAGCCTGCCCTGGTACGCCGCCATTCTCGGCGCCGTCGTCACCGGCATGGTCATCGGGCTACTGCTGGGCACGATCGTGGCGAAGATCGGCGTCCCGTCCTTTGTGGTCACACTGGCCGGGTTCCTCGCCTTCCAGGGCGTCCTGCTGCGGCTGGTCGACGAGGGCCAGGTCATCCTCATCCGGGACTCGACGGTGCTGGCGATCAGCAACAAGAACCTGCCGGTCATGGTCGGGTGGGCCTTCTACGCGGTTGGGCTCGTCGTGTTCGCCGCCGTCCAGATCGGCCGTACGGCCTTACGGGCCAGGCGTGGCCTCACGCGCGACCCGATCACCGTCGTGGCGTTCCGGATCGCCGTGCTGGCCGTCCTCGGCGGGCTCGCGGTCTATGTGCTCAACCTCAACCGCGCTCGGGTCGCGACGGTGACGCTCAAGGGCGTGCCGATCGTCGTGCCGATCGTGGTGATCCTGCTGGTGGTCCTGACCTTCGTGCTCAAGCGCACCCGCTACGGCCTGCACCTCTACGCGCTGGGCGGCAACGCGGAGGCCACCCGCCGGGCCGGTATCAATATCGATCGACTGAAGATCAGCGCATTCATGATCTGCTCGACGCTCGCGGCGATCGGCGGCATCATCCAGGGATCGCGCAGCAACTCCGTCGATGCCCGGCTCGGCGGCGCCAACCTCTTGTTGTATGCCGTGGGTGCGGCCGTCATCGGCGGCACCAGCCTGTTCGGCGGCCGGGGGCGGGTGCTGGATGCAGTGGTGGGTGGCATCGTGGTCGCCATCATCGAGAACGGCATGGGCCTTCTCGGCACGAGGGCTTCCGACAAGTTCGTCGTCACCGGTCTGGTGCTGCTGTTGGCCGCCGGAGTCGACGCGTTCGCCCGACGACGGTCCACAGCCGTCGGGTTACGCTGAGCGAACCGATGCGCGCCGCCCCCAGCCAGGAGGAGGTTCGCCGGCACAACCTCGGAACGCTGCTGCGCCATGTCCATCTCCGGGGACCGACGTCGCGTGCCGAGCTGACCTCGCGCATGGGCCTCAACCGCAGCACGATCGGGGCGCTCACCGCCGAGCTCATCACGGCGGGCCTCGTGACTGAGGAGGTGCCACGGGACCACGGTCGCGCGGGCCGTCCGTCCCTTGTGGTCACACCCCAGGCCGAGCACGTGTACGTGTACGCGTTCAGCCTGGAGGTGGACCGCGTCGTGGCCGCCCGGGTCGGTCTCGGCGGCGTGGTGCTCAACCGACGGGAGCTGCCCCGGCCGCGGGGCGACCGGCCGCCGGCCAAGGTCGTGGCGCCCTTCGGCGAGTTCGTCCGCGAGGTCGAGAAGACCGTCGCGCCGGACGCGGTCTGTGTCGGCAGCGCGGCCGCGGTGATCGGCATTGCCCGTAAGGAGGACGGCGATGTCCGGCTGTGCGAGGCCGGCTCGGTGGACGAGCCCTTCGCCGACGCCGTGGCCGAGGCGCTGACCGACACGCGGGGAACCACCGCGCCGCTCGCCGTCCGCAACGGCGCGGACCTCGCGGCGCTCGCCGAGCACGCCCGCGGCGTCGCCATCGGCTGCGAGAACGTCGTCTACGTGCACGGCGACGCCGGCGTGAGCGGTGGCATCATCGCGGGCGGTCGGGCCGTGACCGGCTTCGGCGGGCGCGGTGGCGAGATCGGTCACATGGTGGTCAACCCGCAGGGCCGACCCTGTGGGTGCGGGTCACGGGGGTGCTGGGAGACCGAGATCGGCGAGAGCGCACTCGTGCGCGCGGCCGGGCGCGACGGAACGGGTAAGGCAGCGGTGCTCGCCGTCGTGGACGCCGCCAGTCGCGGCGATGCGATGGCCCAGACGGCCCTACGTCAAGTGGGGGACTGGCTCGGCTTCGGGGTGGCGAACCTCGTCAACATCTTCAACCCCGAGCTCGTCATCTTCGGCGGCACGCTGCGCGACGTCTACCTGTCCTCGGCAGCTCAGGTGCGGGGCCGGCTTACCCGGATGGGCCTTGTCGCGTCGCGGGAGCACGTACGGCTGCGCACGCCGAGCCTCGGTGACGACGCGACCCTCCTCGGCGCCGCCGACCTCGCCTTCGAACCCCTTCTGGCCGACCCACTCGACAACGCCAGCTGACCTTCGGGTGGTCGGGTGGGGGTGGCGGAGCCGGCACGGCGATTGCGCCCGCCTCAGACGGTGAGGGCGGCGAAGCCGCAGCAGGCGGCGATCAGCAGGAACGGGACCGCAACCAGCCCCAGGAACGCGCCCAGCAGGGGGTTGGCGACGGGCGTGAACCCGATCGCGCCCGCACCGAAGTTCACCCACGGCATCGCGTAGTACACCGCTGGGGCGGGTCCGTAACGGTTGTCCACGGTGATTGCCGCCTGGCCGAACGTCCACAGCCATGGCATGTGGACGGCGATGTGGTGCACGCCCGGTGGGACGCTGATGGTGTTCGATCCCCAGGCGAGCGACACCGGGTAGCCGTTGATCGTCGCCCGCGGCTTCACCCATACACCCAGCGGTGGTGCCTTGGTGACGATGGTCAGTGGCGTGGCCGGCGGAGGCATGGTCACGGCCGGCACGCTACCAGCCCGCGATCGGAGTCGCGGGGCACCGCAACGCGCTCTTGCTCGGGTGGCTGGGTGGGGGAGGAGGGCCGGCAGGGCCTCTCGGGTGGCTGGGTGGGG